>JAFDXI010000072.1 GCA_018268035.1 Bacteroidota bacterium | reverse complement strand
GCGTCTGCGCAGAAGCATCGAACAATAGTTTATACAAAAGCTTACGATGACCCATCACCAAACTGTTTAACTCGTGAGGCAATGTAAATACTACGTGATAATATTTTACCGGAAGCAGTTCCTGCATGCGGGCTTCTATCCACTCTTGCTTTTTTACAGCGCCGCAGTTAGGGCAATGCCTGTCTCTGCAACTATGGTATTGATATTTTACATGACCACATTTTTCATCACTGCACTGATACACATGATAGCCTAATGCTGAGGTGCGGCATGTTTTTATTCGCTGTAATACCTTTTGTACATGAAGATTTTTACTTACCGGCAGCTCATGTTTTTGCAGCAACTGTTGAATGGTTGCCCGCGGCGCTGTATAGGATAACATAACACATTATTTTAAATTCTGATTAATGATGTTATTATCTTTTGCCACCAGTAAAGCATCATAAGGATTGGTGATCTCATCAATGCGCCGTGAGGTCAGGTGCATGTACCTCATGGTAGTTTGAATGTTATTGTGGCCAAGCAATTTTTTAATGGTATAAAGGTCCGTTCCGTTATCTAAAAGATGGGTGGCAAAACTATGGCGTATGGTGTGTATCGTATAGTTTTTGCTTTCAAGCCCTACTTTTAGCAATGCTTTTTGCATCAGGTGTTGTATGCTGCGAACGCTATATCTTTTGCCCGGTTTGTATCCATTAAAGAGATATTCTTTGGGCTTATAAATAAGATAGTAAGCTCTCAGTTCCAGCAGCACCTGCTCAGACATAATGGTATAGCGGTCTTTGGCTCCTTTGCCCTGCACTACTTTAATGCGCATGTTCTTTGAATCAATATCGGCTATTTTGCAATTAGCTATTTCACTTACCCGCATACCGGAACTGTAGAGCAACATCAGGATAGTGCGGTGCCTGATATTTTGCACGCCATCAATGAGCTTCATCACTTCCGGGGTTGTCCTTACTGAAGGAAGTGTAGTGGAAGGCCGCGGATAAATAACGGTAGGAATTACATAAGGGCGTTTTGCTACATGGCGCATAAAGAAGGAAATACTTTGGGCAGCCATCTTGCATTTTACCCGGCTGCAACCAAGGGTTTTACTCAGGTACAGTAAATAACTCATGAGCATTTCTTCTGTAAAATCCATTGGATCTACATCGGGATAATACACAAAAATAAAACGAAGTTCTGCCAGGTAATTGCGAATGGTCAGTGAGCTGTAATGACCAATGGATAAATACTGATTAGTTTTTTCCAGTGCCGCAACAGCTTGCGGGCTTAATGATTTTTTTTTCCATGACTTAATAGTTTTTTGAATGTGAAATAAAACTACAAGTTAGGAAAGAATCCAGACTCAGCGCCTGTACAGGCGATGTTGGTTCAACGCGCTAATTTATGTTATAACACGCAACTCATAAAAAAATTCTACTACTGAAAATCATTTATTTAGTATTATTCTTTTTTCATTGTAGTTGTAACAATCCGATTTTGATTTTTTTATAATATGTTTAAATGAAGAAGTGATTTTATATTCATTTGTGCTGAAATAAATTCTTTTTGTGATCCTTGCAAATGCAAAGATTTGTCTGAGGTCTAATTGTTATTTTATTTTTGAATATCTTTTACGTTCTCAAAATTTTATACATCCTTTTCTTGCTTGAATGCTTATATACTGTGCCTTGTTGAAAGTACCTCTCGAACGTTTCAGCAGTGCTCCAAATTCAGTCTCAATGACTCTGTCTCATGTTAAATTTCTATACCAGTCGTCTGTTGCCATTATTATATGCTGTGTTGCCTTTTATAGTTGCCCATAATATTATTATTCAGCTAAAATACGCTATCATTTTCTGTAGAACAATATTTTTAATTACTTGCATATCAACCCTTTTTTAAAAAAAGCGCTGAAAATTATTTATAGCGCAAATACAACTCAGGTTAACTTTAAATCATCTAATGGGCTTATGATTTTTAAAAGGTCTTTATTATTGGTATGTAGATAAATTATGGTTGTCTTTAGGTCGGTATGCCCAAGTAATTTTTGTATCATCGTTACATCTGTTCCTTTTTCTATAAGGTGTGTGGCGAAACTATACCGCAGACTATGTATGCTTCCAGGGTTTCATTCTACCGGCTTTTTTTGGATTGTTGTGGTCCTCGCTGCAGGCTTCGGTTTTTATAAGGTGTGTCTTTGCGATACTTCCTTCGAATAGACATCCTTTTCTTTCCCCTGCATTATCTCTTTGGCAAAACCAGGTGCGTTGAAAAGCTCTTTGCGTTATGCGAAAAAATATACCACGAGAAAATAGCATTTATTTCATAGCCTTCACTTATCATAATTGGCTCTGGTTATTCAATATGAGTATTGCCCGGGATACTGAGTACAACCGGTTCAGTCAATAAAAACAAAAAGGCAATTTATCATTGGTTATATAATTATGCCTGGTCTGTACATGCAGTATTTGCATTTAGAAATACAGGCAAAAACTTCAAAAATATTGCATCTTATTGCAAACGCTTCAAAGTATATGATTTAATACAACACTTGCAAAGACATACAATCTATTCAACATTAAACGGATTATTATCAAGCCCGAACAATACAAAAATTAAAGAAGATAAACTGCACAATGTATTCGAAGCGTCATTCGAATGGAAAGCATGAAGCACAGAAAAATCGCTGATAGATTTTATGCAGGATGCTCATACATTATCCAAACATTGACAACTTTAAGAAAAAAAACTTTCTTCAATCAATCACACCGGGTCAACCCATGCACCGTTTTCCTTCAACAGGTTTATCAGTTCATCTACAGCCACATGGCTGTCAACATTGCGTTTGATAACTTCTTTGCCTTTGTATAAAGTAATCTTCCCAACACCACTGCCCACATAACCAAAATCTGCATCTGCCATTTCTCCCGGCCCGTTTACTATGCAACCCATGATGGCTATTTTCACGCCTTTTAAATGATTGGTGACCTCACGGATTTTTGCAGTGGTTTCCTGCAGGTCAAACAATGTCCTCCCACAACTTGGGCAACTGATATATTCTGTTTTTGAAATACGTGTCCTCGCTGCCTGTAAAATAGAAAATGCAGTAGCGTTTAAAAACTGGTAATTGTTTTGAATAGAAATATAATTTCGTCCACTGATTTTGGTATTGTCCATTTTTTCCGGGTCATTTATCAACCAGGCGCCGTCACCAAAGCCATCCAACAACAAAGCCCCCACTGCAGATGAAAATTGTATCAACTGATCATCCACCTGTTCGTTATGGCTTTCTATGCAAATAATTACCGGCGTTTTTATATTCCGATCCATCAGCTCTATCATATTGCGGCGCACATCTGCCATACTGTGTTTATTAGTAGAGTACAAACACAGTACTGCCGAAACATCAGTCGCAATTAAATCAAAGATTTTTCCTTTGATATCTTTATCAATCGCATGTACATCTATGGCAATAAAATTTTGTGCTGCTGATTTTTCATTTACTTCGAGATATTCAACGCCATGAAATAATGGGAAAATATTTTCAGCATATCCTCCTCCGGTTGAAGCATTGTTTTTCTGCTGGTACCATGTTTTTGCATCGCAGATAATTTTTAATGTACCTGGTAAATGAAACTCCAAAGTTTTGTTTCCGGTATATATATAATCTGCAGCAGCATCACTGATGTTCCATTTATCAGTAACAGCATCGTAGGTATAACCAATAGCAGTGAGATCAGTAGCATTGATTTTTTCTTTCAGCATAAAATCAGCCACCACCACAGGTACTGATCTGCCACCGATATTATTCACCTTATGGGATTTGCGACGTTTGTACTCAAATGGATTATAAGGTAGCGAAATATTTTGTTGTATACCAGTGGAAATGTTTTCAGTTACACCTGCATCAACAGGTTTGGCCTGTAACGGTTGAATAGGCGCATGATGGTTTCTGTTAGTATAACGTTTTACTAAGTCTTTACAAACAGGTATTTCAAATTCCGGATCTTCAGTTAATGAAACACGGATTGTGTCACCCAGTCCGTCTTCCAATAAAGTACCGATGCCCACTGCGCTTTTTATTCTTCCATCTTCACCATCACCTGCTTCTGTTACACCTAAGTGCAAAGGATATATTTCACCAAATTCTGCAAACATAGTATGCACCAATAACCGGTAAGCCTGCACCATCACAAGCGTGTTGCTTGCTTTCATACTGAGCACGATGTTATGATAATTTTCATCGCGTGCAATACGCAAAAATTCCATTGCACTTTCCACCATACCATTGGGCGAATCACCATACCTGCTCATGATCCTGTCACTTAAAGAACCATGATTGGTGCCTATACGCATGGCCGTTCCATACTCTTTACAAATTTTCACCAGAGGTGTAAACCGTTCACGGATGCGGTCTATTTCTTCTGCGTATTCCGCATCGGTATATTCAATCTGCTCAAATTTTTTCTTGTCAACATAATTGCCTGGATTCACTCTCACTTTTTCAACAATGCGTGCAGCAATTTCTGCAGCATTGGGTGTAAAATGAATGTCAGCGACCAACGGAGTAGTATAACCACGTTTGTGCAATTCATTTTTTATATTCAGTAAATTTTCCGCATCTTTTTTTGATGGCGCTGTGATGCGCACCAATTCGGCACCGGCTTCAATACAACGGATGCTTTGTTCAACAGTAGCAATGGTATCCATCGTATCTGTTGTTGTCATAGTTTGAACACGAACGGGATGAAGGTTTCCCAATAAAAGCTCACCAACCTTTACTTCACGTGTTTTCAACCTGCTATATTCAGTAAGTGAATTACAATAAAACTGCATAGGCTGCAAAGGTAATAATTCAGCGTGGTGGATGTTACAATCCGCAATCATTAACAATTCTTCCGCCAATTCTTAAAAACAAAAATGTGTAAGACAACAAAAAATAGTAAGATTAAATTGCTGATGCAATACATTTATGCGCTTATTTAGTAGCTGTATCGTTTATGCTTTACCATAAAAACATTTGCACTTTGGTATTTTTTTGAATAGGATATTTGCAGAATCAGCTACACATAAATAATTTAATCATGGCATCATCATCAAGAAGAAAATTTTTGCAGACAGCAGCGTTGGGATCAGCAGCAGCACTCACCGGGACCCGTTTGCTGGCACATGAAAAAAAGGTTCCGGTTATTATCAAAGACAATCCAATAGTTGTTTCCACATGGGGTTTTGGTAAAGAAGCAAATGCTGGTGCCTGGGAAATTTTAAGTAAAGGAGGCAGGGCATTGGATGCAGTAGAAGCAGGTGTAAAAATTCCTGAAGCTGACCCGAAAAATCAAACCATTGGTTATGGCGGCTTGCCTGATCGTGATGGCCATGTTACGCTTGATGCCTGCATCATGGACGAAAATTATAACTGTGGTTCTGTGATGTGCCTTGAAAATATTGTTCATGCAATTTCTGTTGCCCGCATGGTGATGGAGAAAACACCACATATAGTTTTAGCCGGCGATGGCGCTTTACAGTTTGCATTGGCTAATGGTTTTAAAGCACAGAACCTGCTTACACCCGAGAGTGAAAAAGCATGGAAAGAATGGTTGAAGACAGCAAACTATCATCCTGAAATAAATATTGAAAACAGGTTGTATGATAAAAGTAAAGATCCAATGCCGGGTGGACCTGACAATCATGATACTATTGGTATGATGGCTATTGATGTGAATGGCAATTTAAGTGGCGCCTGCACTACAAGCGGGATGGCATTTAAAATGCATGGCCGTGTGGGTGATTCACCAATCATTGGAGCAGGATTATATGTGGACAATGAAATTGGTGCAGCCACTTCAACAGGTGTGGGTGAAGAAGTTATCCGTATAGTTGGCTCTCATCTTGTTGTTGAACTGATGCGATTAGGCCGTGCGCCCGAAGATGCCTGCAGGGAAGCAGTGGAAAGAATCATTCAGCGTAGTCCTGAAAAAGCAAAAGAAATTCAGGTTGGTTTTATCGCTATCAATAAAAACGGTGAGTATGGAGGTTATAGTTTGCAACCGGGTTTTGAATATGCAGTACAAAGCAAATCCGTAACAGGTGTTTTTCCTGCAAAAAGTCATTACAAATAAAACAGATGATTGATAATTTAAAATTAGAAATCTGTGCATTTCATATTGATACCTGTGTGATTGCAGAAAGATGTGGTGCTGACAGGGTTGAGCTTTGTGATAACCCGGTAGAAGGCGGCACAACACCGAGCTACGGCGCTATCAAACAGGCAAGAGAAAAAATATCCATTCAGTTATATCCAATCATCAGGCCACGGGCTGGAAATTTTTTTTATAGTGATGAAGAATTTGCCATGATGCGGGATGATATTGAAATATGCAGGCAACTTGGTTGTGATGGCATTTCTGTGGGTATTTCAAAATTGAATGGTGAGATTGATATAGAAAGATTTAAACAAATTGTGGAATGGGCTGGCCCGATGGGCGTTACCTGCAACCGTGTAATTGATAACGCCCCGGATATTTTTAAAGCATTGGAAGATATCATCAGTTGTGGTTGTGAACGTGTGCTGACATCAGGTCATAAAACAGCGGCTCCCGAGGCAACAGAGATTTTACAACAAATGGTACTGCAAGCTGGCAACAGGATTATCATTATGCCGGGTGCAGGTGTAAAATCATCCAACATTGCAGCGTTGAGAAATGCAACAGGCGCAAATGAATTTCATTCATCAGCCAGGAAAATTGCTCCCAACCCTGTTACATATATCAATGAAGCAGTGAGCGATTATGGCCACGTTTATATTGCTGATGAAACAGAAGTAAGGGCAATGGTGGATGCTTTAAAAATTAGCCATTCGCAAATACGGTAGAGAAAATATTTTTATTTCCAATATATCCTTTAAATGCTTTCATATCTTTTGCCATTATTGATGTTCATCCCATTTAATAGAGCACATCAGGAAAAATTTAATAATAGTGTTGTTTCAGGAAAAGTAATTGGCATTGTTGATGGCGACACTTATGATATTTTATTAAACGGGAAAAAAACCATGCGTGTAAGGATGGAGGGAATTGATGCACCTGAAAAAGGAATGCCATTTTACAGAAAAGCAAAAAACTACCTGGCATCTTTGTGTTTTGGAAAAATTGTAAGAGTGGAAATTCATTCAACAGACAGCAATGGCAGACTGATAGCTTTCACTTACCTGGATGATGGAAGAGAATTGAGCCATGAAATGATAAAAGCAGGGATGGCATGGCATTTCAAAAAGTATAACCATGATGCAGACCTGGAAAAATTAGAAGTTGCCGCAAGAAAATCAAAAACAGGTTTATGGATTGATCCATCGCCAATGCCACCATGGACAAACAGGTTTTTACACAGAAAAGGAATTTCCACAAAAGATTCTTTTCAGATCAAAAAGGGAGAAGAATAAAGCAGCATAAAAATCAATTCAACTTTATACTATTCTTTCTCTTATCAAATCAATACACCAGTTTCATATTCACCGGGTCCCATTGTATAACCTTTTTTTGAAAATAACTTTCATTGCATGACAGAGCAGGCGCTGCAGCCCTGAATCCAAATACGGCGTCTTCAACTACAGGTTTGCCTGTGCGCATCGCGTCAAAGAAATTTGTGAAGTGATCTAAATGTTCATCATATCCTTTAGGGGCTTTATAAACAAAATCTTTTTTTGTAGGTCTTTGCTGTTGTGCCTTTGTCCATTTTGCATCATATTCTTTTTGCATCTTTTCCTGCATGCTTTTGGAAAATGTAAATAGTGAATCATAACCACCAAAACCAGGCGCTTCAGGCATGATGCTGTGAGTAACATGCAAATCATTTCCATCTACAACAATAACACCTTCTGAACCTACAAACTGAATGCGTTCTTCACCGCCTGTGCCACTGATAAAATTTACCTGTAATGTTAATTGGAATGCAGGATGTTCAGGTGAATCAGGATATTGCATTACACCAGACATTACATCAGGCATATTGCGGCCATCTTTCCAATAACTAAACTGGCCTGTGCTGTAAATTGTTTCAGGCCCTTTTGAATTAGTAATAAAATGTGTGCCACTTAATAAATGAATAAACAAATCACCGGCAACACCTGTGCCCACTTCTTTAAATGCTCTCCACCAGAAAAATTTCTTTGAATCGTAAGGCATCCTTTCTGTTACTTTAATAAACGCTTCCCAATCTGTTGTATCAGCATTGGCATCATCGGGTATGGTATATTCCCATGCACCGATTGATCCCTGTCTGTCATACACAGCATTAACCATATTTAATTTTCCAATCTCTCCTGCTGCCAATAATTCTTTTGCTTTTGCCAGGCCAATGCTGCTTACCCGCTGGCTGCCAACCTGCAATATTTTACCTGCTTTCTTTTGCGCTGCAACCACTTCATCGCCTTCGCTTATTTTATACACCATTGGTTTTTCACAATACACTGCTTTACCTTTTGCCAATGCATCTTTTGTGATCTGTGCATGCCAGCAATCAGTGGTTGCAATGATGACTGCATCTATATCTGATCTTTCTAAAAGTTCTTTATAATTTCTTGTTGTGAACAAATCTTTGCCATAGGTTTCTTTTGCATTCTCAATGCGTCCAGTATATAAATCACAGATGCCTGCAAGTTGCACACCGGGTACTTTCAAAGCAGTTGATAAATCAAAATGGCCTTGTATGCCAAAGCCGATTACACCAACACGGATTGTATCTGCAGCTGAAATTTTCTTTTCATAAAATAATCTTCTTGTTTCTGCTTTTTCTTTTGCAGCAAAGCTGCTGAGTGGTGATGTAGCAGCCAACAGACTGGTGGCGCCAATCTGTTGCAAAAATTTCCTGCGGGATGATTGATTTTGTTTTGACATGCGGCTTTGATTTATTTCGTTTCCAAGATAAATAATAAAAATAAAGTTTAGGTAAACCCAGTTGAAAAAATTGCTATTCCCTGAATCATAAAAATTATTTCTCAATTCATAATAATTTTTAATTCAGGCAGTATTATTCATATCAAAAAACTGGCGCTGAATTATAACTCAATTTTTAAAAAGATTACAATCAAAAAAAGAATTACATCACACTATATTCGCACCCCGAAAATTTTCTAAAAAAATAATGTGATGATAATGTTTAACCAGGCAATTTCAACCAAACTTCAACTTAGACCACAACAGGTAGAAGCAGTATTACATCTTTTTGAAGAAGGCGCTACTATTCCATTCATCGCCCGTTACCGCAAAGATAAAACAGGCGGATTGGATGAAGTGCAGATACAACAGGTACTGGAAGAAGCGAAAGCATTAAAAGAATTTACAGAAAGAAAAACTTTCATCGAAAAAACAATTACTGAACAGGGCAGAATGACTGATGAGTTGCAGGAAAAAATTAATAAAGCTGCTACACTTGCTGCATTGGAAGATATTTATTTGCCTTATAAACCAAAACGTAAAACCAAAGCGCAAACAGCAAGGGAAAATGGTTTGGAGCCTTTGGCATTAAAGATATTGGAGCAAGAATCATTAAACCTGCAGGATGAAGCTAAAAAGTATAATTCAGAAAACGTAAAAGATGCAGATGCTGCATTGCAGGGCGCCAGGGATATTATTGCAGAAATGATGAATGAAGATGATGTGCTGCGTGCAAAAATGAGGAAGCTGTTTGAAGATGAAGCAACATTGCAAAGCAAAGTGCTGGAAGATAAAAAAGAAGCTGCTGCCAAATACAAAGATTATTTTGATTATAGTGAACCAATTTCAAAAGTTCCATCTCACAGAATTTTAGCTGTATTGCGTGGATTTATGGAAGGATTTTTAAGAATGAATATTGAACCTGTTGAAACAGATGCTTTATACATCATTGAAACGCTATATGTAAAAAATAGTTTAAACCCTTGTGTTGAACAGGTAAAGAAAGCTGCTAAAGATGCTTACCGCAGGTTGTTGCAGCCTGGCCTTGAAACAGAATTCCGGTCAGCACTGAAAACAAAAGCTGATGAAGAAGCTATCAACGTGTTTGCAGAAAACCTGAGGCAGTTATTGTTGAGTGCACCCCTTGGCAGTAAACGCATATTAGCAATTGACCCGGGTTATCGGACAGGTTGTAAAGTAGTATGCCTTGGTGAAAAAGGTGAGTTGCTGTATAATGATCTCATTTTTGTGCATGAACCAAATAAAGCAAATGAAAGCTCGGCAAAAATAAAATCACTTGTTTCAAAATATAACGTTCAGGTATTTGCGATTGGCGATGGAACTGCTGGCAGGGAAACTGAACAGTTTATTAAACAATTACAGTTGGGACTACCTGTGTTTTTGGTGAATGAAGATGGCGCTTCTGTGTATTCTGCGAGTGAAACAGCACGTGAAGAGTTTCCCAACTATGATGTTACTGTGCGAGGAGCAGTGAGCATCGGCCGCAGGTTGATGGATCCATTGGCAGAGTTGGTTAAGATTGATCCAAAAAGTATTGGTGTTGGTCAATACCAGCATGATGTAAATCAATTCAGGCTGAAAGAAAAACTGGATGCCACAGTAGTAAGTTGTGTGAATGCAGTTGGTGTAAACCTGAATACAGCTTCCAAACATTTGCTCAGTTATGTAAGTGGTATAGGCAATAGCCTGGCAGAAAATATTATTCAATACAGAACAGAAACAGGAAAATTTTCTAACAGAAACCAGCTATTGAAGGTACCGAGGCTTGGTCAGAAAGCTTATGAACAATGTGCAGGATTTTTAAAAGTAAAAGATGGCGACAATCCTTTAGATGTAAGCGCTGTGCATCCTGAAGCTTATGCAATAGTACAAGCCATGGCAACCGATTTGCAGGCAGATGTGCAATCTCTGATTGGCAATGATGTATTGCTCAAAAAAGTTGATACCAAAAAATATATCACAGAAACTATTGGTGAATTAACTATAAAAGATATCCTGAAAGAATTGAGCAAGCCAGGACTTGATCCACGTAGTGAAATTGAACAGTTTGAATTTGCACAGATATATTCAATTGATGATGTAAAACCAGGAATGGTCATACCAGGAGTTGTAACCAATTTGACCCGCTTTGGTGCATTTGTTGATATTGGTGTGAAGCAGGATGGATTGGTACATGTGAGTGAGATTGCACATAAATATATCAGTGACCCTGCAGAAGTTTTAAAGCTTAATGATAAGGTACAAGTAAAAGTTGTGGAAGTGGATGTGCTCAGGAAGCGCATAGCTTTGTCCATCAAACAAACACAGGAAGCGCCACAAAGACCATCAGGAAATAATCAACGTCAACATCACTCCAACAGGCAGGTTGACCTTTCTGAAATGAATGTGCAGGATGCATTGTCATTATTGAAAAAGAAGTTTGCAAAATAGAAATTACTTCACAGTAATTGTTGATAGGATATGCTGAAACCCTTTACTGTATTGAGTTTTAGAAAGTGTTGTTTTTTTCGTAAAGGGTTTTAGTATGTTGAGAATTTATTGGTTGAGTTTTAATCAAAGTAGTTATTCAAAAATTGTTGATATATCTGCTAACATGTTTTAACCTTTGATTTTTTTTAAAAATCATTTTTACCCTAAATCATTTTCACAAAATATACCAGGAGGATAAGAAAAATTAATATATCTGTTATTAAAGCAAATTTTTCATTTAAACCAACAGGTATTTTTATAAAATGCTGTAGGCCGGCAATGCCATAATACAAACCGCTACCAAAGGCACTGACCACTCTCCATTGCGGTAAAAACAATGAAATAATCCCTATCAGGCCAAAACAAAGATTTGCAAAACCTAATTCCCTGACAATAGGGAAACTCTCGGGATTATCAAGATGAAATATTTCTTTGGCAGTAAAAGCAGGGTCTGTTGTTTGCTTGATACCTGCAATAAAAAGCCTGAGACCAACTGCTGAAAAAATAAACCATTTACCAAGTAATTCAAATGAAAAAACTGTGTCTTTGTTAATCAATATTTGTATAAGAGCACAAACTGCTGGTAATATAAAAGTCAAAACTAAAACAATGACTATGTATCTTATATTGATGTCGGATGAATGATTGTTTGCCATCAGTTATGCTTGTTTTTTTTCAAATTCAAAACGTTAGAATACTCTGCAAAATGCTTTCTGCCGACACGCAACAAAATTGATCTTATGAAGTTCTTTTTGTGTTGAAATACCCTTCAAATATGTGTTTAAAAAAATAATCAAATTGAATTAAAAAATCTATTCAGCGCCAGTGGTCTGCATCTCTGTTACTTT
This sequence comes from Bacteroidota bacterium, assembly GCA_018268035.1. Lineage (GTDB taxonomy): Bacteria > Bacteroidota > Bacteroidia > Chitinophagales > Chitinophagaceae > Parafilimonas. Next base: position 21,628 of record JAFDXI010000072.1, on the reverse strand, counting down.
TGCCCTTATTTTATTTTCTATTTCAGTTGCCAGCCCTTCATTATCGTTCAGTAAAGCTTTTACTGCATCACGGCCCTGTCCTAATTTATTCCCATCATAACTAAACCAGCTCCCGCTTTTTTGAATGATATTTAATTCAACACCCATGTCTATTAATTCACCTACTTTGCTGATGCCTTCACCAAAGATGATATCAAATTCGGCAGTGCGGAAAGGAGGAGCCACTTTGTTTTTAACCACTTTCACTTTTACATGGTTGCCGATAGCTTCATCACCATCTTTTATCTGAGTCATTCGACGGATATCAAGCCTGACTGAACTATAAAATTTTAATGCATTACCACCGGTTGTTGTTTCAGGGTTGCCAAACATCACACCTATCTTTTCACGCAACTGGTTGATGAAAATACAAATCGTGTTGGTCTTGCTGATTGTGGCTGTAAGCTTACGCAATGCCTGGCTCATCAGCCTTGCCTGCAAGCCCATTTTGCTGTCACCCATTTCTCCCTCCAGTTCTCCTTTTGGAACCAATGCAGCAACAGAATCTATCACCACAACATCCAAAGCACCGGAAAGAATCAAACGGTCTGCAATTTCCAAAGCCTGTTCACCATAATCTGGTTGTGATATTAAAAGGTTGTCAATATCAACACCTAATTTTTGTGCATAAGAACTATCAAAGGCATGCTCAGCATCTATGATAGCGCAGATACCACCTTTCTTTTGTGCTTCAGCAATGACATGTGTTGCAATAGTGGTTTTACCACTCGATTCAGGACCGTAAATTTCAATAACCCTGCCACGGGGTAAGCCACCAACACCCAGGGCAATATCCAAACCAATGGAGCCTGTTGAGATTACTTCCATTTGCAGATCACTGCGTTCATTCATCATCATCACACTGCCTTTGCCGAAATCTTTGTCAATTTTTTCAATGGTTAATTTCAGCGCCTTGAGCTTGTCCTGGCTGATTTCTTTTTCGTTTTTCATTATTAAAATTTAAAGTCAGCAAAACTAATATATTTAGCAACAAGAAAAACAATTTCCGCCACTTCGTCCTACAATTTTTTTAACTGATTCTTTTTATAATCATGTGTATCCTTTACTACTGGAAAACGTCCAATGCATAAAGATGCAAATCTTTAAATGGTTATTCAGAACATTTAAAAAAACAGGAGATGAAAACAAATAATACACATAAAGAAATCCTGTTGGTAACCAACAACTATTTTGCGCAAAGACAATGGTGCAAAATAGATGATAATAAAAATGAGCACACAACACCACAGGAACAGATGGAGGAAATCTGTGCCAATGGTTTGATTATTGAATTGCTACCCGAAATTTTTCAAATGAATGGTAACAGAAAATTATATCTGTGGGAAATGCACCCCGGGTTTTCTTTTGTTCAATTGGATTATGGCGAATACCCCATGGATACAGATAAATATTATGTTGTCAATCCTCACTTTTCATTATCATTTAAAAATTATAACTGATTTATAATTTGCATAAATTACTTGTATCGCAATAATATTTCTCTGATAAGTTATTCAATCTAAATGATTCACTTGGCTTTATTGTCATTTTAGCTACATCTTTTTAATTAAAGAGTAATACTTCATGCAAAAGAAATTTTTGTGTACACCAGCTTCAGAATAAGTTGTATTTTGGTAAAATCGTTTTTAGCTATCAGGTTTATAAATATACCAATTAGAGTACTGAAAAAAAGTTTAATCAACAAGTATGCAGGCAGAGACAGTTTCCACAAAAAAAAATGAATTGTTTGTTATTTCATTAACAGCAGCATTAGCTGGTTTTATTTTTGGTTTTGATACCGTTGTTATTTCCGGGGCGGATAAGCCCATTCAGGATTTATGGCATCTAACACCATGGCAACATGGTTTTTTTATTATGTCAATGGCATTGTGGGGAACAGTTTTGGGTGCATTGACGGGTGGCATACCCACTCAAAAATATGGCAGAAAAAAAGTGTTGATATGGATTGGGATATTGTTCACCATATCATCTATCGGTTCGGCATTGGCGCAGAATCCATATATTTTTTCTTTCTTCAGGTTTATTGGCGGAATCGGTATTGGCGTATCGTCTGTGGCAGCACCAACATATATCTCAGAAATTTCTACTGCATCATCAAGGGGTAAACTGGTTGCCATGTACCAGTTCAATATAGTTTTTGCGATTTTGCTGGCATACATTTCAAACTATCTTTTAAAAGGAGTTGGTGGTATCAATGACTGGCGATGGATGCTGGGTGTAATGGCTATACCTTCATCTATTTATTCTGTCATGGTTTTTTCTATTCCTGAAAGCCCGAGATGGCTTATTACAAAAGGCAGTGAAAAAGCCGCACGAGATGTATTAAAAAAATTAGGGATAAAAAATTTTGAAGAGGAGATAACTTTAATTAAAGATGCTATCAGGCATGAAGATATTGGTGGCAGAAATGTCCCGTTTTTCAACAGAAAACATTTTAAGATTTTAAGCCTTGCATTTTTCATTGCATTCTTCAATCAGTTTTCGGGTATCAATTTTATTTTATATTATGCTCCACGCATTCTGCAGAGTGCAGGGTTAGCTTCCAATGATTCACTACTTAGTTCTATCACTATTGGTGGTGTCAATCTTATTTTCACTTTTGTCGGCTTGTATTTAATTGATCGTATTGGGAGAAAAACTTTATTGCTGATCGGTTCAATTGGCTATATCATTAGTCTAGCTGCGGTTGCATGGTGTTTTTATAATCACAGCAGCGCTATCATGCTGGTTAGTTTTCTCGCTATGTTTATTGCTTCACACGCAATAGGACAGGGTGCTGTGATTTGGGTGTTTATATCTGAAATTTTCCCCAATAAGATCCGTGCAATGGGCCAGTCGTTTGGCGCAGGTACCCATTGGGTTTGTGCTGCCATCATCACTTTGGTATCTCCGGTGTTTATTGACGATAAAAATGGTATTTTAAAAGATACACCGTGGGTGATTTTTATTTTCTTTTCCTGCATGATGGTGTTGCAGCTCATTTGGGTTATAACCAAAGTGCCGGAAACAAAAGGTAAGGCTTTGGAAAAAATACAGGCAGAATTAGGGCTTGAATAATTTTTGGTTAGGAAAAAATATTTATGAAAATCATTAGGGTTTAAAAGATATTTTTGTCAAAACATCCTGTATTCACAATAAAAGCAGTTGGCTATGGAATTTTACCTGACTTCCTTTTACATAATTGTTGCCTTGCTGTTTATTATAATTATTGTAAAAACAATAATGTTCTTTTCGGGTGGCCGCCGTCATAAACTTACCAGTTGGCTATACTTTACTAAATACAGTATTTATAATTCAAGGACACCAGAAATTGCTAAAAAGAAAAACTTTCAAAATACACTTAGCATAATCATTTTTATATTTTTCATTTTTGCTATAATTCTTTTGCTGATGTCGCATTTTGCATAAGCCTTATTTTTGCAAAATGGAAGATTGGTTTAAACTATACACTACCAAAGATTATCTTGAAGCCAATATTATTAAAGGCATGCTTGAAGAAAACCAGGTGAAAGTGGCATTGTTGAATAAACAGGACAGCAGCTATCTTGCTTTTGGTGAAATAGAGTTATATGTACCTGCACAATATAAAGAAATTGCCATCAGGTTGTTAAATAATGCTTTGGGCAATTGAAATCATATACAATTTCAAATGACATCTGATATCCACCTGCGTCCATGGAAAAAAGAAGACGCTGCACAACTTGCACTTATTGCCAATAATAAAAAAATCTGGAACAATGTAAGGGACAGCTTACCACACCCATACACATTAAAAGATGCTCAGAACTGGATTGCACATTGCAAAACACAAAAGCCTGTAATGAATTTTGCTGTCATTTATCAGTCTGCACTAACAGGTAGTATAGGTTGTGTTGCCAAAGATGATATTTATAAAAAAAATATGGAGCTGGGGTATTTTATTGGGGAAGCGTTTTGGAACAATGGCATTGCAACAGAAGCTGTGCGTATACTCCTGAATTATATCGAAAAACAATTTGATGTGGTGCGGGTTTATGCTGAGGTATATGCACATAACAAAGCTTCAATGCAGGTGTTGCGCAACAATGGTTTTTACCTCGAAACCATTCGCAGGAAAAATGTTTTTAAAAATAAAGAATTAATGGATGAATATGTGTGGGTAAAAATTTTAGAATGATAATCATTCAAATTTTTTTAAATAGAAATTTTTAAAATCACAACTTGCGGTAATGATTTCAGTTGTGTTTAATTTGTACCAGGGGTTAATTGCTGGTTGTATGGATTGCTGGGTACATAAACAGATTGCGCAGTTATATACCCTTCAGCCAGTTTGAATAATTTTTCATTTCCATGCATTATTTTTTCATCAATGATTATACAACAATGACCCGGGCTGCCCGGCCAGATAATTACAGTATCCACAGCAAGGCTGTCTGTTGTTATTAATTCTTTGCATAATGAAATAGTGTTGGCATAAGTATAAACGATATCAATGTATTTTCTCAATGAGGTATGAGAATGGTCATGCAATTTTTTCGTTGAAATAAAATATACATTGTTGCCATTTGAAACTGGGAGCTCTCCGTTGCAATACATTTTCCAGGTGTAAAATTGGCCACTACAGAAATGAAAACCTATTTCATCAAATCGTTTTTGTGCAAATAAATATTCAGCCCTTACCCGCTTCAAAGCATCTGCGCATTGCTGAAGGTCTTGTGTGCCTATATCATAATTGATAATGGAAAAATGTTTTGCCAGGTTTTATACAGGCTTGCATGTATAATCAAGGATTGGCGCTTTGTTTTCTGGCAGATGTTGTAAGAAATATTGCCAGCTACTAACAGGAAAACTTGTTGTTTGATCTGTAATAGTATTGCTATCTGCCACAACTTCCTGTTGATGGATTTGATTGCAATAAGAAAATAAAAAAGCGCAAAGTATAATTAGCAACATCTTCATGCAACTGTTTATGATGCATGAGATGCAGGGTCATAAAATTTCCATACTATAAAAAGATTAACTGATGGTTCTTATTGCTGCACCAAGGTTTTGTAAACGCTGTTCTATGTTTTGATAACCGCGATGTATCTGTTCAATATTCTGGATGGTACTTTTTCCTTCAGCGCTTAATGCTGCAAACAACAATGAAACGCCTGCGCGTATATCAGGGCTTGACATGACAACGCCTCTAAGATTCCGTTTTCTTTCATTGCCTACAATTACTGCCCTGTGCGGGTCGCATAAAATAATCTGTGCGCCCATATCAATCAGCTTATCAACAAAGAACAGCCTGCTCTCAAACATTTTCTGGTGCACCAATACACTCCCTTTTGCATGAATAGCCGTCACAATAATTATGCTAAGTAGATCAGGTGTAAAACCCGGCCAGGGATGGTCTGAAATTGTTAATGTGCTGCCATCAAGATATCGTTGCACTTCATATAACTCCTGTGCAGGAATATAAATATCATCACCACGAAAATCCATTTGAATCCCCAATTGTCGGAATTTATCAGGGATAACACCAAGATGTTCTATGCCTGCATTTTTAATGGTGATTTCACTTTTTGTCATCGCTGCGAGGCCGATAAAACTGCCCACTTCTATCATATCAGGCAACATGGAGTGTTCTGTGCCATGCAATTCATCAACACCTTCAATTTCCAATAAATTACTGCCTACTCCATTAATTTTTGCTCCCATCCTGTTGAGCATTTTACAAAGCTGTTGCAGGTAAGGTTCACATGCTGCATTATAGATAGTTGTTTTGCCATTAGCCATCACTGCAGCCATAATAATGTTTGCAGTGCCGGTAACAGAAGGCTCATCCAACAACATATAAGTGCCGGTAAGCTCAGGTGCTTTTAAAACAAATTCATGATAGGCATCATCATATTCAAACCGTGCACCTAATTTTTCAAAACCTATAATGTGTGTATCCAATCTTCGACGGCCGATTTTATCACCACCGGGTTTGGGAATGTATGCTTTACCGAAACGGGCAAGCATGGGGCCTGCTATCATCACAGCGCCGCGCATACGGCTGCTTTTTTCCCTGAAATCTTTTGTAGCAAAATATTCAACATTCACATCATCTGCCTGGAAGATGCAAACATCACCTGAAATACGTTCCGTTTTTACATTCAATAATCCCAGCAAATCAATCAATAGGTTTACATCCAATATATCAGGTATATTTTTTATTGTAACTTTTTCTGCAGTGAGCAACACTGCAGAAATAATTTGCAACGCTTCGTTTTTTGCGCCCTGTGGTATTATTTCACCGCTTAGTTTTTTACCACCTGTCACTTCAAAAGATGCCATAAAATATGATAATAGTTAAGAGGTGAAAGATAAAATGATTTCAACTATGAAAATCAAAATCTGTAAAAATTGAAGAGCACTTATTTTGAAAAGTTTGAAAATAAAATTGGACGATTAAAATATAGTCTTAATTTAGTGCGCCAAAAAAAATGGCCCCTCCGTGGAAACGGAACGGCCTCTAACGATTGCTTGCCATATGAAAAACTTCAAATAATCTCGTTTATTTGTTTAGTTCAGGCCTCTTTCAGATTGCTTCTCTACGATTGCTTTGCCTTGTGATTTACTAAACTGATGTAAAATTATATCCAGATTTGCTGCCATTCAAAACAAAAAAGACTTATTTTGATTATGGCAAAAGGGTTAAAAAATAGTTGAAACCCTTACTGGCAAAGGATTTGAAAGGAAAAAACGATATGACAGCCAACAGGTTTACAGACGCATTATTTCAATTGGTAAAATCGCTTGAAAAGTCGGAGAAACGACATTTTAAACTTTATATCAAAAGAAGCTCATCAAATGAAAACCTCAAAATCATCCAGCTATTTGATGCTTTAGATAAAATGGATGAGTATGATGAAAAAATTTTGATGCGGCGGCTTAAACCCGTTACCAAACCTCAATTAGCCAATTTAAAAGCCCATTTATATAAACAGCTTCTTGCCAGTTTAAGATTATTAAAAACTTCGGTGAATATTGACTTGCAGTTAAGTGAACTACTCGATTATGCCCGAGTGCTTTATTATCGGGGTTTGAAACTACAGAGTTTTAAAATGCTGGAGCGGGCAAAGGATCTTGCAAAAGCAAACCATAAGTATAATTTCCTGGCGCAGGTTATTTCTTTGGAGAAAAAAATAGAAACACTCCATATCACGAGGAGCTCATTAGAAAAAACAGAACAGATTGCAAGGGAAGCCACCGATATCAGCACACATATTGAAAATGTGGTGAAACTTTCCAATCTTGCTTTATTGCTGTACAGGTGGTATGTGCAGAATGGCCATGCCAGGAATAAGGAGGATGAAAAAGGTGTCCGTGCATTTTTTAAAAATATGTTGCCGCCTAACACTGAAACTATCACTGATTTTTATGAACGGCTATACCTCTATCAAAGTTTTTGCTGGTATGCTTTTATTCGCCAGGATTTTTTAATGTATTACCGTTACAGTAAGCGTTGGATTGATTTGTTTAGTGAAGAGCCGGCCATGGTTAGTGTTGAAACCGGCCATTATATTAAAGGCCTGCACACATTGTTGAATGCTTTGTTTAATCTGAGAAGTTATGAAAGATTCCAATTGGTATTAAAAAAATTTGAAAAGTTTGCTTCAACACAGGCAGCTTTGACTTATGATAATTTTCGTATCCATACTTTCATATACATCAGTGCGGCAAAGCTGAACTGGCATTTGATGACAGGTACATTTGCTGCAGGTGTTACTATTATTCCAGGTATTGAAAAAGGATTGGAGCAATATGCAACTTATGTGGACCTGCACAGGATCCTTGTTTTCAATTATAAAATTGCACAGCTCTATTTTAGCAATGGTGATTATGCTGCCTGCATTGATTACCTGCATCGCGTGATAAATGAACACGGCAACCTGCGTAGTGACCTGCAATGTTATGCAAGGCTATTGCACCTGATGGCGCATTATGAATTAGGAAATGATGAAATCATTGAGCCTCTCACAAAGTCAGTATATCGCTTTATGGCTAAAATGAAAAACCTTTCAGTGGTGGAAGAAGAGATATTTAAGTTTATCAGGACATCATTGAAATTATCACCCAAACAATTAAAACCTGAGTTTGAAAATTTTCTTTATAAAATAAAACACCTCGAAGGCAATCGTTTTGAATTACGTGCTTTTTCTTATCTCGATATTATTTCATGGGTGGAAAGTAAAGTGTATCAAAAACCCATGCACGACATTGTTCATAAGAAATATTTAAATGCAAAATCAAGGGTTTATACCGGTTGATTTTACATTGTTCAACCCTTCACAAAAGGGTTATATTTTTTTTCATAGCCAATAGTAGTTGGTTCGCCATGGCCAGGATAAACAATTGTGTCGTCAGGCAACACATACAATTTTTCACGGATGCTTTTATACAGTTGTTGCTCATTGCCACCTGGTAAATCAAACCTGCCTATGCTTTCATTAAATAATACATCGCCGCTGATAATAAAACCCTGTTCCCTGCAATAGAAGCAAATGCTGGCTGGTGAATGGCCGGGGGTTAAAAAAATTTCCAGCTTATCATTTCCTAAAAAAACAGTGTCCCCTTCTTTTAAAAAATGAAGTTTGCCGGTGTAAGGAGTAAATCTTAAGGCATACATTTTTGCAGTGGCTGCTGCAAAATCCAATACAGGTTTTTCACCTTCTGAAATATATAGCTCAAGGTGATATTGCTGATAGATAATATTATTGCCAAAAACATGATCTATATGGCAGTGAGTGTTTAACAACTGCAGGGGCTTAATCCTGTTTGCATCAATCAACCCAAACAGTTTTTTTTCCTCTTCGTCAAAATAACATCCCGGGTCAATAATAAGTGCATACCCTTTTTCGTTGCTCAACACATAACTATTTTCAGCAAAGGGATTGAATGTAAAATACTCTACTTTTATCATAATGTTTTTGCAAGTCCTTTACAAGTTATTGGCTATTTTTAAGATTTCAATGATATTTATGCAAAGTAAACGCTTAGGAACGGGAATCATTTTAGGAATATCACTGTTGCTCTTGCCTTTTTTAGTTACTGCCCAGGTTAATTCAGTAGAATATGGAAAAAACCGTGTACAGTATAAAAAATTCGACTGGAAGTTTTACCAATCAAAAAATTTTGATATTTATTATAACCCAGGTGGTTTGGAGCTTGCAAAATATGTACTTCAGTTAGCTGAAGAAGAACTGGACTCTATCGAAAATGAAGTCAACTATCCATTGCAACGCAGGGCTACACTGGTTATCTATAATAATTATGATGATTATAAAACCAGCAATATCGGCCTGGGTATTGACTGGCAAAATGCGGGTGGATTAACCAAGTTAGTGAACAACCGCGTGCCTCTTTATTTTGATGGCAACCACAATACTTTCAGACTTAAAGTAAGGCAGGGTATAGCACAAATTCTTACCAACAATATTTTGTTTGGAGATGATTTGGGAGAATTTGCCAGCAACCAGGCTTTGCTTGACCTGCCTCAATGGTTAACGGATGGCTATATAGAATATGTGGCAAGGCCCTGGAGCATTGAAGATGATGATGCTTTGAAAAATGTGATATTAAGCGGAAATTATAATAATTTCTACCAGTTTGCATTTGATAAACCCACTATGGCCGGCCATGCATTCTGGTATTATATCGCAAGAAAATACAAACCGCAAAACGTAACTTATTTTCTTTATCTCGCCCGGTTGTATAAAAACCTGAATACAGCATCTCAAAGGATTTGCCAGAAAAAATTCAAAGAAGTTTTAGCTGATTTTATGAATGAAGAACAACAACGATATGTTGATGATATAAAACGTCGCCGCAATGCACCACGTGGAAAACTTACAGTTGTGGAAGATGCCAGCAAAAGCGACTACTACCATTTTGCTGCTAACCCTAACCCAAAAAATAATTCTTACGCAGTAGTACAGTTTACAAAAGGTAAATACAAAGTAAAATTTTTCGACAATCTATATCAGGAAAGCACTTTACTTGATTATGGTGTGCGCACTATTGTAGGTGATATGAACCCTAATATGCCTATCCTTGCCTGGGATGGTAAAGGCACACGGTTGCTTTGCATTTATACAAAAGAAGGAAAGACTTACATGTTTGTTTATGATGTGGTAGCCAACCTAAAACGTTTTAAACAGGAGATTGACGGTTTTGATCAAATACTCGATGCAGGTTTTATTTTTAATGCCAACACACTTGTGTTGAGTGCTGTAAAAAATGGCCACAGTGATATTTATACTTACAGGATTGATAATGGTGCTATCAAACAAATTACCAATGATGTGTATGATGATCTTGACCCTGCGTTTGTTTCGTTTACTGGTGGCAGGTTAGGAATTATTTTTGCATCCAACAGGCCGGGTATCAACGCACCAAATGCTGATACAGTATTGCCAAGCAGAAACCATTTCAACATATTTCTTGCTGATATCAATAACAACAGTGAGTTCAGGCAAATAACACAACTCACCAATATGAAATATGGTGATGCCCGTTATCCAATGCAATACAACCAGAACCACTACACATTTGTCAGTAATGAAAACGGTATCAATAACAGATGGGCTGGTTTCTTCACTTCACAAACAGGCGGGCTTGACACATTATATTATATTGGAGGAGATGTTTTGCATAACCCAGATCCGAAAGAAATGGATTCAACATTAATGGCCTGGCAAAAATCACAACCCGATAGTATCAGGTATTTTAAAGTTTATCAGGACAGCACTTACACATTCCCCATCACCAATTATCAAAGCAGTTTACTGGAAACAAGAGTTGCCGGCAACAACGACCAGGTGAGTGAAGTGAGACAGGAAGGTGACTATAAATTTTTATATAAACTAAGAGTGGATTCAGCCGCATTGAGAAAAAGGAATGTAAATGCACGTCCCACTGATTTTGTGCGCAGGATGATTACTGCTGAAAAACTCGAAAGTGGCAGATCTATTCAGGTTGAAGAAGCGCCGCAACCAGAAAATAATAATCAGTTCCAGAATGAATTTGAAGAAGAGAAGAAAGATACTTCTTCAAACAATACTTCCAATACTTCGGGTGGTTATATACCTGAAAAGATTAATTATATAAAAAAGGCAAAACTGTTTGATTATAAGAAAAAATATGAAGCAGATTATGTTTTAGCTGGCTTTAATAACAATATTCTTATCAACCGTTATCAGCCATTTGGTGGTTATAATCAGCAAGGGCCTATTTATTTAAATAATGATCCTGCAGGCTTTATGTTTAGGGTGGGAGTAAGTGATATAATGGAAGATGTAAAATTGATTGGTGGTTTCAGATTGGGTACATCGCTTACAGATAAGGATGTTTTTGTTTCTTACCAGAATTATCGCAGGCGGCTCGACTGGGGCCTTACTTATTACCGGAGCAATGTGACCAACTATGAAGGCTTTTTCACCGGTATTGATGATTCTCTGGGTCTTGATCTGAATACAGCTGACAATGAAGTGATCACACATCTTTACCAGGCTAATATTGCTTATCCTTTTGATGAAACAAAACGTTTGCAATTAACTGTTGGCCTTAGAAAAGATATAGGGATTTTAAAGCCATTAGCCAATGGTATCAATGGTTATACAGGTTACCCTGATCTATTAAAAAGAAAAGATTCTGTTGTCAATACCATTCAGGCAAGATTGGAATATGTGTATGACAACACCATAAATCCTACTGGCAATATATGGAATGGATTGAGGTGGAAAGCTTATGCTGAATTTTTTAATTCACCACAAGGTGGTTCTGTTTTCAATCTTGGTTTTGACGCCCGACATTACCTGAAGATTTACAGGAATTTTATCTGGGCAGTAAGAGCCGCCGGTGATTTTTCTTTGGGTGAATCAAAACTTATTTATTATCTCGGCGGCACTGATGGAAATATTTTCCCGAAGTTTAATAGTATAAATACTGCTGATCCAAGTGTGGATTATTCATTCCAGACCCTGGCAGTAAACCTCAGGGGTTTTGATCAGAATGCTGCTAATGGCAGCAACAATATTGTGTTGAACAGTGAATTCAGGTTGCCTGTATTTACAACACTTTTCAGCACCCCTATTAACAATGCTTTCCTTCGTAATTTCCAGGTGATACAGTTTTTTGATTTAGGCACAGCATGGAACGGGCCTTTGAGCAATATTAAAAGACCAACACAAATATTTACCAGTAATGATAACGGCGTTCCCAGCCCATTGACAGTAAAGGTGAAAGCGGGTGGCCTCGGCCCATTTGCAGGTGGCTATGGTTTTGGTGTGAGAAGTACTTTGCTGGGTTATTTCATCAGAGGCGATGTGGGCTGGCAAATGCGTGGAATTTTCAGGGGGCCTGCAGTTTATTATTTGTCTCTGGGATTTGATTTTTAAAAAAATATTTTTATTCATTTTTAAACTGCCGTTGCATCATAAGCTGCGGCAGTTTTTTTATGGTGAAATAAATGATGCCGAGAAAAACCGCAAACACCATCGTAAACAACCACACATTCAGGTTTTGGAAAGGATGATAAAGATGATGTGATGATGTTTTGATAAGGCTTACAGGGTCTGTGACAACATCCCAACTATTATACCGTAAATATCGCCCGATATATATTCCGTAACCGCAAGGTATCAATGTCAAAAACATTAATGCTTCTGCCAGTTTTGATTTATACCTGGTTCTCAAAAATTTTTCAACCCACAATAATGATATCATGCAAAATAAAATACCATTCCATGCTCCGGAAACCACAAGCATCAGATCAAACCACTGGGGTATGGGTGGTCTTGTTTCAAAATGGAAAATGTCTGTAACAAGATAAGGTGCATTGGGCAAAAACAATAACCATAAAGAAAGTAGCATAATGCTTATCAGGTTAAATTTTTTCTGCCTCAATAACATACCACTGAAGAAGAGTGGTAGCAATCCCAGAAATAAATTCCAGGGGTAAAAAAAATAAGTCAGTGTATGTGTATATACCGCACGGATAAACAATAATGATAAAGTAAACATTACAGAAACAGTGACCAACTTCTGGATGTCGTTTAATTTATTTAGCTTCATAACAATTGTAAAATTTTTGGAATGAAAATAATCAACCCGATAACGGAACTGATGATGGCAACAAACAACACTGCACCTGCAGCCACATCTTTAATAATTTTTATTGCAGGATGATATTCCTTATAAACAAGGTTGCATAATTGTTCGATGGCGGCATTCATCATTTCCATAGCGATTACGGCGCCAATGCAAACGATAATGATTATCCATTCAGATGGTGAAAGATGAAAATAAAACCCGAGCAATAGCACCAGCATTGCTACACCGGCTTGTATGATTCCGTTGCGTTCGTTTTTAAAAAAGTATGTAATACCGTTCCAGGCATTGGTGAACGCCTTATTTATTTGTTGTTTATAAACAACAGCCTGGCTGTTTTCCTGTGACATAATTTTTGATTTATTTTTTTAAAACCTGTCCCTGTTGAATTTGAATGTCTTTAAAACAATGAACACAATTAGACAATAAATAAATGCACCCAATATGAACAGGAAATGATTGGATGATTCATATAACACTGGTAATGAAAGCATTGATTTCAGTGCGATTTTAATACGTATCATGGTTTTTATTTTTTAAATGGTTTGACAAAAAATATTTTTTTGAATTACTTTTTAATTGTTGTTTTTGCATTCTGTTAAACATGTTTTTGCAGTGTTTTAAAATTCAGGGTTAGCAACTATAAGCTTTTACATTCCAGCCGTTGAAACAATTGTATTGCCATACCAGTTTATTTTCCTGCTGGCATACATCGCAGTAGCAAGGATGATAAACAAACCGATACTTCCTACCAGTAAGGCTGTATCTTCAAGTCTTATTAAAATGAAAATGAAACCATAAATTAATCCTATTGTACCTGCAAATACTCCTGCTACAGGCCAGCTTTTGAAATGACTTTTTGCATATAATGTGATCAGCGACACTGTGGCCAATGCAGCAAAGAGATAAGCAACATCAAACAATAAAAATTCACTGATAGATAATAGCAGTGTAAAGAAGATGACAAGTGCCAGTCCCACCAACACATACTGAATTGGATGGAATGGTTTTTTCTGCATGATCTCAACAATAAAAAATAATGAGAATGTCAGGCCAATAAATAAGATGACATATTTTACACAGCGAATTGTTTTTACATATTGGTCTGCTGGCTGCAACAGGCTGACTCCAAAAGAATAGTCTTCTTTTTTGAAATTAAAATCTTTGAGTAAAGTATTAAATGGAAGATTGGCTTTGTTGAAATTCCACACTGCTTCAAAGCCTTTATTATCCAATGTCCTTTCATTGGGCAATGTGTTGCCATCAAAAGATGGGCTGTGCCAGCCAGATGTTATTTTGAAATGGCTATTACCTGCCATCGGGTAAAAATGCAATTGATCTGTGCCCTTAATTTTTAAAGGCATTGCAAAAGCAATTTGTTGCCCGACATTTTCTGCTGTTAAAGCAACAGGAGCAGATAAGCCAATTGAATCAAGTTTATTAGAAGGCAGTCCTGCAGCAAGATCATAATTAATATTGTTGAATTTTGTGGTAACCATTTGTTCAATGCCTTTAAAATCTGAAATACCAAAACATAATGTTGAGCCTGCCCAGTTGATGGTTGAAGCATCAATACCATCTGGTATTTCAATATTAAAACTGCCACTTGCATTCAAAGAACTATTATATAAAAGCACGCTGTAAATAGAGCGTTTTCTTTCCTCTGTTGATACAGTACCATTTACATTGAGGTTGGCTGGCAGGATGATGAATGAATGTGTCGCAATAGTTGTTTTGCCATCAGCATTTGTAGTGGCCACAGTATATGGTACATACAAATACGGGAATGTAATGTTTTGAGCGCCGGCCCATTTGCTGCTCACTTCATCTTTTACTTCTTCCTGTCTTGATTGTCTTTCTTCAACAAGGTTATAAACAAAAACAGTAGGTATCATCATCACTAATATCAGGCCTGCTGTTATAAAGCCTTTAACCCAAAGTTTATTAGCGGGTGCAGCCTGCATGGATACATCATAAGGCTGCATGGAATTGTTTTCCATTTTCTGTGTTTTATTTGATGGTAATTGGAAATATTTATTGATATTTTTAAGATTGATTATACAGGATAGTAAGCCTGCAAAAAAAATGGATGCTGCATAAATACCGGATGATTCAAGAAAATTTTGAATGGAAGAATATTCAGTAAATGGGTTTTCAAAAAGCCATCCTCCGATAAATCCGTATCCAATACTAATAATGAAAATCATAAAAATTAAGACCGTGATTTTCCAATTATAACCATGCAGGAATTTTTCTGTTGCTGGTATTAATATCAGCAAAATCAGGAGGGTAGGCAGGCTGCCGATAAAACATAAAGTTGTTATCAGTAAAACAGATACTTCAAAACCCTGTTCAAAAATGAAAAGATAAACAGTAATACCAAAAGCAAGGTTAAGCATTGTTATGAGCCAAAGCCTTACTGATAGTTGAACAGATGATATATTTTGTTTTTTAAAAAGCACTTTGAAATACAAAGTTTAAGTATAAAAAAATTTCTATTATAAGTTCCTGATCATTTTTTCCAAAGCATCAAGGTGCAACCTGAAAGATTTTTCACCGGCTTTGGTTGCAGAATATAAAGTGTTTGTTTTCCTGCCGATAAAACCTTTTTGCACTTTTATATAACCGCTTTCTTCCAAAGCTTTAATATGACTGGCCAGATTGCCATCAGTTACGTTGATGAGTTGTTTCAAATCATTAAAATTGATTGATGTATTTACCATCAGCGCACTCATAATGCCCAGCCTGATTCTGCTGTCAAAAATTTTGTTGAGATTTTCAATTGGGTTTTTCATCACCATGCTTAGTTACGTTCATATTTCCACCACATAAAAATTCCATACACGATGTGCAGCACGCCAAAACCTGCTGCCCAAAAATATAATCCCTCCCCTACGAAAAATAAATTAATAAGGCCCAGCAAAATTTCACCATAACCAAGATATCTCGTCTCAGGTAAAGTGTATTTGCTTGCATTTAAAACCCCAAGGCCATAAAATATCAGACAACCGGGTGCAATAAATCCGTAAATGTCATTTTGAATTAATGCCATTAAAAATATACCGCCGGTTATCATTGGTACCAGTACATTAATGGTTAACCTGCGGGCAGTAGTACCCCATACCGGTACATTTGCTTTTTTGCTACGGCGGTAGGTAAAAATAAAAGCTGATACCATCGCTGCAATCAATGTAAGTATGGCAATCTGGAACAAACGGCTACCAAATATTTCTGATAATGATCTCAGATTAACATCTGTTATTGACCTTTTCAAACTCCTGACGGCAGCTTTGTTTCTTTGAATAACATCTGCTGCAAACCAGGTGCCAATCAATGCACAGGTACCTGCAGCAATCCCGCTCAAACCACTTAAGCTGATAAAGCGGCTGCTGCGTTCCATAATTTGTTTTATATCGCTGAGCTCGTTGGAAAGCTTTTCTGATTCGTTCATAAAAGCACTTTGAAATGCAAAGTAAATAGACTTATTGTAATAAAAAAAATATTTGTTGCCAATATGATGTTATCATTCCAATGGCACCATATTTCTTTTTCATGAACAGAAATGAAAGTCTTTTGATACAGAGAGAAAATTGAAACAATAAAGGAGTGATATTCTATAAAAGCAAAATAGCAGGCTAATGCCTGCTATTTTCAAAAAAATAAAATGAATTGTTATTGCAATACTTCAGTCAGCTTTTTTTCCAAAGCATCGCCCCGCAAGCCGGATGCAATAATTTTTCCCGAAGGATCAATCAGTACATTAAAGGGGATGCCATCAAACTGATATGCAGTCACTGCAGAGCTTTCCCATTGTTTCAGGTCACTCATCTGGTTCCAGATTAAACCATCTTTTTTGATGGCATCCATCCAGCTTTGCTTATCATTATCCAGCGACACACCAAGTATGGTAAAATTTTTATCCTTGAATTTATTATAAGCTACCACAACATTTGGGTTTTCTGCCCGGCAGGGTGCACACCAGCTTGCCCAGAAATCAACCAAAACATATTTCCCTTTGAAATCACTTATGTGCATAGTCTTTCCATCCACAGATTGCATGGTGAGGTCTGGCGCCTCCTGATTTAATAATGCATAACTAACATTGGGATCATCAGAATTTTGTTGTTGTGAAATTGCTTTTTTAAATGATGTAATACCTGTGTGATTGGGGAATCGTTTAGATGCACCTTCCACCATTGCCTGCAATTCATCTGGCGCAACAACACCTTTGGCTTTGTCTAAAACAAAACATATAGCTGCAGGATTTTTGGAGCTGTTAATGAAGCTGCGCAACACATTGGCAAGGTCACCAAGCTGTTGTGTATATTTTTCCTGTACTTCTTTTACAATATTTGTATCTGGTTTATTTGTCTTGCTGATAGTATCAAGCTGGTAATATGTCAATGACAACAATGAATCTTTCTGCCAGTAATCTTTTATAAACTGGTACAACTCTTTTGATGCATCGGAGCCGGTGATATCAGGATAATGAAAGCCGTTAACATCGAAATTGATTTTGATATCATCGCCATCATTGATGAAAATAACAGCAGGGTTATCTTTAAAGCCAATCACAAATAAATCCTGTTGTGGTGATGCACCTTTTAATTTGAAAGTACCATCACTGCCAATCTTCACTGAATCTGTTACTTTCATATCAGGAGTATCGTAAGACAGATGTTCGAGGTAAACCATATCTGATGGCGCATTTTCTATTTTACCACTTACCGTGAAATTGCCGTCTCCGTTTTTGCACGACGCAAATACAAGCGTTGCAAATGAGAAATAAAATAAATACTTCATTATATTGATTTAAAAATTTACTTCAATGCTTCTTCCAGCAATTGGGTCACAGTTTTAAGATCAGCTTTGCCTTTGCTCAGCTTTTTCACTTCACCAACAAATAATCCGATCAATCCCTTTTTGCCTTTTTTATATGCAGCTACTTTATCCGGCATTTTGTTGATGACTGCTTCCACCCATTCTTTTAATTCATCATTATTTTTTGTCTGGATTATATTGAGATCATGTGCAAGTGGTGATACATTGACTGTTTTATCTTTTATGATTGCAGGCAACAATTTGAGAGATGCATTTGAAAAACTCACCTCGCCACTTTCCACAATCAAAATAATTTCTGACAATTTTGTGGCATCAATTTCATTCAGAGCAATACCGGTTTCATTCACTATTTGCTTAACAGGGCCATTGATCCAGTTGGCAATTGCTTTGTAATTAATTTCAGTATGGCCATTATGTTGAAATGTACAAACTACTGTTTCAAAATAATATGCAATATCTTTTTCCAATGTTAGCTGTGCAGCATCATATTCACTCAACCCAAAAACATCATGGTATTTTTTAAATAAAACCTGCGGCAATGGAGGTAAATTATTTTTGATATTGTTGAGAAATTCCGCACTCAAATGTAATGGTGGTAAATCCGGCTCGGGGAAATACCTGTAATCATTGGCTTCTTCTTTTTCACGGATGGCAAATGTGGTATCGTTGGATGCATCAAAACTCCTGGTTTGCTGAAAGATTTTTTCATCATTATCCAGCATTGCAGTCATCCTTTCAATTTCAGATTCAATTGCTTTCTTCACATTGCGGATGGAGTTGAGATTTTTCACTTCCACTTTGGTACCAAGTTTTGTTGCACCTTTTGGTCGCAAAGAAATATTGGCATCGCAACGCATGCTGCCTTCTTCCATATTGCCATCACAGATATTAATCCAGCGGACGAGCTTTCTCAATTCAGTTACAAACAAACCTGCTTCTTCAGCAGAATGCATGCAGGGCTCCGTCACAATTTCTATCAATGGTGTACCTGCACGGTTCAGGTCAATGAAACTGTATGTGTCATCCATATCGTGGATACTTTTCCCTGCATCTTCTTCCAGGTGGATATGATGCAATTGCACATTACATTCACCTTCCGAAGTAGTGATAACAACATGACCACCAGCACAGACAGGAACAGTATGTTGTGATGTCTGAAAACCTTTAGGAAGATCGGGGTAGAAATAATGCTTGCGTGCAAAGAAATTTTTTTGATTGATGGTGCAATTACAGGCAATGCCCATCATCACAGCATATTCAATGGCTTTTTTATTGATTTTTGGTAAAGTGCCCGGTAGCGCCAGTGTGATGACCCCAACATTTTCGTTGGGTGCAGCGCCATAAGCATTGGCATCACTGCTGAATAATTTACTTTTTGTTGAAAGCCGTGCATGCACTTCCAAACCTATAACAGCTTCATATTTTTGGGCGTTGCCACTCATGGGCGGCAAAAGTACGTTGAGTTTACTGGATAATTGTTAGCCCTTACTTAAAGGTTTTTCAAAACCTGTTAAAGCGGGAGAATTGCGGGGGCGGTTATGATTTTTTTTATAGTGATTGATTAAATAGTGATGATGGAAATTTGATTATTAAGATCTCACACACCCGAGGCGTGCAGGCTACGCCCGAGGCATGCAGGCTCCCCAAGCCCTCTCCAAAAAAGAAGGCCTTAGAACCCATAGTTGTAAAGGGTTTCAGGTATTGTAAGAATTTTAGTTTGACAACAATGATTTTTTATACAGCTTATCAAAAGGATAAATTAGTCTTTCAATTATTTTAAAATATTCTATCCTCAACCATTTTACATTTGCCGGATGAAAAAGTTTTTCAATCATTCAGCAGTTATCTTTTCCTGTTTAGTTATCATCTTGTCATTTTGTAGCTGGGGGTTTTATGTACATGAGACCACAACACAGCTTGCAGTGTATCAGTTACCCGGGAATATGCGTCAGTTTTTTTATTCGAATATTGACTCGCTTGTTAATAGTTCCATCCGTCCTGATAAAAGGCGGTATATTGACAAAACAGAGAATCCGAAACATTTTATTGACATCGAAGCTTATGGCGACAGCGCTGCTTATAAATTGCCTTGGGATTATAATACAGCCGTTAAGAAATATTCAATTGATACATTACAAAAATATGGCCTTGTGCCTTACCAGGTGTTGATAGAATATGATTCATTGGTGAATGCATTCAGGCATACCAATGTGGATAGTATAATTTTTTACGCTGATGACCTGGCGCATTATATTGAAGATGCCAATGTGCCTTTGCATACAGCCATTAATTATGATGGCCAGTTGACAGGACAGAGAGGGTTGCATGCATTGTGGGAATCAACCATCCCTGAAATTGAAACTGTCAATTACAACCTGTATTCAAAACATAAAGCAGAATACGTAAAAGATAAGCCTGCAATGGTTTGGGATGCCATCAGGAAGGCACATGCATTGCTGCCTGAAATGTTTGCAAAAGAAAAAGAAGTAGCAAAAAATTTTCCGGGCGATTCAAAATATGTTGAGAAGATGTATTATGGCAAGATGAGAAAAGTTTATACAGAAGAGTTTGCAAAACAATATGCAGAAGCATTGGGCGCATCCATCAACAACCAACTGATACACTCCGCCAACATGGTAGCTGATTTCTGGTACAGCGCCTGGGTAGATGCCGGTAAACCCAACCTTAAGCAGCTCTCTGCATTAAACCGTGCAGGCAAAAAGAAATTGCGCAGGGAAATGCGGGCCAACCGGAAAAATGAATTATTTGAAAAAGGGATGCTGCGGGCAAGAAAAGAATAAAGGATATAAATATCTTTTATTAATGATTAGTTTTTGCATGCCTGGTTGAAGAAGTGAAAAAAAAATTCAACTACTTCAATACCTAAGCTGATTTGATTGGCTGTAGCACGGGTTTATTTTGGTTACCAAATGTATTTTAGTTGAACATTTGTTTTATATGATGTAATATTTTTTAACACTAATGGATTTGCGCAATTAGCATTGTGTGAGAAAAGTTATAGAAAGACAAATCATGAATAACATTTTTTTTGGTGAGGACAATAAACGATAGAAAAAAAATTTGATTGGGCGCAAAGGGTTGATTTAAGCTACCGTTGTATTATTGATTGAATGAAGCGATTCATTTATGGGTTTCAATACTGTAATTCGCTTCTGTGATTTTGCAAGATTATTCTTCAAAAAAATGAAAACTTCTTTTGCTACGAGCCATAGTTAATATTTCAGTTGATAGGATACTTATTGTTAATTGCGAGTAACAAAATATAGTTTGCCACATCACCCGGGCAAACATTACATTTTATGTGAAACTGCCAATAGCATAAAATAAAAACAAAGCAAAAGATTGGATGATGAGTTGTATTTACGAAACAGAAAAAATAATAATGTGTCTTTCGCAAAAGTGAGCTAAAGCATTGATAATGTTTAAAACAATTTTTTTCTGAAAATTTTATTACATGTTCGTACTTTCGGAAATACAAACGTTAGCGGTCAACTTAAACCGACACCCTACAAATAATGAAATTAATAACGACAGCGACAGAATTAGAAAAAGAGTTTAGACGACTGACTAAACAATATGACAATTT
>JAFDXI010000071.1 GCA_018268035.1 Bacteroidota bacterium | reverse complement strand
CTTTCACTGCGCCCCAGGATGGAAATATTGCGTTGAAATCTTTGCAGTAAATCTGCAAATCCCGTAACTTCACGGCAGGCACGGTTGAGGTACTTATTATATCTTAATGCTTCCGCTGATTTTTTTTAGTTGCCATAATAAATAGTTTTTATTGAATGCTAAATTTACGGATAGTTGCGGAAGGCTACCGTAGGTTTAGTTCAACAGCGGTTTGGCGTAATGGCGGGTTCAGTGCTTCGTATGACAATTTTGTGGTAGATTCAAGTGCAATTCTTCGATTGAACTTTTGTGCTAAAAATCCGCCACTACGCCAAGCCGCCAACCGTTACAGGCAACCCTAACAGACCACCATGCAAAAATTAATCAGACAGAAAACCGACAAATAAAGTACCAACGCTTCGCAAAATTAAAAGAGCTGCAAAGCCAAGCACAAGCCGACACAATTTGCAGCACATTTAATTTTGCCCAGCCGCGCCAAGCCCACCCACCACCCGACTTCTTGACAAGTTTGCAGACTGTTGATAAAATCCTTAAAGTTTATTGCAACCAATTCAAAAAGATTTTTTAAATTTGACAATTATTGTCAAGTAAATATTTTCAAATTGAAAACGACCGGTGAAATAATCAGAGAGAAAAGAGAGAAAAAAGGGTTGCTATTGCGACACGTTTCTGCTCAACTCGACATTGACACTGCTATACTCAGTAAAATTGAACGTGGCGAGAGAAAAGCCACAAGAGAACAAATTACTAAGCTTGCTGACATACTTGAACTCGACAAAGAATCCTTGCTTATTCAATATTTGAGTGAGAAAATTCTTTATGAAATTCAAGACGAAGACTTGGGAATTCAAGCACTCAAAGTTGCTGAAAAAACAATTAAATACGGAGTAACTAAAAACAAATAAAATGACAGAATTACTATCAATAAAAGAAGCAAGCCAGTGGGCGACAGAGTATTTGGACAAAAATGTTACTACTTCTAACATTTCCTATCTTATCCAATACGGCAGGATAAAAAAAATAGGCGACAATGGCTCTACACAAGTAATCAAAGAAGAATTGATTGAATATTATAAAGACCAAAAAAAATCGAGACAAGAAGAATGGATAGAACAGCTTGGCGAAGATTTGAATTGGGCTTTATCATTTGAACAATACAAGGAAGCAGAAACAACAAAGCATGTTCACAGACTTCATCCATACAAGGGAAAATTTATTCCTCAGTTAGTTGAATATTTTCTTGACAACCACACAGATAAATTCAAGAAAGAAGTTTATTTCAAGCCAGGAGACATTGTTTACGACCCATTTTCAGGAAGTGGAACTACAATGGTTCAAGCTTGTGAATTAGGAATTCATGCAATTGGCAATGATGTTTCTGCCTTTAATTCAATGATTGGTAATTGTAAGGTTACAAAATATAACCTTGTGGATGTTCAAACTGAAATAGACAGAATTTCTAAAGCATTAAAGTCATTTTTAACTGACCACAAAACGCTTGAATTTGAAGACCGACTTTTAAAAGAATTGTATGTTTTCAACAACAAGTATTTTCCAGTTCCGGAATACAAATACAAAGTAAAACGCAAGGAAATTGATGAAAAGACTTATGGTGAAGAAAAGGAAAAAGAGTTTTTGCCAACATTTGATAAACTCGTAAAAGAGTATAACATTAAATTAAGACAAGACAAAGAAGATTCATTCCTTGACAAATGGTATACACAACACATCCGTGATGAAATTCAATTTGTTTTTTATGAAATTCAAAAAATTAAAAATCCAGACACTAAAAAAATTGTTAGCGTAATTCTGAGTCGCACAATAAGAAGTTGCAGAGCAACAACTCATGCAGACTTAGCAACATTGCTTGAACCAATTACAGCAACTTATTATTGTGGTAAACATGGAAAAATGTGTAAGCCATTATTTTCTATTCTAAAATGGTGGGAAACATATTCTAAAGACACTGTAAAAAGATTAGCTCAATATGACAAGATAAGAAAAGAAGCATTTCACACTTGCTTAACAGGTGACAGCAGAAACATCAACCTTGTAGAAGGACTTAAAAAACTCAATCCTGATTTTGCGAAACTTGTAGAGAAACAAAAAATCAAAGGAATATTTTCATCGCCACCTTATGTTGGTTTAATTGACTACCACGAGCAACATGCGTATGCTTATGATTTATTTGGCTTCGAAAGAAAAGACGAATTAGAAATCGGACCACTTTTCAAAGGACAAGGACGAGAAGCGAAACAAAGCTACATTCAAGGGCTTAGTGATGTGTTGAATAACGCAAAAAAATATCTCGTTGTCGATTATGATATTTTCCTCGTAGCAAACGACAAATACAATATGTATCCGACCATTGCAGAAAATGCAGGAATGCAAATAGTTAATCAATATAAACGACCAGTATTAAACCGAACTGAAAAAGATAAAGGTGCTTATGCTGAGATAATTTTCCATCTAAAGAGTAAGTAAATGGCACAAAAATTTGATATAGGATTAAATGCAAAAATTAAAGAATTTGCAGATAAGTTTGGTATAACAAGAACTGAAACAAATGACGATGAAGTTTTTGAAGACTTTGGGAATTATGTAATCGCATCTAATTTTTTAGAAGAAGAACTGGATAACGTAAAATCTGTTTCCACAAATAAAGCACAAGGTATTGATGGTATTGCTATAATTGTAAACAATAGATTGGTTTCGGAAGAAGCGGATTTGGGAAAATTTGGACCAACAGAAGCAATTCAAATTAAAATTGCTTTTATTCAATCCACAACTAAAAACAGTTTTGACGAACAAAAATTTAGTGCCTTTACTGATGAGGTTGTAAAATTCCTTACAGTTTCAATTGACATTGAACCGTATTCAACTATTTACAAAAAACTTCTTGATGATTCGGGAAATTTCATTGACAGAATAGAGGAAACACCTCACGTTTCTTTATTCTTTCTTTCCGCAAGGACATCACATACACTTACAGAAGACAAGATAAATACAGAACGAACCAAAATTACTTCAAGAAGTGAAATAGAGAATAAGTGTATTTTGGATAAAATTACTGTTTTACAAAAAGACACAGTGAAAACAGAATATGAAAAAATATCTAAGTTTCACACGATACAACTGAAATTTGAAAACAACATTCCGCTTTCATCTGTTGACAATGTTGAATTAAGTCTTTTAGCAACTGTAAAATTTTCGGAACTCAAAAAATTGATTTTAACTTCTGATAAAAATTTGAAGGAAAAACTTTTTGTTGAAAATGTAAGAAACTACATTGGTTCTACACCTGTGAATGTTGATATAAAAAAGACATTGGATTCTAATTCTGAAAGAAGCTATTTCCCCTTTTTGAATAATGGCTTGGCTATTATTTGCGATAAAATCGAACGACATCCTGTAAAGGACAAAGAATTTACCTTAACCTTTCCAAGAATAATTAACGGTTGTCAAACCACAAACGAATTGTTCAAAAAATACAAAGAATCTACTGACGAAAACAGCATAGATAATATTGAAGTTGTTGCTAAGATAATTTCGACAAACGACAATAGCTTAAAGAAAATGATTATTTACGCTGCAAACAATCAAAATTCTATTGACAAAGACTTACAATCTTTAAATGATTTTCACGAAAAAATCGAAACATATTTTTTAGGCAAGGAAGAAAATGATTTTCACTTGTATTTTGAAAGACTTAGAGGACAACACGCAAATGTTGTTCCGCCATATAGTAGAGTAAATATTGAAACATTAGCAAGAGTATTTATTTCAGTGTTTTTGAGAAAACCACACGAAATGAAAAGTAATGCGATTTCAGTAATAGAAAAGTTTCAGAAAGAAGGTAAAGTTTTCAATACTTATAATCACGAAGCTAATCAATATTATTACTGTGGCGTTTTGTGGTATTGGTTCAATCATCTATTGGTTAATGGTAGTTTTACAATGAACTCAAAAACAATGGATATGCACATCCTAATGGCGTGTGATATTCTTTTGGAACAGAAAAATTATAGAACTATTGATGAAAAAGTAAATTATTTAGGAACATTAGCTAACGCAACAACTATTTTTACAGAAACAGCAACTCTTTTGAATAGTAAAAGTTATTTGTTTGAAAGAAGAGGTTTCTATTCAAACCCCAAGACGGAAAAATTAATACAGGAAATAAATGGCATTAACACAACAACAAATACAGCAAGTTGAAACAGTTTTACGAAACAGTTTAAGACATAAATTTCAAAATTACAATCCCGAACCAGCAGTAATGCCTTTTCATACAAGGTTGCTTGGTCAGGATAGAATGGCTTTATTTTCATTTATCCATTCATTAAACACAAATTTTGGGACAAGCATTTTTGAACCAGTTGCTAAAGCTTTGGCATTATCAACTTTTGCTAGTGCCGAATCACAACAATCAGCAGGAAATCAAATTTCTTCAGAAGCTCACAGAGTAATTCAAAATATAATGGACAGACTTGCTGTTGCAACTTCTTCACCTAATAAAATTGAAGAAATAAATGCAATCAGAGAAGTATGTCAATCAGGTGAAATGAAAACAGTGAAGCCAACAAAAGTTGACGTGAAACTTGTTGGGCATGACAGAACAATATATTTATTCGACATCAAAACAGCAAAACCCAATGCAGGTGGATTTAAAGAATTTAAACGAACTCTTTTAGAATGGGTAGCAACGACATTGGCAGCAAACCCTACAGCAAATGTTCAGACCATTATTGCAATTCCTTACAACCCTTACGAACCACAACCCTATAACCGTTGGACAATGCGTGGCATGCTCGACTTAGACAATGAGTTAAAAGTTGCAGCAGAATTTTGGGACTTTCTTGGCGGACAAGGTGCGTATACTGACCTGCTTGACATTTTTGAAAGAATTGGTTTAGAACTGAGACCAGAAATTGATGCATATTTTGTAAGATATAACAGACAATAGCCAACGCTTTTGGTGGCACATTTGCAAAACCGCACAAGCCCACGCTAAAGGCAAGTTTTGCAAAAGAGTCACCATGCCAACGCACAAAAACGACCAAAATGGAGAGAGAACTAAACGCAAAAGATAGAAGGGCAGCCTGTAACAACTAAGGCTTCGTTGGGTGCGCAGCACCAACAATGAAGCCGCCTGTTGAACGGAACCGGATAATATGGAGATGTCGTAAGAGGAGGATGGGTTTTTTCAGCAAACAGATTTGCTTACT
>JAFDXI010000070.1 GCA_018268035.1 Bacteroidota bacterium | reverse complement strand
GAAAATGCGGTTATGATACAAATATGGACTGCATTGATTACCATTCTTGTTTTAAAAGCATTAAAAGCAATGGCAAAATTTGGATGGCATTTATCTAACCTGGTAGCTTTTATCCGATTGAATCTATTTGTAAAAATAGAGTTGCAATTATGGCTCGATAAACCCTTTGATGAACCTCCTAATCCTGAGCAGAATCCGGTTATACAGGGTTTATTATTTTAAATCAATTTTTGGCAGCCTGTAACTCAATAGAATCAATGATTTTATTTTAGATTAAAAACGTTTAGGGCAGTATTGATCTGATACTATTATTCGCAAAAGACAAATACAAAACAACTCCGAAACAAATTATTCAGCAAATACTTCACATAAAAAATAATAATTATTAATATCCTACCCATACCAAAATTTATTTTACAAATTGTAAGTACTTCGCAAGTACGATAGGGTTACTATTAAAATTATAACCAGTTATTTTTATAAAGATGAAATAAATTATGCTTAAAAATAAAATTGCATTTCAAATCCAATAGCCTGTACATTTAATATTTCAGACAGGTCATTTACAATATGCTTTATTATCTCTGTTATTTCCTATACATTTGAATGATAGTATAACTGTGATGAAAAAAATTTATTTAATAATAAGCATAATCCTGCTTCTGTTCACTACTATTTCTGCTCAACAACCAGATTTGAATTATATGCCGAATATTCATACAGTCAAGCTATTCAGGGCGGGCAATCAGGATGCATATCCCATCATTCCACTCAATACTATCATGGGCCTGGAATTACATTTTGATGATTTGAGCGGCAGCATCAAAAATTATAATTATACTTATGTGCTATGTGATGCAGATTGGAAGCCGGTTGACCTGAGCCCATTTGATTATTTACAGGGTTTTACACAAGGCCGTTTAAGCCAATACCGTTCGTCATCTGTATCCAAAACAAAATACATCCATTACCAGGCCTTATTACCAGAAAAAAATTGTGTTCCAAAAATCAGCGGAAACTATTTATTAAAAGTTTATTTAAATGGAGACACATCACAACTTGCTTTTGCAAGGAGAATGTTGGTGCTCGACAACCAAATACCTATCGGGATCAAAGTAACACAGCCATTTACTACACAACTTTTCCGCACACATCAAAAAGTACAATTCACTATTGATAAATCAAAGCTCAATATTCTAAACCCCCAGCAACAATTTAAAGTAGTGGTGTTACAAAATTTCCGTTGGGATAATGCTATTACCGGTTTACAACCAACATTCATTCGGGGCAATGTGTATGAATATAATAGTGAAACCAATCTGGTCTTTCCTGGCGGCCGTGAATATCGCTGGGCCGATCTTACCAGTTTCCGTTTTCAAAGTGAAAGGGTTGACAGCGCTAACTTGACAACGCAACCGTTTACTGTCTGGCTCAAGCCCGACCCACAAAGATCCGGAATGCGTTATGTAACTTATGTTGACCTGAATGGTGCTTATGAAATACGTGCCATAGATGTAAACAATCCATGGTGGCAAGGTGATTATGCTAATGTTCATTTTACTTTTGTGCCACAGCACCCTGATGCATTTGCGAACAAGCAGGTTTATTTAATTGGCGAGCTGGCAACTGGTAATTGTGAAAATGCAACCTGCCTGATGGATTATAATCCTGACAAAAGGGTTTTCGAAAAAACATTATTGTTGAAACAGGGTTATTATTATTACACTTATATTACAAAAAGTATGAATGATAAAACAAACACAACTGAAACTGCTGATACGGAAGGCGATTATTCCACTACTGAAAATACATATACAGTGCTTGTCTATTATCGTTCATTCAGTGACAGGTCTGACAAACTGATTGGCGCCACTACAATTGACACCCGCAACTCAATTAATCAATAAATTTTTTGGCCATAAATCTGTACATTTGCGCCGGCAGGTCTTACACGACCAGCTCCTGTTGAACCCTCCCAGGGCCGGAAGGCAGCAAGAGTAAACGGTTGTAGCGGTGCGATGTAATCAGCCTGCCTTTTTTTAACCCCCTAACTACCTGGAGGGGGAAATAAATCGCCAGGAATTTATACACACAAAAGGAAAATCCTATTCAGGAAGTAAGGTTATGAAATTTTTTATTGACACTGCTAATCTCGCACAAATTCAGGAAGCGCATGATCTCGGAATTTTAGACGGAGTAACAACCAATCCTTCACTCATGGCTAAAGAAGGTGTGAAAGGTGCAGATGCTATCATTGAACATTACAGGAAAATATGTGAAATAGTAGATGGAGATGTGAGCGCTGAAGTTTTTTCTACAAAATTTGAAGACATCATTGAAGAAGGAAAAAAGCTGGCAGCTATCCATAAGAAAATTATTGTAAAAGTGCCAATGATAAAAGATGGTGTCAAAGCCATCAAATGGTTTACGGATAATGGTATTGCTACAAACTGTACACTCGTATTTTCTGCCGGACAGGCAATCTTAGCTGCAAAAGCCGGTGCTAAATATGTTTCACCGTTTGTAGGCCGTATTGATGACAGTGGTTGGGACGGCATGGAACTAGTATCCCAGATTACGCATATTTATCAATTACAGAATTATAAAACCGAGGTATTGGTAGCTTCTATCCGCAACCCTAATCATATTATTCGTGCTGCAGAGTTAGGCGCTGATGTCATTACTTCACCACTCAGTTCTATACTCGGTTTATTATATCATCCATTAACCGACATTGGCCTCGCCAAGTTTTTGGAAGACGCTAAAAAAATGTAACAGTACTGATATAATTTTAAAGCCCCGTTTTATTGCGGGGCTTTTGTTTAAATGAGTTTGTAATGAATAACAAATTGGTTTTAATAAGGTTAAACACAATCAAGATTACTAATTCATTTGCATCGTTAATGTGCTACTCATTTGTCTTAGCCCCCGATAAACTGGACAGATTTTTCAAAAGGATTTAGACCGTTTTTATGTTTTGAGTATTGAGTTTTTGAAGGCATCTGCAACAAAGATGATTGAGAAGGGCAGGGAACAGCTTG
>JAFDXI010000006.1 GCA_018268035.1 Bacteroidota bacterium | reverse complement strand
GCAGCAGCAATTTATGATCTGCTCTTTGTTTTTCGAGAACCGCTGCCTGGTTGGTTATTTTTGCGATAATGGTTTGCTGCCAAAGTTGTTTTTTTAAGGGCACGCTGGCGTCTATTTGCGCCTGAAACTTTTGGCTTTGGAGGCTGTGGCCATCTAAATTAAGCAGCATGCCAGTGGGGTGGTGGGTATCGTTGCAGGTAATGACGGCTGTATTATTTGCCAGCAATTTTGCCATTAGTGCCTGCGTAATGGTGATTTGCTGATGATCGAGCATAAGCAACCCAATATCTTCAATAGGTACAGTTTTTACGTCCTCGCATTCGGGCAACTCTATAAGGAGTTGTTCATTGGCTGTTTTCAGATAAGCCGGGTTACCAAAATATAGGGTGCGCTTAATCATAATTCTGTTTTAATATTCCCCCATGCCAATTATATCCCCCAAATGGTTGGTGCGGACTTTTATTATTCCTTCAATTGCATTTAATCCTAATTGTGGTTTATATGTAACATCTTTTAATGCTGGATTAGTATCTACAGTTGTTTCTAAATGATGTCGAAAGAAATAATTTTTGTTTGCAATTTTCTGCACCCTAAACAAATTTGGGCTTATCGGTTTTTTATTTTTGGGGTCAAGTAAATCTATTTCAGCAGGATTGAAGCCTGTTTTTTCATTCGGGAAAACAAAGAGTTCATTTTGTTTCATGGTGAACAAAAATTGCCAATCTTTCTCCGGCAAATTATTTAAAATAATTTCATCCGTAATCTCCCTTTCTAATACGATATCAATAACTTCCTTCGGGTCTTTAAATATGATGGGTAGTTCTTTGTTTACCCTTGCCACTGCTTCAAATAATGAAACCACCTTTTCCTGTAAATTTCCTTTCTCATCTCTGTAAATGGCTACATGGTGATTGTTGCCGGTGCTTACAAAATCAACTGGTATTTTATTGCCATTTTTATCTTTAACAACCTTTCCAAAATGGTCCCTTTTATGATGCAACGCTTCGGCATTTTTAACCCCGCTGATGGTAACCCTTTTGATAGCAATACCTTTTTCTTCATTAAGCCAAATAGGATTCTTTTCTATATCGGAAAAGGCCTTTTTAGCATCATTACCGAATTTTTTTAAACGAGCCAGCATTTTTCGTTTTATACCTTTATCAACAATTTTATCAATCGTTTTTTCATCTTTAAAATTATCAGGTGTTACATCTTTACGAATGGAAAAGTCTTCTTCTAACCAAACTAATTTTACTTTTTCAGGTAATACTCCCGTTTTTTCTGCATTAAGGTAAATAGGATTTTTCTCCAATGAATTTTTACCAGAAAATGCTTTTTTAGGGTCGTTGCCATTTTCTTCTAAACGCTGTAAAAGCAGTTCTTTGTAATGCGGATTACCAACTTTTTCAATTGTTTCTTTATCAAACTTTGCACTCACTTTTTCTTCTTTTTGCTCGTAATACTGGTATCTGCCATAAACGGTTTCTTTGTGTAATTGCCCACGAGGTGTTTTTGTAACTTGGCCTTTTATTGTTTTCTCCTTTCCGTCTTTGCCCTTGATTATTGAAGTGGAATTATTCTTTGCTTTGTTGATATTGATTGTTACCACCTTGTTTTTCGCTTTGTGCGATACAATAACATTCTCTAAATGCTCTTTGGCAACTTGCCGGAAATGGGCAATAGGTTCTTTAAACACCCGTTTCTTATTGCCCTGATCGTCTATTTTAATCTCGGTTTCTTTCTCTTCAATACCCATTACGTCTCTGGTCGATAGTTTCAGGCTGGCAGTATCAATGGCTGTTCTGCCTTGGGCGTTACTTATACCTTCATTCGCTTTTTCATTTCTACGGGCATTTAAATTATTGAGGTATTGAATAAAACTTCTCTTAGTAAATGCAATGGTTAATGCATCCATGGCATGATGGCGATGGTCGTTACGTTTTGTCCAATCTTTAATAACCTCTACTTGTTGCCCGTATTTGCGTTCTTCCATTTCGGTCAAGCCCAAAGCACGGTACTTTGGTAAATTCAGTTCTTTCATGATATTGACCAAGTCCCAATCTTCCCGAAGGCGATCGGTAATTTGCCCCGAAGTAGAAACTACAGAACGGGTAATACCAAACAACATTTCTTTGGCTTTTTTGGCTATGTACTGGCTGTCTCGTAAATCTCGTTCTATAAAACCTTCACCAATTTCAGAGATTCGTTTTTGCAGTTTTTGGTATTTAGCTTTTGATATGCCTTCTTCTTTGTTTTTCTTTCCTTGCTCAAAAAGACTATCTACCCGCTGTTGGTATGCCGCTAGCCCGGCTTCCCCAAATTTACTTTCGATATATTCAATAGCGGTTTGGTTTCCTTTTTCCAAATTATCTTTTCTAAATACTACGGTTTTATTGGAGAAACTATCGTCAAACAATCGTGATTGAGGAATAATATGTTCAATATCAATTTGCTTGCTAAACAATATTTCTCTTGGAATGTAAGTGTCTGTGTATAAGTCTTTATAACCGTTGTTTTTGAGTTCTTCGTAAAGTTTGTACCTGACAATGTCGTTTCGGGTAGGGTTCTTTACTCCAAATTCGGATTTAAGAAGTTTGATGATGTTATCATGCACTCTTTTAGCAGAGTCGATATTGGCAGTCATTTCAGCTCTTTCGGCAGCATTCTTCTTCAATTCACGCGCTAATTCAATCCGTATTTCATCAAATTGAAAATTGGGTTCTTTGCCTTCACTTTTCAGATTGACATTTTCTTTGTCTATCAAGCTGTTTACCACATTCACCATTTGATTTAGAATTTTCTCTACTACGGGATTACGAAGGCTATTCTTTTGTAGTAAATTCAATTTTGGGTTTAATTGCCTGTTTTCTATTTCTTCTTTGGTTAAAGAGTGTTTAGAATGGCGGTACCCAGCTAATTCACAAGCTTCACTGTATTTATTTTCCTTGATGAATGGATAAATTTTTCGCATGGCTTTGGTAGAAAGGTTGCCATAATCATCCTGAAATACCACATTAGCCAGTATTCTGGCGTGTTCCGGTTTAAATCCGAATTTCGAACAAAGTTGTTTTTTCAATCCGATGTTATCGTTACCATAAAGCTGAATATCTTCATGGCTGTATTTCTTGGTATCGTCTTCTGCCGAATAAAGCAAATGCCATAATTGATTAGAGGCCTGATTTTCAAAATCTTTGCCCTCTAACTCTGCATCAAATTCTAAAATAGTAGTATCAATTTTTAATACTGCAAAAATGGATTTCACCATCTCCTTAATTTCTAAAGCAGGGGTTTTCAGGTCATTGATATTGATTTCATCTTTATCAGAGAGTTTTAGTAACTCTTCATTATAACCTTCCATCTCAATGATTTTCAGATAGGCGTTGTACAAAGATTGGTTGGTGCGATTACCTTCTACCTGGGTGAAATTTAATTTATAATCTTTGGGCTTATAACCTAGGATTTCAATAAGCTTTTCTGACTTCAAATTCCCTTTCAAATTTAGTTCTTCAAAAAGAGCTTCCTTTGCTTTTGCAGCAAGATTAGGCTCATCATTCCTATTTATAGAACATTGTTTCATTATTACATTATGCAAATTCTGCCAAATCTTAAACTCTTGAAACAAGGGAGAAGATTTTGGAGCTACACGCATTCCAATGGTTTTCTTTTTACCAGCTATCTCAATTTCTTTGCTTTCGAACTCACAAAAACTAATCAAACCCTTTTGAGATTTGAGTTTGCGTTGATAAAAAATAACAATATCCCGAATTTCCTCTTTGAGTTTATTAGTTAATAGTGGATGAAATGCGGCTTGAGTTGTCCAAATTCTTTCAAACTCATCTAAATAATCTTGCCGATAAAACACTTGATTTTTGAGGGAGGCATGTCTGTTTGCTAAAAGTTGATTGTATTGATTTTGACCAACAGTTTCCTGGTTAAAGTACAACTCTTTACTTCTGTCAGAAATAGCACCTAAATAACCACTTGAATTATTAAGATTGTTGTTGATCTCAGTTAAAACATACGCTACTTGTTCTTTATCTAATTGTTTAGAAATTGCTTCCCTTCGCCATTTATAGGCTTGTAATTTCTTTTGGTCACGAGCATGAAGTTTGACTGTTTTCTCGTTTTTCAAATCATTATCAATGTCTTTTAAATCAGCAGTATTGAATTGGTATTTTGTCCAGAACATAGCCGAAGTAGCTCGTTGACCTTTTCCTTGCAGTTCTTTGTAAAAATCATCTGTCAGTATTTCAGGATAAAACTGTTTTTGAAAATTCCATACTTTGTCAAACTCACTCTGCAAATCGGAGCGATAAAAATCAGGAATGAATTTTTTGCCGTCTTTCAGATTTTGAAAAATATATTGCCCTGGTGTAATATTTTCTTCATAAAGTCTTTTAGCAATGCCCATTCCGTCAATGGCTTTCCCCTCCTCACTATTTTTGGCTTTACGGCTACTTTTATATCCCCGCTTTTTATTGATGGCCAATAGCACCCTTGCAAATTCATGGAGTTCAATTTTTTCAGTGGCTGCTTTGGCTCTTAATTCCCAGGTTTGAAAAGTAGTTTGCTTTCCATCTTCACATAATTTTGTTTCGTCATTAATTATGTTGGCTTTGGTAAGTACTTCTAATAAATTTTCTCTTCTTAGTTGGTAGCGGTCTAAATTTCTTCTTGCACTGCGTTTTAAGGTTCTATCAGCATTAGTGGTAATGGATTTTCCTTTTTCAAAATTGCTTTGTTCGTCTGTTGTTAAAGGGTTTACACGAACACCAATTTGTTTAATTACAGATTCCTTTTGTGTTTCTCCTTCGGTTACAAATGCCCACCCAATACTATTCGTTCCTAAATCAAGTCCCAATATTTTTTTGTTCATATCTAATTGTTTTTTATTTTAGTGTCTTGAAAGCAAATCACAATAAGGTTCCGATAGTTATCGGAATCCGTTGTGAAAACATTTAGCGCCTCGCCTATCTGCGGGGCATTTTTATTTCTGCAATAACAAAGTGCACCATCCTTCCGGCATATAGTTCTAAAATTGCCTCCTTGCCCTTCTGTGTTTCAAGTTAAGCAATTTTTTAGATGGAGATAAAGGTTAATATGTGTCTTTAATAGCAAAATGTAATCTGAGGCGAACTTTATTTTTTATTTTCACCCGAATCCATAGGAACCAATGCTTTCTATCATTCCCATATCTTTTTACTCATCTCCGGATGTGGTATCTATTGCCCGTAACCTCCTCGGTAAAATAATCGAAACCCGGATTGATGGAAGAGTTACCCGCGGCCGCATTGTAGAAACGGAAGCCTATGTGGCGTTTACCGACAAAGCCTCCCATGCTTACCAGG
>JAFDXI010000069.1 GCA_018268035.1 Bacteroidota bacterium | reverse complement strand
GGAGTTTAGCTCGTGCATATTTATTTTTTTATTGTCTCGCTGATTGCTGCGCAATTCATTACTCACATAAATATAAACATATCCATTCTTCGTAATAGGCCTTTGCGGGTTGTATTGCTGCACAGATGAACCGCCACTGCTGCCTACCTGCTCAAAATAACTGTTGTTGCCATCGCCGGTGATAACAGGCTTTAATTGTTCATCCAATACGATAATATTTAACCAGCTTCTTGGGTGGCTGGTATTTTCTGTGGCATTTCTCTCGTTGAGAAAACTGTTGACGGATGGGTTAATCATGCTGTTGGCCACACTGCCATCGGCAAACTTGCCACCTGATACGCCGGGCAGTGAGCCCAAAATGCTTGATACAATATTTCCTAATGGCGTAACCGGTGTGCCGGGTGTGCTGCCGCCATCATTGTACCAACTGCTGGCATGCACACTGATGGTATCGCCCGCCATTACTTTCAATAAAATGCCTGCGCCAACTTTTACCCCATCGCCCCTTAATTGTTGTATGTAATCGTTGGGGCTGGTATAGCTGTCATTGGATGGATAACCGCTCACCGTGCTTTTGTTTACCACGCCATCATCCAATCCTGTATAATAATTTTTTTCATTGGCTATAGTAGCTGTTTCCAATGAAGCAGGCGGGTAAAAACTGGTGTCCTGTTCATCAGTAATTACAGAACGGATATTGCCGAGATGATCTTTTAAAAAATAATCATACACAAAGTGTCCCGAGGGGTTGGCGCCGTTATAAGACCACCTGATCCTGCCTTCTTCATGCAGGACATATTGCAGCGTGTCGGGAACGCTGTTGATGTTGCCGGATGATGGTAATACTTTCTGGTACACAAAACTGCCTATATAGGTAATAACTGTTTCGGTATTCAGTTTTGTGTCCGTAATAACCTTTTGCAACAAGGCGCCTCCGGCATCGTAGGTATAGCCTATCGTGCCTTTGCCATTCACATTGATGGAGGTGGGTTTGTCCAGGAAATTATAGCTGATGCCATTGCCGCCGCCACTGCTGTGTATATGCTTGTTGTTGTCGCGTACCATATTCCCGTTCACATCATAATCATAGTCATCACCGGTGGAAGTGGTGTCTTTAAAATCGCCCCAGTTGGTAGGGTCGCTGATGCCATCAGCTATCTTCTTCAACTGGTTGGTGTTGGCATTATAGGTGTATTTGAGTGAGTCAATGGTAGTGATGGTATTGACGTTTACGCCGGTCTGTTTCATGGCAAGGATATTGCCTCCGGCATCATATTTCAGGCCGCTGACGGAGAAGTCAAGCTTGTTGTTTGTCCAGTCGGCGCCGGGGCTGTTTTTCTGGCTGTAGTCGGCTTTGGTGAGCCTGTTCTCGGGCCCGTAGGAATAGCCGTAGGCACGGGCAATATTATCGCCGGCGCTTTTCCACTTTACCCCCGAAATGTTGCCATTGAGGTAGGTGGTGGTGAAGCCGTAGTCATAAAAAATATCTTCGCCAAAATAATTGGCTGTGCTGCTGCCGTTGTTCACATAGCTTTTGTTGATGCTGCTGAGCCAGCCACGGATAGTGTAATCATAATTCATAGTTTCCAGTGATGCTCCCAACACTTTGGAATCAAGCTGAGGTATAAAATCAGGAGTAACATATTTTTTGTTAGATTTTTGCTTGCATCAAGATTAGGAAGATAGCTTTCCCTTCAGAAACTAAAACAATCTTGCTTTATCGCTGTGATAACCTTATTTTCTCTGCATTGACAATATCCTCCTTTGTCCAGGAATAATAAAGATTCAACGTCTTATCAGCTATTTCAATCAAATTATTTTCAATATAATCTAAAATTTCTTCAGCAATTATTTCCTTTTTTACATATCTGTATTCTCCTATATCAATAGCTTCTAATATTGTGGCTTTAAAAACTTTTTGGAATGGCAAATCTTCAAATACTATTGAAAAATCCGCCAAAAAAATTTTGTCATTTACGCTTAAACTTATAGCTAAATAATCAGCATCCTCATATCGTGGTTGGAAAACAAAATTCTATTTAAAATTGCTTATTATTTATGTTGTAACGCAATAAGTCTTTCTTTGAAAGCTATAAATTCAGAATCTGATATGTTTGTATAAACATTGTAAAGCATAAACCTTATTTTAGTTTAAAAACACCCATCATTGGAAATAACTGAGAAATTTGTTCCCTCAAATCCGCCGTTAGTTGAAAATCACCCATGCTTCCCTCTGCTTATTTTTACATACTCGGTCAAATCTTCTTTTTTCCAAGTCTCATATAATGAGATAGCTTTATTCACTATTGAAAAATAATTGTTTTCAATGAAATCAATGGTAACGTTGGTTTCTATTAAAGACCTTTTATAATACCTTCGATTACCTGTGTCATAAGATTTAAGTATCCCAACATCAAACACAGCCTGTTCAGGAATATCTTTATATTTTATTCCAAAACTACCACCAATAGATTCTTGATTTTTAAACCTAAAACCGAGATTAAGATAATCATCATCTTCTAATCTTTTAAACTCTTCTATATTTTGAAACTTTGCAAGAATATTTTTCTTCAATAAATCCAATCTTTTTTTTAAATCTATAAATTGATTTCCTGAACAGTATTTGTAATTCATATATATCATAAAATACAGTTTACTACCTTCCTAATAAGAACATACCCATGATAGGAAATGGTTGAAAAATTGTACCCTCAAGTCCGCCGCCAATTGAGAATCACCTATGCTTTCTTTCGCTTATTTCTAAATATTCAGTTAAATCTTCTTTTTCCCAACTCTCATATAATGACATAGCTTTGTCTACTATTGCTTCATAATTTTTCTCAATGAAATCTAGTCCTGTATCGTTACCTATAGAAGATCCTTTAAAATGTCTTTTATCGTTAAGGTCATAATATTTTAAAACCCCAATATGAAATAATGTCTGTTCAGGAACATCTTTATAAATAATTGAAAATGTTCCTACAAAAGGTTTGGGATCTTTAATCTTAAAAATAAGATTAAGATAGTCATTATCTTCTTCTCTTTTCAGCTCTTGCATACTTTGAAATTTTGCAAGAATATTACGCTTTAATAAGTTTAATCTTTTTTTAAGATTCAGAAATTCTGCTTCTGTGCAATACTTATAACTCATATACATACGAAGTTTATCATTTCCCTAGTAAAAATGCACCCATAACTGGAAATATTTGAAAAATTGTACCCTCAAGTCCACCGCCAGTTTGAATGTCTGAAATACCTGGAACCGGTGTCCATGGTGTTATTGTTGGTTCCAACATGCTTTTAAACGTCCATACTAAATATTGTTTATGGTCAGGTAAAGCTAATCTTCTCCATGCAGTCTCTGAAGAGGTATAAAAATCAGGAGTAACATATTTTTTTGTTAGATTTTTGCTTGCATCAAGATTAGGAAGATACATTCCGTTCATGCCTTTAAACTCATCTTCTGTAATGTATCTAAATACTATTTCATCATCATTTTTATGACCTCTGTAATTATATTCAATTTTATCAGGCAGTGGTTTACCCTGTTTAATGAGATCATTTATTTCTATTGCTTTCCTTTTTAAGATATCATGAATGGAAACATTATCACCATGAAAACTTAAGGAGAAACTTAATACAGTTAAT
Organism: Bacteroidota bacterium; assembly: GCA_018268035.1. GTDB lineage: Bacteria > Bacteroidota > Bacteroidia > Chitinophagales > Chitinophagaceae > Parafilimonas. The sequence continues at coordinate 833 of JAFDXI010000069.1, read as the reverse complement.
ATTGGTCCCCAAAAGCCGCCAATTTCCCCTTTCGGAAGTTCAGTTAATACGGTTGTTGCATTGGGAAATGTTATTATAGGTACTAAGCCGGGTCCGATAAAACCCTTTTTAGGTTTCCCAGGTCCTGGTCCATCAGAATTTGAATTCCCTCCTCCCGGGCCACTACCAATTCTTGATGAATAACCGTCTCCAGAACCTCCTGAACCCCCGCCATAAACATAATCATTTCCATTTTCATTAAAACTGTTATTGTCTCCACCATAACCGAAGTTCCAATTTGTCATTAACTCTTGCATTTCTAGGCTAGGCGAATACAGACCGTTTTTGCTATTTAAATGATATGTTACTGTAACCTCTGGCAAATTTGGATCTAATAATGAAAGCCCTGTCGGGTCATTCCAATAGTTAGGATCATCTGCACCAAAATGATATGGTGTTAAAGAAGGAGTAAGTTCAGCAAGCATATCTATTCCCGTAAACCTCCCTATCTGTGCATCATATTGCCTAAAGTAAGTTTCATAATAATCCACATCAAAACTTGCTTCTAACTCTGTACCGCCATTAAACTTATACCGCGTTTGCATCTTCATAGCTGCCTGTGAACTTATCGCTTTCATCTCCAAACCAAAAGGATAATATCCTTCTTCCTGCAACAAATGGCCATGTATATGCGTAACTTGTAAATTATCCCAATATGTATAAATGTTGGGAGTTTAGCTCGTGCATATTTATTTTTTTATTGTCTCGCTGATTGCTGCGCAATTCATTACTCACATAAATATAAACATATCCATTCTTCGTAATAGGCCTTTGCGGGTTGTATTGCTGCACAG
>JAFDXI010000068.1 GCA_018268035.1 Bacteroidota bacterium | reverse complement strand
TTTTCCATATCGTTAGATAATGTTTTACCAAATGATTCGTTGCTTGTAACAAGTGTTGGATATTCTCCTTCACAAATTCCTGTATCATATTTTAAAGATTCTGTTTTTGTAACTATACACATGGTTCTGGCGCCATCACAAAAAGAAGTGGTAGTAAAAACAAAATATAACAGGGCATTATGGTTTTGGAAAAAGATCATAGCTCATAAACCACAAAATGATAAATCACATTTTAGCAATTACAGTTATGAAGTATATAATAAACTGGAACTCGATATTAAAAACATTAATAAAAACAAAGTAGCTAAAGACCCTTTCCTGAAAAAGCTTGATTTTGTTTTAAGTTATATGGACACGACTTCTGAAAAAGAACCATACCTGCCTGTTTATTTGACTGAGACATTATCTGATTATTATTACCAGCGCAACCCGAGAAAAACAAGGGAAGTGATTAAAGCTGCAAAAACAAATGGATTAGATAATGAAAGTATTATTAAACAATTAGGCATAACTTATCAGAATGTGGATGTGTATAGCAATACTATACCGGTGTTTGATAAAATGTATGTGAGCCCATTCAGTGATAATGCTGATATTTATTATAAGTTTAAATTACTCGATACACAATATCTTTCAGGTAAAAGGTTAGTACATTTTTCATTTACACCAAAGCGCCCCGGCGGGGATATGTTTACAGGTGATTGCTGGATACATGATACATCATTTTCTATACAAAAAATAACATTACGGCCATCGCTTGATGCTAATCTTAATTTTATATCCGGCCTCACATTGATACAGGAATTCAGGTTGATAGAAGATAGTACCTGGTTTTTGTATAAAGATAAATTTGTTGCTGATATAACTCCAACAGGGAAAAAACATCTTGGTTTTAAAGCACGCAAAACTGCAACTTATGAGAATGTAGTTGTCAACAGCCCATCGGTGATTGCAAATCTTGATAACAATAAGTCAAGTGAAGATATTGTATTGAATAAAGGTGCTGGAAATAAACCGGATTCATTTTGGGTAGAGAAAAGACATGAGCCACTCAATACAGATGAGCAAACTGTATATAAAGTGTTGGATACACTTGAAAAAAACAAGACCTACATACATTACAGGAATGCAATAAATTTTTTAACTACTGGAACAAAAGATATTGGTAACATCAGGATTGGCCCCTGGTATTCCTGGATTTCAGGTAATCAATATGAAGGCACAAGATTACGATTTGACCTGGCAACAAACCAGGGCTTTAATAAGAACCTTAACTTTAGCGGATACCTTGCTTATGGTTTTAATGACAATACATATAAAGGCAAAGTGGAAGCCAAATATGTATTCAGTCGCACTCCCTGGCAATATCTTGATGTATTATATAAAAAGGATTTGGATAACGGACAGATGTATTATGATCAGTTAGGTTCTGATAATGTTTTTGGTTTCTTTTTCAGGAAGCCAGGCATATCATATAAATTTCAACAGATAACACAAAAAAAGTTAGAATATTATGCAGAAACCAATTCCGGGTTTGGTTTTGGAATAACGATGGATAGCAAGGAGTATAAAGCATTGCTGAATTTACCTGGCTCAGATTTATTTCCTGCCAAACAGGGACACCCTTTTAATACATTTGAAACAGGTTTGCGCATCAGGTATGCATATCAGGAAAGGACTTTTGAAGATAACTTTTACAGGTATAGTTTGGGTAGTGATTATCCAATTGTTGAATTCAATTACAAACACGGGTTCCCAAATATTTTAAACAGTAGTTATAAATATGATAAGATTGATATTTCTGTTTCTGATTATATCAACATTGCTCCATACGGATATTTTTATTATAACGTTTTTGCAGGAAGAACATTTGGAACAGTGCCTTACCAAATGCTGAATATTTTACCGGGTAATGACTGGTTTTATTATGGTAAATATTCTTTTAATCTGATGAGCAGATATGAATATCTCGCAGACAGGTATGCAGGTTTTAATATCGAACATAATATTGGTTCAGGGTTGTTTAGGTATTTCAAACTCACACGTAAATTAAAGTTGCGCCAGTTTTGGGAGGCAAAAGGTGTGATAGCTGACCTTTCATCAGCAAATCAACAATTGAATTTCGTGAGCAACAGTCCCTTTCAATCGCTTAACGGAAAAATGTATCTGGAATTAGGTACAGGTGTAGATAATATTTTAAAATTCTTTTCAGTCAATTTTATCTGGCGTGTATTACCAAGACCTATTCCTGATATACCAGCAGAAAGATTTGGTGTTTTCTTCGGATTTAAATTTAGCCTTTAAAAATTACGAATTACGGGTTTTGAATTATCAATTAAAAATTAAAAATTACGAATTACGGGTTTCGAATTAACAATTAAAAATTACGATTTGCATTATCTTTATAATAAACAATTAACATAATGTGTAAAACAAAAATTGTGTTTAATTATAGGCAACGGATAAATTTGGAAAAGGTTAGCAGGTAACAGCCCGAAACAATTTTTTTTAAATAAAAAACAAACGCAATTGACAGAAACAATTATTAACCTCGACACATTAAATCCAATAGAGTTTTTCGGAGTAAACAACAGGAAGCTTGACATTTTGAGAAAAAAATTCCCATTGCTTAAAATTCTTTCAAGGGGCACGCAACTTAAAATAAGCGGCGCACCGGAGCAGGTAGAATCAGCCAAAGAAAAAATTGACCTCATCATCCAATACATGGAACGTAGTGGTGGCATGAGTGAAAATTATTTTGAACAAATTCTTGGAGGCGATGATGCAGAAACAATTGATCATTTTGTTGACAAGAACCCGAATGACATCCTTGTATTTGGACCTAATGGAAAAACTGTTCGTGCAAGGACTGCGAATCAGAAAAGAATGGTGCAGGCTGCTGACACAAATGATATAGTGTTTGCAGTAGGCCCTGCAGGTACAGGTAAAACTTATACTGCTGTTGCAATTGCAGTGCGTGCTTTAAAAAACAAGCTGGTTAAAAAAATTATCTTAACACGCCCTGCAGTGGAAGCAGGAGAGAGCCTTGGCTTTTTACCCGGTGACCTGAAAGAAAAAATAGATCCTTATTTAAGGCCATTGTATGATGCACTGGATGATATGATACCTGCTGATAAGCTGGGGTATTATATGAGCACACGTACCATTGAAATTGCACCGTTGGCATATATGCGTGGCCGCACGCTGGATAATGCATTCATCATTTTGGATGAAGCACAAAATGCAAACGACCTGCAGTTGAAAATGTTTTTAACACGTATTGGCGCTAATGCAAAAGCTATCATTACAGGCGACCCAACACAGATTGATTTGCCAAAAAATCAAAAGAGTGGTTTGGACAAGGCCATCCGCATTCTTCAAAATATCAATGGCATTGCACACATTGAATTGGATGAAGAAGATGTGGTGCGCCACAGGCTTGTAAAAGCTATCATTAAAGCGTATGATAAGGAATATCAAAAAGATTTGCATCCATAATTTTTTTTATGATGCTTAACAACAAGGCAGCTCCGGCGGGGCTGCCTTTATTTTATTGTTCTTGCTTTTGCTAAAAAATCTTTCCCGAATTTCAGTTTGATGTTGTCAATGGCTTTATACAAATTTGTTTTGCGTGACACATCATCAAACAGGTTGCCTTGTGTAGTAATATTTGTAAAGTCTGTTAGCCTCACACCTAACAATCTTACGGGGTTGCCTTTTTTATACAACTGATGAAAAAGTTCTTTTGCAACAGGAATGAATTCATCATCCCGAAATGTGTAATCAATTGTAGTTTGTTTTGATGTTGTTTCAAAATTTGGGTAACGGATTTTTACTGCAATGCAACCTGCCAGTTTTTGGTCCTGCCTCAATTCAAATGCAATCTTTTCTGTCATACGCACAAGTTCGCTCAATAAAAATTCTACATCACTGGTATTGGTTTCAAAAGTATTTTCTGTGGAAATGGATTTTGCTTCCCTCCATTCATCAACACTTCCTTCGTGCAAACCTTGTGCTTTGTTCCAAAGATCAATACCCCATTTGCCCAGCCTGTTTTCTAATTCATCTTTTGGCAGTTCAAGTATGTCACTGATTTTCTCAATACCCATTTCATTAAGTATGGCTAATGTATGCCCGCCAACGCCTGGAATTTTCTTTACAGGCAATGGCGCTAAAAATTCTTTTTCTTTTCCATGCTGAATAAAAAGATAGCCATTGGGTTTTGCTTCATCAGTTGCAATTTTTGCAACGAGTTTATTGCTGGCCAATCCAAACGAAATAGGAAGTTTTGTTTTGTCAATGATTTCCTGTCTCAGGTCAATAGCCCACTGGAAAGGGTTGAAAAATTTATCCATGCCAGTAAGGTCAAGATAAAATTCATCAATGCTTGCTTTTTGAAATTTTGGTGCTTTGGCTGCAATAATATCTGTCACCCATTTTGAAAATTTTCCATACTGTGCATGTGTGCCCCGGATTAAAATTGCATGGGGGCAAAGCTGTACTGCTTTTTTCATCGGCATGGCAGAATGTACTCCATATTTTCTTGCTTCATAACTACAGGTTGTAACTACTCCACGATCACGGCTGCCGCCAACAATCACAGCCTTACCTGCAAGAGAAGGATCGTTCAAAACCTCAACACTATAAAAAAATGAATCCAGGTCAAAATGCGCTATGTAAATTTTTTGCTGCACAGTTCATAAAGATAATTATTTAAGGAAAAGTAACAGAGTAAAATGAAGAACGAGTAATTATGATTTGAGGTATTAAAATGTGACTCAGTTTTAAACAATTTATAGATTGCAATTACCTTTTTTAAATAGAAAATATTTGTGAATGAGATTTTACTATTAAAAAATGAATATTATTTAAATCAATTTTTTAAATCCTTAATATGGATGAAGTAAAAATATTTTATAGAATAAACAGAGATAAAATATTTATGCTGGATTTATTTATGTTGATGGTTATTACTTTTTTCAAGGCTAAATAAACTATCAACAAATTCATGTTTATCAAAAATGAGCAGGTCATCCATTTTCTCACCAACGCCAATATATTTTACAGGAATTTTAAATTGATTGGCAATTGCGAGTACCACACCACCTTTTGCAGTGCCATCCAGTTTAGTTATGGCAAGTGAAGTAACATCAGTAGCTGCTGTAAAATGTTTTGCCTGTTCTACTGCATTCTGGCCTGTTGAACCATCTAAAACTAACAACACTTCATGAGGTGCGCCGGGTATAATTTTTTGTATTACTCTTTTGATTTTTGATAGCTCATCCATCAAATGAATTTTATTGTGTAAACGGCCGGCAGTATCTATTATAACGATATCAGATTTTTTTGCAATGGCGCTTTGCACAGCGTCAAAAGCTACAGATGCAGGGTCGCTGCCCATGGGTTGTTTTACGATAGGCACACCCACTCTTTCACTCCAGATAGTCAACTGGTCAACAGCAGCAGCGCGAAAAGTATCAGCAGCGCCTAATAAAACATTTTTACCCGCTTTTTTATAGTTGTGTGCCAGCTTACCAATAGTAGTGGTTTTGCCAACACCGTTAACGCCTACAACCAATAAAACATAAGGTTTTTTATTTTCAGGTAATTCAAATTCTTTGTAATCATCTTCTGGAGCATCAGTGAGGATTTTTTGGATTTCTGATTGTAATATCCGGTTTAATTCGGAGGTGTTGACATATTTGTCTTTTGCAACACGAGCTTCGATGTGGTTAATAATTTCGATAGTAGTATCAATGCCAACATCAGCACTAACCAATGCATCTTCGAGGTTGTCTAATACTTCTTCATCAACAGTGCTTTTGCCTGCAATTGCTTTGGTGATTTTTTCAAAGAATCCTGTTTTGGTTTTTTGTAAACCTTCATCTAAACTTTCTTTTTCTTTCTTGCCGAATAATTTATTGAATAGACCCATGGTTAATTGTTAATGGTTAATTGATAATGGTTAATTGTCAATTCGTAATTCATAATTCGTAATTGCAAAAAATAAACATGTTGCCTGAAAAGGAAATCGGAGCAGAATTTTTTGTTGCAGCTGCAGTGATGCGACGCAACGATGATGAATAGCATTCATTTGCTGGTAACCCAAAAAATATTTCTTTATTTATGTGATAATATTTTATGGCCCATTTTATCACGCTTGGTTGTTAAGTATTTTTCATTGAATGGATTTGGTTGAATTTCAATTGGCACAATTTCAACAATCTCCAATCCATAACCACTCAGACCAGCGCGTTTTTTGGGGTTATTGCTCATCAGGCGTAACTTGGTTACATTCAGGTAGCGAAGTATCTGTGCGCCCACACCATAATCCCGTTCATCCATTCCAAAACCAAGATGCAAATTAGCTTCCACTGTATCCATCCCTTCTTCCTGCAGTTTATATGCACGTAGTTTATTTAATAATCCGATGCCACGGCCTTCCTGGTTCATATATAATATCATGCCTTTCCCTTCTGCCTCTACCATCTGCATTGCTCTGTGTAACTGGTCGCCGCAATCGCAACGGAAACTGCCCAAAATATCGCCGGTAAAACAACTTGAGTGAACGCGGGTAAGTACTGGTTCATCATTTTCCCATTCGCCTTTGATCAATGCAAGATGTTCTCCTCCTGTAGTTTTTTCTTTGAATGCGACCAATTTAAAGTGGCCATATTTAGTAGGCATGTCCACTCTTGTGATTTCTTCAATTAGCGAATCAGTTTTTAGCCTGTATTCAATCAGGTCTTTTATAGAAATAATTTTAAGATGGAATTTATCAGCAATTTTTTTAAGTTGTGGTAACCGGGCCATTGTTCCATCTTCATTCATAATCTCCACCAAAACACCAACGGGTTCAAAACCGGCAAGTCTTGCCAGGTCAACGGTTGCTTCAGTATGACCGGCCCTTCTTAAAACTCCACCTTTTTTAGCGCGTAAAGGAAAGATATGGCCGGGTCTGCCGAGGTCTTCGGGTTTAGTATTTTCATTAACTAATGACATGACTGTTTTGGAGCGGTCGTGGGCACTAATACCAGTGGTGCAGCCATGACCAATTAAATCTATGCTAACAGTAAATGGCGTTTCATGCAGTGCTGTGTTGTTGCTCACCATCAGATCAAGTTTGAGTTCGTCTGCCCTGTCTTCATTGATGGGAGTACAGATTAAACCACGGCCTTCTTTGCTCATGAAGTTGATGATTTCAGGTGTTACATTTCTGGCAGCAGTAATAAAATCTCCTTCATTTTCACGGTCTTCATCATCTACTACAATGACAAGTTTGCCTTGTTTGATATCTTCAATCGCACTTTCTATCGTATCGAGCATTGGAAATAAATTTTTGCAAAGGTACAAAGGACTTACAGCATTTTGTGCAGGTTAATGTTAAGCGTTGGTTGTTGGGGGTTTGTTGTTTAAATTTAAAATTTCTATTTCAATAAGTCTATTAGTGAATTCGAATGTAGCAACTCAAAAAAAATCCGCACAAAACCAGCTTAAGTTTGTCACCCTGGAGATTCTGTGCGGAGTTGATACTATCTATTTAAATTTTATGGCCTGCCACCACGCCTTTCATTATTTTTTCCCTCTTGCCTGTTGAAAGGTTTTTGTTTTTGTTGATTAAATTCTCTTTGCTGATTATTATTCCATTGTTGTCTTTCGCGCATTTGTTGTTGTTGCATTTGTTGTTGTTGCATTCTTTGTTGGTTCATTTGCTGTTGGCGATTTTGTTCCTGCCTTTGCATTTGTTCCCATCTCTGTTTTTGTTGTTGCTGCTGTTGATTATATTCGTTTAGCCTTTGATCATTTCTGCCTTGTTGTTGTTCATACAATTTTTCCTGCATGGATTGTTGGCGCTGCCTGTTGTTATTCATTTGTTGTTGGGTTTGCGCATTATCCTGTTGTTGATTTTGTTGTCTCGTACGGTTATTATTTATCCTGTCGCGCAAATCAGGAATATTTTGTGCATTGTTATTATTAAATTTTCTTTGAGGATTTATACCATCCTGATTTTGTTGCTGATTATTGCGATTTACCTGCTGTCTGTTAATATTATTATTGTCTTTTACTGTTACACCAGGTCTGTACATCTGTATGGTATTATTGTTTCTGTTGACAACAGTAACACCGGGCTTGTTTGTATTTGTAATTCTTACGGTATTAATTCTTCTGCCAGTAACCCTTTCTACATCAGATCTGTTGGGGCCAGCCACAAATCTCCTGTTGTTATATACAGTTGTATTATTAATAATTGTGGTATTGCGGATAATTGTCACATTGCGTGAAGGGCGAACATAATAATTATGAATATTTCTGTAACCCATATACCGGCAAGGGGCAAATACCCAGTGATTGTATGGAATACCAATTCCAATATTAATACCTATATGCATGCCAGGGCCTAATGGTGACCATCCATAATAACCGCCACCTGTTCTCCAGGTTACCCATGCTGGACCCCATTCATATCCTGGTATCCACATCCATCCATAAAACGGATCATAAGCCCAGCGGCCATAGTGGAATGGTGCCCAACCCCAGTTATAGTCAGATGCCCACATCCATCCATAAGAAGAATATACCCAATGACCTCCGGTGGAATAAGGTATAAAGCCACGATATCGGGGTACCCAGCATCGGCCATACGATGCAGAAACTACCCAACTGCCATAAGGTGATAATGCATCATTGAATACATTGATATTTACTGAAGATGGGTTATCCTGATAATTTTCAGGATTATCATATTCATTTGAATTGTTATTATAATCATCTTGATTATAATTATTGTTATAATTGCTGCTATTATCATCATAATACCCATCATCTTGCGCCGAAGCGATTCTGGGTAAACTGCATGAGGCTGCAACCAACAAGACCATCAGCGGGTAAGCAATTTTTTTTACAGTCTCTTTCATATTTTATTTGTTGAATGTTGTTAAATGTGTTTCAATCCTTGGTAAAAACGAACAATTGTTTATTTTATTTAGTTTTTGACATTGAATGAGCAAATAAGTTTAATACAGCATGATTTGAATATTGCATATTTAAAATAAATGTTTTCTATACCTTTTTTAAAAGGATGAATGGTAAAGTTTGAAAGTACGACAATTGAGTTTCAATGTGTATGGAATTTGAAAAAAGTGACATCTCATTAATAAAATTTATGACAGATATTTTACCCAATCAAAAAAGCGATAGCAGAAATATAAGCATGACTAAAAAATCAATATTAAGAGTTGATCTTACTCCAATGGTTGACCTTGGTTTTCTGTTGATATCATTTTTTATTCTCACAACAACTATTGCTCTGCCCACTTCAATGAAACTGGCCATACCTGATGACAATACTCATTTTCAACCATCAGAGATTCCTGAAAGTAAAACATTGAATATTATACTGGGGCAGGCAGATAATTTTTTTACTTATGATGGAGTTGACATACAACATATTCAAACCCTTGGTCGCAATATTAAATTGCTGAGAGAAAAGATTTTAGAAAAGAAAGAAGCGCTAAGGAAAAAATTTGGAAGTGATAAAGAGATGCTTGTATTGATAAAACCAACAGAAGCATGTTCTTATGCAGATGTAGTCAATGTGTTGGATGAAATGATGATTAATGATGTGAAAACTTATATTATGACAGATGCAGCAGCAGATGAAGTATCTGCTGTTAAACATATTACCAACATTAATCTATGACAGGTTTAATTTATTTTGAATAAATATAGATCTTCCCGTTGGTGGGCCTGCGTGGTGCTAAAAAACTATCCACTTTATTGTAATAGACGTTTAGTGAATCCCTGATCCTGAATGGGTAAAAATTATTGAGGGAAGGAATGTTTTCAAACATTACTATATCATAATGTTTGTTTTTTATTTTTTCACAAAATTCATCGCATTGTTTATTAAACATGCAAACACCTAAGTGATACCATAATGGGTAATTTTCACCGGTCTCAATTTTATAACCCAACTCGTAATCGAGCGGGGTGAGCTCTGTCATATTTAAAACTTCCGCATTTTTATTTTTGAAAATTGGTTGTTGTTTTAATCGCTGAATTCCTGCTACAGTTGATGGCGGCAAATATATTTTTCTGAATGCAGGCATGGAATCTATTGTTGCCCAGGTGCTTTCATCTTCATAATGTGTTGTATCAAGATTGAGCATGTAAGTGTGTTCGTTGATTACATTTTCGGGCCTGATAGAATCATTCGTTACAACAGGGGCTGGAGCAGGAGGAATAACCCTTGCAATGATCCTGTTGATATATTGCCAATAACCTGCTGACCACCAGAAAAGGATAAGTAATGATAAGCCGATAAAATTTCCAACCCTGTTGATATCAATACCGGTGATTTGTGATAGCCCTGTAAGAATATATGCCAAAGCAAAGCTGTGAAAAAAGATATTATTGTCCGGGGGCGTATAACTTGTCATTCCAAAAATCAGCGCTTCTGCCAGGATGCCTAATGTTAGTATAAGAAAAAGCATCTCTTGTGTATCGAAGAAAAATCTTTTGTTGTTGCGAAATTTGAAAACAACAATAAAAGCAATCAGCAATAAATAAAATTTTATCCATTGTGATTCAACGAATATTTCATTTAATAAATCCTGTACAGAAAATCTTGCAGTATGTGGTGGTTGGCCATGATTGAACCAATAACCAAAGCCATATTTTGTAAATGGGTAGATGATAATAAAGCCAATGATTGAATATGTTATGAAAAAGAAGAAAAACCCTTTCCATTTTTTTGTGATAATTGCGTGATACGCTATCAGTGCAGATGCAATAGCAAAACCGAGGAACCCGCCATCCTGCTTGGTGAAAAATGAAAGAAAGAGAAAAAATGCAGCAGCAATCAGAAAGTAAAATCTCGTTTTCTTTTCTCTTATAAAATATCCAAACAAAAAGTTTAAACCCGCCAGTTCGTAAATAATTACTGAGTTATTATACCATGGCCAAAAATTGATTAATATATATGAAAGGCAGAAAATAATCATTACAGCAATCCTTATACCATCAGCAATTTTTATTTTTTTCAGTATGCCACGAAATGATAGGCCACAAATCAGGTTCATCAATACCTGTGCTTTGATGAGGCTAAGCATATAGGGTCCGAAAATTTTAAAAAATATTGCAGGTACCACCCAATATGTAAGTCCCATAGGCAAGCCAAAATCTTTATATGGTACTTGTCCCAGATATAGCCTGTATGCACCTTCCCATGAAAGAAATATATTGACACGATATGGGAAACTTAGAAAAAGTGGAATACTGCAAAACACAATAAGAATAAGAATGTCTGCGTTGCTAAGCCATTTATTTTTTGATAACAGGAAACCGGATTTCATGAAATGTAAAAATATAAATCTGTTTTGAAAGCATTAACCTGAAAAACCCCTACGGATATAGAATAAAACGAAATATTCGCTTAAAATGATAAAACTACCTCATTTTGTTGTCTAATTTAGTACTCTTAAAATATATTTATTCATAAAAAGACTTACATGAATTTTATTCCAAAATCTTTTGAAGAATTGAAACAATTTGCCAGCGAAAATAAAGCTGCTTATGCATCCGCAGATCCTTTTCCAAGTATTTATTTTGATAATTTCTTTAACCCGGATGTGTTGAAAAAAATATTGACTGAGTTTCCTGATATGTCGAAAAATCCGGATTTAAAATATAATGATGCCAATCAGATAAAATTGGCATCAAAAGGAGAGTATCGTTTTGGTGAGACTACAAAAGAATTTATGCACTATTTAAATTCTCAGCCTTTCCTTGAATTTTTATCCGAGTTAACTGGTATTGAAAACTTAATACCAGATCCATTTTATGATGGAGGTGGGATGCACCAGATACAACCCGGTGGTATGTTAAAAATTCATGCTGATTTTAATAAACATCCCAGAACAAAATTGGACAGGAGATTAAATGTGTTGATTTATTTAAATGAAGACTGGAAAGAAGAATATGGTGGTCAATTTGAATTGTGGGACCTTGAAATGAAATCATGTCGTAAATCAATTTTACCATTATTCAACAGGATGGCGATGTTTTCTACTACCAGCACTTCCTGGCATGGCAACCCCAATGTGGTTCGTTGCCCGGAAGGCAGATCCAGAAAATCACTTGCATTATATTATTATACCAACGGCAGGCCTATAGAAGAACAGTCTGTTAGTGAAGCCGATCACAATACTATATTCAAATACAGAAAAGAAGACAAGAAATCTCGTTTTGTAACTTCGATGAAAGAAACCATCCGGTTAATCACTCCGCCGATTTTAATACAGGGTTTGTCTAAGTTGAAGAATTAAAAAAATTCTATCAAAAAAAATGGAAACATTATCTGTAAAAAGTAATGAAATGGACATTGCAGGCCTTTCCGAATTGAAGGGCAGGGACATTGTCGTGATTGGATTACAGCCCTGGTATTATAATATAGGCAGTAATTGTAAAGATATCGCAACCCGGCTTGCAGAAAACAACCGCATACTTTATGTCAACAAACCTTTGAACAGGAAGACATGGCATTCAAAATCAAAAGATGAAGGTGTGCAGCAGCATTGTGATATGATAAAAAATAATCAGCCAAAAGTCCAAAGAATTCGCTCGAATATGTGGCAGTTGTATCCTGATTCTATTATAGAGTCTATCAATTGGCTGCCTTCAACAGCAATGTTTAAAATGATTAATTATTTTAACAACAGGCGCTTTGCAAAGGATATAAAAAAAGCATTGAAAGAGTTGAATTTTGAAAATATCATTTTGTTTAATGATAACGATATCTTTAATGGTTATTATTTAAAAGAATTACTATCTCCTTCCCTTTATGTTTACTATTGCCGTGATTATTTGAGGGGATATGATTATTGGAAAAGGCATTGCGATGTTTTGGAACCTGCACTGATAGAAAAATCGGATGCGGTAGTGACCAATTCAGAATATTATGCAAAATATTGCGGACAACACAACAGCGCATCTCATTATATTGGGCAGGGTTGTAATATCCAGTTATTTGATGGTAATAAAATTTATGAAAAGCCGGATGATTTAGCCAATATACCATATCCTATCATTGGATATACAGGTGCATTGGATGCAGACAGGCTGGATGAAAAAATTATTGCTGCCATAGCTGAGACTTACCCACATTATAATATTGTTTTAGTAGGTCCTGAAATGGATAATTTTAAGAAGAGTAATCTTCATCAATACAGCAATATTTATTTCACAGGTAGAAAGAATTTAGCAGAACTGCCTGCATATATCAGCGCTTTTGATGTTTGCATCAACCCACAAATTAATAATGAGATAACACAAGGAAACTATCCTTTAAAAATTGATGAATATCTTGCAATGGGTAAGCCTGTTGTAGCAACAAAGACAGAAGCTATGCGCATGTTTGAACCTTATACTTATCTTTCTGAATCTCCTTTGCAGTTTGTGGGTATGGTTTCAAAAGCGTTGTCTTCAAATGCTGATGAACTTTCCATCAAAAGGAAAGCATTTGCAAGGTCACATACCTGGGAAAAAAGTATTGAAGCATTGAGCAAAGTGATTAACGGGTATTCAAAATAAAAATATGGTAACAACAGGAATAACTGCCGATAATAAAATGATAGCACAATATATAAGTTTACTGCGTCCAAAACACTGGATCAAAAATTCGTTTATTTTTCTTCCATTGTTTTTTTCCGGCGAAGTTTTTCATTTAGATAAATTGCTGGCCTGCCTGGCTGGGTTTGTTGCATTTTCCTTCATCGCCAGTTCCATTTATATCATTAATGATTATATGGATATTGAAGCAGATAAATTGCACCCGACAAAATGTTTGAGGCCTTTGGCTTCAGGTGCAATTTCAAAAAAATCAGCCTTTACTTTATTTATCATTTGCGTTGCACTTGGTATTACTGTTGCTGCTGCAATTAAATTGAAGTTTTTGTTTGTTTTGATGATTTATTTTGTGATGAACCTGGGTTATTCTCTCGGGTTGAAGAATATTTCAATCCTTGATATTGTATTGGTGGCAATAGGGTTTGTGTTAAGAATAAAAGCCGGAGGTGTTATTGCATTCATTGGTATTTCACAATGGTTGATGATTATGGTTTTCCTGCTTGCCATGTTTATGGCTATTGCCAAACGCAGGGATGATGTCCTGATTAAAATACACTCAGGGCTTGACATGCGCAAAGCCGTAAAAGGTTATAACCTTGAATTCCTGAATGTGATGCTGTCATTGTTTACCGCCATCATCATCATTGCTTACCTGATGTACACTATTTCACCTGAAGTGATGGAGCGCTGGAAAACATACCGTTTATATTATACTTCTTTATTCGTAGTGGTGGGCCTGATGCGTTACCTGCAAATTACATTTATTGATAAAGACAGTGGTTCCCCCACTGATTTATTATACAAAGACAGGTTCCTGCAAATAACGCTGATACTGTGGATTGTTAGTTTTTATACTATAATTTATTTGCCCAACCTTACAATATTCAAATAAAAGATGGCACAGAAAACCATATCCAACTGGGGCAATTATCCTGTAATGCAATCTGATGAGCACTGCTTCAGTTTTGATGATCAGGTACAGAAAATAATGGAGCAAAGTGAATACTTTATTCCACGCGGCAATGGCCGTTGTTATGGTGATGCTTCTTTGTCGAAGGAAACTATCAATACTTTAAAATATGATAATGTCATTTCTTTCGATACAAAGGAAGGCATCTTCGAATGCCAAAGTGGAATAACGCTTGACAAAATCCTTGAGATTATTGTTCCCAAAGGTTGGTTTTTACCCGTAACACCAGGTACAAAATTCATAACAGTCGGCGGGGCAGTGGGGAGTGATGTGCATGGGAAAAATCATCATGTGGATGGTTCGTTTTCCAATCATATTGTGGAGATGGAATTAGTTCTGGCTAATGGAAGCATAATGGTTTGCTCACCTGAAATACATACTGATTTATTTGAAGCTACTTGTGGTGGTATGGGTTTGACAGGTTTGATAACAAGAGTGAAATTCAGGTTGAAGAAAATTGAAACTTCATATATCAAACAGAAACAAATAAAGGCTGAAAACCTTGATGAAATCATCCGTTTGTTTGATGAATATAAAAATTCAACTTATTCGGTAGCGTGGATTGATTGCCTGAAAAAAGGTGAACATTTCGGAAGAAGTATTTTGATTCTCGGTGAACATGCTACATTGTCAGAACTGCCTGAAAAACTTAAAGCTGACCCATTGAAATTACCCCCAAAGAAAAGTATTCCATTTCCATTTAATTTACCCTCCTGGGTGTTGAATAGTTTTACTGTAAAGCTTTTTAATTTTTTGTATTATGGTAAAAACTTCAAAAAAGAAATCAATAATGTTGTCAGTTATGAACCTTTTTTCTATCCGCTTGATGCAATTCTGAATTGGAACAGGGGATATGGCAAAAAAGGTTTTGTACAATATCAGTTTGTTTTGCCTTTGCAGGCAAAGCAGGGCCTTATAGAAATTTTGCATCGTATCAGTGATAAAGGCTTGGGTTCATTCCTTGCAGTATTAAAAGTTTTTGGTAAACAGGAGAGCTTAATTTCATTTCCAAAGGAGGGCTATACTTTGGCACTTGACTTTCCTGTGCGGGATGGTTTGTTTGATTTTTTGGATGAGTTAGACCAGGTGGTTTTACAATATGGCGGAAGATTATACATGAGTAAAGATGCGCGTATGAAACCGGATGTTTTGAAGGCAGGATACCCAAGGTTGGAAGAATTTAAAAGGATCATTCATCAATATAATCCCAAAGGGAAAATACGTTCTGTGCAATCTGACAGGCTGGAGCTGACAACTTGAATTTTTGTGTTGTTGAATACTTCAAAGACTCGAACTTTGCAAACCAGGAATGCCACAATATTTAACAGACAAATAAACCGACTGGCCTTCGGAAGATGCATAAAGAGGCAATGCAGAAAATCGAATAATTTTTTTACAGCTTAATATTTATATGGCAACAGTTTTATTGTTAGGAGCTACATCAGATATGGCAGTGGCAATGGCACGTACAATGGCTGCAAAAGGATATGATATACAATTAGCCGCAAGAAATTCAGACAGGTTAAAACCATTGCAGGGTGATATTACGGTGAGATATGGTGTGAACTGCACAGCGCATGAATTTGATGCAACTGCTTTTGCAACGCATCATGATTTTTATTATTCATTAACCCCAAAACCTGACATTGTCATTTGTGTGTTCGGATATATGAGTGATAATGATGCTGCCTGTAAAAATTGGGATGAAGCATCGAAGATGATTAACAGCAATTACACAGGTGCAGTTTCTATTTTGAATATTGTGGGTGAAGATTTTGCTGAAAGAAAAAGCGGGACTATTGTTGGCATCAGCTCTGTGGCTGGTGTACGCGGCAGGCAAAGCAATTATATTTATGGTAGTGCAAAGGCTGGGTTCACTGCATATTTATCCGGATTGAGAAACAAGATGTATCATTGTGGTGTTCATGTAGTGAGTGTGTTGCCAGGTTTTGTAGATACAAAGATGACAGCAGGATTAAATTTACCACCTTTGCTTACAGCCAATACGCAACAGGTGGCTGATACAGTGGAAAAAGCAATACGTAAGAAACAAAATATTGTTTATGTAAAATGGTTCTGGAAATGGATAATGACAATCATCAAAAACATTCCGGAAAATGTATTTAAGAAAAAGAAATTGTGATGGACTTTGTAATGAATAGTGAATCTGGTGAAATTGCATTTTTTGATTTTGATGGTACCATAACATCAAAGGATACTTTAGCTGAAATACTGAAATATATTAAAGGTAAATTCAGCTATTATTTTGGTATTTGTATTTTATCTCCAATCATTGTTGCTTACAAAGCCGGCATCCTTTCCAACCACCGGGCTAAAGAGATTTTGCTGATATATTTTTTGAGAGGTATGAGTATAGCGGTATTTAATGATTATTGTTATCGCTTTACCGAAGAAAAGCTTCCTGATCTCTTAAAGAAAAGTGCACTGCATGAAATAAGAAAGCACCTTCAACGTAAAACACCTGTTGTTGTTGTTTCTGCCTCTCCTGAAAACTGGATTTTCCCCTGGTGTTCTAAATATCAAATTGAATGTATTGCCACAAAACTGGAAGTAAAGAACAACAAACTCACAGGTAAGATTGTCGGTCGTAACTGTTCCGGTAAAGAAAAGGTTAGGCATATACAAGAACAGTATAATCTTTCAGAATATAAAAAAATCTATGCCTATGGAGATTCGCCTGAAGATTTATATATGCTGGAATTGGCTACTGAAAAAAATTATAAACCATTCAGCAGTTTTTCTTACTGAAGTCTTCTCACCTTCTTTTTGGATAAGGCATGTTTGATTATTTTCTTTCGAAACTTAAAGAAGTTCTTCTTATGTCAGGTTTATTTATTGATAGAAAATATGTTTTCAACAAAATTGCTTATTGAATTTTTACTAAGTGTGGCATGTCACTCCTTCACAATTATTTTGGAATAAGTATCTGAACCTGCTTTTACCCTTACCGTATAAGCGCCTTTTGCAAGGCTTTGCATATTGATGAACACCTGTTGAGTGCCTGCAGTTAATATTCCCTTATCAGTATTGGCAACAACTCTTCCGTCCTGCGCAAATACCATAACCGTTACTGCTGATGAAGTGGTAAGGTTTAATTCAACTGTTGCCATATCTTTTACCGGATTGGGGAATAATCGCCACTGCGCCACATTTTTAAGGTTTAATGCCAGTACTTTTGAATAAGAAAATTTACCATCTAAATCCATTTGTTTCAAACGGTAATAGGTTGTTGTTGCGAGCATATCTTTAACAGAAATATCCTGGAAAGCATATCTTCTTATTTGTGATGAGTTGCCGGCACCTGCAACAAATCCAATGTTGCTGAAGTTTTGTGCATCCTTACTTCTTTCAATATAAAACCCTTTGTTGTTATTTTCCATTGCTGTGCTCCAGTTTAAATATGCTGCATTGTCTTTTATGAAACCCCCGAAATTTAATATGCTTACCGGCAGGACAATGCCACATCCATCAGGTGTATTGCTTAAGTAGGGAAAAATAAACAAGCTGACATCAAGGCCGCCATTGTTGCCTGCATACGTTTCATTTACTGCCTGCCAATGTGAGGATGAATTATCTAAAAAAAGCTGGTAAGCTGCACCTGCAGTTTCATCATCTGCATTTGCGATGATAGCGATGGAGTCTCTTGTTCCACTACCCCATGAAAAATTAGAATGATCAATTGAAATGTAAAAAACTTTTGAAGCCGGCACTGCAATTGGTGTAGCGAATTTGAAGGTTGTTAAGGCATCATTTAAAACATCCTGATGCGCCTGGCTAAGTTTTATAGAAGTACTACCAAGTAAATTACCCGGGTATCCACTATTGTCATCATATACTTTTAAAATGAGGTCTTTATTCAAATCTTCAGATTTGTTGCTGTTGGCATAAGCAAAATAAACTGAAGCGCCGCTGATATAATTACTGTTAGCTCCTGATGCAGTAAACACATTGGCATCTTCTGTAATAGAAAATCCACTGTTTTTACCTACGCCAAAAGTGTAACCACCATTCGGGTCTTCATAATAATATTGACTCCAATTGTTTGCAGCCAAAAGGTTCAATGTATCGCAAGCTGCATTTGTATTCTGTGAACCAAAACCAGTATGTTGATTTTGTTGCAGGTTGATTCTTTTTGTAGGGATGGCTTTTGTTTGTAACCTCAATTGCGCTTTTGATTGCCAACAAAATATAATTACAAAAGTTGTAAGCAGGAGGAGTGTTTTTTTCATAAAATATCAGATAAATTATTTTATTTTTTGAGCTTCTTAATAGTAAAATCAATTTAGGAATTTAGTTTACAGAATAGTCCGGTTTGCTATTAAACTTTAAATGTTTTCAATATAAATTATACGGCCTTTCTATGATAAAATTATCTATCTTATTTCATAAACCAATTTTCTGTACTATAAATTTCAGCTTTATTACTACCTGAAAAAGATTTTTTTAATCAACAGTTTCTATACCTGAAACACACCAAGTCTTAACTCAGGTATGTCAGCATTATTATTAGCAGCAGCTATGGCCTCACTTATCACCATCCTTGTGTCTGAAGGGTCAATGATATCATCCACCCATAAGCGTGCTGCGGCATAGTAAGGTGTTGTTTGCTTATCATATCTTGATTTAATCTTCTCGAGTAATTCTTTTTGTTCTGTCTCACTGATATTTTTTCCATGCATTTGAATCTGCAGCAAAGTGTTGGCAGCCTGGCCTCCACCCATTACAGCAATTTTAGCGCTCGGCCATGCATAAATAAATCTCGGGTCATACGCTTTGCCACACATGGCATAATTACCGGCGCCGTAACTGTTGCCTGTTATGATGGTAATTTTCGGAACAACAGAATTGGCAACTGCATTCACCAGTTTGGCGCCATCTTTTATGATGCCTGCATGTTCACTGCGGCTGCCTACCATAAAACCGGTTACATCCTGTAAAAAAACAAGTGGTATTTTTTTCTGGTTGCAATTCAAAATGAAACGGGCTGCTTTATCAGCGCTGTCATTATAGATTACACCTCCCATTTGCATTTCACCCTTCTTCGTTTTTACAATCAATCTTTGATTAGCAACAATACCAACAGACCATCCATCTACCCTTGCATAACCACACACAATTGTTCTGCCATAATCTTCTTTAAACTGTTCAAATGAACCCGCATCAGCAATACATTCGATGAGGTCAACCACGTTGTAAGGTTTTGCATTATTGGCGTACATGATGCTGTAAATTTCATCACTGCTTTTTGAAGGTTGTTTGGCTTCAATCCTGTTGAAACCCGCCTGCACAGGAGTACCCAATTTGCTGATGATGCTTTTAATTTTATCAAGGCATTCCTGTTCTGTTTTAAACTGGTAATCTGCAATACCACTGATAGAATTATGAGTTTCAGCGCCACCCAATGTTTCTGCATCTATATCTTCACCGATAGCAGCTTTAACGAGGTAAGGCCCTGCTAAAAATATACTTCCGTTGCCTTCTGCCATAATGGTTTCATCGCTCATGATAGGAAGATATGCGCCACCTGCCACACAAGCTCCAAGCACTGCTGCAATTTGCGTTATACCCTTTGCGCTCATCCTGGCATTGTTGCGGAAGATGCGGCCGAAATGTTCTTTATCTGGAAAGATTTCATCCTGCATTGGCAAAAAAACTCCGGCGCTGTCAACAAGATAAATGATGGGCAAATTATTTTCCATCGCAATTTCCTGCATCCTTAAATTTTTCTTGCCTGTGATAGGAAACCATGCGCCCGCTTTCACTGTCTGGTCATTGGCAACAACCACACACTGCCTTCCACTGATGTAGCCTATGCCTGCAACTGTGCCACCTGCCGGGCAACCTCCGTATTCCGGGTACATTTCAAATCCGGCAAATGCGCCTATCTCAACAAAAGGTTTATCGTTGTCAATTAAATACTGAATGCGTTCCCTGGCTGTAAGCTTGTTTTTTTGTTTTTGTTTTTCGATAGATTTTTTACCACCGCCCAGTTTGATTTTATCAAAATGATTTTTAACATCACTCAATAAAAGTCTCATCCAGTCGTAATTACGTTGCTGTTCTATATTCATACAAACAATTCGTTGATTGGTGCAAAGATAGCTGGTGTTTGGCATTATGCATTTTACTGTATTAAATTCGCCGCATGAATTTTAATGACGTACAAGAGCTCATCAGTAACAGGCGCAGTTGTAAACCTGCATTGATGAATGGGAAAAAAATAGAAGATGCAGTAATACAACAGTTGTTGGAACTGGCAGACTGGGCGCCAACTCACGGCCATACTGAACCCTGGCGGTTTGTGGTGTTTGCCAATGATGCAGTGCCACAATTTTGTAAAGAACATGCTGCATTGTATAAAAAAAATATACCTGCAGAAAAGTTTGAAATATCGAAGTATGAAAAGACGCTTCATAATGGAGACAACGCATCACACATGATTGTTGTGTATATGAAAAGAGGTGATAACCCTAAGATTACAGCCAAAGAAGAAATATGTGCAGTAGCAGCAGCGGTGCAAAATATTTTATTGGGAGCATCAGCATTAAACATTTCAGCATTGTGGAGTACGGGTGGAGTTATTCTTCTGTCAATCATGAAAGAATATTTCGGATTGAATGAAGATGATGAAATGATTGGTTTATTATACCTGGGTTATTCTGATAAGGCTCCAAAAACTGGTGAGCGCATAGTTCCATTGGATGATAAAATTGAATGGAGGAGATGATATTGCATAGATAGTTTTAAATCAATTTTTTTTAAAAAAAATTAATGAAGAACCTTTTTATATTTATCAATGTTGATGATAAATACACTCAGAAGAATTATAGCCAAAGCATAAATCTGGATACTTGTTATTTTCTCATGAGCAAATAAAGCACCTAATAACACTGCTACAACAGGGTTTACATAAGAATTAGTACTTACCTGTGTGGCAGGTCTCACATCGAGTAGCCATATATAAGCGCTATAACCCAGTAATGAACCCATCACTACTAGATATATTAATGAAGACCATGCTTTGGTTTGCACATTGCCCCAGTTGAAATGACTTACCTCTCCATTTAAAAATGCGATGATGATAAATGTAAGCCCTGCTGCGGCCATTTGCCAGGCTGCATTGACAGAAGCATTGCCAGTAGTATAATATTTTGAATAGAGTGAGCCATAAGCCCAGCATATATTACCTGCAACAATAACCAACAGGCTGATGATTAGCTGCCCATTGTGTGGTGCTTTTAAATTTTCCAATACTTTTTCACCAAGCAATAGCGCTACACCAATAACTCCCATTATTACGCCAATAATTATTTTGTAATTGGACAAATTCCTTTTAAGGTTGCGTCTGTCAAATAAAACTATCCACACAGGTGTAACGCTTACCACTACTGCAACAAATGAACTGGGTAATAATTGTTCGGCCCAGATGACTGAACCTGTGCCGGCAAACAATAAAATGTTCCCGGCAATAAAAGCGGTTTTTAAAATTGGCGGATGAAATAATTTTTCTTTTCGCAAAGCACACCACACCAACATAATGATACCTGCAATGGTAAAGCGTAATGCCCCCAGCATGAATGGAGGAAAGCTGACTTCTGCTGCCTGTATAAAAAAATAGGTGGAACCCCAAACAATATAAATTATTGCAAATGCAGCAATAACTTTTAATAATGGTGCCTGTTCATTTTTGTTTGGCATGAGTGTGCAAAGATGCAGTAAGTTTCAATCTTTATAATGTTGGAGCTAAATTGTTTTTATAGGCGGCAAAATTGAATAGCTTTTATTACAAACAAATATTTCAAAAACTATTGCAACTAAGTAGCATTTATTTTCATGTGAATTTTTCTTTTTGGAAACCATGTTGCAATTAATTCGAAAGTGCCAAATTAATTTTGTAATTTAATATGGCACACGATCATCATCACCACGAACATGCGGCACCGCAAAATGTCAATGATGCATTTATTGTTGGTGTTAGTTTAAATTTTCTTTTTGTAATTATTGAAGCAGTTGTTGGTTTTTATGTCAACTCGCTTTCACTATTGAGTGATGCCGGCCATAATCTCGCTGATGTAATCGCTTTGAGTTTGTCATTACTTGCATTCCGATTGATGCGTACCAGTTCAAATAAGCATTATACTTATGGCTATCGCAAAACATCTATACTTGTTGCTTTATTTAATGGTATGGTGTTAATCGCTTCCATTGGCGCCATTGTGTATGAAGCTATTCACAGGTTGTTTGAACCTAAATCATTACCGGGTGATACCATTGCCTGGGTTGCAGCCATCGGAATTGTTATCAATGGTGTTACTGCATTGATGTTTCTTCGTGACAGGAAAAAAGACCTGAATGTTAAAGGAGCTTACCTTCATTTATTGAGTGATACTTTAGTGTCGTTGGCTTTAGTGGTGGGCGGAATTATCATTCATTACACCGACTGGTTTTGGATTGACCCTGTATTAAGTATCATTGTTGCATTGACAATTCTTTTTAGTACATGGAATTTACTCAAAGAAAGTTTGCGTTTATCACTCGATGGTGTGCCTGCTGATATGAACCTGCAACAGGTAAAAGATGCTGCAATAAAAATTAATGGCATTGAAGAGATTCATCACATTCATTTGTGGGGAATGAGTACTACTGAAAATGCTTTGACTGCGCATATCGTTGTAGATGCAGGCATAAGTTTACAACAGGTTGAAAAAATTAAACATGATTTCCGGCATGCACTGGAACACCTGAATATACAACACATCACATTGGAAGTAGAAAGCAGTGATATGAATTGTGAAGCAAAAGAACATAAGGCAATATAAACATTAATGTTATTTTCCAACGGATGTCTTTTGTAAATACTTAAACCTTTACTTCCATTTTTATTTGTTGAAACAGG
This sequence comes from Bacteroidota bacterium, assembly GCA_018268035.1. Lineage (GTDB taxonomy): Bacteria > Bacteroidota > Bacteroidia > Chitinophagales > Chitinophagaceae > Parafilimonas. The sequence continues at coordinate 10,262 of JAFDXI010000068.1, read as the reverse complement.
CTTCCGGTTAATTCCTTCAGCATATTATCCAGAGCCTTGAAAAATTTTATGTAAAAACTCTAATGTTTTTTTGTCTAAAAAAATTCTATTTCAAATAAAGAAAAATAAATCTGTTTGTTTTCAGAATAGCTTATCTGTAAACATCAATACTAAAAGCAAAGGGAAATATTACTGTTCATTTTATTACACCTCACTGTACGATACCGGACAGTTTTTTGTTTTTCATTTTATAACTTATTGAAAATTAGACCGCTCATTGATGGCATATTCATTGAATGAAAAATGGTGTTTTGAGTTTTTGCGTTTTGTAAAATGAAGGCAACACATCAATAAATCATCTGTAATGTTTAAAAATTACCTGTTACTGGCTGTAAGAAATATGCGCAAAAACAAGTTGCACACTTTTATCAATATAGGAGGGATGGCTGTGGCATTCACGTGCAGCATATTTATTTTATTGCTGGTGTATCGTCATTTTACTTATGATGATTTTGAGTTGAATAAAGACAATATTTATAAAGTATATAATTATTCAATCGGCCCTTCAGGTGAAGAAACAGGTACATCAATGGCATATCCGCTGACTCCTGCATTAAAGACTGATAATATTGGAGTGGAAAGAGCTACATCCATATTGAACCGTGGCAGATTAGTGCGATATGGTGATAAGACACTTGATATGCCTACTACTTTGGTTGACCCTGATTTCCTGAAGATGTTTACTTTTCCTGTTGTGCAGGGAAATGCTGTAAACCCATTAAGCAGTACAAGCAATGTAGTGCTGACACAGCTTACTGCTGAAAAACTTTTTGGAAAAGAAAATCCTATTGGTAAACAAGTGGAAGTAAAATTAGCAGGGCAATGGTACAAGCTGGTTGTTTCAGCAATACTAAAAGATGTACCTGAAAATTCAACAATTAAATTTTCATTATTAGCGCGTACAGAGTTGGATCCGGATTATGCGGCTATATATCAAAACTGGGACAATCAAAACCATCCTGTTTATGTTCAACTGAAAAATAATGTAACACAGCAACAGGCTGAAAACAGGTTAAGGTTCTTATCAAAAAAATACTTGCCTGAAGATGCAGCAGCAGAAAAAAGGAATGGTTTTATAGCTGATAAAAACGGAGACTTCCATAGTTTCCATTTATTGCCATTTACATTAGAACATTTTTCTCCTGAATTAAGTACCAGCAGTTCTGTAAGCAAACCATTTTTATATGTTTTGATTTTGATAAGTTGCGTGATATTGCTGATTGCCTCATTCAATTTTGTTAATCTTAATGTGGGCTTGTCATTTGCAAGAACAAAAGAAATAGGAATCAGAAAATGCCTTGGTGCTGGGAAAAAACAAATCTGGTTGCAGGTGTGGGGAGAGAGTTTCATTATGGTATTGGTGTCTGTATTGTTGTCAATAGCAGGACTTATTATACTGATTAAAAATTTCAATGAAACATTCAGTAATACAATGGATGCAGCTATGTTGTTGCGGCCTGTTGTTGTGTGCATCATTGTTTTGATGATGATAGTTGTTTCATTTATTGCATCAGGGTATCCATCAACTATAATGGCGAAGTTGAAAACTGTAGAAATATTAAAAGGCAAGCTTACTGTTAAAAGGCCTGGTGTCTTGCGCAATGCTCTCATCGTAACGCAGTTTGTGATAGCCATTACTTTGATCTGCTGCACTATGATTATCTATCAACAATTTAATTACTTGCGTTCGGCGCCTTTGGGCTATAATACCACAACATTGATTAGTATCCCGATAAAGGACGATGAAAGGGGCAGGGAAATAGTCAATCAAATGCGCACCAGGCTTGCAACACAAGGTTCTGTTATTTCAGTTACAGGAAGTGACGTAAATCTTGGGATGGGCAATGATCATAGTTCGAGTACTTCAATATCGTGTTTTACGTATGGAGATAAAACGATTTGCGGTCAAACATTAAATGTTGATATTGATTTCTTAAAAGCTTTGGGAATAGCTCCAATAAGTGGTCATGATTTCTCGATGGATTATGCTGCTGATACCGGCTCCATGATTATTGCTACAAAAAGTTATGCCGGACAGTTTGGAAAAAATACAACGGCAGGTTTTTCTTATTTTGGTGATAGCACTGAACCAAAAATTACAATTGCAGCAATCATACCTGATATCAGATTGAAATCATTCAATGACATTCAAAAACCTTTGGCAATTTTTCTTACGAAAAATGAAAGGTTAGATTATATATGGATCAGGGTGAGAACCGGTAATCTGACTGCAACAATGGACATAATTAAAAAAACTTATGCATCAGTAGAACCAGGTGTTGAATTTAATGGTTCCTATGTTAATGAAAATATAGATCGTCTGTACAGCGAAGAGCGCATGATGGCCAACCTTTTTTCTGTAGCGGCCATTATTGCCATAATACTTTCCTGCATGGGTTTGTTTGGTATGGCTTCAATCATAACAAGACAGCGGATAAAAGAAATTGGTGTGCGTAAAGTATTAGGTGCTTCAGTAAGTGGCATAGTTGTTTTGGTGAGTAAAGAATTTATCAGACCGGTAATCATTGCATTATTTATTGCAGTACCTATTGCATGGTGGGCCATGATAAAGTGGTTGCAGAATTATTCTTTTCGCATTCATATTGAATGGTGGGTATTTGTATTGGCTGGTGTGGCAGCAATTGTAGTGACTGCCTGCACCATCAGTTTTCAGTCAATAAAAGCTGCATTGACAAACCCGGTAAAATCTTTAAGAACAGAATAGTAATTGACAATTGATGATTGTTAATTGAGGATTGATATAAGAACAAACGTAATTCGTAATTTTTAATTCGTAATTGATTAAACATGTTTAAAAATTATTTTAAAACAGCATTTCGCAACATCAGGAAAAATAAATTGTATTCGATCATTAATATTTTCGGGCTGACTGTTGGGTTGTGTGCTTGTTTGTTGATTGGGGTTTATATTAACCATGAAATGAGTTATGATAAATTTAATGTGAATGCTGATCGTATTGTAAGGGTAACGATGGATTACGGTTCAGGTGGTACAGATAATAATATTGCTAATACAGGATCTAAAGTAGGACCTGAGTTTAAACGCAGGTTCCCATTGGTGCAAGATGAGGCTCGCACATTTATCAACCATAATGTTATAAAAAGCGGTGATAAAGTCTTTGATGAACCAAGGGTGTTATATGCTGACTCCACTTTTTTCAAAATGTTTTCATTTCATTTTATTGAAGGCAACCAGGCTACCGCTTTGGATGCAACTGATAAAATTGCTATATCAAAATCAATGGCAAAAAAATATTTTGGTTCTAATGATGCGATGAATAAAATCATAACATGTGGTGGTAAAGATTTACGTGTGTCAGGTGTTTTTGCAGACGTACCTCAAAACTCACAATTGAAATTTGATTTTGCAACATCATTTCTGAATATTGGTAATAGTGTAAAAACCGAAACCTGGTGGACTGCTAACTGGATTACTTATCTATTGGTGCAGGATACAAAAAATATTTCACAGTTGCAACAACAAATCAACGATTTTACTTCAACAGCATCATTTAAAACTGATGCCGGATTGAAGGGACAGGATTACCTGCGATATAACCTTGAACCATTAACGAGGGTGCATTTATATTCAGCACTGCCTGGCTTTGAACCCAATGGCAGCATTACTTACATTTATATGTTTGCCATCATAGCATTCTTAATATTAATTATTGCCTGTGCCAATTATACCAATCTTGCCACTGCGCAGGCATCTGGCAGAACAGGAGAAATAGGTATGCGTAAAGTGATGGGTGCGTCAAAACAAATGGTGTTTTCACAGTTCATGGGTGAATCATTTATATTAACATTCATTGCAGCGTTGATTGCATTTATTTTAAGCATATTGCTATTACCCTATTTCAATGAGATCACAGGGATGCATTTTACATCGAAGGTGTTGATGCAGCCTTTACCTGTAATATCTTTGTTGTTGTTTACCATTACTGTAAGTTTTTTTGCAGGTTTATATCCGGCATTAATGTTGTCAGGAACTTCTATCATTGGAGTATTGAAAAGTGGATTCAGGTTTACTGGCGGCAATAATTTACTGCGCAAATCCCTTATCGTTACACAATTTGGTATTTCTGTTTTTCTTATTATTTATACAGTCATCATCCTGCAACAGATGAATTTTATGAAGACAAAGAATCTTGGTTATGATAAAGATCATCTTCTTGTATTGCCTATTGGCGGCAAAATGCTGGATCAATTTAAGTTATTGAAAGATGCATTCTCGCAGATAAAAGGTGTAGAGAGTATTACAGCTTCCTATGATACGCCTGAATATGTAGGTTGGGGTGATGGTATTACTGTGGTGGATGAAAAAGGAAAACATGACATCTCTGTGACTGCAATGCCGGTAGCACTTGATTTTATCAAAACCACGAAGATGCGACTTGATGCAGGGCGTGATTTTAACGAATCAGACTTTTCGATGATGGATACTTCTAATGGTGGTGTAAATTATAAACAACCATACATCATCAATGAAACACTGGCTAAGAAAATAGGGTGGTCTCCGCAACAGGCGATCGGCAGGCAGGTTGAAAAAGGACAATCCGGGTCTGTAGTAGGTGTTGTAAAGGATTTTAATTTCAGTAGCCTGAAAGAGCCTATTGGCCCTATGCTGATTTTTCTTGACCCGGGTTTCTCCCGCAATTTTTTATTACGAATCAATGGCAATGATATGCAGGCAACATTGGGAAGATTGGAAACAGTGTGGAAACAACGCATACCTGACAGGCCATTCAACTATCATTTCCTTGAAGACGATTACAATAAATTATATCTTTCAGAACAACAAACCTCTGTTTTGTTTACAATGGCTGCAAGCCTTGCAATTATTCTGGCCTGTCTTGGTTTATTTGGCCTGGCTGCATTTACAACAGTTCAGCGCACAAAGGAAATAGGAATAAGAAGGGTGTTAGGTGCTAACATCGGTAATATTACTATCCTTATAGCAAAAAACTTTTTATTATTGGTTGGCGTGGCAATTCTTATCGCATCACCTCTGGCCTGGTGGATGAGTAAAAACTGGTTGCAGGATTATGCATTCAGGATACCAGTGAATATGTATGTTTTTGTTGTTACGGCAATGGTTACTGTATTAATAGCTTTGATCACAGTGAGCTTTCATTCTGTAAAAGCAGCGTTGATGAGTCCGGTAAAAAGTTTGAGGGCAGAATAAGATCTTCTGCCTGTCAATTTGCAAAACTTATCCCTGAGCTTTCAGGTAGATTTATACATACATAGAAAAACATAAGAAACAAAAAATGCTTTTTTTTGTAATATCTTTATTTGAAACAAAATAAAAGCATGCCTGAAAGAAAAGAAAGGTTTACCGTATCAAGACGAAAGAAAATCCTGGAGCATATAAAGGAAACAGGTGAGGTGATGGTGTCGCAGTTGAGCAAAGAATTTAACGTGAGTGAAGTTACAATACGTAATGACCTGGGACACCTTGAAAGGAAAAACCTGTTGGTGCGTGCAAGAGGAGGTGCTATCCATACTGAAAACCTGGTGAGCATTGATCAGCGCATTGCAGAAAAACATAAACTACATTCAGTTGAAAAAGCTGCTATTGGTAAACTCGCTTCTTCACTCATCAATAATGGCGATACCATTATCATTGACAGTGGCACTACCACATCAGAGATAATAAAACACATAGATGGAATCAGGCATTTAAATGTAATTACCAATGCACTCAATATTGCAGACCTTTTGATGGCACACAGCGCTGTTAATGTAATCATCCCCGGAGGTTATCTCAGGCAAAATGCGATGAGCCTTGTTGGGCCTTTAGCAGAAAAAAACCTGCGTAGTTTTTTTGTAGATAAAGTTTTTTTAAGCACTGATGGTTTTGATACAAAACAAGGGATTTTCACACCTAATATTGATGAGGCACATTTGAATGAAATCATGATTGAGATTGCAAAAGAAGTTATCCTTGTTACCGACAGCAGCAAGTTTAAAAGAAAAAGCCTTGCATTTATCTGCGGTTTAGATAAAATTCAAAAAGTAGTTACAGATAAAGGTATCGAACAGGATGATAAAAAACGTCTTGAAGATGCAGGTATTGAAGTGTTGATAGCGGGATAAAAATTTTCGGATAATAAAATTATAGTCTTTCTATCAGAAGTGTTTTATCATTTCTCTTCATTAAAAAATTCTGCATCAAATTTTTTAAAAGCATTAGTTTAAAAACTCGCAGAAGATTTTTTTCAATCATTCAAGAACACCTTTTAGCTTTACTATATTTTAATAGTCCCATTGTATTTTTCTTCCCTTTTCAATCCAGCGTTTGAGATCATTTGTATTGATTTGATTTGCTGTTGTATAACGGATTTTGGCAGCTTTTAATTTGCCTTCTTTTTGTAAAATTTCTTCATCAAATGACTGGCCGCTCCTAAATAACAATCGAACAGAGCCTATGAGCTTGCTATATCCTGTTATAGGATTTCCATTTAAAAACCATACCGGGTGAGCATGTCAGATTTTATTTTCTGCTTCAGGTAAATGTTTGTTGATTTCCTGGTAAAGTAAATTGCAGATTTTTTTATCTTCTTCTGCCTGAGCATTATTATAGGCGACCACTTCTTTATTCACAGGTTATGTTTTAAATGGATAACGAATATGAGTAGTTGTTCTGAAATTGTATCTTGATAAAAATAGATTTTTCTCAAGGCATCAATGTGATTGCAATGATTATAATTTATGGTGAAACAAGTGTAACGAAAATGGATGTATTTATATACATTTTTATTCATCCAATTGTATTGGACAATTAAAAAAAGCAGCCAAACGGCTGCTTTGAATTATATCAACTGATGTTTCTTTATTTCTTTTTGTTTTGACCTGCACCACCCAAAGGTTTGTCTTTGGCAAAATCAATAAGTATAGGCGCTGCTACAAAGATTGAAGAGTAAGTGCCAGTGATAACACCTATCAACATTGCAAAAGCAAAACCTCTGGTTACTTCACCACCGAAAATAAATAATATCAAAAGAGTTAAGAACACAGTCAGAGATGTCATCACTGTTCTGCTCAGTGTCTGGTTGATAGCACGGTTAATAATATGTTCTTTTGAATCACCTCGCATCAAACCAGAATCTTCACGGATACGGTCATAAACAATGATGGTATCATTCATTGAGAAACCTATTACCGTTAATATCGCCGCAATAAAATACTGGTCAATTTCGAGCGGGAAAGGTACCACACTCTTCAGGAAGCTAAATACAGCAAGTGTTACCAATACGTCATGCAGTAATGATACAATTGTTCCAAGCGAATATCTCCAGTCCCGGAAACGGATGAAGATGTACAAACAAATAATGATGATAGAAATAATAGTTGCTTTCTTGGCGCCACTCTTCAAATCATCAGAGATAGAAGGCAGCACTTTTTGTGAAGCCTGTTTATATTTCGATTGGAATGTACTATATGATGTTCCCTCTGGCAGGAATTTTTTCAATCCTGTATATAATGTCTTCTCAACAATTGAATCTACATTTTGTCCAGGCTGATTAATCAAATAAGCTGTGGTAATGTTTAACTGGTTGGCAGAGCCTACAGTTTTTACAATTGGCAAATCTTCAAAGACAGGTTTTAAAGCATCTGCTACTTCTGATGTATTGTAAGGTTTATCGAAAGTGATGGTATAACTGCGGCCACCTTTAAATTCTACGCCTTCATCAAAGCCGTGGAAGAATGACCCAACACCTAAAATCAATACAACAACGGAAATTGCATAAGCTACTTTTCTGTATTCAATAAATTTAAAGTCTGCATGTTTAAACACTTTTTCTGAAACTTTTGTAAAGTATTTAAAGTGCCTTTGTTTATTGGTATAAAAATCTGTGATTAACCTTGAAATTAAGATGCCGCAAAACAAAGACAATGCAATACCCAGCATCTGAGTGGTTGCAAAACCAAGCACAGGTCCAAGACCAAAAATGAATAATATAGCAGCAGTGAGGAATGTAGTAACGTGGGCATCTATTACAGGTGCATAAGAACGTTTATAACCATCGCTGACAGCTAAGATATAGCTCTTGCCTTTGGTGAGCTCTTCCTTTATCCTTTCAAAGATGATAACATTGGTATCCACTGCCATACCTATGGTTAGTACAAGGCCTGCTATACCTGGCGCCGTCAGCGTAAAGCCGAGGGCGCTTAAGATACCAATGGTAAACAGCAGGTTTAATATTAAAGCAATATTGGCTACCCAACCACCTGTATTATAGTATATCAACATCAGGATAAAAATCACGAGGAAGGAAACAAGGAAAGACATTGAACCACCTCTGACAGCATCCTGACCAAGTGTTGGACCCACCTGTTGTTCTGCCACAATTTTTGCTGGTGCCGGCAGTTTACCAGACTTCAAGATATCTGCAAGGTCTGTAGCTTCAGTCTGACTGAAGTTGCCAGAAATTTCTGATGAGCCATTAGGAATAGGACCATTTACAAATGGAGCGCTATACACAACATTATCCAAAACAATAGCAATAGGTTTTCCCACATTAGCTGTTGTCATTTTAGACCAAATCTTGGCGCCGGTTGCATCCATTTCCATTTTAATTGCTGGCCTTCCTCTTTCGTCATAATCTGAACGGGCATCGCTTACATGCTCGCCTTCTAATTGTGCGGTGCCATTATCAAGTGTCTTTACTGCGTATAAAACCACTACACTATTGGCACCCTGGTTATTTGTAGCATCTTCTGGTTTGCCATATAAAAATTCAAGATTCGCGGGAAACTTGGATTTTATATTATCGAGGCTCAAATAAGAATTTAAAGTAGCTGTATCATTGATAGATACATATCCAATGTTTGCCGGATATTGTTCTTTTCCTGTTGATTTATCCTGATAAGGTTGTGAAAACTGGATGATGGAACGTAAAGGCATTTCCTTTCTTCTGATTTCATTTGAATCTGCACCTGCCTTCGCTGTAGAAGTATTGGCATTTGCAGCAGGACTTTGAGCATTGCCAAAACCAGCAATCTGATTAGTATCATTGTGTGCAACTGTAACAGTATTTTTTGAAGTATCTGCAGCTGCTTTTAAAGTATCAGTTGTAGATTTTGTTGTATCTGAAACACCTTTCAGGTAATTGGATAAAGACTTTTCAGCAGTTAAAATATTATTTCCAATATCATTGATGTTATATACTTCAAAAAACTGCAGGTTGGCTGTTGATTGCAGGTAATGTCTCACCCTTTCAGGGTCATTGATACCTGCAAGTTCTATATTGATTATTCCTTTTGCCGGATCAGGATTGATATTAGGTGAAGCCACACCAAACCTGTCAATACGGGTAGTTAAGATATTTACAGTATTGGAAAAAGCGCTCACAGCCTGGTCTCTTAAATATCTGATAACAGCATCATTGGAAGATGTATAAGTTATTTTTCCATTACTGCGGGTTACAAAATATGGAGCTAACTGTGCACTGGCACTTGCATTTTGAAATTCAGTATAAAAAAGCGAAATAAGATCGGCGCCAGAAGTGGCTTTCTTTTTTACTGCTGCATCTAAAGCTTTGTTGAAGGTGGGGTCTTTGGTATAGTTGGCCAATGATTTAATCAATCCATCAAGGCCCACTTCCATTGTTACACTCATGCCACCCTGCAGGTCAAGACCCAGCATTAACTCTTTGTCTTTGGCCGATTGGTAAGTAACCATTCCAAATGGTCCAATATTGATGTTTTTTGAGCTATCCAATAAATGTTGCAGTCTTTGTTTCTGAAACACTTCGAGGCTATCACTATAAAGTTCCCGAAGGGTTTTATCACCTGGATATTTTTTATCAGCATCGGGGTAGTTCGCTTTTACCCAGGCAGCTGCCTTCTGATTCATAGAAGACTCATAGCTACGGACAATAAAGGTAAAAGACAATTGGTACAAGCAAATTAGTATCAAAGCAAGCGCAAAAAAACGCACCAATCCTTTCAGTTGCATAATTAAAACGTATTTACATTTTTTTTGAGAGCGGCAAAGATAGTGGTTTGAGCTATATAGTAGAGACAATTTGCATTAATGTAGCAGATGTTCTTGTTTTTATTGAAAATCAATCACTACCATCCGGACTTTTTTTAAAAACACAGGATAATGTCCATGAAAGTATTGATTTTACTGCATTATTAAATATACTTTTTGGAATAAAAGTCTCCTATCAGAAACTAAAAGATTTCTGA
>JAFDXI010000067.1 GCA_018268035.1 Bacteroidota bacterium | reverse complement strand
ATCAGAACCATAGATATTTTCCTTTAGTAGTTTTTTTAGAACTGCAAGTTTAGGTCTTTTCCAAGCATTTAATTTGCGCCATCTATATATTAGCCGCCTGAATGCACCAACAAGAAATACTCCAGAACCGCAAGCAGGGTCAAGAACCTTAAATTCAGTTTCATCATTCTTAAACGGCATTGCTTCATCCAATAAGAAATTGACCAGGTACGGTGGAGTATAAACAACACCGGGTTTTTTTTCGAGAAATTCCTCGTAAATATTACTGATCAGTTCAACTGGCAAATCATTAAATGAATACAATCGCCAAAATACATATTGAACGCCTTGAAGTTTTCCTTCCAAAAAGAGAGCAAAACGTGTCAGATCTGCCTTTTCCAGGGCTGCTTTTTCTTTATCAGTAAGTTTAAAAACTCCACCATTAAAGTGAGAAGATAAATACTTTAATAGTTTTAAACCGGCCCCAGGTTTCTTTAAAACATCAATAAAGCTGGTAGCACCCTTAGAAAATTTATCAAAAAAATTCTTGTCATATTTAATTTTTTGACGCTTTCCATTCACTACCGATATTCTTGTTTCACCAGCCTTTGGGAAAACTGAATTCTTATTTTCATCAGTTCGTTCTTCCAAATATTTAATCAAAATTGATATCACCATTATTTTTCTTGCAATTGCAACCGGTAATATTCTCTTTTGAATTATATCCTTAAGAGCTTGTTTTAGTTCCGTGAGTAATTTTTCATACGCACTATTCGCAAATTGAAATTCCTTGCTATAAGAAGAATTTTCCCAGAAAGAACCATTGTCAAAAGACTTCCCTGAAAACGCTTTAAACTTTTCAAGCTCTTTTGCATCTTGCTCATTAAATAAATTTGCAACTTTAGAAGCAAGTTGTATAGTAGTAAGTGGCTTATATATCAGTTGAGTTCCTTTGGCGGGTCTATCATAGCAATTGAAAATTCGTATGTCCCTCATAGTAAAGACAAAGAACATAGGGACATGGCCAGAACTGTACAATCGTTGATGAAGCTTTATAAGATCGTCATTATTTATTGTTGTTGTTGAGGTATAATCATAAATGTAAACTTGTGGAATAGAGGGCCTGTTTTTAAATCGTCGGAAATAAATATAACTTGCTTCATAAACAAAAGCATTTTCTATTGCAATAATTTCTTCAATACTATATTTTGCAAAATCAATCTTATCCGGTTTAGTAACGGGAACCAAACCGGTTGAATAGCCAGCCGCATCGATCATTTCCAGATTCTCTAAAGCATGTTGTAACACCCCGTCCAATTTGCTAAAATTTTTAGTAAAATTATAGTATTTTAATCGAAATTTTGCGCAAGTTTAATTTAATAATTTGAAAGATAATCAGTTGGCGGTACAATACTGATATTTTCTAATCAACAGGAAGTGGATAATATACCCATTGAAAGCCAGCGACTTAGGCTCTAAAAAATCTCTATTTCCCCGCCCTGGTTAAATCTCCCCATCTGCACGGCTTTCCCCTTTTCGGGGACATCAATCACTATATCCACATCATGCTGAAATGAATTAGCACCCCGGAAGTTGCCATCTTTGGTTGATTGAAAAATACCGATGAAAGATTTGGTCGGATTAAGCATTGTTATTCTATTCAAATCTTCTGGCTTCAGACCGAGCCTATTAACACTATCCAAAAAGACGAAATCATAAGCGAATAAGTCTTCCGGTAGTTTTGAAGCAACATAAAGATTTGGGTGAGCAACGTCTTTATCATTGAGTTTTTGTTGCAGCGTTAAATCTAATCCTTCTTCCTTCGCGACATAAAGAACCTTGCCATGATTGCGTGCCAGGTATCCGGCAAACTCAACGCATAAAGTTGATTTTCCGAATTTAGGTCTGCCGGAAACCATCGCTTTAAAATTCCTGGAAGGATCACCGATCAACTTTAACCATTTGCCTGTAAAGCCAAGTGTTTCAAATTCCATTTTTGCAAAATCCAAACTGTTCATCACTGGGGGTATTTCCTTCACACCATTCAATTGCTGACAAGCGCAACCTAATATTCCTTCCAAACCATTTAGTGTTGTCTTTTCTATTTCCAATACCTTTTGCACTTTATCAGTTGTGAATGATTTCAAGTTCTTTTTGAGTTCATGTATCTCGGTGATATAAGTATCGTTATCTGTTACTCTTCCTTTATCCATCGCCCGGTTGATTTGTTGAAGCAATTGCTTTGCCTTTTCTTTCATGCCAGGCTTTCCATTCATGCTGATATACCGCTTAATAAAATTCACAGAAGGCATCACCTTTTCATCTCCTACTATTTTTTTAAGCTCATCAAAGGTTTCGGGTTTCAATTCGATCTTAATCTTTGTCTTCATATCATTATACAACCCAATCAGCTTTTCCTGGACAAAAGTTATCTGCTCCGCATAATTGGAAGTTTTTCTTATTCGTTTTTCAAGAATTGCTTTTTGAAGGGAATTAATAAATCGCAATACTTCTTCTTTAGTTTTTGTCTTGCCATTCAGGTTAACAAATCTTTTGATGAACCGAAGTGCCTCCGGGATTCGCTCAACCATCATAGGCTGGGTTCCATCATCCTTTTGTTTGGCAGTCTTTTTACTTTTCTTTTTTGGTGAAACATAAGGATTAATGACGCCCTGCTTAATCATGGCTTCCGGCATAATCTCCTT
>JAFDXI010000066.1 GCA_018268035.1 Bacteroidota bacterium | reverse complement strand
CTGTGCAGCAATACAACCCGCAAAGGCCTATTACGAAGAATGGATATGTTTATATTTATGTGAGTAATGAATTGCGCAGCAATCAGCGAGACAATAAAAAAATAAATATGCACGAGCTAAACTCCGAATATCTATACTTACTGGGATAACTTGCAGGTTACGCATATACATGGCCATCTCTTGCAGGAAGAAGGATATTATCCTTTTGGTTTGGAGATGAAAGCGATAAGTTCACAGGCAGCCATGAAGATGCAAACGCAATATAAATTTAATGCCGGCACAATGCTGGAAACAAGTTTTGATGTGGATTATTATGAAACATATTTCAGGCAGTATGATGCACAGATAGGGAGGTTTACGGGAGTGGATGTATTATCTGAGCAGACCATTGCTTTATCTGGTTACCAGTTTGCAGGTGATAATCCCATTAGTTTTAATGACCCCACAGGCGCTATGAGGCAATTCAATGTGAATGGGATGGCTCCACGAAGAGAAGCGCCTACGGTCTGGAACCCAAATTTTGGCAGGCATGAAAGCGGCTGGTATGAAAATGATTTTTTTGATTTAATAACAGGGGGTACAACAGGTGGTTCAATGTTTTCCTGGAATGATTTCTTTACTGTGCTTAATTCCAAACATGGTGGCGGTTGGTCGGAAGTCACTGGTGTTTATTTTTTTAAAGCTGATCCTTACAACTTTACTTCCAGTGTAACCAGTGCTGAACAACTGCAATTTGGGAAATATTTTGCTGCCATCAGCAGCACAGATGCCGGACAACTTTTAATTTCTAAAATAGCTGAGACAGGACAGGTTTTCACAGTTACGAATGGAAAACTACCTGACAATAGCAACGCCCTTATGGAATACAGTGCTAAAAACAATTTAATGTACGTGGGTTCAACAATGCAAGGTAGTTCAATTGAACCCGGTGTATTTGATGCACTGGCACATGAATTATTTCACGCGTACCAGGATTATCGGGGTTACCACATACCAGGAAGAGATGATGATGAACCTGACGCATATATTTTTGCAAGTTTGGTTGACAGGCAATATAGTCAAACAAATTTAGATAACCATGATTGGATGACTCAAGATATTTGGAATAAGTTAGTTGTTAATCCTCCATCAACTCGAGCAGAAGAGGATTTTTTACGGGCATGGGATAAATTTTTTGATCATGGATTCTCAAAAGAAGATTATTTCCAAATTTTTAATAATTTCTTATCTGGCTCTACAGAAGGGAAACGTTATCGCGGCCCTTTTAATATTACAAATACACACAATTTAATTTATGAATTTTTAAACCCTTAGCATCTAATATTTACTAAATACATAGCATGAAAGTGTACCTATTAGTTTTAGCAATATTTTTTCTCTTTTTTTGTATAAAGGTGAATGCTCAAAAAAATAATTCTCCATCAATAAATGAAGATACTTATACATTACCTTCCTATTATACTGAACAGCCTAACATCGTTAATCTTCCTGATAGTTTTTGTTTTAAGCAAAAAGGGTACAATGGTTTCTTCCTGGTTACCGGTAATTTTGATACATGTGGAAATCTTTTGGAAATTTTGCCTCAGCATTTATTTGTTAAAAATAAATCTACTGACTTAATAGTAAAAGAATACATGTATTGGAAAGGATGGGAAGATAGTGCCTTAAACATATCAAAAGCAGAAGCAGAACGCTATGTAATGTGGGCACAGAAGGCTCTGCCACAAATTGTTCATTTGAGGCGAAGTCCTTTTCGCTGTGATGAAAAGCAAACAAACAAAATTGTCCGTGGTATTGAACTTCGATTGGAATGAATTGCTTCTACAGTAAATCATTTATTACGGATACAAAACTGAATACCAAAACAGTTATTACTTATATCAATGGTTTTGTCTATCAGAAAATATTACCTTCATCTACAAACGCATCCACAGTGCCTGATACTTTACAATATGTTTTGCATGAAGAAGGCAGGATCAGGTGGTCTTATAACGGCGCCAACCCATCGGGGCACTTTGTGTATGATTATTTTTTAAAAGACCATCTCGGCAATATACGTTCTGTGATCACCGATGAACAGGACACAAGTTTTTACCCGCCTGCTTCATTGGAAACAGCCACTATAGCCAATGAAAAAAATTATTATACAGGATTAGACAATGGTGTTGTTGCGAGAAGTTCCATAAGCGGATACCCATCTAATGATCATTACACAAATCCTAATGATGAAGTGCAGCAACTGAGAGGTGATGGCGTTAAAATCGGCGCAGGCATTTTATTGAAAGTGATGGCGGGCGATACGATTAATGTGCATGCAAGTAGTTGGTACAATGATGGCAGCACACCCGGCACACCGGTTACGCCGCTGGGAAATATTGTATCGAGTATCCTAAGTTCGTTGCCGGCAATATCAGGCGGCAAGTTTGCCGATGGCAGTGTGGCCAACAGCATGATCACCCCATCCATCAACAGTTTCCTCAACGAGAGAAATGCCACAGAAAATACCAGCCACCCAAGAAGCTGGTTAAATATTATCGTATTGGATGAACAACTAAAACCAGTTATCACCGGCGATGGCAACAACAGTTATTTTGAGCAGGTGGGCAGCAGTGGCGGTTCCTCTGTGCAGCAATACAACCCGCAAAGGCCTATCACAAAGAATGGATATGTTTATATTTATGTTAGCAATGAGACGCCGAATATCTATACTTACTGGGACAACCTTCAGATCACGCACATACATGGCCATCTCTTGCAGGAAGAAGGATATTATCCATTTGGGTTGGAGATGAAAGCGATAAGCTCACAGGCTCCGCTTAAGCCTGTAAGTCGTTACAAATATGATGCAGGCAATGAATTGGAAGATAACTTTGATGTGGATTATTATGAAACTCCATATCGTAACTACGACCCTCAGATTGGAAGGTTTACAAGTGTTGACCCATTGGCAGAGTGGTATTATCATGGAAGCACTTACCAATATGCCACCAATGACCCGGTTTATTTTAATGATCCGAGTGGCTTAGCGTTTGCTGTTCCCAAAAAACCAGTAAACCCATTAGGGGGGATGAGTTTATGGGCATTAATTGGTTTTAATACTGGTTATTATGCGCCTTTGGGTTTAGCTGGTGAAATAGGCATCAATGGTTTTGGTACCGGAGATTGGAATTATGGTGGCCGAGGTTATGGTGGCGGGCCACATGGTGGCGGTTCAGGCGGCGGCAGTCCTTTAGACCTTCCTAATTTAGTATCCAACCCGGATTTTCAACCTCTTTCGACCCAAGATTTACGAGATAGGATAAAGAGATTTAGCCCAACTTTACCGGATTGGCAAGTAAACGTTTCAGCCGGTTTGTTGTTTGAAGATTTATATCAAGACTTTTCAGGATTTAGTAAGAATACTACTTCATCTTGGGAAATAGTAAGCCGACCTCCTTATTTACGAAATGTAATACCCGATTTTAAATTTCCTACTACACTAACAACAAAAGATGATGAATATGTTTTTCCGCAAGGAGGAATTATAGAAGCAAAAGCTATTGGGTCAAGTGTAAGCCTTTCAACAAGCAGGTCACAGATAGAAGCAGAGATTGATGCGGCACACTATGCCCAAGACGTAGTTGGATTAAGCATTGCAGGAGCAAAGCATGCGGCGGCATTTACTTTAGTGTTACCGTTTTATTCAAGCATAGACCCAAGCGTGGTTGAATATGCTACAGGCAGGGGCGTAAATATGTATGCGTCTTATGCTTTTATTAATCAGGTTACAGGTAAAATAGTATTCAGTAATCCAAGCAGGTTAAATAATTTAGGAACTACAGGTGAGTACCCTTACGGACCTGTTGGTAGTATTATCGGGGTTAATCCCAACTTAGCTAAAGCGGTTAACCGGTGGAGAATAGAACATGAAAGAGATGGTGATAATGAATAACTGTAAAAAGATTTTTATTAGATGAATTTGGTTTTTAAATTTCTAATGGCTATGTATTTATTTATGCAAAATGATAATAAAATATATACTGTGAAAACTCCTGATGATACTATAATAAGTTTGACATATGTGAATCACAAGGCAGCAAAAGAATTACTATCCTCTAATAATTATACAGTATTACCCGAAGATAAATTAGATTTCTTTAAGCGTAACGCATACTTGCTCAAAGATGGAAAAGTGCTTTATGAAATTGAAGTCAACAAATATTATTTATTAGTTGATGATATGAGTAATTATTTGAGAATGCTTAAAGGAAATAATTATTATGAAAGCGGCATCTTTATAAATCCGCAGAGTCAGGAAATTTATTCTTCATTTAATTTATTATCTCGTAATGCAAAAAATTTTTATGACAAAAAAGTAAAGCTATTAGATAAGTATCCTGTGTTTGATGGCTATCATACCTATTTAATGCCTGATAGCTCTATAGCTTACTTGCGGGAAAGAGTTTATGGAGGTAAATCGTTTGGTATTTATGATGGTTACTGGTATCCATCAATAAAGGATTTTGAATATTATTATTACTTTTTAACAACAGATAAATATGCACCAGACCCGGAATTGTAACTACAACTTTTTTATAATAACAAAGCCGCAAGTTATTGCCAATGAAAAAAATTATTATACAGGATTAGACAATGGTGTTGTTGCCAGAAGTTCCATAAGTGGATACCCATCTAACGATCATTACACTACCCCCAACGATTACATACAACAGTTAAGGGGCGATGGCGTTAAAGTTGGTGCAGGCATTTTATTGAAAGTGATGGCAGGCGATACCATCAGTGTGCATGCCAGCAGTTGGTACAATGATGGCGGCAGCACCCCCGGCACACCGGTTACGCCATTGGGAAATATTGTATCAAGCATTTTGGGCTCACTGCCCGGAGTATCAGGCGGCAAGTTTGCTGATGGCAGTGTGGCCAACAGCATGATCAACCCATCCGTCAACAGTTTTCTCAACCAGAGAAACGCCACAGAAAACTCCGCTCATCCCCGCTCATGGCTCAACATAATTGTTTTGGATGAACAGTTAAAACCTGTTATTACTAACGATGGCAACAACAGTTATTTTGAACAGGTAGGCAGTAGTGGCGGTTCATCTGTGCAGCAATACAACCCGCAAAGGCCGATAACAAAAAATGG
>JAFDXI010000065.1 GCA_018268035.1 Bacteroidota bacterium | reverse complement strand
CATAAACTCTTTTTTACAACCAACACCTGGAAACTGCCGGGTATCATCGGCGGCCTTCTTTCG
This sequence comes from Bacteroidota bacterium, assembly GCA_018268035.1. Classification (GTDB taxonomy): domain Bacteria; phylum Bacteroidota; class Bacteroidia; order Chitinophagales; family Chitinophagaceae; genus Parafilimonas. The sequence continues at coordinate 10,116 of JAFDXI010000065.1, read as the reverse complement.
CCATTTACTTTAGGGCCGAAATCTGCAGTTGATAAATAAACTGTATGCGTGTTTGTGTCAAGCGCATTCATTCTTGCGCCACTTTTTGTTGGCACATTATCTATCACTTCAAATTTATCTTTGATACTTCTTTGATGATCGTAAGCGTGCCTTCTCCGTTTGATGAATATACAAAGTGTAATTCAAGATCAAAAGTGATGTCTTTGCGTCGGCAATAAGAATGATTTTTTAAAACTTAACTTAGCAGACATTAAAAATTTTAAATATTGACACCATAAAATGGCGAAACAGAAGAAAGAAAGCGACAATGGAGCTTCGCAAACTCCTTTGAAAAATAAAACAAAACGTGAGCAAATAAAAGAAAAACCCATTGAAGTAACACTTTGGGATGCTGCAAATAAATTGAGAGGAAGCGTTGAGCCGGCAGAATACAAACACGTTGTATTGGGTCTGATTTTCTTAAAGTTTGCCAGCGACAAATTTGAAGAACACCGTGCCAAACTCATTGCCGAAGGCAAAGAGAAATACATTGAAATGGCGGAGTTCTACAATATGAACAATGTGTTCTTTTTGGACGAAACCAGCCGCTGGAGTTATCTGATAAAAAGAGCCAAGCAAAACGACATTGCCCTGCTCATTGACACTGCATTGCACACAATTGAAAAAAACAACAAAGCCCTGAAAGGTGCTTTGCCCGACAATTATTTTTCTCGTTTGGGTTTGGATGTAACCAAACTGGCTTCTTTGCTGGATACCATCAACGATATTGACACCACTAAAGACCCAAAACAAGATGTTGTTGGAAAAGTGTATGAATATTTCCTATCAAAGTTTGCATTGGCAGAGGGAAAAGGCAAAGGCGAATTTTACACACCTAAAAGTATTGTAAACCTGATTGCTGAAATGATAGAACCTTACAAGGGCATCATTTATGACCCTGCTTGTGGTTCGGGTGGTATGTTTGTTCAATCTATCAAGTTTATTGAAGCGCACCACGGCAACAAAAAAGAAGTTTCTATTTACGGACAGGAATACACCAACACCACTTACAAACTGGCAAAAATGAACCTTGCCATACGGGGTATTAGCGGAAACCTGGGCGAAAAAGCAGCAGACACTTTCTTGGACGACCAACACAAAGACCTGAAAGCCGATTACATAATGGCAAACCCGCCTTTTAACCAAAAGGACTGGCGGGCAGAAAATGAATTGACAGACGACCCACGTTGGCGTGGTTATGATGTGCCACCCAAAAGCAATGCCAATTATGGTTGGATTTTGAATATGGTGAGCAAACTCTCTGAAAACGGTGTAGCTGGTTTTATTTTGGCGAATGGTGCATTGAGTGGCGGTGGCGAAGAATATAAAATACGCAGAAAACTGATTGAAAATAATTTGGTGGAAGCTATTTTGGTTTTGCCACAAGATATGTTTTACACCACCAACATCAGTGTTACGCTTTGGATATTGAATAAAAACAAAAAAGCACATAGCCGAAACATAGGAGATGAACAACGCCATTACCGCAATCGTGAACAAGAAATTCTGTTTATGGATTTGCGGCAAATGGGTATTCCATTTGAGAAAAAATACATTCAGTTTTCAGAAGAAGATATTTCAAAAATTACAGGCACTTACCACCAATGGCAATGCCAAGAAATTGAGAACATTCCCGAGTTTTGTTATTCAGCTTCTTTTGATGAAGTAGCTAAAAAAGATTTTTCTTTGGTGCCAAGCAAATATATTGAGTTTGTAAACCGAGATGAGAATATTGACTTTGACGAGAAAATGAAAACCTTGCAAAGTGAGTTTGCCGACTTGCTGAAAGCAGAAGCACAAAGCAAAAATGATTTACTAAATGTGTTTAAAGAGTTGGGTTATGAAATCGAATTATAAGCCCATTGGTAAACATATCAGATTGATTGATGAACGCAACAAAGGTTTGCGAGTACAGCAACTTTTGGGGTTAAGTATCTCAAAACGATTTATTCCTTCTGTTGCCAATATTATTGGAACAGATATGGAGAATTACAAAATCATTCGGAAGAACCAATTTGCTTGCAGCACAATGCAGGTAAGGCGTGATAAAAAAATGCCAGTTGCTTTGTTGCAAGAAGTTGACGAAGCTATTATCTCACAAGCCTATCCAATTTTTGAAGTAAAGGACGAAAAAGAACTTTTACCCGAATATTTGATGATGTGGTTTGAAAGGTCTGAGTTTGACCGTGAAGCTTGTTTTCACGCTGTAGGTGGTGTAAGAGGAAGTTTGGAGTGGGAAGATTTTGAGAGTATGCAACTCCCCGTTCCCCACATTTCCAAACAACGCGAAATCGTACAAGAATACAACAGCATTCAAAACCGCATCAACCTCAACCAACAACTGATACAAAAACTCGAAGAAACCGCACAAGCGATTTATAGGGAGTGGTTTGTGGAAGGGATTGATTTGGAGAATTTGCCGGAGGGGTGGAGGATTGGAAAACTAAATAACTTGATTGAAATAAAATACGGTAAAGCCTATTCTCATTTAGCAACAGGAGATGTTCCGCTTTATGGTTCAGGAGGTTTAATGAGTAAAGTCAATAAAGCACTTTATACAAAACCTAGTGTCTTAATACCTAGAAAGGGAACATTAAATAATATTATGTTTGTAAATCACCCGTTTTGGTGTGTTGATACAATGTTCTATTCAATTTTTAATGATGAAGTGAATGGATATTATTCTTACTACATTCTAAAACAACTCGACTTTGATGCATTAAATCAAGGTTCAGCAGTACCAAGTATGACAACAGCTTTTTTAAATGATATAGATGTTGTTTTACCAAATCAAAATAGACTTGCCGAATTCAATGAAGCTTTACAGAAAATAATATCACATAAAGAAAATCTTGAAAAGGAGACCCAAAAACTAACCACCCTAAAAAGCTTGTTACTAGCGAAGATGGCAACAATAGCATAAGGGCGAAAATATTGTAAGGGCGAAAAATTTTTCGCCCCAACGATAAAACGAAAATAGAAATGAATAAATACAATCCCCATAAACATCACCGCAGGTCAATCCGATTAAAAGGATATGATTATTCGCAGGCGGGTTTGTATTTTATTACGATATGTTGTCAGGATAGGGCGTATTTGTTTGGGAATGTTGTGAACGGGGAAATAATATTGAATGAATATGGAACGGTGGCACATAATGAATGGGCAAAAACCCCCGAAATACGCAACAATGTAGAATTAGGTGAATTTGTGGTAATGCCCAACCATATTCACGGCATTATCCGGTTATCCGGTAGGGGCGAATTGCATTCGCCCGAAAATGAAACGGACGTATTCAATACATCCCAACCGCCCGAAAATGAAACGGACGTATTCAATACGCCCCAACCGCCCGATAATTTAACGGGTAATTATAGGGGCGAAAGCATTTCGCCCCTACGAGGTCCATCACAAACCATTGGGGCAATTGTCCGTGGATACAAATCATCGGTTACAAAACAATTGAATTTATTGAATATTGGTTGTGTGGTTTGGCAACGCAATTATTACGAACACATTATCCGAAACGAACAATCCTATCAACGCATCGCAGAATATATAATCAATAATCCGAAGAATTGGAAGGAGGACAAATTTTATAAAAAATGAAATTCACCGAAGAAAAATTAGAGAAAGCGGAATCAATGGTTAATGGTTAATGATTAATGATTAATGAATATAATCTGAGAACCGCATTAACAATTAACCATTTTCACTATTGACAATGTCAAGTTTTCTGCTCAAAAAACTTGACATTTATAAAATATAGTTACCTTTGTAGTATGACTTTAGCAGCACAAATACAATCCAAAATAAAAAAGCTACCCGAAGGAAAAACCTTTGGATACGCTGATTTGGGTATTGCTAAAGAGGAGTATCAAACTGCCGCCAAAGCCTTAGAACGCTTGCAGTCAAAAGGTATCATTAAAAAAATATCGAAAGGAGTTTTCTACAAACCCGAACAAACCGCTTTTGGAGAATTACAGCCAGATTATAGCGAGCAACTTCGCCCTTATTTGTTTGAAAACGGCAAACGCATTGCCTACGAAACGGGTTATTCGCTATACAACCGAATGGGTTTAACAACTCAAATCGCTTTTCGCATAAAAATAGCCAGCAGGAGCAAACGCATATCCATCAACAGAGGTTCACTAAAGGCGGATGCTGTAAAGAGTTATGCCGAAGTAACCGAAACTAATTACGAACTGTTAGGATTTTTAGATGCCTTTAAAGACATCAAACGAATTCCTGATTGCTCAGTAAGTCAGGCAGTGAAAATACTAAATGGTAAAATCAAAAAATTAAATGAAAAGCAAATTTCAGATTTGGTGAAATATGCTTTGCTCTATCCAACAAGAGTAAGGGCATTGACAGGTGCAATGTTAGAAAACTTAAACATTCAAGCCAATACCGAAAAGCTAAAACAAAGCCTAAACCCGCTTACAAAAGTGAAGTTGGGTTTAAAAGAAACAGAATTGCCCACCATAAAAAACTGGAATATAGAATGAAGCTGCATCAAAACATAAAACTGTTTACGGATGCGGTGAGAGTCTCTGCCCAGAGAATGAACATTCCCCCTGAGTTTGTAGAAAAAGACTATTGGGTTACCTATGCTTTGTTCACCATTTTCAACAATGAAATTGGCAAAGACACCGTATTTAAAGGCGGAACGGCACTATCCAAATGTTACAAAATGATAGAACGCTTTTCCGAAGATATTGATTTGGTAGTGTTGAGACGAGAAGGAGAATCAAACAACAAATTAACTACAAAAATAAGAACGATTAGTGATGTTGTAAATGCCGTACTACCTGAGGTAAACATTGACGGTCTTACACAGAAAATGGGAATGAATAGAAAAACGGCACACTCCTACAACAAAGAATTTAAAGGTGATTATGGGCAAGTGAGAGATGCAATTGTTGTAGAAGCAACTTGGTTAGGATATTACGAACCATACACTACCAAAAACATCGTTTCATTTGTGGGTCAAATGATGCTTGACAATAAGCAATCAGAAATTGCTCAAGAAAACGGATTACTTCCTTTTGAATTGTTGGCGTTAGAACCCATAAGAACCATTTGTGAAAAAATAATGAGCTTGGTTCGTTTTTCTTATAGCGAAAACCCAATAGATGATTTAAAGAAAAAAATACGACACCCCTACGATTTGCATCAGTTACTTAAACAAGAGGAGTTCTTTAATTTTTTTCAATCACCGGCTTTTGATGAAATGCTCTTAAAAGTAGCCAATGATGATGTCGCCAGTTTTAAAAACAACAATCAATGGCTTGTCTTTCATCCAAATGAAGCACTTATATTCAAAGACTTGGAAAATGTGTGGAATGAGTTGAAAACGATTTACAACGGTGACTTTAAAAATTTGGTGTATGGAGAATTACCCAAAGAAGAAGCGATTTTAGAAACATTAAAGATGATAGGTGAAAGAATGGTTGGTGTTCAATGGTTAATTGTGAATGATAAATGGTTAATGAAATGAGAGAGAATGTAGTTAAGAACAAGAGTTTTGCTTTTTCGGTGAGAGTGGTAAAACTCTATCAGTTTTTGTGTGAGCAGAAAGAGGAATTTGTCTTGTCTAAGCAATTATTGCGAAGTGGTACTTCGGTTGGAGCTATGATACGAGAAGCTAAACACGCAGAAACCAAAAATGATTTCAAACACAAAATGGGTATTGCCCAAAAGGAAATCAATGAATCTATTTATTGGCTTGAACTTCTAAAAGAAACCGATTATTTGACCGATGAACAATTTGAAAGCCTTTATGCTGATGCTGTAGAGATCATTAAACTAATCACCGCAATTTTAAAATCAACAAAATCCAACATTAACCCTTAACCCTTAACCATTCATCATTAACCATTAAAATGAAATTTACAGAAGAAAAATTAGAACAGTCGTTTACCGAGTTGTTGGGGCAAGAAGGGTTTTCCCACCACTTAGGCATTACGATAACTCGTAAGCCCGAAGAAGTATTGATTGAAGAAGATTTGCAAAACTTCCTTTTAACGCAATACGCAGGGCAAGGCATAACGGTAAACGAAATTAAATCTATCATTCTTCAACTCAAATCTCTTTCATCTTCTGATCTTTACGAAAGCAATAAGACATTTTTAAAAATGCTGTCTGACGGTTTCATTCTGAAACGGGAAGACCGCAACCAAAAAGACATTTACATTCAGTTAATTGATTATACTGGACTAAATAACCACAGACTACCGGAAGAAGATGAGGTTTTGTCCATTGTTGCTGAGCCTGAAATCAAATACGGTCAAGACAATAACATTTACAAATTTGTAAACCAATTAGAAATTATAGGTTCAGAAAAACGCATACCAGATGGCATTGTGTATATCAATGGTTTGCCTTTGGTGGTGTTTGAATTCAAATCTGCCATTCGTGAAGAAGCAACAATTTATGATGCATACAAGCAATTAACAGTTCGCTACCAAAGAGATATTCCCGAATTGTTTAAATACAATGCTTTTTGCGTCATCAGCGATGGCGTAAACAACAAAGAAGGTTCATTCTTTGCACCTTATGAGTTTTTCTATGCGTGGAGAAGAGTGGCAGGTTTAGCAAAAGATGTGGACGGCATAGATTCAATGTTCACGTTGATTCAGGGAATGTTTCATAAAAACCGCTTGCGTGATATTATTCGCAACTTTATTTACATTCCTGACAACTCAAAGAAAAACGAGAAAATTGTTTGTCGCTATCCGCAATACTATGCTGCACGGGCTTTGTATGACAACATCAAGAAAGCCCAAAAGCCCGAAGGAAACGGGAAAGGCGGAACTTACTTTGGTGCTACCGGTTGCGGAAAAAGCTTTACAATGCTTTATTTGACAAGGCTTTTAATGAAAAGTGAATACTTTGAAAGTCCAACCATTGTATTAATAACAGACCGCACCGACTTAGACGACCAATTGGCGGGGCAATTTACCAATGCCAAAAATTTCATAGGCGACAATACCGTTGTAAGCGTTGAGAGCAGAGCACATTTAAGAGAATTAATTCAAGGCAGACAAAGCGGTGGTGTTTTCTTAACCACCATTCACAAGTTTACAGAAGATACCGAACTATTAACTGACCGAACCAATGTGATTTGTATTTCAGACGAAGCACACAGAAGCCAGGTAAACCTTGACCAAAAAGTAAAAGTAACCGAGAAAGGCGTTACCAAAACGTATGGCTTTGCAAAATACTTACACGATTCATTACCCAATGCCACTTTTGTAGGTTTTACAGGAACACCCATAGATGCAACGCTTGATGTATTTGGAAAAGTGGTGGATGCTTATACAATGACGGAATCTGTAAAAGATGAAATCACAGTAAGGATTGTGTATGAAGGCAGATCTGCCAAAGTGTTATTGAATAATTCAAAACTCAAAGAGATTGAAGAATACTACGCCAAGTGTGCCGAAATTGGAAGCAACGAAAATCAGATTGAACAAAGCAAAAAAGAAATGGCACAGATGTATGCCATTATTGGCGACCCTGACCGATTGAAAGAAGTTGCCAAGGACTTTGTGCATCATTACGAAAACAGAATTTCCGAAGGTGCCACCGTAAAAGGAAAAGCAATGTTTGTGTGCAGCACTCGTGAAATTGCTTACGAGTTGTATAAAAATATTATTGCGTACTTAGGTGCTCGAAGCTCCAGCTTCGAGAATATTGACACAACAAACTACGCTGCTCATTTCACCAAAAACTTTGGGTTTCCAGAAGAATGGCATACAAGAAATTTACCCCATCGAAACAAAGAAGGGTTAATTCAATTTATCACATTTCGCCTTGCCGATAGTTTACCACAAAGTATTTTGAAAGAGATAGAGGAAGAAATAAAACAACTATCAGGTGAAAAAAAAGAGGTTGAAAAAAGAAAAAAATACGAATATTGGCTCGATAAGGGCTTAGGCTGTTGTGCTTTAGCTAATAGAGAAATGGCTCAAGTAGTTCAAGAGGCATTTTTGCATCACGATGGTGATAAATATGATTTGCTGGCTTGGTCAATAATGCCAAATCATGTGCACGTTCTGATAAGAGCTAAATCAGATTTGCCTAAAATTATTCAATCCTGGAAATCTTTTACCGGTAAATGGGCTTTAGCAAATAATAGAAAGTTTAATTTAGGAATAGATACCCTTGCAAAAGAATTTTGGATGCCAGAATATTGGGATAGATTCATCAGAGATGAAGAACATTTTAATAATACGGTAAGGTATATTTTGAATAATCCTTCAAAAGCAAAATTGCATGAAAACCATATTGCTTATTTGTTCAGAGGTTGTCATTTATCCAATACGATGAAGCAGGAGCTTCATCCGACCCAGATTAAACTCATTGCCACCAGAGGACAAGACGACCCGAAAGAAATGTATGATTTGTTGGGCACGAAAGAGCAACGCAAAGAACTTGACCGACAATTCAAAAACGAAAAATCGAATTTCAAAATCGCTATTGTGGTGGATATGTGGCTTACAGGTTTTGATGTGCCATTCTTAGATAGTATTTACATTGATAAACCCATTCAACGACACAATTTAATTCAGACTATTTCAAGAGTAAACCGCAAGTTTGAAGGAAAGAACAAAGGTTTAGTGGTAGATTATATCGGCATAAAAAACCAAATGAATTTAGCGTTGAAGCAATATAGCGAAGGCGACAAAGACAATTTTGAAGACATTGCAGAATCCATCATCATTGTAAGAAATCATTTAGACCTGTTGGCTAAACTGTTTCACACCTTTGACAGTTCCAAGTATTTTGGTAAAGGCGAAAAGCATTTCGCCCCAACTCCATTACAGCAACTAAATACTTTGAATTTAGCTGCGGAATATGTGCAACAAACCAAAGAGCTGGAAACCCGATTTATGGGCTTGGTAAAGCGTCTAAAAGCCGCTTATGATATTTGTGCAGGAAGTGAGCAATTAACGCAAACCGAAAGAGATTACACCCATTTTTATTTGGCTGTTCGTTCCATTGTTTTCAAACTCACCAAAGGCAATGCCCCCGACACAGCACAGATGAACGCCAAAGTTCGGGAGATGATAAAAGAAGCTTTGCAAAGTGATGGAGTAGAAGAAATTTTTAAACTCGGTGACGAAGCAGAAACCGAACAAGACATTTTTGATGAAGACTATTTGGCAAAGATTGATAAAATCAAGCTACCAAACACTAAAATCAAATTGCTTCAACAGCTATTGGCTAAAGTAATTGGAGAAATCAAAAAGGTGAACAAGGTAAAAGGCATTGATTTTTCAAAGAAAATGCAAGCCTTGGTTGAACGCTACAACAACCGTGATGCAAACGATATTTTAAGAAGTGAAGTATATGAAGAAATGGCGGAAGCATTGACGAATTTGATTTGGGATGTACATAAGGAGTTTAAAGCAGGTGATGAATTAGGAATTGACTTTCAGGAAAAAGCATTTTATGACATTCTGAAAGAGCTTTGCGTCAAATACGACTTCACCTATCCAGACGACAAAATGATTGAACTGGCAAAAGCCGTGAAAGACCTCGTTGACGGACAAGCCAAATTCCCCGACTGGAACAAACGAGAAGATATCAAATCAGCATTAAAAGTTGGATTAATTCTCTTGCTTGATGAGTATGGCTATCCACCCGTTGAGAGAGACGAAGTATATGTTGAGATTTTTGAACAAGCAGAAAACTTTAAGAAAAATCAACACAAAAACTCATAAGCATAATCCATTTTAAAACTAAAACATTACATAGGTGTTAATTGCATAATAGTAAAAATGAATTAATATTTACAGTTTTAAACACTCCATTTAAACAAATGAATAATCCCTGACTAAATATGATAACCCTTTACTTTTCAAGACCTCATCCGCCTATGGCGGACTTAGAACCCTTACCGGCAAATGGTTTCAGCTATTTTGAATAATTTTAATCGGACAACAATAAAAAATCATAAACTCTTTTTTACAACCAACACCTGGAAACTGCCGGGTATCATCGGCGGCCTTCTTTCGCCATTTACTTTAGGGCCGAAATCTGCAGTTGATAAATAAACTGTATGCGTGT
>JAFDXI010000064.1 GCA_018268035.1 Bacteroidota bacterium | reverse complement strand
GGCGACCAATACTAAAACCGTATTGAGCAAGGAAATGCGGGTGAAATCTTTGAACGGCCTAAAATGTGAAACCCGCTCCGCTGCCGGCGGATAATATACCGATACCGGCACCGAACGAACCGGTATGCCACTCCATGACGCCCGTACCAAAACCTCTATCTCAAACTCGTATTTCTTCGTGAAATACCACTTAGTAGCCAGTTTTTCTAGGGGATATAAGCGATACCCGCTTTGGGTGTCGGGCAATTGAATACCCGTATTCACCCAATACCAAAAATTAGAAAACCTATTTCCGAAATTGCTCTTTTGCGGTACATTATCCACAGTCATATTCCGTGCACCCACTAATAGAATGCCCGGAGTGATCTGGATCTCCTTGAGAAAAATCGCCAAATCCGAGGCAAAATGCTGCCCATCACTATCCATGGCAATGGCATAAGTATATCCCGCAGTTGCCGCTGCCTTCAAACCTTGGCGAAGTGCATACCCCTTACCTTGATTGGGGGTATAATCAATTAACGTGACTGCAGGAAATCGCCTGAGGATTTCTTTTGTCGCATCGGTAGATCCGTCATTGACCACAATAATATTCCGCGTGTAGGCAAGTACATCTTCCAGCACAGCGGCTAGGCTGCTTGCATTATTGTATGTAGGCAACAACACACAAGCCTTCAGATCTTTAAACAACAATTGTAGTGAGGGTTCTGGCAACATGTCAAGACATACAAAGATGCAGGGGAACTGCAATTATTTTGCTTGCAATTTTTTCTGGCATTCCTGCAATTTATGTTCAATTGATTTCCGCTCAGCAATAGTGGCTATTTCTAATTTCAAGGCGCTGCGATAATAATTTGCCGCCGCCACATACCAAGTCTTGTCCCGGCAATAATCTCCGGCCACCCGATAGGCATCATAAAATCGGGGATTGCCCTGAATAGTAGCAGCAGTATCCACGGGCAGATGATGCATCAGCGCTTGTTTATTATTCCTAAATTTTAAAAACCCTTGATAGGCTGCTGTTTGCAAAAAAGAATCCGCCGAAATGTTTAAGGCATAATTGGCTACCGGAGCATCCTTTGTCATTCCCTTTAAGCCAAAAACTTTCTTGAGGTCATAACATACATAAGGCCCTTCCTGCCAAGGGCTGGTACTCACCCAGACCCGCAAACTATCCGGCATGAAGATGATGGAATGGTGGCAAATCAATTGGTTTACTGCCTTTTCATTTCCATTGCCAATATCTGCTCCCTGAAGCCCTGCCCTATCCCGCAAGACGAGTGCTGCCCGCTCGGGACTCAAAGGGTATTGCCCTTGCAACAACTCCTGCAAGCGCTGATATCGATACACGGAGGCACTTTCTGCCATTTGCTCTCTATTCAACTCCTGCTGAGCGAGCTTAGGCCCTTGATAATGATTCGTACAGAGAATATGGTCGGAATTTGGGTCATAGACATCCCAATCATCCGGTGTCTTTTCTAGCACTACCGCCTTATGATCCGCAGCGCTGCCTATCAGGAAACTCTCGGACACAAACATCTCCTTACCCTTGGCTATTGCAATTGCTTCCTTAATGTTTCCGGCATACTGCAAGATTTCCCGCGCCACTAAAGATACCGGCGTAGCAGTGCTAAAGGGGATCCTTGATTTGGCTGCATTAATCGTGACGGTCAGCCCCGCATCATTCATGCCGGATACTACTCCGGTGAATCCTCCCCAGGTCACAAACATGAATTTGTGTCCCTTGTCCGGTGCATAAAACGCTACAATCTTGTTCTTTGCAAACTCATCGCCGACATAAAAATCAAAATTGCGCCCCAAGATCATCGCGCCGTTGCTGGTCTTATCCCCCCAAGCACCAAAAGAGGTGCAGCCTACCAACATCATCCCCTGCAAGGCATGGCCTATATCATGTGCCGCATGATAGTTGAGGAGCCGTTCATAGTTACTTCCAATCCACTGAAAGGAATCGGAGGCCGACTTGGATATCCCATAGATCTCTTGCTGGTATTCACTGTCCACATGCTCCTCCAGATCCCGATTGAGAAAGCCAATGACATAGCGTAGAAACTTCTGATAGCTGGTAGAGGGTACCATTTCCTTGATCTGATCCGTGAATGCCTTCTCTTGGTCTGCAATCAAAAACGCCGAAAGCTTACCTTCTTTCACTCCCCGTTCAAAGGGCTTTCCGGATACGTAGAGTTCATAGTTGCCATACTGATCTTTTCGCAGCCAATTGTCGCCAATGGTATAAAGATTACTATCTGGTTGGGCTACTTGGACCGACAATATCGAGGTATCCTGCACCGGTGGCGGGTCTATCTCACTCACGTTCCATACATAAGCACAGAAGATAAGCAACAGTACCGTGAGCATGCCCAGAAACCAGGCAAAGACTTTCAATATTCGTTTTAAAATACGCACAAGGGATGTAAAATTACAGCATCATTGGGGAGGAGGATTGCTTTGAGGCCAAAAAACCTTGGTAATCTCGAAGCTAAGGCATTGTAGCAAGGACAAAATTTTACTCGGAATGAGTGGCCACAAATAAAAGCGACCACTCATTGCTGAGTGGCCGCAGTAGATGTTTTCACAACGGAATAATCCTTATTGTGATTTGCTTTCAAGGAATAAAAATAAAAACTTTTCCCTAACTTTCAAAAAAACTTTTCAAAAATGGCAAAAACAATATTAGGCTTAGACCTGGGGACGAATAGTATTGGGTGGGCGCTGGTTCAAGAAAATTTTGAAGAAAAAGAAGGGAAAATTCTTGGGATGGGAAGTCGGATTATTCCGATGACTCAGGATATTAAGGATGAGTTTGGGAAAGGAAACTCAGTTTCTCAAACAGCAGATAGAACCAATTACAGAGGAATCAGAAGAATTAGAGAAAGGCATTTGCTACGAAGAGAACGTTTGCACCGTGTGTTACATGTAATGGGACTTCTTCCTCAGCATTTTGCAGACCAAATAGACTTTTCTAAAAACTTCGGGAAGTTCAAGGAAGAGTCCGAGCCAAAATTAGCCTACAATAATAATGGGTTTATTTTCAAACAATCTTTTGAAGAAATGTTGGCGGACTTCAAGACCATTCAGCCTGATTTAGTTGCTAACGGAAAACGTATCCCTTATGACTGGACAATATATTTTCTCAGGAAAAAAGCATTAACAAATAAACTTACAAAAGAAGAACTGGCGTGGTTGATTTTAAACTTCAATCAAAAAAGAGGCTACTATCAACTAAGAGGTGAAGAGGAGGAAGAAAATCCGAATAAATTAGTTGAATTCTATTCTCTAAAAATTATTGACGTAATAGCTGATTTAGAAGCAAATAAAAAAGGAGAAGTTTGGTATTCATTATACTTAGAGAATGGCTGGATTTACCGCAGATCAAGTAAAACTTCTCTTTTGGATTGGAAAGACAAAGTGCGTGATTTTATTGTTACTACTGACCTAAATGATGATAGCACTGTAAAAACGGACAAAGAAGGTGCTGAGAAAAGGAGCTTTAGGGCACCAAGTGAAGATGATTGGACATTAGTTAAAAAGAAAACAGAGCAAGAAATAAGCATATCCGGAAAAACGGTTGGATCTTACATCTACGATTCCTTACTCCAAAATCCAAAGCAAAAAATTAAAGGGAAACTTGTTCGGACAATTGAACGAAAATTTTACAAAGATGAACTCAAACAAATTTTAGAAAAACAAGTTGAACTGCAACCGGAATTGTTTACGGATGAGTTGTACATTGATTGCGTCCGTGAACTATATAAGAATAATGAAGTGCATCAATTGCTATTAAGTAAACATGATTTTGTTCACCTGTTTTTAAACGATATTATTTTCTATCAACGCCCATTGAAAAGTAAAAAATCTACAATTGGTGAATGTTCTTTAGAATATCGAACATACAAAGCAATAGACAAAGAAGGTAAGAACTTTTATAAAAAAGAATATTTAAAAGTTATTCCAAAATCTCACCCATTGTATCAGGAATTTCGTTTATGGCAATGGATTTATAATTTGAAATTCAAATCAGCAGAAGATGACAATGTGGATCTAACCTCAATTCTAATCCATTCTGCGGAAGATTTAGAAAGAATTTTTGGATTCCTGAATGATAAAAAGGAGGTAAAACAAGAAATTTTAATTAAGTTTCTATTAGAATCATCCGGTTTAAAAGGGAAAGCCCTCACAGCGGAAGTAGCCAAATATCGTTGGAATTATGTAGTAGATAAAGTATATCCTTGTAACGAAACCAAAGCGCAAATTGAAAGTCGTTTATCAAAAGTTGCAGGTATTTCCAATGATTTTCTCACAAGGGAAAAAGAATTGCAGTTGTGGCATATCATTTATTCTGTAACGGATAAAACTGAATTTGAAAAAGCCTTAAAAACCTTTGCACAAAAAAACAACCTGGACGAAAGCAGTTTTGTCGAAAACTTTAAACGGTTTAAGCCATTTGAAAGTCAATACGGT
>JAFDXI010000063.1 GCA_018268035.1 Bacteroidota bacterium | reverse complement strand
GGAATAATGTGCCGGGCATAAAAAATTATGCCATACAACGTAGCGGTGATGGCGCACACTGGTCAACCGTGTACAGCGCCTCCATTAACCATTCACCATTATCCGGTAACAATTATTACAACGATCCTTCTCCGCTCCCCGGCACAAACTACTATTGCCTGCAAACAACGAGTGTTACCGGCGCAGTTAATTATTCCAATGTGATTGCCATAAATAATACTGCAATAAAAATTTCGCCCAACCCGGCAAAAAATGTTTTGCATATTGAGGGTTTGCCAAAAGATAAAAAAGTAAAACTGAGTGTAGTTGACCTTGCCGGAATGGTGAAAATACAAACCATCGCCAATTCGGTACCGTTATACAACATCAATATCGCTTCCCTGCACCCGGGTAATTATCTATTGAAAATAGAAAGTAGTGGTGATGTGGTGACGAAGAAGTTTGTGAAAGAGTGAAACCCGGATTGAAGAAAGGTTTTTCATTCATTCTTTGATGACCCTGGGAACAGGCATTGATTCTTAACCTGCCGGCAGGTTAAGAATCAATTGACAATTGTCAACTATCAACTATCAATTATCAAAAGATATTATTGGCCACATCGGAATTGTATTGAATAATATCAGGTTCCCGCACGTAATTGGAATTGTACCGGAAAGAAATATTGGTTGAAATGGAAGCATAGAAATGTTTCATGCCATAAGCAGTGTTGGGAAAATAGGCACATCTTACTTCTACAGTATTAAAAATAAGGTTTTCATTCCGCATCCTGAAACCACCTCCTAACCCATAAAACCAGGTATGGTTTCCCGGGTTGTCAACCCTCGGTGAGATGTTTGTAATATCGCCAGAAATAAAAGGGGAGAACTTAAAACCAAAAACTTTATACCTGATAAAACCTATGGTTTCGCTGTGGAGGCTCAGGCGCTCATCACCCATCACTGAATCTTTATAGAAATTGCGTAAGCCAAAGGGATTGTTGATGGTCAATGGTTCAAGGCCTGTTCTGTTGTAAATACCTGTATAAGATAACCGGAAATATTGGCGCATCTTAAAATTTCTGAAAACAAATGCCCTGCTAAAACCGGAAACACCTGCTAAAATTCCGACATCCTGTATGCTTCCTTTATGATAAAATATACCAGTGCGCAAAAAATATTGAATGATGTCACCCTTATTATCTACTACATATCTGTTGGCATCAATACCTGCATATAACCTTGACAGATAAGATTGTTTATACCATCCTGCAGTAAATGAAATGTTGTAACCAAAAGGAATATCTTCAGTGGTTCCAAAACCATACAGGTAGTTGGTTTTATAAAACTCCTGTTTGAAAAGTGTTATTTGCCCCAAGACAGCTTTTTTATCATCAAACCTGAAAGATAACTGACTATCCACTTGTATTGGTCTTTGATAAAATTGTGTCTGGTAATATCGAAGGCTTACAAATTTTCTGCTGAGATTTGATTTATCATTTAAATAATTTTTTACTCCCAGTTTATAGCCAGCCCATCCATCAAATAGTCGGTAATGATAGTTATAAAAACTAAAGTCAGGTAATTTATAAGTGTTATAAGTCCTGAAATCACCCCATGTTATCCCTCCGGCAGCATGTTTATATTGCGAAACGAGATTGCGTTGTAAAGAAAATGTTATGGCTTTCTCATCCGTCGCTTTATATTTCAGATTAGGATTAACAGTAGTGTATCCTGCTGATGCATCAATAAAAGTATGTGCAATGTTATACTTTGTATAAAATAATCCAAACCCTGTTGAAGGATTTCTATTACCCTCAATAGATAAATCAAAATGTAGTTTTTGCCCAATAGCAAAAAGGTTGGCATCTTCAATACTTCCACTAAACTTATTGGTAGAAGCATTATGTAAATCTCCGTTAATTGTGAATAAGTCTTTTGTGAATACATATACATCTACTGAATCATCTGATCCCGTTTTGGGTTGGATAATAATACGGGCATCCTGTATATATGGTAATGAACGTAAAAAGCGTTCGTTGTCGGCAAGTAGCACGGCAGACACAGGTGTATTCTCTTTAATATAAAGATTATTTCGAATTACCCAGGGCTTTGTGTTATTGTGCAGCGCATTCAGAATTCTTGTTCCAAAATATTTAATACTCTTTGACGTATCTGAAAATGATTTTTCAAATTTATATCGAAGGATAATTATGTTTCTGATTATTTTTCCCTCAAATTGTTCATATGCGACTTCACTTCTTGTAGCCAATATTCCTTTTTGATTAATTGTATCTGCATTACTTTTCTTAATAAATCGCATTGCATAGTTAAAAATATTGTTTTTCCTGACTGAGTCAATAGCAGTATCTTTTTGCACCTGTCCAATAGAGCAAAAGGAAGCACATAATAATGCAAGCAGAAATGTTGTTTTAAGGATAATATTCACTTATTTGAAATCAGAATAAAATAAACTATAATCACTTTAAAATCCAAATTAAGAAATATAAACTTTCAACATGGAAATAAACGTTTCCCGTGAAATCATGCAGGCTCCCAAACTTTCCAGGTGTTTTGTATAAAGCTGGCAATCTATTAATGAAATTCCTTCTTTTCCTAATTCCAGAACATATTGTATAAAAGCAAATTTGCTGGCATTGGACACAAAGCTAAACATGCTTTCACCAAAAAATACTTTACCCAATCTGATACCATATAAACCACCAACGAGTATTTCATCCTGCCAGGTTTCTGCACTAAAAGCATAACCTTTTTCATAAAGATTAATATATGCTCTTTCCACCTTGTTGGTTATCCAAGTGCCATCCTGGTCATCACGTTTTATTGTTTTGCAGTTATGAATTACTTTTTCAAATGCTGTATTTATCCTGAATTGAAACCGATTACTTCTTAAAACCTGCCTCATACTTTTGCTGATTTTAAGCTGGTCAGGGAATAAAACAAATCGTGGATCAGGGCTCCACCAAAAAGGCAAGTCTCCATCAAACCATGGAAAAATTCCGCTTCGATATGCAAGGATTAACCTGTCTTCACTGAGGTCGCCACCAATAGCCAACAACCCATTATAGGTAGCATTTTTAACGGAAGGAAACCATAATTTTTCATCTAAAATTGATAAAGACATAAGAAGGGGAGTAGCAGTTTTCCAAAATACTAATCAGCCTTCAACCATTTCTTCTATAGTCGCATTGATGCCACGGTCAATGATGGCTTCACGCATAGGATTGAGTGTTTCATAATCACCCTGTTTCACTGCATATTTTCCCTGGAAATGGATGATGTAAGCACATTGTTCAGCCTGCTCTTCGGTATGGCCGCAAACCACTATTAATGTTTCAATTACCCAGTCAAAAGTGTTGACATTATCATTCCAGACAATCAGGTTGAATGAAGTAGCCAATGTATAAAGAGTGCCAGATTCTACATCTTCCTGAAATTTTTCTGCCGCTAATGTTTCAGCTTTCATGCTACAAATTTAATCAGTATTTTATTTTTTTTCATTTTTTAAAAAAGCTAATACCATTCTATTTTTCCCTTGTAAATCTTTTTGTATTGTTATAGAAGAGAATTTTTTTTCTTTCAGCAGGTTTACAACATCCTTTCCAAGAGACTCATTTATTTCAAAAAACAGTTTGCCATTATTTGGTGTCAGGAATTTTAATGCAAAATCTGCAATGGCTTTATAAAAACATAAAGGGTCACGATCTGGAACGAATAAAGCAATTTCTGGTTCATATAATAAAACATTTGGCTTCATTTCTCTTGCTTCACTTTGTCTTATATATGGAGGATTACTGACAATAATATCAAATAGTGGAAGTGCTATATTTTCTTCAAGATGTAAAATATTCATTCTATTAAAATGTATTTCTACATTATTTTGAGATGCATTTTTTGAAGCTATTTCTAATGCTTTACTGCTAATATCAATGGCATAAACAGTAGCATTGCTTAGCTTCTTTTTTAATGCAATTGCAATACATCCGCTTCCTGTGCCAATATCAATAATTTTCAGTTTTTCATTTAAAGATTGATGTATTATTTGTTCAGTTAATTCCTCCGTTTCCGGTCTTGGTATTAATACATTTTCATCCACATAAAATTTCATACCAGCAAACCAGGCTTCCTGCAAAACATATTGAACCGGTTTATGATTGTTTAGTTCATTTTCATAATTGCTAAGTTTTTTCTGCTGGTCTAATGTCAGAACCTTTTGCTTGTAAACGATCCTCAAAGATTTAGAGAAACCGGTTAATTTTTCCATTATTAGGTTTGTAATATTGAGAGCTTCTCTATTATCGTAAATCAATTCCAATTGTTGCCTCAGGTTTTTATCTGCATCATTGATTGTCATAAATGCAATGCTATTAATTATTTTTGAACAATGTTTTCTAAAGATGAAGCTTATATATTCAGGTGCCTGCAACTGGCAAAGCTGGGCGTTGGAAATGTTGCTCCCAATCCAATGGTCGGTGCTGTCCTGGTATATGAGGAGAGGATTATTGGTGAAGGTTGGCACCAGCAATTTGGAAAGGCCCATGCTGAAGTGAATTGTATAGCTTCTGTAAAAGATGATGACAAAAATTTGATTGAACAATCTACTTTATATGTCTCATTGGAGCCATGCGCTCATTTTGGAAAAACACCTCCTTGCTGTGATTTAATTATTCAACAAAGAATACCGAAAGTTGTGATTGGATGCCGCGACCCATTCATAAAAGTAAATGGTAATGGAATTGAAAAACTTAAAGCTGCCAACATTGAGATAATCACCGGAGTCTTGGAAAATGAATGCAAAGAACTTAATAAGCCATTTTTTACTTTTCATCAAAAATCAAGACCATATATTATTTTAAAATGGGCACAAACTGCTGATAATAAAATTGGATTTATTGAAAATAAACGTTTATTAATCAGCAATATAATTACAAATAGATTGGTTCATAAATGGCGTACTGAATCAGCATCAATACTTGTAGGTACCAATACTGCAATGATTGACAATCCAGCTCTAACCAATCGTTACTGGAATGGTAAAAACCCAGTGCGCCTGATTATTGATAAGCAACTTAAATTATCTAATGATTTAAAGATTTTCAATAATGAAGCTCCTACTGTTATTCTAACTAATTACCCTATAATTAATATTATGTTAAGTAATGAAACCCCTGACACTAACCTCTCATCTCTTTATAAAAAGAAAACCCATCATTTTAAATTGGCTGGAAACAAACCCCTTCCTTTTGAAATCTGCGAAGCCTGTTATCATTTAAATCTCCAGAGTATTTTAGTTGAAGGTGGTGGTAAGTTATTACAATCGTTTATTAACAAAAATCTTTACGATGAAATAAGAGTGATAAAAAACGAAAGTCTTTTTATCAAAAATGGTATTGATGCTCCACTGTTTCCTCAACTCAAAAATTCTGATTCCTTTAAAATAAAAAATGACCTAATTGAAATATTTCTAAATCCTGAAAAAAGCCACAATAGCATATAAAAAAACAGCCACATTTTGTGAGGCTGTTTTTTTAAAATTATTTTTTTCTATTTTACTTAAATGTAGCATGCAAAGCATCGTATTTTTTGTATAGCGCATCAAGTCTGTCATAATCTGCACTTTTACCATTTGTTTTTGTTTGCTCCCTTTGCCAGTAGTATATATTTGCCAGATAGTCAACTAATCTGTTTAAGCTGGCTGTTTCAGCCCTGCTTCTGTCTTGTTTATCTTGCAAAATCGGGAAAGCTTTTTCAAGCCATTGTGATGCAGTATCTGAATAGGCCATTTCTTGTTTAGCAATCTCTGCGCGTTTAGCTTTTAATGCTGCGCTTTCTCCGCGATTAGCAGCATATCGGTCATCAAGATCGCTATAAATGCTGTAATAAATAACGCCAACATTGAAGGCATATAGTCCATTATTGCTAAGATTAAAAGCTTTTCCAAATGCGTCTGCAGAAGCCAGCTTGATGTTCACTTTTGTGGTACTATCAATTCCTTCTAATTGCGTCTGATCATTTGTTGCAAGTGCTTCAGCATATCCAATTAATTTATCTTCATTCATACCGCCTGCTGCGGCATCTTTCAAATAATTCTGATATAATTCAGTAATTCTTGCATTGGCTGTCATATTATTCATTTCATACTGAGTCCATGTTGGATTATCATTCGGATATACTTCTTTTGCCAAATCCAGGTATTTTTTAAAATTGGCATCGTCTTTTATTTCTGAATAATGTTCTATCATGAACTTATATATATCTTCATAGTCCGGTCCTGAAATTTTTACATCGGTGAGTTTGGAATAATATTTTGCAGCACTGTCATACAGCTTAGCATTTTGTGCTGCGTACCCCGTGTATAAAATGGTTACAGTATCCATGGTGGACTCTGAAGAACTTAATTTATTGGTAAGTAGGAATGTACCCAAACTTTCAGCTTCTGAAAAGTAGGCAAATGAACTATCCCAATTTTTTTCCTGGAAGAAATCCCTTCCTTTATTGAATGAGCCGGAATACAAATTGCCAACTGCCCCTTCAAAGTGATTATCTTTCATCTGTTTTAATTCTGGATCAATAGCAAGGTATTGATGAAATGCATCTAATGCTTGTGCATTGGCATCTGGATATTTAGGGCTCAAAGCGGAATCAGTAAAAATATCACTATACACCATCATCTTCCATAATAGCGCTGTCGGCTTTTCTTTATCTTTTAGCTTCGGTTTTGCCAGCCATTTATCTACTTCATCTTTTGCTTTTTCGTATTGCTTTTGAGTAACAAGCAACATAATTACACTTTCATCCTGAGCTTTCAGATAAGCGCTAAATAACACAAGTGCAACAACCGATAGAAATAATCTTTTCATGTGGTATCTTTTTATTTATTCTTATTGTATTAGTAAATAATATTTATGGCATAAATATAAGTACTATGCTTTATCTACTAATGTATTATCTCCATTTGTTTCAGGAGGGTTTTCACCATTGGTTTCAGTTTCTGTAATTTCAGGTTGATCTTCTTCCTGCTCATCCAATTTTGATATACCAGCTATTTCATCGCTTTCATCCAGCCTGATTAATTTCACACCTTGTGTTGCCCTGCCTGCTTCCTTTATGCTGGCTACCGATGTCCTCAATATGATTCCTGATTTACAGGTAATCAACAGATCTTCTTTTTCTTCAACATCCAAAATTCCAATTAAGCTACCAGTCTTTTCAGTGATATTAATTGTCTTTACCCCTTTGCCTCCCCTGTTAGTAATTCGATATTCACTTACTGCTGTTCTTTTTCCAAATCCTTTTTCACTTACAACCAGAACAGTCTTGACTATTTCATTCTTTTCGACACAAATCATACCAATTACTTCGTCATTAGCATCATCCACATCTATTCCGCCAACACCAATGGCACCCCGACCAGTTGCCCTTACTTTTTCTTCAGGGAAACGAATAGCTCTTCCACTTTTTACAGCCATCATGATTTCAGAATTACCATCAGTTAATCTGGCATCTAATAATTCGTCACCTTCTAAAATAGTAATTGCATTTACACCAGTAGCTCTTGGACGGCTGAAATCTGCAAGTGCTGTTTTTTTAATAACACCTTTTCTGGTGCACAAAACAATATTGTGGCTTCCTACAAAATCTTTATCATCCAGTTTCTTCACATTTATTATTGCTTTTACTTTATCACCAGGCATTAACTGAACCATGTTTTGAATTGCCCTGCCTTTGCTTTGCTTTTCACCTTCAGGCACTTCATAAACTTTAAGCCAGTAACACCTTCCCTGTTGGCTAAAAAATAACATTGTATCGTGTGTTGAAGCAACAAATAAATTTTCTACATAATCTTCTTCTCTAGTTTTACTTCCGATAGCGCCTCGCCCACCCCTGCGCTGTTGACGATAATCAGAAGCACTGGTACGTTTGATATAACCAAGATGTGAAATAGTAATGACCACATCTTCTTCCTTGATAAAATCAAGCATATTTACTTCTTCTGCCAGGTACTGAATTTCAGTTTTCCTTGAGGCACCAAAACGTTCTTTAACTTCAACTAATTCTTTCTTGATAAGATTAAAACGTAATTCTTCACTGGCCAATAATGCTTCCAACCCTGCAATCAGTCTTTGCAGTTCTTCATACTCTTCCTTGATTTTATCACGTTCCATTCCTGTCAAACGCTGTAACCTCAATTCAAGGATTGCTTTAGCCTGTAATTCATCCAGGCCCCAACCTGCATTGATCAGGTTTTCTTTAGCAATATCCGGTGTAGATGAATTGCGAATCAACTGAATCACTTCATCCAAATGATCCAATGCAATCAGGTAACCATTCAAAATATGCGCTCTCTCCTGCGCTTTACGCAATTCAAAATTTGCCCTTCTGATTACTACTTCCATTCTGAATTCTATGAATTCAGAAATCAGTGATTTTATATTGAGTGTTTTCGGCCTGCCCTTACTTAGAGCAACATTGTTGATACCATAGCTGGTTTGCAACTCAGTGAATTTATAGAGCTGGTTGGTAATGACATTGGCAACACCATCCCGTTTCAGGTCAATAACAATACGTGTACCTTCTTTTTTATTGCTTTCATTGTTCACATGAGCAATGCCCTCTATGACTTTTTCATTTACCAGTTGTCCTATTCTATCAGTTAATGTATCCCTGTTCACCTGATATGGCACTTCAGTTATAACAATTTGCTCTCTGCCACTTGGTTTAGTATTGACATGACATTTACCCCTTAATACAACCCTTCCACGACCTGTCAACATTGCCTGCTGCACACCTTCCATTCCATATATAATACCGCCAGTAGGGAAATCAGGAGCTTTCACATGTTTCATCAAATCTTCGATTGTGATCTCTTTGTTGTCTATGAAAGCAATACAACCATCTATCACTTCTGAAAGGTTATGCGGCATCATATTAGTTGCCATACCCACAGCAATTCCACTGGAACCATTCACCAATAATTGTGGGATGCGGGTTGGCAATACCATCGGTTCTTCCAATGAATCATCAAAGTTTAACTGGAAGTCCACAGTTTCTTTTTCAATATCTTCCAGCATGCTTTCAGCTAACCTTTCCAGCCTGGCTTCAGTATAACGCATTGCTGCAGGAGGGTCACCATCCTGGCTTCCAAAATTACCCTGGCCATCCACAAGTTTATGGTTCATACTCCACTCCTGCCCCATTCTCACCAGGGCATCATACACAGCACCATCACCATGTGGGTGGTATTTACCCAATACTTCACCCACAATACGGGCGCACTTTTTATGGGCACGATTATAACTCAGGCCCAGTTCATTCATCGCATATAAAATCCTGCGATGTACAGGCTTAAAGCCATCCCGCACATCAGGCAAAGCTCGGCCCACAATCACGCTCATTGAATAATCAATGTAGGCGGTTTTCATTTGTTCTTCGATGTTTATCTGGATGGTGCGGTCGTTATCGTTTGTCTCTTGCGGTAATTGATTTTCTTCCATTCAATAATTTCGTAAATAAGTGCTAAAAAATTAAAGCCCGCAAATCTACAGTTTAAGCGGCGTTTACACACATAATTTCTATGTTTTTTATTAGCGGTATTGTTAATAAAAAAACTCAAATTTCTATTCTGAAAATTTTATTTTCTCTAAAAAATTTTGTAGCATTCCGATTGAAATTAATTTTTTGCATCTGCTCATGCAATTCATTTTTTAAAAAAATATTTGAAGACAACTATCACATTAAATCTTTGACTTGTATAAAATATATTTGCCCAGCATGAATCTCCCTTT
Source organism: Bacteroidota bacterium (assembly GCA_018268035.1). Classification (GTDB taxonomy): domain Bacteria; phylum Bacteroidota; class Bacteroidia; order Chitinophagales; family Chitinophagaceae; genus Parafilimonas. Next base: position 4,084 of record JAFDXI010000063.1, on the reverse strand, counting down.
TTTTTACGAAGAGCAAATTAATCAGCCTACACATATTTTAAGTGAAGATACAAGCAGGCATTGTGTACAGGTTTTGCGCATGAAAATAAATGATCAGTTACACATCACTGATGGAAAAGGAAACCTGGCTACTGCAACAATTATTGATAGTGAAAAAAAGCATTGTTCTGTTAAAATCGCATCCACGCATTTCTTTCAACATGACACACCAGAAATTACTATTGCTGCTTCACTACTCAAAAACCCATCCCGGTTTGAATGGTTTTTAGAAAAAGCAACAGAGATTGGTGTAAAAGAGATTATTCCATTGATTTGTGATCATACAGAAAAAACGTCTTTCCGTTTTGACAGGATGCAACATGTTTTAATTTCAGCAATGTTGCAAAGTCGGCAAACCTGGTTACCTGTTTTACACCGACCAAAAAAATTCAAAACATTTGTTGATGAAACTTTTGATGGTGTGAAAATGATAGCTCATTGTGATGATGAAGAAAAAAAAGCAATAGCTGAAATAAAAAGAAATCATCAGAAAATATTAATCGTTATAGGCCCTGAAGGTGATTTTTCAAAATATGAAATCCAGTTAGCCTTGCAAAGTGGCTTTATTCCTGTTACATTAGGGAATACAAGATTAAGATCTGAAACAGCAGGAATTGTAGCTGTTACATTAATCAATCATTTATGAATTATCAATATTTGTTTGAATAAAAACTTTTACTTTTCCGTTTTTATTGCCTGCCCGGTTATTGCCATAATCATACATTAACTCATCATTACAGGCAAAGAATATTTTAAAAATTTACACATGAAACCAAAATTTTTTTTCTTGGGGCTTATGCTCTTTGCTTTGACTTCCTGTTTTAATAAACAAGAGCCGTTGCAAAAATTTGTTGAGACAGGTTATATGGATTCATCTATAAAACCAGGAGATAATTTTTACGATTATATCAATGGGAAATGGCTTGATACAGCGCAAATACCGGCAACTGAATCTGGGATTGGTGCATTTAATGATTTGTATTTTAGAACGAGGGATCATTTACATGAAATCCTTGATTCTGTTTCAAAAGGAAATATGCCAGCCGGAAGTATTGCTCAAAAAGTGGGTGATTTTTATGCATCCGGAATGGATTCTGCTACCATTGAAAAATTAGGATTTGATCCGCTAAAACCTTATCTGCAGAAACTTGATTCAATAAAAAATCCCTCAGACGTTATGGCTTTTGAAAGCATGATGCAATTGCAGAATAAAGGAATTATTTTCTCACAATATATAGCACCGGACGACAAGAACAGTTCGATCAATATTGCAATCTATTCACAATCCGGATTAGGATTGCCTGACCGTGATTATTATTTTAAAACTGATCCACAGACATTGGCTGTTGTTGATGCTTACAAAAATTATCTGAAAAAATTATTCATGTTGACTGGCGATGATTCATCAAAAGCATCAATTGAAGTTGCAGGTATTTATGAACTGGAAAAGCAAATGGCAAGCAGTCATAAAACACAGGTTGAACTACGTGATCCGCAAAGTAACTATCATAAAATGGCTGTTGCAGATTTAGATAATCAGGAACCTGTTTTTGAATGGAAAAAGACATTGGATGCAATTGGCGTACATATTGATTCTGTAAATGTTGGTCAACCTGCATATTATACAAAACTCAATGGCTTATTAAAATCAATACCGCTTGATACCTGGAAAGAATATTTAAAAGCACACTTGCTCATGTCATATGCTTCAACTTTAAGCAGTCCATTTGTAGATGCACAATTTGAATTTTCTAAAACATTGAGTGGACAACAAATGCAGCAGCCACGTTGGCAAAGAATGGTACGTACTACAGATGGTAAATTAGGTGACGATCTTGGACAGTTATATGTACAAAAATATTTTACTGAAGATGCTAAAAAAAGAGTGCTTGATTTGGTAAATAATCTTCAGACAGCATTTGCACGCAGGATAGATAATTTAGATTGGATGAGTGACAGCACTAAAAAAGTGGCTAAAGAAAAACTGAATACTTTCCTGAAGAAAATTGGATACACAGATAAATGGAGAGATTATAGTAAGGTTACGATTGACAGGAATAAATATTTTGAAAACATAATATCCTGCGATAAAAATGAATATCAATACCAGGTGAGTAAAGCTGGTAAGAAAGTGGACAGAACAGAATGGCAAATGACACCGCCAACTATCAATGCTTATTATAATCCTACATTTAATGAAATTGTTTTTCCAGCAGGTATTTTACAATTTCCATTCTTCGACCCTGAAGCAGATGATGCTATTAACTATGGTGGAATAGGTATGGTCATTGGACACGAAATGACACATGGTTTTGATGACCAGGGTGCACAATATGATAAAGATGGCAACCTGAAAAACTGGTGGAACAAAGATGACAGCATTAAGTTTGTTGCAAAAACAAAACAGGTTGTTGCCTTATACAATTCATATATAATCCTTGATAGCATTCATGTAAATGGGGCATTGACAACAGGAGAAAATATTGCAGACATGGGTGGTGTAGCTATTGCTTATGATGCATTTAAAATGACTAATCAGGGACAGGATACTACAAAGATTGATGGATTTACTCCTGATCAACGATTCTTTATATCAATAGGTCAGATTTGGCGTGAAAAATTAAAACCTGAAATTGAAAGAATGTATGCAAATCTTGATCCACACTCACCTCCTATGTACAGGGTAATCGGGCCGCTCTCAAATTTTGATCCTTTTTATAAAGCCTTTAATGTACAGCCCGGAGATAAAATGTACATACCGGAAGATAAAAGGATTAAGATTTGGTAAAAGGTAAAGTCGTTATTCAAACAATTAAATTGACTAAAAATATTTTTTGGTTTATATTGTTGGGATATTAATTTCGCGCTGCAATTATGATTATAAAGAAACATACAAAGTGTACAAAGATGGTCCTGATAAAGGAAGGTGCATAGTTGTATGTTCTAAAAAGATAACACAAAAGCCTTCCGGAATACGGGAGGCTTTTTTATATCCATCTAAAGATTTTAAAGAATTTGTCTGAAAACATTTCTTTCAAAAAATAGAAATCATAACAATGCTTTTAAAAATTATTTTTTAACAATAAAAATCAGAATGGCCATTCACAAAAATTTGGCCAGGGAGGAATTAAATGAAAGTTGCAGTAGTTGGCGCAACCGGTTTGGTTGGCTCAAAAATGTTAGAAGTATTGGCAGAAAGAAATTTTCCGGTCACAGAATTATTCCCGGTAGCCAGTGAACGTTCAATTGGAAAAGAAGTTGAATTTAAAGGGAAAAAATATAAGGTCATTTCTGCTGATGATGCCATTGCTGCAAAACCTGATGTTGCCATATTTTCAGCAGGTGGAAGCACATCATTGCAGCTTGCACCAAAATTTGCCGAAGCAGGAATCACAGTAATTGATAATTCCAGCGCCTGGCGTATGGATCCTTCTAAAAAATTAGTAGTTCCGGAACTGAATGCAGACACACTAACCAAAGATGACAAAATTATTGCAAACCCTAATTGCTCTACGATTCAGATGGTGGTTGCATTGAACCCATTGCATAAGAAATATAAAATCAAACGAATTATTGTCAGCACTTATCAAAGTGTAACAGGCACAGGTAAAAAAGCAGTTGACCAGTTATTCAATGAAAGAAAAGGTGTAAAAGATGGACCAATGGCTTACAAATATGGAATTGACCTGAATGCTATTCCTCAGATTGATGTTTTTCTCGACAACGGTTATACCAAAGAAGAGATGAAAATGGTGAATGAAACAAGAAAAATTATGCGGGATGATTCTATCAGAGTAACAGCAACAACAGTGCGCATACCTGTAATTGGCGGACACAGCGAAAGTGTCAACGTTGAATTTGAAAATGATTTTACAATTGATGAAGTAAAACAAATATTGAGTGAAGCTCCTGGTGTTGTGGTGCAGGATGATTTATCCAACCAGGTTTATCCTATGCCTTTACTGGCACATGAAAAAGATGAAGTGTTTGTGGGCAGGATCAGAAGAGATGAAACCCAACCTAACACTTTAAATTTATGGATTGT
>JAFDXI010000062.1 GCA_018268035.1 Bacteroidota bacterium | reverse complement strand
CATTTCGACGATAGGAGAAATCTCATCATTATACATGGTCGTTTTATTTATTCAATCACTTTGATTTATGTGAGGCCTCTCCTAAAGTCGAGGTGACGTTCAGTAGTAAGATGTCCGTCATTTCGACGATAGGAGGAATCTGTTCATAAAGGTTAAAATCTTTTTTAATTAACGAGACTTCTCCTAAAGTCGAGGTGACGTTCATTATTACGTCATTCGCCGTAGGCGAAACTCAAAAAATATTACTTCATTAAAATGCAACATTGCTCATCACAATGAAAGATATTTGAAATAATTTTTCACCTCATTCATCATGCAAAAAACGGATTATGATATTGGCATCATTGGTGGTGGTTTGGCAGGATTGTCACTTGCATTATTGGGTGCGAAGGCAGGTTATTCAGTTGTATTGTTTGAAAAAGAAAAATATCCTTTTCATAAAGTGTGTGGCGAATATATCAGCCTGGAAAGTTTTGATTTTTTAATGAAGATGGGGTTGCCGCTAAAAGACTGGGATTTGCCCATGATTAAAAAACTTGAAGTGAGTGACATGAAGGGAAAACAATATCATTTTCCGCTTGATATGGGTGGGTTTGGCATCAGCCGTTTTACTATTGATAATGAATTATATGAATTGTCTAAAAAAAATGGGGTACAGGTTTTTGAAAATGAAAAAGTAAATGATGTGAAATTTGAACAGGATGCACACATCCTGCAAACGGATAAAAAAACTATTACAGCAAAAATAGTAGCAGGGGCTTATGGAAAACGTAGTAACCTGGATGTAAAATGGAAAAGAAGTTTTACTGAAAAGAAAGCTGGCAAACTAAATAATTTCCTTGCATTAAAATATCATATCCACGCAGATTACCCGAAAGACAAGATAGCGTTGCACAATTTTAAAAATGGTTATTGTGGAATTTCGGCAATAGATGATGATAAATATTGTTTGTGTTATTTAACCATTGCAGGCAATCTTTCTGCAAATAGTAATTCCATTCAACAGATGCAGGAAAATGTTTTATTCCAAAATCCTGTTATAAAGCAAATATTTGCTGAGGCAGAATTTTTATATGATGCACCATTGGCAATATCACAAATAAGTTTTGAACAAAAGACCCAGATTGAAGACCACGTTTTGTGTATTGGCGATGCTGCGGGGCTGATAACACCTTTATGCGGTAATGGCATGAGTATGGCCATGCACGGCGCCAGGCTTGCATTTGATGAGATCAATCTTTTTCTTCAACAAAAAATTACACGAAAAGAGATGGAAGCCAACTACTGCAGGTCATGGAAAGGAAATTTTGCAGCAAGGCTGACTGCAGGCAGGATAGTGCAGCGCTTGATGGGCAACCGGTTTTCAACAGAAATATTTCTTCAGTTAATGAAATCACTTCCTTTTTTGTCCGCAAAACTTATCCGTTCAACACATGGAAAAACTTTTTAAGCGCCTGGTATTTTGGTTTTAGCCACTGAAAAAACTGCAAAATTGACTTTAAAACTGCGAACAAAAAGTTTGTAGTTATTGCAGGAAATATGTTGCTTTATAGTGTACAGAATATTTTATAGCTTTAAACTTTAATTTATGAAAAAGACGTATGTACTGTTTATTATGTTGCAAATTTTAATCGGGGGAGGGGTAATAGCACAAGAGGTACAGTTACATAATTTTTGTCCGGATTGTGATAGAGATTTAAGCACACCAATAAGTGGGCTTGTTGTGAAAACAAAGCTAATACCCTATTGCAAGCCATCTGGATCTTCATGTACTCTTGTTGATAGTTTTGATGTGCAGTATAAAGAAAATACCTGCCCTCAAAAACCTCCTAATCAATGGGTCAGTGCAGATGATAAATGCTCTAATGACCCTTCTGAAACTCCACTTGTAATTAAAGTTTTTTATCCGTATAATCATGATTATTCAATCTACTCTCGGTAATTTTAATGACCCTTATTCTTTTTTCTCTGGGCAGAATTACGCACTTCCGCCAATTATATCTTTCCATGGAAAACTGGATTCAACTTTTAATTTTAAATATCAAGGTGTTTATTTCTCACCCAATAATATTGGGCCCTTCGGAATTAATTACCACCAGGAAGGTAGGTGTTTATTAAATAGTTATTCTGCTCCATTACCAATAGTGAATAATAATATATCTATACCTAATCTCATTACCCTTGGTTCTGAAACAATTTATGAAATGCTTACAAACAATCTTGAAGGCATTCATATTGCATCAGAACTATATTTAGATTGTCAAATGGCACATGGTTTGGATTGTGATTACACAGATCCCAATTGCTCAATACCATTTCAAAGTGATTTTGGAACGGGCTTAACGAATGATACAGCAGTTTATGATTATATCTGCGCAAGAGCCGCCACCTTCTTTCAATCAATTATTGGTGGCACAGCTTCCATGTTGACTAACACAAAATTTGTAGAGTGCGCAAATTATCGAGTAACCTGTGATTCTGCGCCCAATGATAATAATTGTAATAAGGATTATGACCCATGTCCAAGCATTCAACTACAATAACTCATTTTAACAATCTAAAATTTTTTTTATGAAACCTACTTTTATCATAGTTGCATTTTTCCAGTTTTCATTATTGTTAAATGCTCAACCCGGTACACCTGACAGCAGTTTTGGGCTGAATGGAATAGTGACAACAAAGTTGCCCAATAGCTATTTGGAATGTTATGCATCATCAAAGCAACCGGACGGTAAAATTATTCTTGTTGGATATGGTTATGTTATTAAGAAAGATACATCCTTTGGTTTTTTGGCGATGCGCTATACCAAAGACGGTATAATTGATAGCAGTTTTGGCAACGATGGCCTTACTATAGTTTATGTCGGTCCAAATTATTTGACAGAGCAGGCAGAGGCAGTGGCAGTACAACCTGATGGAAAAATTATTCTTACAGGTTATGCCGCGGAAAATTACCCCAAATCAAATTATGATATACCTATTATCAGGCTTAATCCAGATGGAAAACCTGATTCCTCTTTTGGGAAGAATGGTATCGTAATTGCGGATTATGGTGCAGGAGATGTTGGACATGATGTTATTCTACAACCAGACGGAAAGATAATTGTAGAAGGCGCCAGCAGTGGTTACTTTATAACATTGCGTTATTTAAATAATGGAAGCCTGGATCAAAGTTTTGGTGATGGAGGAAAAGTAATTACAACTTTTAACGGGCTTGCTACAGGCACTTCAGTAGCATTGCAGGCGGATGGGAAAATTGTGGCGGCAGGCTATGACGAAAGCCAGGTTCTTTTAACCCGTTATTTGCCTAATGGAATTACTGATGTAAGTTTTGGTACTAATGGAGAAGTAAGAAATAATTTCACGAAACTTTCTGACAAGACAAATGATATGGTTTTACAGACAGACGGCAAAATATTAATAATTGGGAATGCAACCAGCTTTTTTAAGGATACGGCTTTTCTTGCCCGTTATAATATGGATGGTAGCCTTGATAATTCATTTGGTATAAACGGACTATCTAAACTTCCTGATACTTCAGGCGTTGCCAGGGTAATGTTGCAAAAAGATGGAACAATTATTACGAGTGGGTATGGTTTTACAGTTTCAAAATTTAATAGTGATGGAAGTCCGGATTTATCATTTGGCACTAATGGACACACTACAACGCCTGTTTCTGAAAGTGAGTATAATTTTGCTTATGGTTTATGTATTCAAGATGACAATAAAATATTGTTAACTGGTTATACAAATAATAATGTTCTTGAATACATATCACTTACCCGTTATAACAATAGTGTTAATCAAAAACAGATCATCATCACAAAAATCCGCCGCTGGCTACAGCGCCATAACGGCATTATGTGGGATAACAACAACAGCAGCAACATCAGCAGTTATACAGTACAACGTAGCAGTGATGGCGCACACTGGTCAACCGTTGGCAGGCCAACAGCCAATCACTACAATGACCCTTCACCGCTGAACGGCGCCAATTATTACCGCCTGCAAACAACAAGCACAGATGGGGCCGTTGCATATTCAAATATTATTGCGGTAACCAACCATGAAATAAAAATTTCACCCAACCCTGCCAGCAACATTTTGCATATTGAAGGTTTATCATCAACCAATAAAACCAAGATTACAATTATTGATTTTGCAGGCAACATAAAGCAGCAGGCTGTGGCAAGCAGCAATGACTGTAATGTGAATATTGCTTCTTTGCATCCGGGGAATTATTTATTAAAGATTGAAATGAATGATGGTGTTGTCATAAAGAAATTTGTGAAGGAATAACAATGGTGGAATTGAGTGGAGGCAGTTTTTTTGTGAAAAACTTTTTAAGCGCCTGGTATTTTGGTTTTAGCCACTGAAAAAACTGCAAAATTGACTTTAAAACTGCGAACAAGAAATTAGGAGTTATTGCATAGAATATGTTGTTTTATAGTGTACAGAATATTTTATAACTTTAAATTTTAATTTATGAAAAAGACGTATGCACTGCTTATTATGTTGGCCTTTGTTTTTACGGTAAATGCACAGGACAGCACGCTAAATGCAATTTGGCAGGAATATTTTGCGGCACTCCATCTTCTTTAAAAAACTCCGTATTTACAGTGGCAAACCGGGTTACAAGAACATATTATAAAAACCTTACACCGGCAGGTTATCAGGATGTTCACTACTATCTTAATTATTGTCCTTTTGGTTGCTCAATTCCCAATGGCAACCCTGCCACCGGTTGTGATGATGATGCCCACGCATTATATTATTACGTATATTATCCCACAGGTACAGGTATAAATTACAGCACATGCCCATTGCCCGCTTTAATAATGTTTCATTCAGGCGCTTTTAGTGAATGTAGCAGCCCGGACCAGGATGGCCTTGAAGACTTCTGTGAAGAAATGGCGAGCCGTGGCTTTGTTGTTTTCAGTTGCTCATACAGGGTAGGTGTTTTAACTGATCAAACAAATATACCCAACACACCAACAGGTCATGAAGGCGATCCAAAATGGCAGTACGTGAGCGCTCAGCAAATATTAGCTATCTATCGTGCCTGCCAGGATGCAAGAGGTTCAATAAGAAGCATAATACAGGCAAATGCCACTGAAACGCTTTTCAAAATTAACACCAACGATATATTTGTAGGTGGTATGAGCGCCGGCAGCCTTATTGCAATGAATGCAGTGTATTATCAAAGCCAGGCAATGATTGATGCTGTTTTTCCAAATGTTAGCGCGGCATTAGGAAGTATTAACCCGGATTTTTATGCTGCACCTCCACCTGCTATTGGCGACCCTGATTACTTTCCGAACATAGCAGGTGTAATTAATTTATGAGGAACTATGTTTGTTCCAAGAGCTAATATTAATAATCCTGCTGTTTTTTTTGCCGGTGACACATACAGGCCGCCTATTATTTCTTTTGCCGGTGTACAAGACCCGGTTTTCGATATTCACCAACAGCCAATATATTTTTCAAAGAACAACGTTTCACAAAACCTTCAAATTTGTGGCGTCGGACCTAACTATATACAGAATTTTGGAATAGAAACAAACTGCTTATTAACTTCATCTTATGCAACTGTTCAAAATAACAAAGGAAAACTCTTTAATGAATACGGTATTGGCTCCGAAACTATATTCCACATGTTTGATGATAATTCGGTGTTTTCAGAATTGTATCTGGATTGCCAAATGATGCACGGCTTGAATAAAACGGAAGATGTAAACTGTACAGTGTGCGGTGGTAATTATTCGAAATTAAATCAAGCGGGTTGCCCTGACTGTGCATACCAAAGTAACTTTGGGGTAAATGTTGGTACACAAAGTCAAACCTATGATTATATAGCAGGAAGGGCAGCCACATTTTTCCAGGCAATTATTACTTCTACTACGGGCATAGTTCATAACAAAAAATTTGTTGAGCAAGAAAATGATAGGTACGGTTGTAACACACCGGACAACCCAACAACATTTATCCCAAACAACTGCGATGGAGATACACATCAATAAAATAACTAAACTAATATTATGAAAACTATTTTTATTTTTACAACATACATTTTGCTTGCGATAATAAGCAAAGCACAACCTGGCACATTAGATAAAAGTTTTGGAACTGATGGAAAAGTAATAACAAATTTTGGAGATAGTACATACCCCACAATTAACAATGCAATAATACAGGCAGATGATAAAATAGTTGTAATTGGAAGCTATGCATCCGCGACAGAAGAACATCCGACCAGTTTTGCGGCCTTTCGTTATACATCTGATGGAAACCTGGATTACAATTTTGGTGACAGCGGTAAAGCCGTTGTGGTTATCCCCTTTGAAAGTTGGTCTGAAGCCCGGTATGGAGCAATACAGAAAGACGGCAAGATTTTGCTTTCCGGCTATGGCTGGTATTATTATTTCGATCCCACCTATTCTGGTCTTATTACCAGGTTAAACACAGATGGTTCAATTGATTCTTCTTTTGGTACAAACGGTATTATCCAAATTACAAAGAATAAAAGCGGGGGTTATGGCAGTATCGCTGTGCAGGCAGATAATAAAATAGTAGTTATAGGTGGTGCAGGGGGCTCCGGTTTCATAAACAGGTTTTTAGAAAACGGCACTTTAGACAGAACATTTGGAGATACAGGTTATGCCTTTATTTCTGAGCATTACAGTTTTGAGTCGTGCAAAATACAACCCGATGGAAAAATTGTTGTAGGTGGCAATTATTATCCGGTTGATTTTACTACCAGGAAATTTTGCCTTCAACGCTATTTAACTGATGGCACCCTTGATAAATCGTTTGGAGATAATGGAACTGTAACTACAGCTTATAACGATGATGCTGATATACATGATTTAGCTTTTCAATCAGATGGAAAAATTGTGGTAACAGGAGAAACAACTAAGTTCTCTGGTAACTTTGAACCCCGGTTTGCCACTGCAAGGTATAACGTGGATGGCAGCTTGGATAACAGTTTCGGGACAAATGGAAAAATAACCACCTTGTTTGGAGATTCGTTTGCCATAGCGGAAAGCATTGCTGTAATGAAAGGCGATAAAATTTTAATTGGCGGTGAAAAAGATGGCGATACAAGCTCTGACGGTGTGCTGGTAAGATTATCGGCCAATGGTTTTCCCGATTCTGGTTTTGGTTATAATGGAGAAGCATCAGGCTTTGAATATTCAAGTTTTATACAATCGGTATTATTACAATCTACGGATAAAATTGTAACTGTTGGAGGCGCATCGGTTACAGAAGGCAGCATAGATATTGCCCTTGCCCGCTATAATAATGACCTGACCCAAAAACAGATCATCATCACAAAAATCCGCCGCTGGCTACAGCATCATCATGGCATTATGTGGGATAACAACAACGGCAACATCAGCAGTTATGCAGTGCAACGTAGCAGTGATGGCGAACACTGGTCAACCATTTATCATTCACCATTCACCACTAACAACCACTACAATGACCCTTCACCGTTGAACGGCGCCAATTATTACCGCCTGCAAACAACAAGCACAGATGGGGCCGTTGCCTATTCAAATATTATTGCTGTGGCCAACCATGAAATAAAAATTTCACCCAACCCCGCCAGCAATATTTTGCATATTGAAGGATTATCATCCACCAATAAAACCCAACTTACAATTATTGATTTTGCGGGTAACATAAAGCAGCAGGCTGTGGCAGGCAACAATGCCTGTAATGTGAATATTGCTTCTTTGCACCCGAGGAATTATTTATTAAAAATTGAAATGAATGGTGATGTTGTCATAAAGAAATTTGTGAAGGAATAACAATGGCGGACTAAAGTTATTGTAAAGCCATCCGGAATTCAGCCCGGATGGCTTTTCTTTGCACCCGGGTTTTCAGGCAACCTTATTCAGGCAATTTTAGTTTTTTATTAATAATTTTTATAAGATAATCGCACTCCATAAAAAAAATAAAGCATGAAGGCAGCACTTGCATTGGTAGTTTTAATGACAGGCATATTCAGTTTACAGGCGCAGCAATACAGGCCAGTGGATGAGAAGAGTGATATTAAATTTACTATCAGGAATTTTGGTTTTAATACGGAGGGCAGTTTGAAAGGCTTAAAAGGCGCCATTCAATTTAATCCTTCTTCGCTTGCCAGTTCATCTTTTAATGTTTCAGTGGATGTAAATACTATCAATACAGGAATTGATGCCCGCGATAAACACCTAAAAGGCGATGAATATTTTGATGCAGGCAGGTTTCCCGTTATCAGTTTTGTTTCTACCTCCATTACCAGCGACAACAATGGCTATAAGGTTACCGGCACATTGACCATCAAAGGCGTTTCTAAAATAATTTCTTTTCCTTTTAGTGTTAACAATTCTGGCAATACATTGGTTTTTGCAGGTAGTTTTACTATAAACAGAAAAGATTTTGGTGTAGGTGGCAGCAGTGCAGTTTTAAGCAATAGTGTTGCTGTAAATCTAACAGTGACAGCAGCAAAGATTTAGCAGGACCATACCATCTCCATTCTTATCCATCTCCGGCCGAATGCCAGGATAATGGTTTTAAAATATCAATTCGGTAATTGGGAAAGATTCTTTACTTTTGCCGCCCAAATTAATTTTCTAACAAAAACAAGGGTAATGAACAATTATGAATTGATGGTGATTTTTACCCCTGTGCTTTCTGATGACGAGTTTAAGGCCGTACAGAAGAAATATGCTGATTTTATTGCAGTAAATGAAGGCAGCGTAGTGCACAGCAACCCCTGGGGATTAAAATCACTGGCGTATCCTATCCAGAAAAAGACTACAGGTATTTACTGGGTACTGGAATATAGTGCGCCATCCAGCTTCAATGAAAAGTTGAAAATTCAACTTTTGCGTGACGAGCAGGTGCTTCGTCATTTAATCACTGCACTCGATAAATACGCCGTTGAGTACAATTCAAAAAAGAGAAGTGGCGTACCTACAGGAACTGAAAAAGTGGAGGCATAATTTATGGCAAAAGCAAATGAAATAAAATACCTCACTGCCATTAAAACAGAGAAGCCTAAGAAGAAATTCTGCCGCTTCAAAAAATATGGCATCCGCTATGTGGATTATAAAGATGTTGAGTTCCTGAAAAAATTTGTAAATGACCAGGGAAAAATTCTTCCCCGTCGTTTGACAGGAAATTCATTAAAGTACCAACGCAAAGTGAGTGATGCTATTAAAAAAGCAAGACAGATGGCGTTGATACCTTACGTAACTGATTTATTAAAATAAACAAGCTCATGGCGAAATGCCAAAGGCTAAAAGCTATTTAAAATGCAGGTAATATTAATACAGGATGTAGATAATCTTGGCGCTGCTAATGAAATGGTGGATGTAAAAAATGGTTATGCGCGCAATTATCTTATTCCTCAAAAATTTGCTGTAGAAGCCAATCCTTCCAATAAAAAACAATTGGAAGAACGCATGAAAGTGCAGGCTAAGAAAGAAGCAGCTATGCTGGCGGAAATCAACCAGGTTATCAGTGTGCTGAAAGAATCACCATTGAAAATTGGCGCTAAGACCGGTACCAGCGGTAAGATTTTTGGCAGTGTTACATCATTACAGATATCAAGGGCTATCCGCGATCAGAAAGGTTATGAAATTGACCGCAAACGCATCGCTATCCCTGATGAAGTAAAAGAATTAGGAACCTACAAAGCCAATATTGATTTTGGTAATGGCAATCATACTGAAGTTGATTTTGAAGTAGTAAGTGAATAAGGAACAGGCCGAAAAAGATTATAAAATCCCTCCGATTATGGTGGGATTTTTTTTTGTGATTGAAATACTGTTTAATATTTTATAATAATATCCTCATCAATGAATTTTGTACACAGCCGATACATTTTTTTTACAATCCTAATTGTATTAAAGATATCTTTTGAACAGTTAGTGTATAAATATTCATAATATCCTGAACAACGGAATGCGCATATATTCAGGTTCACTATAGGGAGAATGAACATACACAAAGAACAATTGCTGTTCTTCCGAATTGGCAAATGTTTGATCTGCCTTTTGTTTTTCTTTTAATTGCACCATTAATTCAGGATGTTGTTGTAAATATTTGGCAGCTACATCTTCCCAGCGATAATCACTGTAAAATTCTTTGCGTTGTAAAACAGCATCAAAAAAATTCCAACTGAAATAACTGTCATCTGCCAGTGGTTCTAATGTTTCAACTATATACCTGTCAGCACCTTGTCCTGTATATATGATATAGTCTCCTTTTAAAAAATGAATAGTATCATAATAAGAGCTTAGTTGCAGATTATAATTGCGGTGATGTTTTTCATAAGGCTTTGCCATACTCTTATAATCATTTACCTTATAATATTCCACAAGTATGTTCGTGTCATTTTTTAGTTGTCTCATTTTGACATTGTTCAACTTTAGCCTGTCAATAACTTCGTGCCAGCCATGTGGTATAATGTAGGCTTTTGGTTTTTTCACTGAAACAGTAGGCGAGAAGGTATTGTAAAATTTTATCTTTTTATCAAAGGGTTTGGAGTGGTTATAATAGAAACGTTGCAAACCTGAAATTTCACTTACAGTCATTGTTGTATCATATCCTTTGAAATCAATATACTCATATTGTGAAGAATCAACTTTCCAACTCAGCGGAAATGACTCCTGATGTTTGATAGCATTGATGGATGCTGCTCTTTTTGTGAGTATTTCATTTGAAAAAATGGATGCTTCTTCCAAAACTGTTTGCATAAAAGCATACGTGCTTTTAACACGGTCAATATAGGGCTTCAGCATGTGTGTTTCAGGTACAAAAGCAATCGTCTCAAATAAAGCTGCATATCCACTGCTATACCTTGGTGGGTCATAAAAAGCATCCCATCCATTTCTCAAACTGCTCTCTTCACAGTTTACATAAGGGCACATATCCCAGTTTTTTGATTGCATATCTTTGTATAAGGCAGGTTCGAAAATATCGTGTAAAAATTCACCTATTTCACCTCCTAATTTATTGTATTGTGTTGTGAGCATAGTCATCGTATGTTGATAGTCTGCACCATCGCTCACATGGTTGTCTATAAAAATATCTGGGTTTATTTGCTGAAAAATTTTTTCAAAAGCAAAAGCATTTTTTGAGTCTGCCTTTATAAAATCGCGGTTCAGATCAAGATTTTCTCCATTGCCCCTGAATCCATAACTCTCTGGGCCGTTTTGGTTAACTCTTGAATAACTATTCCGGTTTAAACTTCCTCCGATATTATACACTGGGATAATGGCCAATACAATATTGTGGGGCACTTTTAATTTACCCTGGGCCATATCGCGCAGCAACATCATACTTGCATCAATACCATCGGGCTCGCCTGGATGAATACCATTGTTAACCAAAATAACCACCTTGTGTTGTTGATGCCATGAAGCGATATCGAAATCTTTATCAACTGCAAATACAACCAGGTTTAATGGGTATCCGGAGTCAGTAGTATCGCCGGTTAAAAATTTTATTGTTGGAAAAGCCTTTGCTAATTGTTGATAATAATGAATGCATTCAAAATAAGTGGAAGTTTGATTGCCGTTTGATTTTTCAAATTGAGTGGTGAATGACTGTGGAAGAATGTTTGTACAAATCAATACAAGCAATAAAGAAATTGAAAATTTTTGCATGAGCGTAGGTATTCGTTGAAGCGAACTTACAAAAACGGAAGGATTAAAAATATCTCATTCAGTTAATAGTTAGCAATAAGAATGATTTATTCAAAATGCTTTTGATAAGTGGTCATTTGATTTTTCAGAATATAGTGTTACAAAGAAAAATCGACGTCGTTGAATTGGTGAATTTACGCCGGTAAGTATCAAACAAAAAAAATCCCCCGCAATTGCAGGGGACTTTTACATTCAACAACGAAATATTTTTAAGCGGTTGCTGTTTTTTTGGAAAGTTTTCTCTTGAGGTTGCTGGCTTTATTTTTATGAATAATACCTCTTCTTGCAAGTTTATCAATCATTGAAATTACAGAAGGTAATGATTCACTATAAGCCTTTTCATCTTTTGATGCCTTCAAATCACGAATTGCATTACGCGTGGTTTTGCCATAATATTTATTGCGTTCCCTGCGTTTTGTTGCCTGACGCACATCTTTCCTGGTAGCTTTATGATTTGCCATAATATTATTTTCGGGCGGCAAAGATAAGGGTTTTCGTCTTTTGCTCTACAAATTTATTTTTAAGTTTTTTTCATCCATTTTTCAGGGATTAAATAAAATGTGCTGTTGATTTTATTTTTTTAAACAGTTATTTAGATACATTAGTTTTTAAAACCTCCCTTAAAATAAACGATATTTGCATGCAAAATCAATAAATAACTCGATAAATTGCCTCCATGAAGGATTTTTCATATATCATGAGCTCGGATCCGGCTTATATTGATAGTTTGTATCAGGATTTTGTTAAGGACCCAAATAGTGTTGACCCTGAGTTAAAGAAATTTTTTGAAGGTTTTGATTTTGCTGTTTCAAGTGGTGGTCTAAATGGAAAAGCTGCCATTGACTCAGACGTTTTAATACCTGTAAAAACTACAGAAACCCTGACATCTAATCCTGAAGCCAAAACGGATTGGATGAAAGAAATCCGTGTTTATCGGTTAATACTTGGATATAGGAATAAAGGCCATTTAATTGCTAATACCAACCCTATTCGTCAACGTAAAGATCGTGGTGCGAACCTCGATTTGCAGTTTTTTGGTTTGAGCGATGACGATCTTGATAAAACATTCCAGGCGGGTAACCTTGTTGGTTTAGGTGAGACCACTTTACGCAATATTCTTGAACATCTAAAAGAATGTTATGCTTCACATGTAGGTATTGAGTTCAAATATATCAGCAACCAGAAACAAATAGAATGGCTGACAAATGAAGTGGAGAAAAAGTTTGTAAACCCACTTCCATTTGAAACAAAGAAAAGGATACTTGAAAAGCTGAACCAGGGTGTGATGTTTGAAAAGTTCCTGCATACAAAATATGTAGGACAGAAAAGATTTTCTTTAGAAGGTGGAGAAACAACAATACCTGCATTGGATACCATCATCCAGGTTGCAGCAGATCATGGCGTGGAAGAAGTAGTGATAGGTATGGCACACCGTGGAAGGCTGAATGTATTGGCCAATATACTTGGCAAAACTTATGAACAGATATTTAGTGAGTTTGAGGGCACTGCTAAAGTGGATCAGACTATGGGTAGCGGAGACGTAAAATATCACATGGGCTTTGGTAGTGAAATTGAAACAATCAATGGCAAAAAGGTTCATTTAAAATTAATGCCCAACCCTTCGCACCTTGAAGCTGTTGATCCTGTTGTAGTTGGTTTTTCAAGAGCAAAAGCAGATATATTATATGATAGTGAGTATGATAAAATACTTCCGATTTTAATTCATGGTGATGCATCGCTTGCAGGACAGGGTATTGTATATGAAGTGATACAGATGAGCGACCTGAAAGGTTATTATACTGGTGGAACTATTCATTTTGTTATTAATAATCAAATTGGTTTCACTACAGATTTTGATGATGCAAGAAGTTCTGATTATTGTACATCGTTGGCTGGTGCAATACAGGCACCGGTTTTTCATGTAAATGGTGATGACCCTGAAGCAGTGATAAAATGTGTGGAGATTGCAACACGTTACCGCCAGGAATTTAATCAGGATATCTTTATTGACATGGTTTGTTATCGCCGTCATGGCCATAATGAAGGAGATGACCCGAAATATACTCAACCACATTTATATAAACTAATTGATGGCCATCCTAATCCACGGGAAGTTTATACAAAATATTTAAAAGAACATGGCGAGCCGGATGCACAGGAATTGGCAACTCAAATGGAGAAAAAATTCTGGAGCGATTTGCAAGAACGATTGGATGAAGTGAAACAACATCCTTTGCCTTACAAATACCAACAACCGGAAGAATGGTGGCGCAGCCTCTCCAAAGCCACACCACAGGATTTTGAATCTTCACCTATAACAGCAATCAGTTCTGAACAGTTAAAATTTTTATTTGATGGATTGATGAAATGGCCTGCCGATTTTCATCCGTTAAAAAAAATTGATAAACTCCTGCAGGATAAAGTCAAACTGTTTGAAACAGAGAAAAAGATAGACTGGGCAACAGGAGAGTTGTTAGCTTATGCTTCTATTTTGACTGAAGGGAAAATTGTACGAATGAGTGGACAGGATGTTTGCCGCGGCACATTCAGCCACCGTCATGCAGTGTTGAGGGATGAGGATAATGATAAATCGTATAACCGACTCAATCATTTTACATCAGATCAAAAGAAATTTTTTATTTATAATTCTTTATTAAGTGAATATGGTGTTTTAGGTTTTGAATATGGTTATGCGTTGGCAAACCCGAATGCTCTTGTTTTATGGGAAGCACAGTTTGGTGATTTCAGTAATGGCGCTCAAACCATGATAGACCAGTTTATTTCAAGTAGCGAACAAAAGTGGAACCGTATGAATGGTATCGTTATGTTGTTGCCTCATGGATATGAAGGACAAGGACCAGAACATAGTAGTGCGAGGATGGAAAGATATTTACAACTGTGTGCGCAATTAAATCTTGTTATCACCAACATCACTACGGCTGCTAATTTATTTCATGCATTAAGACGTCAATTGGCATGGCATTTCCGCAAACCACTTATTAATTTTTCACCTAAAGGATACTTAAGGTATCATGGTAGCTACAGCGATGTAACTGAATTTACACAAGGTGGTTTCAAAGAAACAATTGATGATGCAACAGTAACAGACGCTGCACAGATTAAAAAAGTGTTGTTTTGCAGTGGTAAATTATATTTTGAACTGGCTGAAAGAAAACAAAAAGATAACCGTAAAGATATTGCATTAATAAGGATGGAACAGATTTATCCGTTGCCTGTTAAACAACTTAATGACCTGTACAAAAAATATAGTAAAGCTGTGTGGTTTTGGGTTCAGGAAGAACCATTAAATATGGGGGCTGCTTCATTTCTGCAAATGAATCTGAAAAATATAAATTATGGTGTTATCAGCAGGAGCGCCAGTGCATCCACTGCAACCGGATATTCTAAAGTGCATGCTCAGGAGCAGGCTCAGATAATTGATACAGCTTTCAACATTTAATAACCATTATGTAAAAGAGTTATTGAAATGGCGAATATCTTTGAATGGAATAACAGGAATTGTAAGAAGCTCTATTTATCAATATTGCTTCGAATGATAAATAAATATCACTGATTCGATAACATCGTAAATACCTGAAAAATAAAAACAAGAATTAAGAATCCATAGTTATGATTGAAATAAAAGTTCCGCCGGTAGGAGAATCCATTAGTGAGGTAACACTATTAAAATGGTTGAAAAAAGAAGGTGAATATGTTGAAAGGGATGAAGTAATTGCAGAGCTGGAAAGTGAGAAGGCAACATTTGAAGTCAATGCCGAACAAAGTGGTGTCATCAAATTAATTGCGAACGAAGGAGATACTATCAATATTGGAGCAGTGCTTGCAAATATTGATGAAAATGCTGCTGCACCGGTTGCAGCTAATGCTAAAGCAGGTGGATTAAAACGCCCGGAAGTAATTATTGAGCAAACAGAAGATAAACCTGTCGTTGAAGCATCAGCACCTGCTGTTCAGGCTGTGGCTGCGGGAAAAGGTATAATCGAATTAAAAGTTCCAACCGTTGGTGAATCTATCAGTGAAGTTACTTTATTGAAATGGGCAAAAAATACTGGTGACCTTGTTCAAAGGGATGAAGTAATTGCAGAATTGGAAAGTGAAAAAGCAACTTTTGAAATGAATGCTGATGAGGCAGGTGAATTAAAACAATTAGCAAAAGAAGGAGATGTTTTAAAAATTGGTGATGTGGTGGCTACAATCAATACTGATGTGGCAGTTGCTGAAAGTAAACCGGTGGGTGCAACAGATCAAAAATCTGAAACATCAACCAACACTGCAACAACAAATGTTCAAACAGAAAGCAAGCCTGCAGTTGTGATACAACAACCCAAAGCAACACCTGTTGCTACTGCAATGATGGCAGATAAAAAAGTTAGCCCATCTGAAATTAAACCAACTGGTAGCAACGGCAGAATATTAAAACATGATGTATTGGAAGCATTATCTCATCCTGCAAAACAGGCATTTACAAACCAGGAATTAGGCAGCCGAAATGAACGCAGGGTGAAGATGACGAATCTAAGAAAAACAATTAGCAGGCGCCTGGTAGAATCAAAAAATACTACAGCAATGCTTACTACTTTTAATGAAGTGGATATGACCCGCATCATGGAAGTACGAAAACAATATAAAGAAGTATTTAATAAAACACATGGTGTAAACCTTGGCTTCATGAGCTTTTTTGCAAAAGCCTGTGCTGTTGCATTGAACGAATGGCCTGCTGTGAATGCTTATATTGATGGGGATGAATTGGTATATCATGATTACGCAGATATCAGCATTGCAGTAAGCACGCCAAGAGGATTAACTGTACCGGTGATGCGTAATGTGGAAAGCCTGAGCATGGCTGAGGTTGAAAAGAAGGTGATTGAACTTGCAGGTAAAGCACGCGATAGTAAACTTACAGCTGAAGACCTGCAGGGCGGTACATTCACAATCACAAATGGTGGCGTATTTGGGAGCCTGATGAGTACACCCATTATCAATCTCCCTCAAAGTGCAATTCTCGGGATGCACAAAATACAGGAAAGGCCAATGGCAATAAACGGGCAGGTTGTAATAAGGCCAATGATGTATATCGCTTTAAGTTATGACCATCGCATCATTGATGGGAGAGAGAGTGTAAGCTTCCTGGTGCGTGTAAAAGAAATACTGGAAAATCCGGAATTACTTTTGTATCCAAAAGATCCCATAAAAGCTTTGCTGGAATTATAATTTCCTTTTTTTACGGATGAATAATACCAACAAAATAAATATAACAAGCACAACAGTTACAATTATCCATATTGTATTATAATTATGGTTGGATGAAAAATGAATTGCATCAGTATTTCCTATCAAAATCATATTGGCCCAGTAATAAGGAAGCATTTTTTCTTTGCTCCCTGATTTGAGGAAATCCAGTTTTGCTTTTTGCAATGCTTCATCTTTATTCATGCCCTGAGATAAATACCTGTTGAAACTTTCAGTGATAGCATAAATAGATTGTTCATCTGCTTTCCATAATGTAGCAGCAACTGAAGGTATGCCTGCTGCTGCGAAACCTCTTGCCAAACTAAAAATGCCTTCACCTGTTGCCAGTCTGCCCACATTAGTCTGGCAGGCACTTAATAAAGCCAGTTGTGTTGCCGGGTTGTTTAATAACTGCAATTCAGATAAATATATTAATGAGTCCTGCATAAATAATACAGGTTCATTATCGGTTGTATCAGCTTTAGCATGTGAGAAAATATTGATGACAGTATAGTTGCCTGCATAATTAAAAAAGTTATTACGGGTTGCAGATTTGTTGGTGAATAATTTGTCACCAGAATAAAATGCACCAGAAGCACTCAGTGCCGTAGCCGAATTTTTCAGACTTTGAACGCCAAGATATTGTTGAAATGAAACGGGTGCAAAACCAGCAAAGTTTCCTTGTGCAGTTGAAGTATTAAATTTAATTAATAAAAAGTTGGCAGAATAAACATAATTAAAACTATAGTCTTTCAATAAAAATGTTTCGCCGGTATTGTCTGTACATAAAGCTTCGAATGGTATAATTGTTTTTTCAGTACAAATCACCACACGTCCATTGGGTAATGATAATGGCTTGAATATTTTTTTATAGATTGAATTGGATAGAACCGCGAATGAATGATAATTGTTGTTAAGTTTTTCTTTGTTGGAACATATTTCCAAAAAATCAGAGAGTGTTTGCTGATTAAAATCCTGAAGTGATAATTTGATAAAACTTGTTTTGGCTTGAGTAATTGCTAAAATGTAAGAAGCAGAATCACCAAAATAATAATCAACAAAGCATTGATGATTCTTGGCAAGGTAGGATTGGAAATCTTCAAGTGTTGGGACATTGCTGGCATATTTATACTGGTAATATACAGGGTATTTTTGCTCGAGCGATTTAATGAATTGTTCATATTGATTTTTTACTCCCAATAATTGTAATTGCAGCTTTTGGTATTGTGATGATACAACAGGCAGGCTTGTCATTTTTTGCTCCAGCTCAATAATTTTTAATTCATAATTTTCCTGTAAACCTGCATCTGCTTTTGAAAGATAAGATGTAGCATTTAATTCGTTGAGTTTGTCACTTAATAAAACAGCCCTGCTTTTCTCCATAAAATAAAATGCGTCTTTTGGATTATTGGCAAGGAAACATGCATTGATTGCACTCTCATATAAGCCGGTTGTTTTATCACGCCAGAATAATTTGCTTTCAGTGCCGGTTTGCAAGTGGCGCATATTTGTAAGAAATGAATCTGTGACTTTTGCTGTTTGAAGGCAGGCATTCAGGTATTCCTTGTTTTTGGCAGTAGTATAAAGGGCTAATAAACTTTTAACCCTATTGCGCATAATGACGAGTACCAGCTCTTTTGAACCAATCACTTCTAATTTATCTGCAGAGGGAGGCAACAGGCTGTTTTTTGGTAATTGTAAATTAAAAAAGTTTAATGCTTCTGTGGAATAGTTAAAAGCGCTTTTATAATCGTCTTGTTCATAATAAATTTCACCAATATTAATTGTAGACCTTGCTAATACAATTGAATCTTTTAATGCTTTTCCGTACGACAGGCTTTGTAAATAATATTTTTTTGCATTTTTAAAATCATTCAGACTGTCAAGAAAAAAATTGGCATAATCATTATAATCTGTTGCTACCTGGTCTTGATAGCTGGTTCTTTTCCTTTCTTCAATTGCCTTCCTGAACAAGGAGTCTGACCTGCGAAAATCCCTGGTACGTTGAGCTAAAAATCCTTTTGTTTTTAATGCGGTTGCCAATTCAAAAAAGTCATTTTGATTGTGGGCTTCAATAATTGCTTTGTTTGCCTGTTGTGTCGCTTCCGCATAATTCCCCGAGAAACATAATGCCTGCGCTTCCTGGTTTAAGAAGCCAAGGTAATAGGAAGTGTTTTGTTTTTGTAAAGCATACTGCATTCCTTCAATACTTTGCTCAATAGCTTTTTGATAGTCACCTAATTCAAAGAGAAGATATGCTTTATTGTATTTTGAAAACATAGGAAAATTTGTGGTATCAGCAAATGACTTTGAGAAGCTGATAGTGCTGTCGTAATACGTTAAAGCTTTGTTGGTCAAACCTGCAATCCGGTAATATTGGGCTATATTAAAATAGTATTTTAAAATATTATACTTAGAACCTTTTCCGCGGGCTGATAAATTTATTTGAATGGCATTATTGATGTTTTGGATTGCGCCGGAATAATTATTATTTATGTGGGCTTCTTTAATCCCAATTTTAAAAAGTATGGTGGCATAATCAGAATCTTTGTAAACGTTTTTATGGTCCAAAGAGTCTTTTAAACTATAAAAGTGCAATAACTTTACTGCATCGGAATAAGAAGGGTTTTCCTCAATATCAGTAATTCTGTTTAAGATATTTGCAGGTGTAGGGTTTTGAGCAATGCAATTCAAAAAAAGCCCTGCCAGTAGATGAAAAATAATAATGAAACAAATTATTTGTTTTTTCATGAACTGTAAATAAACTTTTTTTATGGTATAATCTGGCTACTTCTTGGGTTTTCCGGCATCATCACCGGTACCACCACCTTTTCCGCCAGTACCACTACCACCTGTTGAAGTGTCTTTTGCAATTGCGGCGGTGCTATTACCAATCCATGTTAACGCCACCAGAATTCCTCCTTCAATTAAAGTTTGTACTGTAGTCTGATCCATAATGTAATTTTTGGTTGTTAACTAATTTTGTGTTCTTGAATTTTCCTGCTTAATATTTTTTCAATATTTCATCAACATTATTACTGCCTTCCTCATTTTCTGATTTCACTTTTTCGAGCAGTGTCTTTGCCTGTTCTTTATCACCTTTATTGTTTCTTTCCAATAAAGTTAGCGCTTTCAAAAAATCACCTGGGTTGCTAAATAATTGCATGGTTGAAAGTACATTGAATTTTTCTATTGCTTTAGTATAATTCTTTTGTTGAAAATAAGTGAGTCCTGCATATTTTATGGCATCGCTGTTATTGGGATCGGCAATTGCTACGCCTTCAAATAAGCGGATTGCTGTCGTAAAATCTTTGTCATTATAAGCAGAAATGCCCAGTTGCATACTATCGTGAGAAGCATCCATAGTATGTGCTAATGTACTGTAGTTTTCTGTAAAATAATTGGAAGCATAATTTTTAGTAGAAGATGTCTTTTCAAATATGAGCATTGATACAACCAGCAAAATACAGGCTGCAGCAGCATACATTAACCATTTGGAGAATGTGGTGCGTTTTGACATTGAAATTACAGGTCTCTCTATTTTTTCCGTTATTTCCTCTGTTTTCCATTGTTGCATCTTTTGTTCCAACAGGGTTTTGTATAGAGCCTTACGTGAAGCTATATAAATGGCAACTTCATTTGCGAAAGCGTTATCAGTTTCACATCGTTGTTCAAATGTCTTGCGTTCTTCACTATTCAACTGATATTGAAAATAGGAATCAATATATTCAGTATTGTCGGACATATATTTTTTGTATTATTATATTTTAATGTTTATTCTTGTTTTATTCCAGGATTACGCCTGGTTTTTTATTTAGTTCCGGTTATTTTTCCACGTAATTTATCCAGGCATCTCAGACGGGTTGTCTTTGCTACTGCTGCACTGTTATAAGATAATTGCTCCGCTATGTCTTTGTCTGACCATCCGTCTTCAAATAGTAGCAGGATTTCCTTGCACTTAGCACCAAGCGTTTCCAAATGGCGTTGTACATTTTCTTTTAATTCACTGGTCATCAGCTTTTCCACAATATTTCTTGTAAAGTCTGGCAACTGGTTCATTGTGTCGGCAACTGGCATTGTTTTATGTACCTGTTGTTTATTTGTCGTATTTTTTCTTAAAAGGTCAATACATTTATTAGAAAAAACCTGATATAGATAGGTTTTGAGCGAAGAACGTCCATCAAAGCGCTCATTTACAATATTGATAATTGCTGACAAAAGGGCATCACTGTAAGCGCTGAAACTGTCATCATAATTCAAATTGTATTTACGGCAGCCCTCATCAACAAAATAATAATATTGTTGATAAAAGACTTTCTCATACCTGGTGCGAAACCCATTTCCTGCCTTTAATCCGTTGAGTATTTCAGAATCCTGTACCAAAACAGAAGTTTAAGTTAATAATAGCTAATCAGTTTTTATGAACATGGGATTTACTGCTCAATAACGATACAAATATATTATAATGCTTTTGTGAAGTCAGTTTATCAAAATAATAATTATTAAACGGGATGTATAAATGTGAAAAAATATTCATTTGAATGGTATGAGTTTTGTAACTCTGAAAAAAATAAACTAATAATTATTGTATTGTTTCAATCTTAAAGCAGAAAATATAGTTAGCATAAAACTTGAATTTACGCATTTAGCAATTGGTTTATAAATAATATTTCTGATCCAGATAAAATAAGCCATCCTGATTTTTCCAATACCAGAATTTTTTCATGTATATATAATATTTCCCTTTTAAAGAATTTAATTCAAGCTGTTCTGGTATAAACAGAACCCGTGGTGGCAACATGTTATACCGTGCCTCCAGGTTTGCTCTTTGCTGCACAGTTAACCCCCTTGAAAGCCGGAGGCTGTTATATATTATGGAAGCATCCTGTGGTAAGTTAGCCTTGGGAGTTATTAACCTGCCATAGCTGTCTGCAACTACCATCACAATTGTGGATGAGTTAGAGACTGTAGTTTTTGTCGTATCTGTATTAATATTATCCTTGTTGTTATTTTCTCCTATTTTGTTTTCTGTAACATTGTTTTCAATAACAGCATTTGTTTTTGGCGGGATGGTTTTTCTTGAACAGCTTATTGCCAGTAATATTCCACAAAAAATAATTAAGAAATTTTTCATGCTTTTTGCATGACAAAATATTATGCCATATTTATTTGAATATATATTTATTGGTAAAATTTTTGAGAAATAAAGTAATGGTGCTAATTAAAAAAGTAATAGCCATGTCTATAAATCCGGTATTTGACAGTAGTATCATGTTGATTCTTTAGTATTATTCTGTAGCATAAATCATGATAGGCTTTGTAGGAACAAGTGTATTATTATGTACAATATCATAAATAGCATTTAAAAGCGATTTATTTCCCTTTGCATCTTCAGTGATTTGCCAAATCATTATTCCACTTCCCTTTCTTATAGCAAGCCTGGTTTTTTTTCGCATCGTTGGCAACCCATTATAATAAATCGTATCCGCTGTCTGGTCAACATGTTCTGCTCCGGGGTATTGTTTTACAATATCCTTATAAGCATATTCATCATCTGAAAATTTATTGTAAAAACCCCATCCATAAAATGGGACTCCTAATCCCATTTTTGATTTTGGCAATCCTTTATCTCTCCAGAAATTCATATCATCCACTGCCATAGAATATGGTGAGTGTGGGCCTGGATTATTGGGATCCCAGGGCCCTGTGGCATCATAACTCATGATATTGACAAAATCAAAATAATCAAATGATGAAGCTGGAATATTATTGGCAAACCAGGTAGCTACTGCTGCTGTCACCAGTTTGTTTTGCGGCTTTAATACTGATGTTAGTGTTTGAATAAATCCTCCATAGTTTTGGCCTATTATATTTCCTTCAAGATCCACATCGAGACCATCTAAATTATTGGACTGAACATATTGTAACAATTTATTACAAAATGCCTGCACGTTTTCGGGTTGAGTCAGATTCTTCCAGTTTTTTTTGGTACCACCCAAATCAGCACCACCCATTGACATCAGCACTTTTACACCCGCAGCATGTGCATTGTTCACCACAGTAGATAAACCTTGAAATGTTGTGAGGTTGCCATCTGCATCGGGATTGGCAAATGCAATGTTCAGGTGGGTAATTTTTTTATAATGAATATTATTAGCATTATTGGGAAAGTTGTCCCATGTATTCAAGTATCCAACAATTCTGAATTGTGCATTTACATGTTGAGAAAAAGCTGATATAAAAAATAATAATGGGCAAAGTATAATATTTTTCATCTGCTTGATTTGAATTTTCGATAAAAGTAAACCATTGAAATGGTTGTACAAATTTCAGCTAATCATTTCAACTTTGATTTCTTTGTAAAATGGGCATTTAAGATTTTATAATTTATTAAGCAGATCAATCACACCTTCTTTTTTCAGGATGAGATAGCCGAGCCTGTCATTGCTGATGCCTTCTTTCATCGTATAATTAAAATAAAGTTGTTCGTTTTTAATTTCAGTTTCAAAATAGCGGAACTGAATATTAGGATACTGTTTCAACACAGCACCAATTTCATATAAATGTGTTGATAAGATAAATAAAGCATTTCTGATTTTTAGTAATCCTTCAATCACTGTTGTGCTGCATTTCATAGCGTCTTCCACATTGGTGCCTTTAAACAATTCATCAATTAATACCAGACAGTTTTTCCCATCTGACACCTGTTCAATTGTTTTGCGGATGCGCTGTACTTCGTTGTAGAAATAGCTTTCACCTTTTACTATGTTATCAATGACGTGGATATTACTAATGAGCCCATCAAAAAAATTGAGCTGTAAATTTTTGGCTGGTACACCCATGCCGATATGTGCAAGATAAACACTAAGACCAACCGCTTTGATGAAAGTGCTTTTACCGGCCATATTAGCACCGGTAAGAAATAAAAAGTTCTGTTGCGGTGTAAGCACTATGTCGTATGCAACCGGCTTTTCGAGTAATGGATGAAATAACTGTTTAGCTTCAAAGTGGGGAACGATATTTTGTGTGAACTGAGGGAATGTAAATTTATAATGCTCGCAGGCTTTAGCCATACTATACAATGCATCAAGTCGGCTATAGATGTCTATTAGTTCATGCGCTTCTTCTTTAAAATGATGCCTGATAAAATATCCAAAGCTGATGATAGTGGATGATGAAAGTTTTTTTGACCTGTCATGCATTATCATTTTTTGCACTATAGGTTTTGCTATCAGCATCCTGATGCGTTCAGTCATAACTGTTAATGAAGCTGGTGCATCCTCATTGTTGAGTAAATGATAAATGGTGTTGATTCCTTGTAAAAAATCCAAAAAGTGTGTTACTGAATAACGCACTAAAGAAAAATCAGTTGGATAAAAGATTTTATAAATGCCACTCGTAATTGTATTGGAGCCTGATGGAATATTGTCAACCTGAGATTCATAAAATTTTTCAATCATTAAAACAGAACCATTGGTAATAATCTCTGGCCATTGACCCTGAATGTTGATAATTTTTTGAATTGCCTTTTGCCTTTCTTTAATTTCTTTTACTGATGATAATGTGTGTTGCAGATAATGTTCCAGCCATGCCCTGCCATTGGATGTTTTACAAAAATTAATATGGTACAACAAAGAAAGTTCTTCATTATAATCAAAAATGGAAAGGTCAAAAAGTGTTATTTTATCAATCAGCATATTTCTTGTTTCAATAAACATATTTTGATGAACCATGTAAATCCATCAAGCTTGAAATAATAATTTACCTGTTGAATTTTAACCGCATTCCTTTATTAGATTCATTAAATACTCCTTTTTCATACACGATGTGGCCATTGATTATAGTGTGTGTGATTGATGCAGGGAATGTGAAGTTTTCCAACGGGCTCCATCCACATTTGTAAAGAATATTTTCTTTTTTCACAGTAAAACTTTGATTTAAGTCCACTAACACCAAATCTGCAAAATTTCCTTCTCTGACAAAACCCCTGTCTTCAATTTGAAAACAAGTGGCTACAGCATGGCTCATCTTCTCAACAATTTTTTCAAGGCTTATTTTCCCTTCCTTAAAATAATATAACATCAGGAGTATAGGATGTTGAACTAATGGTAAACCTGCATGCGCTTTTTCATAAGGTTCGTTTTTTTCTTCCCAGGTATGCGGTGCATGGTCTGTAGCAATTACATCCAGCCTGTCATCTAATAATGCAGGCCACAAAGCAGCTTTATTTCCCGGTGACTTGATGGCGGGGTTGCATTTGATTAAGTTACCCAGCCGCTCATAATCATCGCTTGTAAAATGCAAATGATGCACACAAACCTCCGCTGTTATTTTTTTATCTTTTAACGGGATGAGGTTGGTGAAAAGTTGTAATTCTTTTTCTGTACTGATATGTAAAATATGCAGACGGCTCCCATATTTTTTTGCATATTGTATTGCTCTGAAAGATGATTCAAAACAGGCATCTTCATTCCTGATAATTGGATGGTCAGCAGGTTGAAATGTTCCTTTTTCAGCTTTCAGTTTTGCAAAATTTTCTTTGATGATTTTCTCATCTTCGCAGTGCGTGGCAATCAACAATTCGGAATTACCGAAAATCTTATCCAATGCCAGCGGGCTATCCACTAACAGGTTGCCTGTTGATGAACCCATGAAAATTTTTACACCGCAAATATCCTTTCGTTTTTCATTGCATCTCATCACTTCATCATAGTTGTCATTACTGGTGCCCATAAAGAAGGAATAATTGCCCAATGATTTATGCTTTCCTATTGTGTATTTAGCTTCCAACAATTCCTGTGTAAATGCAGGTGGTTTCGTGTTGGGCATTTCCATAAAACTGGTCACACCGCCCGCCACCGCTGCTCTTGATTCAGTATATATATTGGCTTTGTGTGTTAAACCGGGTTCCCGGAAATGTACCTGGTCATCAATAGCGCCAGGTATCAGATGTAACCCTTCAGCATTCAGCTCTTTGATAGCATAATTCACTTCAATATTGGCAGCAATCTTTTCTATCCGCCCGTTTTTTATTAATATATCGCTTTGGAAAATTTTATTTTCGTTTACAACTGTAGCATTCCTGATAATGAGATTCATGATATGATGAGCTTTTGCTGCAAATTAATGATCTTGCCTTTAAATATCTAATGCACTACAATGTTATAAGAACAGATATGTAATCAATCAATTTTGAAACAATTGAACAAGGTTGGTGCAAGTGAAAATTATTTCTGTGAAATAATAACTACAGACAATTAATTTTTTGACTCTTCTTATTGTAGTTTGACAAAATACCCTTGTAAAAACATTTGTATGAATCTTTCTATATTAGCAGATACATCAAATGAAATGAGTAGTGAAAGAATATAAATTTTCATACCTGGAACTTGAAAATGACAATGAATTAGGTCAGCAGGATAAATTATTGTTGTCAAAGGCAAGAGAAGTAACCAGCCATGCTTATGCACCATATTCCAATTTTTTTGTTGGCTCGGCAGCTTTACTTTCCAACAAAAAAATTATCACAGCCACCAACCAGGAAAATGCAAGTTTCCCTGTCGGTATTTGCGCAGAACGGGTTTTACTTTCTGCTATAAGTTCTTTATATGATAATGTCGCCATTGACACAATTGCTATTAGTTATAATAATAAAAAAAGCAGTAAGAGTGACCATCCTGTTGCCCCATGTGGCATCTGCAGGCAATCATTGATAGAATTTGAAAATCGGTTTAATCATCCGATACGTTTATTACTTTCCGGTATGGAGGGTAAGGTAATTATTATTGAAAGCGCTTCGCAACTTCTGCCATTTCACTTTAGCAGCAAGGATATGTAATATTATTTCGTATTGCAATTGCTTGTCCAATCCACATGTTTATCAACTTCCACATTGCCTGAGTTGCAGATGATATTTTCTTTTGCATAACTGTCAACTGTTCTCATCACCCGCACTGCATGATCAGAATTTTTACCAATAGTATTATTCAAAATAAAAAATTGTGTGCTATCAACTGGTGAGGTTGGTCTTGTATCAATTAAAATCCCGGCCATGCCATTTGCTTTATGTCCGTCAAGTTCACCACTGTTTTTAATCACATTGTCTTTTATTAAAATTTTGCCACTGCCCAGGCATAATATGCCGAGTGCAAATGTGTGGTTGATATGGTTGTTATAAACTTTTGCACTGGTGTACCCGCCAAGGCTGATGCCGTTGCCCTGGATATCGCTGAATTCAAACCCACAGTTGGTGATAGTGTTATTAAAAATTTCATTCATTGCTTCAGAACCACAGGAGAGTTGTAAGCCCGACCGGTTTGTGCTGTCAATAAGATTATTATACACTTTTATATTTCCCAATCTTAAAGGTTTTGGTGTGATAGTTTTACCATTGCAATTGACTTGCCTCAAACCATTTGGGTCTGTTGAGCCAAGATACATTCCCTCCTGGTTCATTTTTACAATCTTATTATCGTGGATATAAATATTATTGATGACCCAGTTAGGAAATTGCAAAGAATCAATGCAACTGCCTTCCTGTTTTACCCAAAATCCATAAGTCTTATGATGAATGAAAATATGTTGCACTTCAATAAATGCAGACCTGCCATGAATATCTATTCCCACACCATTTGATGCAGGGTCTTCAATTTTGAAACCATATTTATTGGATGTATCGCCAGTACCGGTGATATTTATATAGAGACAATTGTCAAATGCCATTCCGTTGATGAAGCACACCTGCCCGCCTTCGTTAATTATGGTAACGGGGCAATCTTTTGTGCCATATAAATTGCCCACTGCAAAATATGTATATGGATTATTGGAGGCTTTTATTACAATTGTATCACCGGGCATCACAGTTTTTCCGTCGATATACATACCATTATCACCACCTTTGACCGGATATATTTTGTTGCCCTTGCATTTGGGCTTATTTAGAGATAACGGCAGCAATGCCGTATCGTTAATGCCTTCATGAATACTTGTGTCTGATGTGTCTATTTTGAAATTGTAAGAATGATTTGCCGGCTTACAATAACTATTGATAAAAAGAACCCCGGATAATAAAAGCAGGTAATAATTTCTCATCATCCTTTATTTGAATCTTTTGAAATACCCAATTTTTTCAATTGGCTCTTTACTCTCGATGGCAGATCGTAATCATTAATATGCCTTTGTAAAGTGCTGATAAATTCTTTGCCTTTTATAGAAAAAAAGTTGAAGAGGTAATGATCTTTATTAATGATGGCAAGCCTTCCATATTCCTGGTAATTCTGTTTTTTAGCGCCGAATTGCTCAGTGATATTTGTCCAGTCTTCTTTTGGGTCAACACCAATTTTCTGATAAAGCTCTCCACCACCAACGGGCTGTGTGTGTGCCATAGTCACATTGTCAAAAACAATGAGCTTATCTTCTGGGTAGCCTAAGATTTTTGACCATACCGAATCAACGCCCCAACTCGATTTGTTGCCGGTAAAACTGGGTAAACATTTTTCAAGGGCCATGGCATTAAACAAAGGTGCCATTACTTCAATCTGCCCGACAAACCTGCAAAAACTATCCGGCTGTTGTTTAAACATTGGCCAACTGCAATATGAATCCTGCGTTAATGCAGCCTGGCTTATCCAACTATCAAACACTGCACTCAAAGCAAACATTTTATTAATCTGTTCTGTTTCAATTTTTATATCATCATCCAGGAAATAAAAATATTTGTATTGCCGCAGCCATTCTGGTTTCACTTCTGTAAACAGTTGGTGCAACATGTGGTATTTGAAATCTTTCAGGTGAAAGAAATAATCAACATCTTTATATAAATCAGGATTTTTTATTTCTTCATGATAAAACAAGAGGCATAGGTCAAATTGCTTTTTGTCCTTTTCCTTCATCCAAAAATCATTAAACATAGCTGATTTATTTCCACAAGGAGCTATTACGATGTTTTGCATAAACCTGTATGAATTAAAAAGAAAAATTTACGTTCACAAAATAGAATTTGTATTTGGCGTTCAATTTAAACCAAATTCTGTTTTCAAATATTTTTTTGCTGTAAGTTTGAAAAAGTTAGTATAAATACTGAGAGAATTGAATTTAAAAAGCTACTTGTCGTCTTATTGGATACGATCGGCCTTTTATACCATTTTGCAACGTTTTTCGCTCACATTTTTTGGGCTTATCAATTTTGTAATATTGGTTCGTGTGCTGAATAAAGAAGAGATGGGCACATGGGCATTGTTCCTCACAGTAACATCAGTGTTTGAAGCTACAAAAAGCGGATTGCTAAAAAATGCTCATGTTATGTACGTGAGCAGTAATAATAATA
Source organism: Bacteroidota bacterium (assembly GCA_018268035.1). Taxonomy (GTDB): domain Bacteria; phylum Bacteroidota; class Bacteroidia; order Chitinophagales; family Chitinophagaceae; genus Parafilimonas. Next base: position 30,824 of record JAFDXI010000062.1, on the reverse strand, counting down.
TTGATGAAAAGGTTTCCATCGCCTCTTCATCTTTTCTCATTAACTGTGCTATTACATTTTTGTTTATTATTTTCCTGCTTTATTGTTCAGTATGGTTAAGCGAAACATTACACTCTGGCATGGAGCTTTCAAACACATTAATTTGGTTTATTCCAGGTTTGCTGTTTATGATTTTTTTCTCTCATTTTGAGGCTATTCAACAATCCCATCTTGATTTCAAAGGCATACTGGCTGGATACCTGGTACGACAAGCAATCTTCTTTATTTTCCTGGCGGTAACCTTCCTGCTGAAAAAACCTTTTACTTTAACTAATATTGCTTTGTATCTATCCATAAGTATTTTTTGTGGCGCAATTGCACTTTATTTTTTCAGTAAACAATATATCCATCATTTGTTTAAGCCAACAAAAGCCTGGACTAAAAAGATTTTTCAATATGGCGGATATATTTTTGGTTCTGGGGTAATGTCAAATATTTTTTCCAACCTTGACCAGGTAATGACAGGTGCATTTATTTCAAGTAGTGCTGTGGCCTATTATAATACAGCATCAAAAATTAACGGATTAGTAGATGTACCATCTTATGCTGCTGCAGATATAATATTTCCAAAAACATCAAGAGCTGCTGTAGAAGAAGGCAATGCAAAAGTGAAATACCTTTATGAAAGGATGGTGGGTGTTTTGCTATCGTTTACCACACCCTGTGCATTGTTCATTATCATCTTCCCTAAATTTATTATTACGATTATTGCGGGTTCTGCTTATGTGGACGCTGCACCCATTTTGCAGTTATACATGATAACAGGTTTAATGCGGCCCATGCAAAACCAGGCAGCCAACCTGATTAATTCAATTGGCAAGCCTGCATTATGTTTCGTGGTTAATACTGTATCGCTTGCAATTAACCTGTTGATTTCTTATTTCTGCATCAGGTATATTCATTTTTATGGAGCTGCTGTCGGCACATTGATTGCAGGCACAATTGGATTTACAATATGGTATTTTGTGATGAAAAAGGAAATCAACCTGCAGATGGGAAAAGTGTTTGAATATATACTGATGACTTATAAAGATCTTTTTAAGCGCATCAGCACATTTTTCAAAAAAGCCCGGTTGAATTCTGAATCAAATAATGCATCATGAAAATAGCTCATTTAATTCTTGCACATAAAAATCCCGGGCAATTACAAATGTTATTAGAGGCGCTCGATCATCCTGCTTTTGATTTTTATATTCATATTGATAAAAAATCTGATGCTGGTGCATTTGAGTACCTGGTGGATAATAAAAGAAAATTTTTTGTAAAAAAAAGAGCAAGTATTTATTGGGCAGGGTGGGGAACGATTCAAGCCACAATCAATGGCTTTGAAGAAATACTTCCACTGAATCAATATGAATATATTAATGTGATATCAGCACAGGATTTTCCAATGAAACCGGCTGTTGAAATTTATAACTTCATTTATAATAGAAAGGGTACTGAGTTTATCACTTGTGAAGGGTTGGACACATGGAAAGTTGAACCGAGGATAAGGAAATATCATCTCATCAACTGGCGCATTCCCGGCAAATACAGGCTGGGTGATTTTGTTACAAAAGTTTTGCCTGCACGAAGGTTCCCATTTCCTGTAATGGTTGGCAGGGCCAATTGGTTTACACTTACCACAAAGGCAGCACAGTTTTGCCTTGATTATTTAAAACAACATCCAGCCGTGATAAGGTATTTTAAATATTGCTGGGGTGCTGATGAGTTTATATTCTCATCCATTTTATATAACAACGGATTTAGAAATAATATTGAGGATAATCTTTTTTTTGTTAAATGGATTGAAGGAAAAGGCCACCCGGAAATTCTGACAATAGACGATTATGATACTATGATTCAATCCGGGAAATTATTTGCAAGAAAATTTGATATTCAAACCGACGAATTAATTTTGAGAAAACTCTCAGAATTAGTGACTGTCAAAAACTGAACAATTGATTAAGTCAATAACCTATGCAATTTTTAAAACAATTTATCATATTCCTTGGTTTGGTTGCAGCGATAAGTTTTGTGGCGAATATTTATGTTGGCACAGGTGTTATTGGTATTGATGACGGGAATATTTTTTTAAATTATGCCCATCATTTATCTCAGGGTGGTGGATTTGTTTTTAATGCACATGGAGAAAAGGTTGAAGGGTTTACTTCTTTTTTATGGGTTGTTATTTGTGCTGCATTTTATCTTATAACTTCCAACCCTGAATGGTTGTTGATTTGTTTTTGCTGTTTGCTCACTACGGTTACAATCACGATTGTTTACAGGGAAATAAAAAAGGAAATTGTACAGATTTATCCTAAAGCAGCATCTTATTTCTTCTGGATGTATTGTTTATTTATCATCAGCATAGGCCCTTCATATTTTACCTGGAGTGTATTGACCCTGATGGAAAATGCTTTATGGAATTTTCTATTTACAGTCATGGTTTTACTTGTTGCCAATTGTATTAGCCAGGAGAGGCAGTCTGTTGCAAAACATATCATACTGGTAATTGCAGGCTGTTTATTGTCACTGACAAGGCCGGAGTCACTGGCATGGAATATTGTGTTTACTGTAATATTATTCTGGACAAGTTTGCAGAATAAAAAAAAACTATTTTTCCCGGTATTATTTTTTGTTTGTGTTGCTGTAGTTACTGCAGGTTTCTTCCTGTTCAGGTTACATTATTTTGGTTATCTTTTTCCAAATACCTATTACGCAAAGGTTTCACCAGACAAGATGTATAATTTTACAGAAGGGTTTAAATATGCCATTAGTTTTCTTGGTGGATATCAGGCTATCGTCAGTTTATTGTTTATGGTAATGGCTGTTATGTTGATTTATTCTGTTTTCAAATTAAAAATCTTAAACAAACAAAAACGCCAGGAAATACAATATAATATTTTACTTACTAAGCATTGTATCATTGCGGTAATCGTTTTGATAGGTTTTGTTTTGCCTTGTACAACAGGAGGTGATCATTTTGGCGGATTTAGATTTTATCAGGATTTGATGTTATTGTTTGCTTTTGGAATCAGTACGATTATATGGCTTTTTAAAAATTTTCAGTTAAGAAAAACAGAAGTAAAATTTGTATTTCTGATGATAGTGGTTTTGTTTTTTGGTATTATGGGAATAAATGATTTGCTTGACCTGAAAACACCAGCAAAAACCCAGTTGAATTATGAATTTGTACTGGCGCGGGATGGCAGGGAAATGGCAGAAAGTTTTAATGCAATACTTCCCGTTGAAAAACCTTCCATAGGCTTGATAGCAGTAGGTGGCTTTGGATTAAAATATGATGGTAATACAGTTGATTTAATGGGGCTGAATAATACTTTGATGGGACATAGCCCGGGAGACAGGGAAGGGATAAAAAATCATGCAGCTTTTAATAAAGAAATTTTTTATCAACTCAACCCAGATTTGCTCATGCCTTCAAAAGTAAAAAACTTACATGAAGCTTTAATTCAATACTACAACCTGTTGAATGAAAATAATTTTGATAACCAGGCTATGAAAAATATTTTCAATGATGAACGTTTTCAAGATTCCTATTCTCCATATTTTTTAAAAGGCATTGCTGATACCACAGGCTTGTTTGTTTTTATAAATAAAACCTATACCAATTCATTGATGAATGATAAAAATATTTTGGTACAGCAAGTTCAAGTTTTCAAATGAAAAATAATATTTCAAAAATCTTATTCAGTTAAAAGAAGTTGGAGCAACACTTTAATAATCAGTTTTGAAATAAACTCTCAGTTGATTTGAATTGTCAATGTTTTTATCAATCAGAGCATATTGCTCAATGTCAAATAAAATGAATAGTAAATTATTATAAATGTTGGTTATGTTTTGTTTCTTTTTTCAAGTATAATAGCCTGATTTTATAATAGTACTACAACGCAAAATCTAATTATGATGATATTCTTTTAAACAATACCTTTGCCGCCTACAAAAAATTATTCAAAATTCGAAAACAAAATAATCCTTCCCCAAAATCAATTACACATGGCAGAACAAGCAAAAAAAGGTGATAAAGTAAAAGTACATTATCATGGTCGTTTAAGCGACGGATCAACATTTGATAGCAGTGCAGGCCGCCAGCCCCTTGAATTTGAAGTAGGTAGTGGCATGGTAATAAAAGGTTTTGATGATGGTGTTACCGGTATGGCAGTTGGTGAGAAAAAGACTGTTACGATTCCTTCAGACGATGCTTATGGCCCAAGACAGGAAGCAATGGTCATCCAATTTCCTAAAAGTAATTTCCCTAATGAAATAATACCTGAAATAGGCATGACGCTGCAAATGCATAGTGAGAACGGGCAGGAAATACCGGTGGTAATTACTGCAATCAGCGATGACGCCATTACACTCGATGCAAACCATCCATTGGCTGGAAAAGAATTAATTTTTGATATAGAACTGGTTGATCTGAAAGGCAATAGCCCATTGATAATTATTCCTTAATTTCTGAATTTACAGGTTCAACAATCTAAATAAATTATTACGGGTTCATGATGGAGCTAAAGATCATGAACCCGTAAATATATCTTAGTAAAACGCTCAGGCTTTCTTCCTGTTTAACCACCAGCCTAACCAAATGCCCATAGCACCCCAGCTCAAAAGATAATCTGCAAGATGGCCTTCCAGGTCAAATGTCTCATACCAGATGTTTTCTGTATAACTGGCATGAAGGAAAATAATAAAACCAACAAACAATGCCGCAAGAAATGTCTTTCCGAAATTATTATAAGTAAAACCTGCAACAAGCCAGCAAAAAAGTAGTACCATAATAAAATTGGTAACTAAATTCTTTGCCATATTCAAACCCATGTTGGTGTTTAAACTTTTGTGATAATAAATTTGTGCCCAGGGTTTGCCATCAGCAGATTCATTAAGTTTTTTCATATCATCTGAAGTAGCGCCTTTGGGTATAGTAGGTAAAATATAACCACCACTCGAATCAAGTTGTGTATTCAGATAAGCCATGATGCTATCTTGCTTTGGCGTATATTCCTGTGAGGGCCTGTGAAAATCCAACACAGTCCAGGAAAGAAATTGTAAAATAAAAATGATGATTGCACCAATTAATGCACCGGTAAATATTTTCATGAAATGGTTTTTATTGTTATGGAAAGATACTTCTAATTACTTTGGACTACAACTTTTATTGTGAATCAGAAACATGAAAAATTTGAGTCTGTTGATTATGGGGAATTAATGGCAACGTGTATTTTTCAAAACAATTTGGTTTGCATCAAGCTGTAAAAAGTTCTTATTGAAAAGTATGTTGATAGTTCAACAAGAAAATTTTTATAAAAAAAGAATTGATTATGCTGTTTATTTGTTGAATAAATTTTAAAAAATGATGAATGATTATGCTCACACTGTTGCAGATCGGTTTATGCGTTATGTGCAGCTCGATACACAAAGTGACCCTGAAAGCAGCATACATCCTACTACAGAAAAACAAAAAGATTTAAGCAACCTGCTTTATAAAGAATTACTTGATTTAGGATTAAACGATGCCCATGCAGATGAATATGGTTATGTGTATGCTACAATTCCATCCAACACTGATAAGAATGTCCCGGTTATATGTTTTTGCAGTCATGTGGACACAGCGCCTGATTGCAGTGGCTATCAGGTGAAGCCTATCCTGCATAAAAATTATGATGGAAAAGATATAGTATTGCCCGATGATTCATTACAGGTTTTATCATCAAAAACTTATCCTTATTTAACTGCGCATTTAGACAAAGATATTATTACAGCAAGTGGTTTAACATTATTGGGTGCCGATGATAAAAGTGGTTTGGCTATCATTATGGATATGGCAAATTATTTAATCACACATCCATCCATTCAACATGGAGAAATTAAAATTTTATTTACACCGGATGAAGAAGTAGGGAAAGGGACAGCGAAGGTTGACCTGGCAAAATTACATGCAGATTTTGCTTATACTTTAGATGGTGGAGAAGCGGGTACACTGGAAGACGAAACATTTAGTGCAGACAGTGCCCGCATCACGGTGCATGGTGTGATTGCGCATCCTGGATATGCAAAAAATAAATTAGTCAATGCAATTAAAGTTGCCGGAGAAATTGTTGCTGCATTGCCAGCAGGTGAATGGAGCCCGGAAACAACTGAGAAGAGAGAAGGCTTTGTTCATCCAGTTGCTATTAATGGTATTGCTGAAAAAGCAACGATAGATTTTATAGTAAGGGATTTTATCACTTCAAACCTTGCATTGTATGAAGAAAGATTAAAAAATATTGCGGAAAATATCATTCGGCAACACACGGGAGCTACAATGGAATTTACAGTGAAGGAACAATACCGGAATATGAAAGAGGTGTTGGACAAATATCCGCAGGTTGTATTATTTGCCAAAGAAGCTTACCTGCGTGCAGGCTTGAATGTGGTGAATGAACCAATTCGCGGAGGTACTGATGGAAGCCGTTTAAGTTTTATGGGTTTGCCCTGTCCCAATATCTTTACAGGCATGCATGCAATTCATAGTAAACATGAATGGATAGGTGTGTCTGATATGGAAAAAGCAGTTGAAGTATTGGTAAATTTAGTGCAGGTTTGGGAAGAAAAATCTTAATATATCCGGATTTTTTTTTGTATCAAAAATATTAGGAAGTCAATATTTCTATATTAATGAATGGTGCAGCGCCGGGCCATTGCAGTTGATAGATTTTTTGAACAATGTCTTCAATATTAATATCGCTACGGTTTGCAAAGATTACAATCATATAATTTAGTGAGGGGATAGAAAAACTATATGTGCGGAAGCCTCCGTTGTCACCACTGTGATAAACTTTTTTGTATTTGCCACTGTCATCAATGAACCAGCCAAAACCATATCCGGCCTTTTGTTGTTCATTAATGGTAAATTCAATATTCCTTGCCTCTTTTACTATTTTTTCTGAAAAAATTTTCCCAGATTGAAGTGCTTCAAACCATTTGATATAGTCATTTATGGATGTGTATATCCCACCATCACCCTCAGTGGAAAAAAAGATATGTTCATCAGGGCCGGATTGAATATAACTATTTGTAGTGCTATCAAAATCATAACCTGTTGTTTCGTTATAAATTTTAGTATGCTCATTCCAGATGGTTGTATTAAACATACCTGCAGGTTTGAAAATATTTTTTCCCATATACTCATTGAAAGATACACCGCTAAGTTTTTCAACTATTAATGCAAGCAGGCAATAAGCAGTGTTGCTATATCTGAATTGTGTGCCCGGAACAAAGTAAGTGCTATCAATATCTTTTATTGCATGATATACATCAGCGTTATGCGCATGGTGCATGCCGGTAGTATTGGTATAGTCATAATGGTCAATGATGCCTGAACTGTGTGTAAGTAATTCTTTAACGGTTATACTATTGGCGATGTGTGTATTCATGTCAGGAAAAAAGCGAATTAGTTTATCCTGAAATGATAACAAATGCTTTTCCTGTAATTGAAGAATAGCAAGTGCGGTAAATTGTTTAGTAAGTGAACAAATATTGAAGTTGGACGATGTTGAAATATTTTCATTAGAAAAGATATTCGCAAGTCCATAACTTTTTTGAAAAAAAATTGAGTTGTTATGAATGATAGCAACAGAAGCACCCGGCTGAGAGTCTTTGAAGTATGATTGAAGCAGAGAATCAATTTGATTTTTCAAGGCAATACTGTTATTGAAATTTTGAGCCATTGATGTAGCGCAGATGATAAATGCCATCGAGCCTGCCATTAATTTTTTCATAGCTTAAAGATGAAAATAAAAATCCGTCTTTCATAATTTTTACTTTGTTATATTGCATTAAATATTTCATTTTTTAAATTTATAATATGTCATTACCGGTTAATAATAAAAAGAATAACAGTAAATCAGGAAAAGGGCAGCAAAGTGGCAATGCAGGTTCTAAGTTTATTAAAGTAAATTCAAAACAAAGTGGGGCCAAACAGAAAGTCCGGTCAACCGGTGCTAACAGAGGAAGCTAATTTTGGATCCTTTTTTTAGACCTTACAAAGAAGTTTAACCTGATACATAGATAAAAATCACCGGTGATTCTAAAAAATAAGGGTAGAATTTATCGGTTTATAAAAATTAGTTTTTATCTTTTTGCCGTAAAAACAATGCTATATGATAAAATTCAATGAAATCAAACTCGGTGATTTTTTATTGGGGGATTATGGCGATAAAAAGTGGGAAGGAGAAGTTGTTCGCCTGAACAATGATGAAAAACAGGTTTGTCTTGCAACAGAAGTGCAGGAACTTTGGTTTGAAACGAATGACTTGTATCCGCTCACATTAGATGATGCGGCAATGAAGAAATTAAGCTTTGTACGGGAAGATATGCCCGATGGTTCAGTGAAATATAAAAAAGGCGCTTTCCGGATGCTGATTCAAAAACCGGATGATTTCAGTCATATTGATATCTGGTACAGGGATGATAAACGTATTAACCCGAGTATTCAATATGTACACCATTTGCAAAACCATTATTTGCAAATGACGAAAGTGCATTTAACCCGCGAACCAATTGCATAAATTAAATTCTGAATTATATTAACCATCATGCAATTTGTATGATGGTTTTTTTTATCAGTAGGATTTCTATGAGGTTATTTTTTATTTGTGCTTTATTTTTTATTTTATCACCTGTTTTCTCCCAGGAATTTGGTGGTAGCCCAGCATCTGTAAAATGGAATGCCATTAATACCGATACTGTAAAATTAATCTTTCCTTCTGGTCTTGATAGTTTGGCTGCACGTATTGCCGGAATTACAACTGAGGAACAAAAAAAATATGTTTCATCAATTGAAAACAGGTTGAAAAAAGTGAGTATTGTATTGCGTCCACAAACAGTTATCTCCAATGGTTATGTGGCACTATCACCATGGCGCAGTGAATTTTATTTAACACCTGAACAAAATGCATTTGAACTCGGCGCTATGAGTTGGAGCGATTTGCTGAGCATCCATGAGTACAGGCATGTGGAACAATACAATAATTTCAATGTTGGCTTATCAAAATTCTTGCATATTTTATTTGGACAGAACGGTCAGGCATTGGCGAACGCAGCTGCTGTGCCTGATTGGTTTTTTGAAGGCGATGCAGTATATAATGAAACCAGGCTTAGCAGACAGGGGAGGGGAAGACTGCCTTTGTTCTTTAATGGCTATAAGAGTTTGTCAATGGCAAACAAAGATTATAGTTATATGAAACTTCGTAATGGCTCTTACAGAGACTTTGTACCTGACCACTATCCATTAGGATATATGCTGGTTGCTTATGGTTATGAAAAATATGGAAATGATTTTTGGAAAAATGTTACGCATCAGGCTGCTTCTTATCATTATCTTTTTTATCCATTACAAAATTCTGTAAAAGAAAATGCCAAAATTAGTTTTAAAGAATTTGTCCATAATGCATTTGAATTTTACAATAGACAATGGAATAAGGATTCACTCTCAAATATTCATATCATTAATTCAATAAAAGAGGGTAATGTGGTTGATGAAAAGTATCCTTATGCAACCAATGATGGTTCTATAATTTATTTGCGTAAAAGTTTTAAAGATGTCCCTGCATTTATTCTGCAACGTGCTAATGGATCAAAGGAAAAAATTGCAATACAAAGTATATGTGATGATGATTATTTTTCTTACAATGATGGAAAAATTGTTTATGCTTCATTTAAACAGGATGCAAGATGGGGTAACAAAGAATATAATGAGATAAGAATGATTGATGTTGAAAGTAAAAAAGAAAAAAAACTTTCATCCGGGACCCGGTATTTTTCACCCGATATATCACATGACGGAAAGTGGGTAGTAACTGTGGAGCAGGATATTGATGGCAGTTCAAAACTGGTTTTGCTGGATACAAATGGGGCAATTAAAAAAGTAGTATGTAATGACAGAAACCATATCTTTTCTTATCCAAAATTTTCTGTTGATGATAAAAAGATATTTGTCTGTTTAAGGAATAGTATAGGCGAAATGAGTATCATTAAGCAAAATATTGATACAAATACTGCAGACACCATTATTCCATTCAAAAACAGGGTCATTGGTTTTTTAAATGTGCAGGGTGATACATTAATATATAGTTGTTCAAATAATGGGAGGGACGAGATATGGGGATATATAAATGTTGAAAATAAAAGTTACCGATTGGCTTCTGCTGCGACCGGATTGTACCAGGGTTTCATTAGGAATAATTCTATTACTGCATCAGCTTTTACTGCAAATGGGTATAGACTCGCATCTATAAAACCTGTATGGCAGCAAGTCAATGCTTCAGATACTTTGAAAGATTTGTTTGTTACAAAACCATTCCATTCGTCATCTAATCATTTTCTGTCAGTGGTGTCACAGAGAAATTATCAGGTTGCAAAATACTCAAGGTTTTCTGGCTTTTTTAATTTCCACAGTTATAATCCGTCATTCAGCGACCCTGATTATTCTTTTATTGTTTATGGCCAAAATGTTTTGAATACGGTGCAAAGCCAGTTATATTATACCTATAATAGGAATGAACGTTTTAGCAGGATTGGATATACAGGAATTTATGGTGGGTGGTATTTGCAACCTTTTATGGATGTGAATGAAACTTTTAACCGAAGCCTGCAGTATAACCAGGATACAACATTTCATTGGAATGAAACCAGGCTGGCAGCAGGTTTTCAATTACCATTAAATTTTTCTGGGGGGAAATTACATCGCAACCTTAATTTATCTGCCGGATATAATTTTCTCCATTTACAGTGGACAGGTTTATCAAAACAACTTCTGCGCAATTCCGGTTTTAGTTTTGGACAGTTTCTGGTAAAATATAGTCAATATACACAACAGGCCAGTCAAAATATCTATCCACATTTCGGGCAGACATTAACGTTGCAGTACAGGACCGGCAGCACAGCTCATCAATTTTTAGCAAATGGTAACTTTTATTTTCCGGGTTTTGCTAAATCGCATAGTATTGTTATAGGTGTAGCATTCCAGGCAAGGGATACATCAGGGAAATATTATTATGATAATAATTTTCCTTTTTCACGGGGGTATAGTTCTGTTGATTTTCCCCGAATGATCAAATATGCCGTTAATTATAATTTCCCAATTGCATATCCCGATTGGGGTTTTGGAAATATTGTTTATTTCCTGCGTATCAGGACTAATTTGTTCTATGATGTCACCCAGGTTAAAAGTCTTCGTAGCGGGAACAGGTATAATTATGCTTCAACAGGTGTTGAAGTGTTTTTTGATACAAGATGGTGGAATCAACAACCTATTAGTATTGGGGTACGGTATTCAAGATTATTAAATACTGAGAACACATATAGCAGTCCCAATCAATGGCAGGTTATCTTGCCTTTAAATTTATTTTAATAGACGCTAAAATTTAAATTGAAGATGATTTCTTAATATGGTAATTAATAAGTTTGCCAGATAATTTTAGTAAATAAAGGATACTGTTAAGCAGCTTAAGGTTTTGCAGACTCAATTAATAAATTATTTAACTACTTATTTAGTTTTGAAATTTTGTAAAAATTTTCTCATTTAGTTGTATTCCTATATCTTTGCGCTCCCAAATTTATGTCCAAACAACCATTGATTCAACAAGACGGTACTATTTTAGAAGCACTTAGTAACGCTATGTTCAGGGTAAAGCTGGAAAATGGGCATGAAATTTTGGCCACAATATCAGGGAAAATGCGCATGCATTACATCCGTATATTACCAGGAGATAAAGTGAAGGTTGAAATGAGTCCTTATGATTTATCAAGGGGCAGGATTATTTTAAGATATAAATAATAACATGCTGAAAGCTGAAGGCTGACAGTAGAAAGCAAAAAATATGAAAGTAAGAGCTTCAATAAAAAAACGAAGTGCAGATTGCAAAATCGTAAAGAGAAAAGGCAAGCTGTATGTGATCAACAAAAAGAATCCTCGTTATAAGCAAAGACAGGGTTAATTTGAAAACAGGTTTTCAGTTTTGTGAAAAAAAGGTTTTACTGAACTGGTAAGCAGAGTATAATAAATAAAATAATAAACAGAAATTATGGCACGTATTGCCGGAGTTGATTTACCAAAAAATAAAAGGGGCGAAATAGGCTTAACCTATATTTATGGCATTGGCCGTTCTACAGCCCGTTATATTTTGGATAAGGCGAATATATCTTACGATAAAAAAGTAAATGATTGGAATGATGATGATCTGAACCAGATTCGTAATATCATCACCAATGAAATAAAAGTTGAAGGTGCATTGCGCAGCGAAGTTCAGATGAGCATAAAACGCTTATTGGATATTGCATGTTATCGTGGCCTTCGTCATCGTAAAGGATTGCCGGTTCGTGGCCAGCGTACCCGTACAAACAGCCGTACGAGGAAAGGAAAGCGTAAGACTGTAGCAGGTAAAAAGAAAGCACCTAAAAAATAATTAAATCCGAAATCTGAACATGGTTTCGGATTTCGTTATTAAAATATCCGAATTCTAAATTAAATATGGCAAAAGCAGCAAAAGCACAGGCGAGCGCCAAAACAGTAGCAAAGAAAAGAATTGTAAAAGTGGACGCTTATGGCGATGCCCACATCAATGCTACTTTTAATAATCTCATTGTTTCTTTGACTAATAAACAAGGCCAGGTTATCAGTTGGTCTTCTGCAGGGAAAATGGGATTCCGTGGATCTAAAAAGAACACACCGTATGCAGCACAGATGGCCGCACAAGATGCAGCAAAAGTTGCATTTGATGCTGGTCTGAAAAGAGTAGATGTGTTTGTAAAAGGACCGGGCGCAGGCCGTGAAGGCGCAATCCGAGCTTTGGCACAAAGCGGCATTGAAGTATCAATGATTAAAGATATTACACCATTGCCACACAATGGTTGCCGTCCCCCCAAGAAAAGAAGAGTATAATACTGTCTTCTTCCTGCAAGGGAAAGAAGGTTTTTCATAACCGGATACAGCATTTATTTTAAGATTTTTAATGATGCTGTATCGTCACCAAAAAATCAAAGTTCAAAATTATGGCACGTTACAACGGTCCTAAAACAAAGATTAGCCGCATATTCGGCGAGCCTATTTTAGGTAATGGTAAATGGCTCAACAAAAACAGCAATCCTCCTGGCCAACATGGCGCTACACGCAAACGCAAAACTTTAGGTGAATATGCTGTTCAGCTTAAAGAAAAACAAAAAGCAAAATACACTTATGGCGTATTGGAACGCCAGTTCCGTAAAACATTTGAAGAGGCATCCAGAATTAAAGGTGTTACAGGCGAAAACCTGATAAAACTTTTAGAAGCACGTCTTGACAATACAGTATTTCGTTTAGGTATTGCTCCTTCACGTCCAGCTGCCCGTCAGTTAGTTTCACACAAACACATTATGGTAAATGGTGCAATTGTAAATATCCCTTCTTACCAGTTAAAACCAGGTGATAAAATTGCTTTGAAACCAAAAAGCGATGGTAACTCATCAATAACAAGCCAGATTCGTGGAAAGAATCCAAAGTTTAACTGGCTTGACTGGAATGAAGGGGAAAAACAGGGAGTATTCATCACTTATCCAGAAAGACAATCTGTACCTGAAAATATAAAGGAACAACTGATTGTGGAATTGTATAGTAAATAAATTATTTGCTCTAATTGAGCGAAAGGGATATATCTTAAAAATAGAAATTAGCATTAAATCATGATAGTGATTTAGGCACAAACAAATTAAACAAAGGAATATAAAATGGCCATTTTAAACTTCCAGAAACCGGATAAAATCATATTACAGAAAGCAACTGATTTTGAAGGTTCTTTTGAATTTCGCCCGCTTGAGCAGGGTTATGGTTTAACAATTGGAAACGCCCTCAGAAGGGTGCTCTTGAGCAGCCTGGAAGGGTATGCTATTACGAGCATCAAGATAGAAGGTGTTGAACATGAATTTGCAACCATTAAAGGGGTAACAGAAGATGTTACTGAATTGATCCTGAACTTAAAACAAGTTCGTTTCAAAAAGAATGTTGATCATGATGTAAACAACGAAAAAATTGTACTGAGCATTAAAAACAAATCTGAATTTACAGCAGGTATGTTGAATGATGCAGTGCAAAGTTTTGAAGTAATGAACCCCGACCTGATATTGTGTACTATGGATCAGAGCGCAAATCTTGATATTGAACTAATCATATCAAAAGGCCGTGGATATGTACCTGCCGAAGAAAATCGGGCAAAAGAATTACCATTAGGTTATATTCCTATTGATTCGATTCATACTCCAATCAAGAATGTAAAATATTCTGTTGAAAATTATCGTGTAGAACAAAGAACCGACTACGAGAAATTGCTGTTGGATGTTGCTACAGATGGTACTATTCATCCTGAAGAAGCTGTAAAACAAGCTTCCCGTATTTTGATCCAGCACTTGATGATTATCACTGATGAAAACATCACTTTTGATAACAAAGAAGATCGCAAAGAAGATGTGGTAGATGAGCAGATGCTGCAATTGAGGAAAGTGTTGAAAACTCCTCTGGAAGATTTAGATTTATCTGTACGTGCTTTCAATTGTTTGAAAGCAGCAAAAATCAACAGCTTAAGCGAGTTGGTGCAATACGAGCAGGAAGATTTGATGAAGTTCCGCAACTTTGGACAAAAATCTTTAAGTGAAATTGAGCAGGTTTTGGGTGAAAGAGGCTTGCATTTTGGAATGGATTTGTCTAAATTAGGTTTGGACGATATCAATTAAGGTATAATAGCTGTTGGCTGATAGCTAATAGCTTTTTCATAACAGTCTTACAATTCCTTGACACGGTGTAAGGCTAAAAACAAAACGTCATGCGTCACGGAGATAAAATTAAAAACCTTAGCCGTACTAAGGCACACAGAGATGCTTTATTGGCTAATCTCGGTAGCCAGTTAATCGTGAATAAAAGAATTGTAACTACACTGGCAAAAGCGAAATCTTTAAGGGTGTATGTAGAACCCCTGATTACTAAAACACATAAGGGTGAAAGCAAAGAACAGATTATGCACCAGCACCGTGTTGTTTTCAGTTATTTGAAAGATAAAAATGCCGTAAAGGAATTATTCACTGTTGTTGGTCCAAAAGTAGCAAGTCGCCCTGGTGGTTATACACGTATAATTAAACTTGGAAAACGTTTAGGTGATAATGCAGAATTGGCCTTAATAGAATTGGTTGATTTTAATGATGTGTATGGAAAATCTGGCGCTGCATCAGAAGGTGTTAAGAAAACACGTCGTAGCCGTTCCAGGAAACCTGTAACTGCAAAAGTTGTTGCTGAAGCTGCTAAAACTGAAGATGCAACTCCCGCAGCTACTGATAGTACAACTCCTGTTGATGGAGAAAACGATGTTCAGAAAGGAACTGAAGAATAAAAATATAAAAGCAATTTTTAAAAGGCAAAACATTAAGTTTTGCCTTTTTTATTTTTCTAAGCCTGTGATCATCCCATTATATGATATCTGTTGTTTTTCTGTACTGTTTACTAATAAACTGGCCCTGCAATTGTTGAACACAATCAATGTAAAAGTGGGATTATAAACTCTGTCATTTGTTTTGATAACGGCAATATAGCTATCCTTTTTCCCCTTACTTACAGAATAACTAAAATCAGTTGATGTGAAATTGTAACCAACATCATTTGGGTCAATAGGCGCTGTATAAGCTTTACCAATGTATGGAAGGTTTACAATCAATGAATCATTTTTTACCTGCAATGCATAAACATAATCCAAAACACGTAATCTTCCGGTCGCAGGTATCATATTATTGGGTTGGAAAGCGAACCGTTTGTTTTGAAGTAATGATGTTATTGTTGTATCACTTGCATCAACATAATTGGAAAATAAAAATGTGATGCATGCTATTATTGCTATTTTTTTCATCATTTCTGTTTTTGTCTTTGTAAAAAGAATTTGACATGAAAAAATGAATAAGTTTAAGAAAATAAAAGTAACAGGATGTGAAAATTCAAAGAGCTTCTATTGAATTTTGAAAATATAAAGCAAGCAACACTTTGTATCTTTGCAAAAAATATTGTTATATGAATCTTGGATATTTTGCTTATCCTATGCCGGCAAATGAGCCGGTATTTAGCTATGCACCAGGCACAATTGAAAGAAAAAAATTAAAAGAAGCGTTAGCAGGTTTGAAAAATAAAGAACTCGATATCCCCATGTATATTGGTGCTGAAGAAGTGAGGACAGGAAAGAAGGTTGCTTTACACCCACCTCATGAAATCGCACATACGCTTGGATTTTTTCATGCAGGTGATGAAAACCATGTGCATCAGGCAATTGATGCAGCATTAAAGGCAAAAGAGACGTGGAGCAATATGCCATGGGAAGAAAGGGCACATATATTTTTAAAAGCTGCTGACCTGATTGCAGGGAAGTACCGTTACCTGATGAATGGCACAACAATGCTTGGTCAAAGCAAAAATCCTTTCCAGGCTGAGATAGACAGTGCCTGTGAACTCATAGATTTTTTGCGATTTAATGTTCATTATCTCAGTGAGATTTATAAACAACAACCCAACTCTTCACAGGGAATACATAACAGGATGGAATGGCGGGCACTTGAAGGTTTTGTATTAGCAATCACACCATTTAATTTTACTGCAATTGGAGGTAATCTTCCTACAAGTGCTGCAATGTGTGGCAATGTAGTTGTCTGGAAGCCTGCCAATACTCAAATTTATGCAGCACAAATGTTCATGCGTATTTTAAAAGAAGCTGGCTTGCCAGATGGAGTGATCAATTTAATTTACGTTAGTGGCCCAACAATTGGAAAAGTATGTTTTGAGCACAAAGACTTTGCAGGCGTTCATTTTACTGGCAGTACTGGTGTTTTTAACAGCATGTGGAAAGCAATAGGGGATAATATTGCTAATTATAAATCCTATCCTCGTATCGTTGGCGAAACCGGCGGTAAAGATTTTGTAATGGTACATCAATCTGCTGATGTTGATGTTGTAGTTACTGCTTTGGCAAGAGGGGCATTTGAGTTTCAGGGACAAAAATGTTCTGCTGCTTCAAGAGCATATTTGCCTTCAAGTCTTGCCGGCGAAATCAAAGAAAAACTATTAGCTGAATTAAAAACAATGAAGATGGGAAGTGTTGAAGACTTCAGCAATTTTATTAATGCAGTAATTGATGAAAAGTCATTTGATAATATTACCCGTTATATTGATAATGCTCGTAAAGATTCTACAGCAGCAATAATAGCCGGTGGACATTATGATAAAAGCAAAGGTTATTTTATTGAACCTACAATCATTGAAACAAAAGACCCGAATTATATTTCATTATGTGAAGAAATTTTCGGGCCCGTACTTACAATTTATGTATATGATGCTGATAAATATGATGAGACTTTAAAGCTGTTAGATAAAACCTCTCCTTATGCTTTAACAGGTAGCATCATCGCGCAGGATAGGAATGCAATTGTATATGCGACTAATCAGTTAAGATATGCTGCTGGAAATTTTTATGTGAATGATAAACCAACAGGTGCTGTTGTTGGTCAACAGCCATTTGGTGGCGCAAGAGCAAGCGGCACAAACGACAAAGCAGGTAGCATGTTAAATTTATATAGGTGGTTAAGTGCTAGAACGATTAAAGAAACTTTTAATCCACCGACAGATTATCGTTATCCTTTTTTGATTGAATCATAAATATTCGGATTAGCTTATATCATTCGTTTATCCAGTGCTGATTGTCTCAATTTTTCAGCACTTTTTGTTTATGTCATTTTGAATTTTCTTCATGCATTATTCAGCATTATCATTTTTGAATTGAATAAAATGGTATAGGAATCTGTTAGCTATTGAAAATTTAAAGTGTATTCAAAACATAATACTTTTAAAAAGTTTTAAACAACTTATTATTAATTGTTTCCCAATGGAATAGTGGCATATATTTTGTGATTGTCAAGTTGATTAAGCATTGAATCTCAAATAGATTATTTTATTTATATCAACGGGGAACAAATATAAACCGTCTGCAAAGCAGCCGGTTTTTTTACTTGCATGGTTCACATTTTATGAAAATTTTGTTCAATTGCTTAAGTTATAGAATTGAATTTTACCCCCTGCAAAAAATCAATTTTTATTAGCGTATTATTAGCATAGATTTTTTTTCAGGTTATTATTATGAAATGTTACATTCACATTCTTAAATAATAATACTATGATTAAATTAATGGCTATTGGTAACCTCGGAAAGGATTGTAATGTTAATACAGTGAACGGGAAAAATGTAATCAATTTCAGTATAGCACATACAGAAAAATTCAAGGATAGTGCAGGCGCACCACGGGAGAAAACAACATGGGTTGAATGTGCATACTGGACCGATCGAACCGGCATATCGCCCTATCTGAAAAAAGGTACACAAGTGTATGTTGAGGGTACACCTGAAATACGCACTTATCAAACAAATGATGGAAAAAGCGGAGCGTCTTTGAGTTTACGTGTACACTCTATACAGTTATTGGGTTCACGAGCAGAAGGGCTTGGAAATCCGCAACCACAATCTGGTGGTGAACGTAATTATGATTATGGAAATAATGGTAGTTCCACAAGTACAGCTCAAAACCAGACAAACAATGATGATATGAATGAAGCCAGTGATGATTTACCCTTTTAAATAATTTCACATTCATCTTTTGAAATGAATTCAAAAAATAAGAGGCTGTTTTTAATACAGCCTCTTCCTTTTTATCAATCACCTCAAAACCTAAATGTTAATCCTCCATTCACAATATATCTCCCATAACCTGCTTCAAGATAAAATCCTGCATTAGGAGAAAAATTAAACCTTGCACCCATAGAAACCTGGTAAGCTAAGTCTGTGATGTTATTTCCTCCATCAACAGCTTTACTTCCATCCGGGTAAGCATAATTTTCATTTCTTGAACTGATACCAATTGCAGTTCGGATGTAAGGACTAACTGTTTTTTCATAGGTTGGAAAATAGGTCATGATATTAAACAAAGCACTCCAGCTTTTAATATTGCCGGTAAATATTGGTTCATTACTATTGGAATTGAAGTCAAAATATGGTACACTCACTTTACCATAAGTTCCCATAATTCCAATACTGTTGTAACGACTGATTTGAAAGTCTAAAGCGCCGGTGACAGGCCCAGTTTGATTGAATGAGTTTCCCCGATATACATTCATATTGCCGTTAAATTGATCTGGAAAATAATTTTTATCAAGATTGGGATAACCATAACCAAGACTCAAATTAACTGTTGGATGAAAAGGTTGTTGGTGCCTTTTTTGTTGGTAATGGTAATAAGGTCGTGGTGGCCTCCTGTATCCGCGTTCAATAAAAATCCCACCTCCATAAAACTGCGCTTCTGCAGCACCGGAAACAAAAATTAGCAGGATGGAAAATAGAGTGATGTTCTTTTTCATTCGCTTTTATTATTTTTGCCTGTGACAAGTCCCCAGTTTTAAGGTTTAATATCTTGTAAAAATCAAAATGCTGCTAACCTTTTCAATTTTGAAAGACATTTTTTTTATATTTTCTTAAACTTTTTGCAGGCTTAAAAAAATCCTGTTGATATAAGTATATTGCTTACCTTTGCCATCCTTTAATTTGGGCTACCGGCATTTTGGCGATCATGAAATCATTTGTTTGCTTCTGAAGTTGCCTTTTTGAACCCGTAAATACTGCCCAATAAAATTCCGGAAAACTATCAATAAGATATGTCATCAACTAAATTGCAAAACAGGGTCAGCTTCGGAAAAACAAAAAACCAGGCTGAGTCCCCAGATTTATTAGATATTCAATTAGAGTCATTCAGGGATTTTTTCCAGTTAGAAACCACACCGGATAAACGTAATAATGAAGGTTTATTTAAAGTATTTAAAGAAAACTTTCCTATTACGGACACCCGTAACATTTTCGTACTGGAATTTTTAGATTATTTTATTGACCCTCCTCGTTACACTATTGAAGAGTGTATGGAACGTGGCCTCACTTATGCTGTTCCGCTGAAAGCAAAATTGCGTTTAAGCTGTAATGATGAAGAGCACGTAGATTTCCAGACAATTGTTCAGGATGTGTTCTTAGGAAATATTCCATACATGACACCCCGTGGTACTTTTGTTATCAATGGTGCAGAACGTGTTGTCGTTTCTCAGCTCCATAGATCTCCTGGTGTATTCTTTGGTCAATCAGTTCATCCCAACGGCACAAAAATTTACTCAGCAAGGGTAATTCCTTTTAAGGGTGCCTGGATGGAATTTGCAACTGATATCAATAATGTAATGTATGCTTATATTGATCGTAAGAAAAAATTTCCTGTAACTACATTGCTTCGATCAATTGGCTATGAAACAGATAAACATATCCTTGAGCTTTTTGGAATGGCTGATGAAGTAAAAGCTGACAAGAAAACTTTAAAAGCTTATGTAGGCCGTAAACTTGCTGCACGTGTTTTAAGAACATGGGTAGAAGATTTCGTAGATGAAGATACTGGTGAAGTTGTTTCTATTGAACGTAATGAAATCGTTATGGAACGTGATACAGTTCTGGACGAAGATGCAATAGATATGATCAGTGAGTTGGATGTGAAGAGTGTATTTGTACAAAAAGAAGATGTTGGTGGTGATTATGCCATCATCTATAATACTTTAAATAAAGATACTTCAAACAGTGAATTAGAAGCTGTACAACATATATATCGCCAGTTACGCGGTGCTGATGCTCCTGATAATGAAACAGCACGTGGTATTATTGATAAATTATTCTTTAGTGATAAACGTTATGACCTTGGCGAAGTTGGCCGTTATAAAATCAACCGTAAATTAGAAGTAGCTCAAAAACTGGAAACAAAGGTTTTAACACGTAATGATATTATCGAAATCATTAAATACCTTGTTCGTTTAACAAATGGAAAAGCAGAAATTGATGATATTGATCACTTGAGTAATCGTCGTGTTCGTACAGTTGGTGAACAATTGTATGCACAGTTTGGTGTAGGCCTTGCTCGTATGGCCCGTACTATCCGCGAAAGGATGAATGTTCGTGATAATGAAGTATTCACTCCGGTAGATTTGATTAATGCCAGGACGCTTTCTTCAGTAATCAACTCTTTCTTTGGTACATCACAGTTATCTCAATTTCTGGATCAAACAAATCCGCTATCAGAGATCACCCATAAACGCCGTATTTCAGCACTCGGCCCCGGCGGTTTAAGCAGGGAACGTGCGGGTTTTGAAGTACGTGATGTTCACTATTCTCATTATGGCCGTTTATGTACTATTGAAACTCCAGAAGGTCCAAATATTGGTTTGATATCAACACTCTGTGTACATGCCCGTATTAATGAAATGGGTTTCATTGAAACTCCATATCATAAAGTAACAGAAGGTCATGTTGATATGAAAAAAATGACTTTCTTAAGTGCTGAAGAAGAAGATACTGCCAAGATTGCCCAGAACAATGTTGCTATTGATGAAAAAGGCAATTTTGTGGAAGACAGGATTGTCAGCCGTCAAACAGGTGATTTCCCTATACTTGAAAAAAGTGAAGTAGAATATATGGATGTTGCACCCAACCAGATTGTTGGACTGAGTGCTTCTTTGATTCCTTTCCTTGAACATGATGATGCGAACCGTGCATTAATGGGTTCTAACATGCAACGCCAGGCCGTTCCATTAATCAATCCGGAAGCACCGATTGTAGGCACCGGATTTGAAGGCAAAGCAGCACGCGATGCAAGGATTCAGATTCATGCTGATGGCGATGGTGTTGTGGAATATGTGGATGCAAAAGAAATTCATGTACGATACAAAAGAAACGATACAGACAGACTGGTAAGTTTTGAAGAAGATCTTATAAAATATAAGCTCACTAAATTTATTAAAACAAACCAGTCAACTTCCATTATTTTAAGACCTGCAGTTAAGAAAGGTCAAGTAGTTAAAAATGGTGATTTTCTGACTGAAGGTTATGCAACTAAAGACGGTGAATTAGCATTAGGCCGTAATCTACAGGTAGCATTCATGCCCTGGAAAGGTTACAATTTTGAAGATGCCATTGTTATCAATGAAAAAGTTGTAAGGGATGATATCTTCACTTCTATTCATATTGACGAATTTGAATTGGAAGTACGTGATACTAAGTTGGGTGAAGAAGAATTAACACCAGATATACCGAATGTTTCTGAAGAAGCTACAAAAGATCTTGATGAGAATGGTATTATTCGGATTGGTGCACATGTACGTGAAGGAGATATTTTAATAGGCAAAATCACACCAAAAGGAGAAAGTGATCCAACACCAGAAGAAAAATTGTTACGTGCCATCTTTGGTGATAAAGCAGGTGATGCAAAAGATGCTTCTTTAAAAGCTCCAAATGGGACTGAAGGTGTGGTGATTGATAAGAAACTTTTCCAGCGTGCTAAAAAAGACAAGAATGGTAAAGTGCGTGAAAAAGCCTTGTTGGAAAAAGTAGAAAAGGTGCATGAAAAGAATGTTGAAGATCATAAAGAAGTCCTGCTTGAAAAATTGCAGACATTACTGAAAGATAAATCCTCAGCAGGTGTAAGCAACAACTTTGGCGAAATGCTGATTGGCAAAACTGCTAAATTCAATGCAAAAAATCTGGGGTCAATAGACTATCAGAATGTTAATCCCCTGGGATGGACAGGTGATACTGAGACTGATGAACTAATTAATAGATTGTTGCATAATTACAACATAAAATTCAACGAAGAACTTGGCCGTTATAAACGTGAAAAGTTCAATATCTCAATTGGTGATGAATTACCGGCAGGCGTCCTTAAACTTGCTAAAGTTTATCTGGCTGTTAAGCGTAAACTCAAAGTGGGCGATAAAATGGCCGGCAGGCATGGTAACAAAGGTATTGTTGCGAAAATAGTTCGTGATGAAGACATGCCTTTCATGGAAGATGGTACTCCTGTTGATATTGTTTTGAATCCTTTGGGAGTACCAAGTCGTATGAATTTGGGTCAGATTTATGAAACAATACTAGGTTGGGTTGGAAAGAAAATAGGTGTAAAGTTTGCCACCCCGATATTTGATGGTGCCTCTACTGATGAAATTGAAGAATATTGTAAAAATGCTGGCATTCCTTCAATGGGGCATACCTATTTGTATGATGGGGAAACCGGAGAAAGGTTCCACCAGAAAGCAACAGTAGGCGTTATTTATATGCTGAAACTGCACCACATGGTTGATGATAAAATGCATGCCCGTTCTATTGGGCCTTACAGCTTAATTACTCAACAGCCTTTAGGTGGTAAAGCTCAATTTGGTGGTCAACGTTTTGGTGAAATGGAAGTTTGGGCATTAGAAGCTTATGGCGCTGCCAATATCTTGCAGGAATTACTTACAATAAAATCTGATGATATTATTGGTCGTGCAAAGACTTATGAAGCAATAGTAAAAGGTGATAATATTACCCGTGCAGGCGTGCCTGAATCATTTAATGTGTTAGTACATGAATTACGTGGTTTAGGTTTGGATCTGAAATTTGATTAATCTGATACTTTATTTAATAAAGGGTAAAACTATAAATTAATGGCCGTTTCAAAAGAACGGCCATTAATATTTATTCATTGATTTGCTCTATTTTGTATACCAATTTTTTGCATACCTGTCTGTAAGTAAAAAGTTTTGCCATCTTGTGGATATAGAATCTTTACCTGCATCATTTCCATGAAGCCCATCAGTAGTTTCATCTTCAGTCCAGGTAAAGCCATCTGTTTTCCTTGGTGTTGATGTAGCCCAGTCATAGAATCCCCAGGTAACTAATGGTGACACTGCTTTGGCCCCTTTATATTCTGTTCCTGGCACACCATTAATTTGATCTTCAATTGCCCACTTACATGCCCATCCAAAATAATACGGACATGGTTCGGTATTAAAAATATGTTGGTTATCACCAAATGTTGTTGTCCTTGCCAATAGATAAACAAGTTTCAAATTTGGAAATTTTTGTTTGAAAACCCTGAAACAAGATTCCAGTTCTTCTTTTACTTGTATCGGTCTTCCTGGGAAACTTGTGATACTCGTTGAATCTTCTGATTCCAGATATATAATTTGTACCTGCCTGAAACTTGTATGTAGATTTTTTATTCTATTCGCTACAAAGTTCCAATAGTTATCATCCGGATTCATAATATTATTAATTCTTGCTTGTCCTTTTCCTTCACTAAAATTATACAACAATAATTGTGGGTTGGTGAGAGGGTTTCCCAAAGTCTTATTTTTTAATGCAACAATATTTTGTCCGCTGATACTCCACCCAATAGAACCAAAAATAATTTTGCCATTCTGCGGAGATGGATTGCCTAATGTATCAAGCGGAATTAATTTTTTGCAGATTTTAAGTAAGTCTTGTGCATAAGTACCCGTTGGATGATTCACACCATTTGGATATAACCCTCCAATGTATCCTTTAAATTTTCGTTTACCAAGATCATTTAAAGGTGTTAAAGTTGCAGTAGTATTCATCACCTCACTGCTGAAATCATTGGATTGAATTTTGATATTACTTTCTTTTGAACAGCTTCCGATAAGGAAGGCAATAAAGAGATAAGTTGAAATAGTTTTCATGAGTAAAATTTTAAGTATAAAGTAAATATATGGAATATGTTTAACTTGTTAAAAAAATGATGGTCCGGCTAATTGGCAATAATTGGTTTTTTAAAAATCTTCAGTGTGCAAATTGTATTTTGCTTTTAGTTCAATAATCAGAAATATTTTTTTTCTTCTATTTTGAATTGAGAATACTGGCAGATTTTATTTTTCCATTTAATTTTTAAGTCTAATATTTAATTTTATTGAAGCAATAAAATGGTTACTTATTTTGCATAAATTTTAAAACCATAATTATGAAGAAGGTAGTTGTAACTGGAATGGGTACACTAACTCCCATTGGGAATAATCTGCAACAATTTCAGAATGCTTTATATGAAGGTAAAAGCGGTGCTGCTATGATTACTCATTTTGATGCCTCAAAATTCAAAACGCGTTTTGCCTGTGAGCTCAAAGAATTTAATATTTATGATTTTATAGAAAAATCTGAAGCAAGGCGATACGATCCGTTTACTCAATATGCACTGGTGGCAGTGCAGGAAGCAGTCAACAATGCCAATATAAATTTTGATACATTAAACAGGAACAGGATTGGTGTAATCTGGGGTTCAGGTAATGGAGGATTCCTGACATTTGAAGATCAGGTAACAGAGTTTGTAAAAGGTGATGGTACACCCAGGTTTAACCCTTTCTTCATTCCAAAAACTATTGTTGATATTGCATCTGGCGTCATTTCAATTAAACATGGTTTGAGGGGCATCAATTTCACAACTGCATCAGCATGTGCCACATCAAATACAGCTATCATTGATGCATCTAATTATATAAGATGGGGCAAAGCTGATATGATTATCGCAGGTGGATCTGAAGCGCCAATAACACATGCTGGTGTTGGTGGTTTTAATGCAGCAAAAGCATTATCTACTCACAATGAAAATCCTGCAGTTGCATCCCGTCCTTTTGATGTAAACAGGGATGGATTTGTAATGGGTGAAGGTGCAGGTGCTTTAATTCTTGAAAGTTATGAACATGCAGTGCAGAGAGGCGCAACTATTTTAGCTGAAGTTGCAGGAGGTGGTATGGCTGCTGATGCTTATCATTTAACAGGTACACATCCGGATGGAGAGGGGGCATATCTTGGAATGATGGCTGCATTAGAAGATGCAGGTATTCAGCCCCAGGATATGGATTATGTAAATGCTCATGCTACTTCAACTCATGTTGGTGATATAAGTGAATTGAAAGCCGTTGAACGTGTATTTGGAAATAATTCAAAAGTGTATATCAATTCTACTAAATCAATGACAGGCCATCTGTTGGGTGCTGCCGGCGCTGTGGAGGCAATAGCCTGTGTTACTGCTATTCAGCGCAACTGTATTGCAGCTACTATCAATACTCAAACTATTGAACCTGGTTTTGAACAATTTAATATTGTGAAGGGAAAACCCATAGAAACGAATGTGCGTTATGCCATGAGCAATACTTTTGGATTTGGTGGACATATTGCTACTGCAATCTTTAAAAAATTTGAAGGTTAATAAAATAAATAATGTAAACCTTTTTTTAAATCATTCTTAGTTTATCCATTAAAATATTTTATTTGACAGGTAATGATTGAGAAAATTTTTATCTGATCATAAATACAGCTATTCCTTTAATCACTTCAAAATAGTATAGTACAAAAAAGCAAAAGCCTTCAATGATGAAGGCTTTTGTGATCCGGACAGGATTCAAACCTGTGACCCACAGCTTAGAAGGCTGTTGCTCTATTCAGCTGAGCTACCGGACCAGTTATTTTAAGAGGCGCAAAAATAAATTTTAATTAGTTTGCACCCAAACCATTTATAATGGAGGTTAAAATAGAAGAAAGCTGGAAACAACAAATACAATCTGAATTTAATAAAGATTATTTTGAAAATATTACTGAATTTATTAAAACTGAAAAATCTCAGGGCAAAATAATTTATCCTCCTGGCTCTTTGATATTTAATGCTTTTGAAAAAACACCGTTTAATAGAATAAAAGTTTTGTTGCTTGGTCAAGACCCCTACCACGGTAAAGACCAGGCTATGGGTTTGTCTTTTTCTGTTCCTAAAGGTGTTAGGCCACCTCCTTCACTAATTAATATTTTTAAAGAGTTACATAATGATGTTGGTATCCCGATACCACAAACAGGTGATCTTACTCTCTGGGCTGAACAAGGTGTCATGTTATTAAATGCTGCATTAACTGTACGTGAAGGTGAACCAAATGCGCATGCACAAATCGGATGGCACCAATTCACAGATGCTGTTATAAAAAAACTTTCTGATAAAAAAAATGGAGTAGTCTTTTTATTATGGGGATCATTTGCACAAAAGAAACAAGAGCTGATTGATCAAAACAGGCATTTTATTTTAAAAGCAGCACACCCATCCCCATACAGTGCAGATAAAGGATTTTTTGGATGCAGGCATTTCAGTAAAACCAATCAATATTTAATTCAACAAAAACAAGACCCGATTGACTGGGCCTTATAAAAATGTGATGATGAAAAAAATAAAACACAAAAACATATTAACGCTGTTGTTGCTGTTTATTTCAGTTGCAGCAAGATCTGCTTCTGTTGATACAGTAGTTATTTATAGTCACAGCATGCACAAAAATGTAAAATGTGTTGTGATAATGCCTGATAGTTATTCTAATGATTCTTTACATTATCCGGTTGTTTATTTATTGCATGGATGGAGTGGTGATTATTCGAGCTGGGTTACTTATTGTCCCGATCTATTAAAAGCTATAGACAGAAACAAAGTAATTGCTGTTTGCCCGGATGGAGATTATGATAGTTGGTATTTTGATGCTCCATTGGATTCAACTATGAAATATGAAACTAACGTAGCTGTTGAAGTGCCTGCTTATATTGATGCTCATTACAGAACAATAAAAGACAGATATGCAAGGGCTATAACCGGACTCAGTATGGGTGGGCATGGTGCTTTATACCTGGCAATAAAACATAAAGATATTTTTGGCGCTGCAGGCAGCATGAGTGGTGGTGTAGATTTCAGGCCTTTCTCTGATAAATGGGGTATAAAAAAATATCTTGGTGACTATTCATCACACAAAGAAAACTGGGATAGGAATGTTGTAATCAATTTGGTTGATTCTTTACAAAATGGTGATCTGAAAATAATTTTTGGATGTGGTGTTAATGATTTTTTTATAAATGTAAACAGAGCATTACACCAGAAGTTGTTGGATAAAAAAATTGATCATGATTATGTAGAAAGGCCTGGCGAACATAACTGGGATTATTGGAATAATGCTATCCAATTTCAATTATTATTCTTTCATAATTTCTTTGTTGCAAATAAAGCGCTGCATTAATTTTTTGATAAAATGTCTGATACATATCATTCGTGAATAAATCATTTTTTAACTATGTCATATTTTTTATAGATGAATAATATTTTGAATTAATAAAAACCTCTTACGAAAAAAATCAGAACAACTTTAAAAGAATAGAAACTTTAAATATGGAAAAAAAATTAGACAAACAGGTTGCAATTGTTACTGGTGCAAGTTCTGGTATTGGTACAGGTTGCGCAATGGCATTGGCAGATGCAGGTGCAACTGTAGTAATAAATTACCCTTTCCCGTCCACGAAAGCTGCAGCCGATGAAGTGGTAAAATCAATACTTACAACAGGAGGGAAAGCGATCAGCTATCAATGTGATGTGAGTAAGGAAGATGAAGTTGTAAAAATGTTTGGTGATGTTGTGCAGCAATTGGGTACCGTTGATATTTTGATCAACAATGCCGGCCTGCAAAAAGATGCAAAATTTACTGAGATGAGCCTGGCAGACTGGAACCTTGTAATTGGGATAAATTTAACCGGTCAGTTTTTGTGTGCAAGGGAAGCAATCAAAGAATTTTTGCGTAGAGGAGATGATGGTAAATCAAAAAGCATTGGTAAGATAATCTGTATGAGCAGTGTTCATCAAATAATACCATGGGCAGGCCATGCAAATTATGCTGCGAGTAAAGGTGGTATTAATATGCTGATGAAAACCATAGCCCAGGAATTTGCCCCTCAAAAAATAAGGATAAACAGCATAGCACCCGGAGCAATACAAACGCCTATCAACAAACAGGCTTGGGATACACCAGAGCATCTCAGTAATTTATTAAAGCTAATACCTGATCAAAGGATCGGGCAGCCGGATGATATTGGCAGGGCTGCAGTATGGCTGGCCAGCGATGATAGTGATTATGTAAATGGTGCTACTTTATTTGTAGATGGTGGTATGACACTTTATCCCCGTTTCGTTGATAATGGCTAAGCATTGTTATATACTTTAATAATGCTTTCTCTTAATGATGCTGCTTCTTCTGTGCAATGCCAGTAAATTACAGATGCAATGGCTTCTGTTTTTACCCATTTGTCAAAATCAGCACCAGGCATTGCTTTGCGGTTGGGTGGTGTATCAATTGTTGAAGGCACTACCACATTTGCAACCACATTCTTTCCTTGCGCTTCTTCATTCATTAATTCTGCCAGACGAAAAATAAGTGATTTGGACAATCCATACGCAATGACACCCTTACTATTTCTTGCATCTAAACCCGCCTTTGAACCAATAAAAAATATCCTGCCGTTTTTTTGATTAAGCATTTGTTTAAATATTGGTTGGGCAACATTATATGCCGTTTCGAAATTTAATTGAATTTGTTGCTTGATATCTGTTGCTTTTAAATCAACAACTTTACCCATCGCAAACCCGCCGGCAGTTAGTACAGCCACATCTATTTTTTTAAACCGGTTAATAATATTTTCAATAAATTTTTCTGAGGCTGTTTCATCTGATAGGTCAACAACTACTTCCTCATAATTCTGTATAGGTAAATTGTTATTGGGTACTGTTGTTGTCCCCACAACATAAAAACCTTCGTCCAGAAACTTATGAGTAACTGATTTGCCCAGGTTGCCTGTGGCTCCGGTTACAATTGCGACATTAATGTTTTTCAAAGTGTTTCTTTTTATCTGTATAAATGATTAGTATTGTAAGGCAAAATTACTTATAACTTCTTTAATGATTTGTCAGTTAGTTTTCATTCATTTAAAAAGTAAATTTGTAACTATGATTACATGGCAGGAAGTTATTTTAAGATTATTTCTCGCTGCAATTTTTGGCGGTGCGGTTGGCATAGATCGTCAAAGACATGAATGGACTGCCGGTTTGCGAACTCACATGCTTGTCTGTCTCGGTTCTGCATTGATTATGATAGTTTCCGCTTATGGTTTTCGGGATGTGTTGCCTGAAGATCATGTTGCACTTGACCCTTCCCGTGTGGCTGCACAGGTAATCAGTGGTATTGGTTTTTTAGGCGCAGGTACTATTTTATTTTTGAAACATGAAGTGGTCAAAGGACTCACTACTGCTGCAGGATTATGGACAGTAGCAGGTATTGGTTTAGCTACCGGCGGTGGTTTATATTTTGCAGCATCTGCTACTACTGTTTTGGTACTAATTATTTTGATAGTCCTTAAACCATATAAAAAAATATTGACTGTGGAAAGATGGCTTTCTGAAATTCATTTAAAAATCAACAGGCAGCAGGTGCAGTTGACTAAATTGGTGCAAATGTTAAACTCAAAGAACATTGCATATAATCATATCAGGATGAATACTACTGATCATGATCAGATATGTTCTGTTGAAATTCGGTTTGATGAATCAGCTAATCATAAGGATATAATAGAGCTGGTGGAAACAATGAATAATGTTCCCGGAATTAGTGAAGTTGATTATAAACCGGGTGTTGCATAATTATATTTTGTTTATCCATTTTTTGAATGAAACTGCATTTTCATAGATCACAAACATTATCTCCTTTTTCTTTCAATCATATCAGTGATGGCCTGATATTTTTTTGCCGCAAGTATTTGGAATAATATTTTAATTTGTAATCAAATCAGTTGTGCGTTTGATATTTATATTATTTTTCAAATAAAAGTTATTATGCCATCATTTGATATTGCCAGCAAAGTGGATTTACAGACACTCGATAATGCTGTAAACACTGTAAAAAAAGAAATCAGTAACCGCTTCGATTTTAAAAATTCACCTGTTGAAATTAATCTCAATAAAAAAGATTTCCTGGTTACACTTGAAGTGGAAAGCGAGATGAAAATGAAGCAGGT
>JAFDXI010000061.1 GCA_018268035.1 Bacteroidota bacterium | reverse complement strand
TTGCCTTGCATACTTTAAGTTACTCCCAATTCAAAGGCAAAAACAAATATCTTTATAAACAAAATGTGAGTTGCGCAACAAGCACATCGGTTTTGCGTCAGGCGGGGTGACGTGCTTCTATTGACAATTTTGTGTATAATTGAAGTGCGGTTCTTCGTATCAAGCGTAGTGCTAAAAAGCCCGCCCGAACGCAAAGCCGAAAAACGTTGTATGTCACCCTATTGGACACAGCGTTCCAGTTTGACACAACCAAAGACTTTGCCGACGCTGCCCCACGCAATTTTTAGCACATTGCAAGGCACACATAGCCGACGCACAAAAGCCAACCTTGCAAAGAGCTAAAAATGCCAAGGCACAGGCACCGCACCCAAGCTGACGGTTTATACTCATCGACAATTCGATCAATCAACAACATCTTAAGTCTGATCAGAAACAACCATTAGTAACATTCATTTTTTAGTTATTTTGTTGACCCTATTTACTAAAACCATTTATCTAAGGCATTGAATACAATTTTCAACATCTTTTCAATTTCTGTAACAGACTTTGACGAAGGTCAACGAGACCCTTTCGGCTTTGATGACTTTTCAGAAAAGCTAGGTTCACGGTATCTGCCTTTTTCCGGTACTGTACGAAAACCTATCTACTTCTTTTTTGTTTATTATGTCAATTGGCTTTGGCAGCATGGCAAACTGCCGGTGAAGAAGAAGGAAGAAGCACAGTTAAGATTAGAGAAATTACTTGTACTAAGCTGGAAAAGAAAATCTGATAGCCTTTCCGGAAAAAATGTGTTGGGCAATAGACAGCGAAGAGTTAATCCCTTTAAAGGCAATGATGGTAACTGGATAGTACAGACATGTTTCAAAATCTATGGAGCATCTGTTAGTAAGGTGATAGATAATAATGAATTCATTGAAAGATACATTCGTCAAAATCCGGAAGAAGAAAAGATTTTGAATGACTTCCTCAGCAGGACTGGAATATTAGAAAAAACTAATGAAGCTTTTTTAGAAACGATCTTATTGAAATTGGCTCAAAAGAAACATAGTCTTTTCAATGGCAATCATGAATTAAATGACAATTACAAAAAGATGTTCAGGAAGTATCTGGAAAATGCCATTTGGAACACGAACAACGATTTTTACAATGACATCTGCAACTTTTTCAATCCTACACCGAAGCTTGATGAAAGAATATACAAAAGAACAGTAGAGAATGAAAAGAAATATCCATTCAAAGCATTGAATAGTTGGTTCTCCGCTTTCACATTAGCAGTAGATAAAGATGTTAATAACGAAAATTCAGCAGCACAATGGAAAAAAGCTGATGAACTGTACTTCAAAATTCCGGATCAGTACAGGAAAGAAATCTCTCAACGTCCAGAAGCTAGGTGTTGGTTTGATAGGATTGGCAACAAGTACAACCCAAAAACCGGAAGAGAATTTGGTGAAGAAGGTTGGTATGCATTATTGAGAAGGGCTAATTCACCAAACTTCTACGACTTTAAGCACAACGCATTCATTTCATTACTAAAAGAGACTTATTGAAATGAAGAGAAGAAAAGATTTTTTTCAAACAATCAACAGCTTTCCCCACTCGCTGGCTATATACCTAACCTTTACACTGGATAAATCAGTTCTAAATAAACTTGCAGAATACTCTTACGGCAACATTATCATTCTCCATGACTACAGGCAAGGTGTGTCATTGAAAAACAACTGGAATAATAGAGTTGCTTGCATACCTGTCAACACTTTAAACCAGCATCAGCAAAACTGTTTTCATCCAAAGCTTGCATTGTTAAAGGGAGATGATAAAGCAAAGTTGTTAGTTGGCAGTGCAAACCTATCCAGAGATGCTTTTTCAAAAGAGAAGGAGATTTGTTTTGAAGCTGATCTTGATTTTAATTCAGAACTGTACAATAGCGTTGTTGATTATATCACATCATTAGTTCCGTACACGCATACATCAACTGAAGTTTTGAAGAATGCAATTAGTAAGTTCAGATTTTCAACAGAGCCAAGTCAAAAAACCACAGGGCTGAAGTTTGTTTATTCCAATGAAACAACTTCGATCTTCGATCAGATTACAAAGTCCTTATCACAAAGGGAGCAACCAATAGTAAGAGTTGCATCTCCATATCTTTCCGCAGATTTCAAAAATGACCTGGATAATTTTCTCACTTTAATTAATCCTAAAGAAATACATTTCTATCTGCGAAAGCTATTTCCATTACCAGAAACATTTAAGCGATTACCTGGGCTGCAGCTATATGAGCCAAAAACCAGAAGTACCAGGAATGGCTTTCATGCAAAAATTATCTCCATCGAATACGCAAAAAAGGAAATCGTTTTTCTTGGTTCTCCAAACTTTAGCCGTCAGGGCTTCTTCCAAACCTTGGTACAGGGTGCAAATCAGGAATGCGGTATCATTATTTCCAGCACCACCAAAAATGTAATTAGTGATTGGTTTAATGAAGGTTGGGAGAAACCAGTAACAGTGGATCAATGGATAGAAGATAACGAAGCTCCGGCACAATCAGCAGACTTGTTTCCCGAGCAGCCCTATGTGTGGGCAGAGCTTTCTAATGAAAAGACAATAACTATATTCTGTTATTTACCACATAAAGAGTTA
>JAFDXI010000060.1 GCA_018268035.1 Bacteroidota bacterium | reverse complement strand
TTACGCTACCTGGTTTTGCAATCCGGTTGCTATAAACGGCAAGGTGATTTCAATAAACTTATCACCCTGCTTCCACTCTTTAGAGGCTTCGGTGATCTGTATGCCTGTGATGGCATCACTCATCAGTGCATCGCCGTTTAATGGGTTGCCGTAACCCACTGTGGCAATCAATCCGCGCAGGTTCAGCACACTGCCATTGCCCGCTTTTACCAGCGCTTCATATTCACTTTGCAAAAGGGTTAATTCGCCCTCATAACTGATGTTGCCGCTTTGCACACTGTGCGGCCTGCGGCCCTTCGCATATAAACTTTCTGCTTCCATTTTTTCGGAATATTTTATGCCCCGGATGCCGGTAATATCTCGGCCACCCAAAACGAGCGTTATATCGCTCCATTCATATTCCCTGCTGTCAAAAGCCATATAAAAATTTTAATAGTTTGAACAATTTTTTTACAGCCCCTCTTTTTTGGAGAGGGGTTGGGGTGAGGTCTTATGCCGGTATTACGGTAAAGCCCAGGTACACATCAATGTAACGTGGATAGCCAAATGGCCTTACCCTGATGGTTACTTTTAAAAGCGATGTAGCCACTATGTTCTGGCTCTCATCAATGTAACACTGCACACCCCTGTCGCCGGTTGTTATATCGCCGCTCAGTTCGCCTTTGGCGGTCATTTGAATAGCTATATCGCTCTCCACCTGTTTCTGCCAGGCCTTTACCACCGTTGCCGGCAAAGTGCCGTCTGTGTTGATCTGCACTTCATCCAGTAGCCATTGCAGCAATGTGGCATAAGCAATGCGGTATGCTTTATCAATAGTCCTGCGGGCAGTGAGATGGCAGTAATCATCTGTAGGCAATGCTGCGGTAAAATCATCATTGAAATAATATCCTGACTGACCTACAAACGTCCTGAAGGTGATATACCCTTTGTCGTTCACTGTTGCCACATCAGCCAGCTCTGTGGGTGTGGCAAATAAAAATGTTGATAGAGGTTTTAACGGGCCATCTTTTACCCGGCCAATATTCCGCTGCACCGGACTGATGGCCATGCGGCCAGCGATAACACCAATGGCAGCGTTGTTACTGCTTGCTACTGTATCACCCAGCAAAACTGAAACCCTGTTATGGCTCTCTGTGGTGAGGTCTGTAAGGTCAAGCGGCACACCGGTGAAGCCATAGCCTTCAATCACTACGAACATGGGCGCGTATTTACTCGTCGCGTAATTGTCGGCAAATGTTTGCGCATTGGTTCGCGCCAGCGCCACATCAGGGTCAAGCCCGTTGGCTGCTGTGAAGGTATATCCCCCGGCAGGCTTCCGGCTAATGAATAAACCGCGCAGTTTCCCGGAGAAATAATCAAAGAGCTTCCTGGCACCCGCAGCATTGGTATAATCAACCATATCGCTGAGCTTCATGGTGTCAGGCACTCCCATGATATATACAGGTATGCCATCGCCAGCCTCGGCAAAAAATTCCGAGAGTATTTTATACATCAGAGGATTGTTGGCGCCGGTAATGCCCAATGTTGCCACTTCATCCATGCTGCTCACTTTGTATGGAGTAGCCAAGGCGAATGTAGAGGCAACCGCTACGCCGGTAGCGACTATCCCAAACGCACAATCATCTGAAGGCGCAACCAGGTTAAGGTTGCCATTTTCAAAATTTATTTTTACGCGAGGTAACATTTAAAAAATTTTAGAGTGTAATTATTTGCCCTTCTTTTTGCCAGCCGGTTTTGCTTCTTCAGTATCCGCCCCTTCTATTTCTTTCTCAGCATCTTCCCCGATATTTTGCTTCGCTGCCAGGTGTTCTTTCACCTCTTTATCTTTCAGGCCTTGCGCATGCAGGTGGGCATCGCCCTTTTCGTGAAACATGAGGCCATCGCTGGTTTCAAAGACCTTCTCCTTATGCGGATAGTCTTTGAAATATGTTTTGATTTTATCCATTTTAAATTAGTTTGAAAATTGTTTTAAAAAATGGAGGCCGACTGCTCAGCCTCCGGGCCATCAAACAAAACGCACCAGCATATCTATGAGGCATTCTTACTCTGAATGGCTCCAATGGTTTTATTCTGGAAAGGCAGCACTATGTAATAGTGCCGGTAATTCAACTCATTACTTTGATTGCGCGGGTTTTGCACAGATGCAAGGAAGTACTGCTTTGTATTGCCGGTTTTCTTTGCCACATTGCTTTCGTGGAAACAAACAGATGCCTGGTATTCGCCAGCGCTGGCAGTTGCCCCAAACGCTTTCTTGGCACCCGCAGTGGTATAGAGCGGGTTGTTGATGTATTGGTACAATTTGAACCCTGCAATCACAGGAACAGGTTTGCCTGCATTGTAATCAATCAACAGGTTGCCAAAACGGTCGCGGTCTAAGAGAAGATCATTCCAGTGATCAGTGGTCAATACCAGCCTGCGGCCATCAGCATCAACCCCTGCGGCATCCAGTTTACTTTTCATCGTAACCAGGTCAGCATATACCAACGGCATGCGGCTGCCTGTTGCTGCTGTACCAGTAGTGGCTATCACCGGCGTTGCAGCAGCATTGGATGCTGGCGCAAGTGCATGTATCGCCTTTGCAAACTTTTTCTTTGTAATGGCAGTTACATGGCTGTTGGTAGCTTCATCAATTTTATTATAAGAAGCGCCCATCACCTGGTCATCACTCAGCGTTGTTACTTCTGTCTGGAATTTATCCAGGGCAATGGTAACGTTATCATCGGTATATTCTACCGCAGTGATAGGATAAGTGGTGTTGTTGATCAAAACGCCTGGTTCAAAAGTGCTGATGGGCACATGGATGATGTTCTTTTCTGTCTCTGTGCCTGCGCCAAGCTCCATTACATCGCCTGCCAGTTCTGCAATGCCGTCAAGCCAGGGGGCCTTGTCGGCCTGTTCCATATTATGGATAACGCGCTTGAGCCAGATTTCAGGAAAATTTGCTGCCATTGTATTAGTGTATTTAAATTTTAAATGAGTTTAATAATTTGGAATTACGCTACCAGTTTTTTGTACGCATCCGGGTTGGCAGATTTGAATGCCAACTGTTCAGCGGTTGAAAGTTTTACAAAATCTTCCAGCGTTTTAATTTCTCCTGGAGTTTCAACAGGAGTATTTTGAACACTTGCGGATAATGATTTTTTAACCGGCACCAGATCTGCCATTTTTTTTGCAAAAGCTAAATCTGCCTTCGCCAGCTTCACAACACTTTCGCGTTCTGATTCGTCATACTTAGACGGGATCACGGATGCGACGAACTGATCCACATCGGCATTCAGTTTGAGTTCTTCGGCGTCTTTGTATTTTTTAAGTGAAGCCTCGGCAGTGGTGAGCTTTAACTTCAAAGTGTCCGCCTCCTGTTTCATTTTATTGATGGCATCGTCTATGATGCTTGCATCAACACCTTCGGACTGGTTACTATATTCAAGCCCCAGCGCCAGCAGTGAGGCCACACTTAAAAAAACTTTTTTCATATTGTTTTCTGTTTTTAAAAAATTTTTGTTTGTATTATCTGATAATCCTGATAAGCATAATTTGATCTCATCTTCCTTCATCAGTTCGCCGGTTTCTGCATATAGCCGCACAGCATTGGCATTGCCTGGCACAGCCACTATGCTCACTTCCATCAGCTCGCATTTGTTCAGCACATATTTTCCATCACCTTCATACTGCATATCATCGGGCTTGAACAGGAAACCCATCGAACAGGACTTAATGAAACCCCTTTCCACTTTGCCCATCACTTTCTTTGCACCTTCATCTTCTGTGTCAAATTTTGGAACGCCGGTGAGCGTTGCGCCTTCCACCTTCACATCTTCCCAGGCACCCAGCACGGATGCAGAATTCATCCAATGCTCGCTAAGCATGACGGGGTTCTGATCAAACCTGCTCATGTCAATTCCCGCATTCAGCACACGGAAGCCGTAGCAGTTGTATTTATTTTCATCATTAAAAACAAAAGGTTTGATCATCTTTTCATCTGCATTGACAAACCAAAATTGTAAACACAATTCAATGCAGTCAAATAGTTGTGCAGACCTTGCGCAGTTATTTTTTAAAGGGCTTTTATACCTGGAGTTTTGCTATCAAAACTCCACAATGGCAGTTAAGAAGAAAGCTGTAAAAACGGCTGTAAAAAAACCAGTACAGCGCCGGAACAAAAAAGATATGCATGCTATTAAGCATTATGCATTCCTGATGTTTATGCAGCATGTGCCGCAAAAGGAAATTGCTGCACGAAGTGAAGTGAGCGAGCAAACCATCACCGACTGGAAAACAAAAGATAACTGGGAAGTAAAACGTGCTGCAAAGACAATCAGCATGGATGAACTTATTGTGAAGGCATTGGGCAAGATCAACAAGATGCTGGACGAGGAAGACTTTAACGCTGATTCATTTGCAAAAGCAGTGGCACAATTAAAAACATTAAAACATCGCAATACGGTGGACGATGAAATAATGTGTTTTATGGACTTTCAAAATTTCCTTTTGGAACGCAGGCAGTCCGAAAAAATTGAAGATGATTTTTTAAAGCAGATCACCAGGCTTCAGGATATGTATATACAATTCAAACTTGGCAATTCATAAACCCATGCAGCTCAAAAAAATATCGAAGGAATTAAACCAGCGTTGGAACGACCGAATTGCGTGGATTCAATCTACAGACTTTGGCGGCTATGACAGCGAAGAGGTGAAAGCTGCACGTGTTAAACGGGCAAGAAATGATTATGCTTTTTTTGTAAGTCATTACTTTCCGCACCTCGCAAAAAAACCATGCGCAAAATTTCAGGTGGATGCTGCTAATTATCTTTTGAAAACAAAACAAACACGCGCACTGTTTGAATGGGCCAGGGGACATGCCAAATCATCGCACTTAAGTTTAATGATCCCGTTATGGTTGAAGATTCAGGAGCCTAAAGAATTAAACGTAATGGTATTGGTGAGCAAGAGCCAGGATGCAGCAATTCGCCTGCTTAGTGATCTGCAGGCAGAGCTGCAATATAACGAAGCCTTCACACGCGATTTTGGCAAACAGGTAATGGATGGCAGTTGGGAAAGCGGAGAGTTCAGAACAACGGACGGATGCCTGTTCGTTGCATTGGGACGC
>JAFDXI010000005.1 GCA_018268035.1 Bacteroidota bacterium | reverse complement strand
TCGTCAATCATTTCTTTATTTACCTCAGAAAAGTTATTGACGAAATTCAACGGGTTTTGAATTTCATGAGCAATGCCGGCGGTGAGTTCTCCGAGGGAAGCCATTTTTTCAGATTGGATGAGTTGTTTTTGTGTTGCCTGTAATTCATTCAATGCATTGTCCACCTGTCTTTTTGCTGCTTCTAATTTATTGAAGTCTTCATAGCGGGCATAGGCGGTAGAAAATGCATCGGCTACTGACTGTATGATGTTAATTTCAGCATCATCAAGCTTCGTGGAATTACCGGCGTACATCATTCCTTGTAAAAAAGGAACGAAGTGTAAATAGAATCCTCCGTGTGGCACACCTGAAAGATATTGATCGGCAGAAGCAATAGCATGCTGCTGCACCAATGCATCGGCAAAGTCAGTGAAATCAGGGTCATTCCAATGGTCTGTGTATTGAAGTTTCTTTCTCCAGTTTTGTGGTATCTGTTTTATTTTACCCGGTGTGTTATATGGAATGTGAACAGCAGCAATGGCTTTGCCATCGGGAGTTGAAAGAAAAGTATGAATCAGTTCTTTTTCTTCATCCATTATAAAAACACCACAACGGATAAACGGAATTCCGAGGATAGTAAGTTCATTCCATATCAACGGAGTAATTCTTTCCAGATCGCTTACTGTGCGCATAGCAGCTATATCTGCACGGATACGATCGAGCGCTGCCTGCTTCACAGCTTCTTTTGCATTGACTTCTGCTTTTTGTAAATCAAGGAATCGGGTGTACGCTTGTTCAAAAACTTCTGAGAATCTTTTGAGTATAGCGATTTGTTCATGAGAAAGCGATTTGTCAAGAACATTATTGATTGTTATCAATGAGTTTTTTTGAAAAGCCGTCCAGTGAGCATAGCTATTACATTCTTTTAGGACCTTTTTAAATTCATCGGGTAATCGTTTAAAGTCTGAATGTACAAATGCCCAGTCAAACCACTTATTTTTTTCTTCAAAAGAATATTTTTGAAAAAAGAATTCTTCTCCTCTTTTTTTAGCCTTTAGAACATCTGCAAAGAGCGGATTATCATTATATGGTACATTGTAGGAGTCAACGGTTTCTAATAATGGTTCTGCAGACCATTGAGTATATATTTTAGAATCGTCATTTAATATACCAATGTGTACGGCGCCACCTTCCATAACAAAACCTAATTCTCTGAATTGCCGGAGTACAACCTTCACAATTTTTTTCAGGTCTTCGCTTTTTTGCATCGCCATGGTGCTTGCCCGTACCCGTTCTAATGCTAATTGTATTTGCGACTCTCTGGATTGTGCTTCCGCTTTTTGAAGATCAAGGAAACGGGTGTAGGTTTGTTCAAACACTTTCCCAAACCTTACAAAAATCTGTGTTTCGCTAAAAGGCTTCGTGGTGATAATGAGCAAATA
Organism: Bacteroidota bacterium; assembly: GCA_018268035.1. Classification (GTDB taxonomy): domain Bacteria; phylum Bacteroidota; class Bacteroidia; order Chitinophagales; family Chitinophagaceae; genus Parafilimonas. The sequence goes on along the minus strand of JAFDXI010000005.1, from coordinate 3,245 downwards.
GCCTTGCTGAAATGCAACCGCATGATTTTTTTGCCAGGTTGGCATCGGAACTCCCGCATCAATAAGTTTTTGTAATCCTTGTTTGAAAGCCGGTACTTCCATCAGGGTTTCATAATATTTTTTTATTCTTTCTCCTTCAAATATTTCTTCATAAAGCGGTACTTTATTTTTCCAGGCTTCATACATATTTCGCTCTGCAGGCTCAATGGTATAAGGAAAAGAAAACACACCAATGCTGGTCCATTTCTGAACGATGTCGCTATCCTTATCACAGATAGCAAATGCCACGCCTTGTAAATCTGCACCCAGCAATTTCAACTGGTCAAATAAAAGATCAGCAGTGGGGTTAAGTTCTGAACTTTTTTGCATGGCCATGGTTCTTGCCCTCACTCTTTCCAAAGCCGCTTCTACCTGTGCTTCCCTTGCCTGTGATTCTGCTTTTTGCAAATCAAGAAAACGGGTGTAAGCCTGTTGGAATACTTTTCCAAACCGCAGGAGGATATTATTCTCTTCATCCGTATAAGGTATTCCATCAAAATTCTCAATGTACAGTCCAACACTTTCCAGCAAAACGGTGGATACGGCAAGCCCCTTGCATTGTAAATAGAATTCTTTTGCTTCTTCCGGTATCGCAAATAATTTAAATAGAGATTTATAAAACTTGTTTTTAGTTTTAAAATCCAGCAGGTCGGTGTGTAGTGTTATTCCTTTTGCCTTTGCTTCCAAAAAGCTGTTCCAGGTGGGTGTATCAAAATAGGGAAGGACGGCAAAGAATGGTTCAATGTTGGGATCGGCCAGCCAGATGTGCATATCATCGTGGGCTTTGTAATCAATATAAAAACCGGCATGCCCTACATTTATTTTCAGGTGTACAAACTGATCAAGCACTACCCGAATCACTTGTTTTAGTTCTTCACTTTTATGCATCGCCATTGAGCGGCTCCGAACTCTTTCTAATGCTGCTTCAATCTGTGCTTCTCTTGCCTGTGCTTCTGCTTTTTTCAAATCTGAAAAACGACGATAGGCCAGACCAAAAACATCCGCAAACCTACGGAGTAATGCACGGGAGTTTTCATTGGGCAGGTTCCTCGTTACCATTACCAAAGAGCCGCCGTCAAAATCGGATACAGACCAATAAGCAGAAATATCTTCCGGCTTTTTATGTTTAATCGTAGGTGATAAAAATGCATACGCTGTAGGATCAACAGGCTTTAATGCTTTAAAAAATTCTTTTGCCTTTGCTACATCATTAATTAATACATAATCTTTTTTTCCTGCCTGATAGTTCTGAAATGATTCTTCCAGGATACGGATTCCTTTAAAGGTAAACCTTGACTCAGATTCAATAAGCTGACCTGTATTGTCCGGCGAACGAAGTGCTGCCCAGCCTTCAAACTCGCCTGATGATTCGTCCCATAAATGAATGGCGCAGGTTTCCAATTCTTTTTGTCCGAGTAGGCAAAGCTGGTGCCTCATTTCTCTTGCCACTTCTTTTAATTCATTGGAAGTATGCATAGCCATTGCCCTGCTTCGCACTCTTTCCAGTGCCGCTTCAATTTCCAGTTCCCGGTTTTTTTGTGTGAGGTCGGCAGTTTTTTCCTGCACTAATTTTTCCAGCTCGGCATTTTTTTGTTTGAGGTTGTCTATGCCATAAGTGTCGGCATCACTTTGCACCTGCTCGGGTTTGGAACCATGCCAGTGTATTACTTTCCATTGATCGTTTATATAATTCAATACAGTGGAAAAGCGGAGATACATTTTTATCAACTCCTTTCCCGCCTTAATACTGAGATAAACATCGTCAGCATATACAGCCGTGTTTTCATCTGCGGTTAAATACCGGGAAAAAGGGGTTGTCTTCCAGGTGAACTTCATCCCCTTTGCTTGTTTTTTTTGATTGCGGAGCAATGCTTTTAGTCCGGCAATGCCCTGGATTTTTTCATCTTCTGTAGATCCATAACCCGCTACATCCTTCACTACAAATTTTTGTAATAAGGACAGCCCTTCACTTTTGAACCCGGCATTCAAGAACTGTTTGTAGGTGCTGTTGAGTGCTGATTTTTTTTCGTTATTCATTTTTCATCTTGATATTTTGATCGAAAAAATTACTTGTTGTGTAAATCACGGTTTGACAAGGATTAAGGGATTTCACGGATTTTTTTCATTCAATGTATTTTGTGCGATTCCTTTAATCAGTGATTCAGACAACAGGCATCTCAATAATAAATTTACTTCCATCGCCCTCTTTACTTTCCACCTTTATCTCCCCTCCATGCGCCTTCACAATATCATAGCTCAAACTCAATCCCAGTCCGGTTCCACTTCCTGTTGGTTTGGTGGTAAAGAATGGTTGAAAGATTTTGTCTTTGATGGTTGAAGGGATACCGTTGCCATTGTCTTTTACTGAAATCAACACATTCCCGTTTTCTTTTTTTGTGGAAACCAAGACGGTCGGTTCGTAATCAGCAATTCCTTGTTTTGCTTTCTCATTCACCGCATAAAAAGCGTTATTGATTACATTGAGGATTACTCTTCCCATATCCTGAGGAACTACATTTATTTTTGGAAGAGTGGTATCAAAATCTGTTACAAACTTTGCATTGAAGCTTTTATCCTTGGCTCTTAAGCCGTGATAGGCTAAACGTAAATATTCATCACATAATGCATTGATGTCTGTCAGTTCTTTTTGTCCTGATGAAGTTCTTGAGTGTTGTAGCATTCCTTTTACAATATCTCCTGCACGTTTGCCGTGATGATTTATTTTTTCCAAATTTTGTTTAATGTCTGCTGCAATGGCTTTGGCTTCTTCCATATCGCCTTTATCCAATTCTTCATTCATCTCATCAATGAGTTCGTTGCTTACTTCTGAAAAATTATTAACGAAGTTTAGCGGGTTTTGAATTTCATGGGCAATACCTGCTGTGAGTTCACCAAGCGAAGCCATTTTTTCGGATTGGATGAGTTGTTGTTGTGCAGCTTTTAATTCTTCCAATGATTTTTGAAGGGCATCTTTTGATTCTTCTACAGCCTTTCTTTTTTGTTCCAGTTCTTCAATGGTTTCTTCCAACAGGATGGCGGTAGTGCGTTTTACTTTTTCGGTACGGTCCAATTTGAAGGCAAAAATTTCTAAATCTTTATTGGCATCTTTCAGCGATTTGATGAGGTTGTCTTTTTCTTCAGCAGTTAAATTTTTATTCTGCTCAAGAAAGTCTATAATATTTTGAAGATGCTGATTCATGTATTGC
>JAFDXI010000059.1 GCA_018268035.1 Bacteroidota bacterium | reverse complement strand
CGAACTTAATCTTCAGTTTACCCAAAATAAATTGTTTAGTGAAATTTCTTTTCCGGAATCAAAAACCTATTCCATTGCAAAAAACATTACACTGAAAGCCGGTAGCAATAATTTTAGTGTTAGTCATTCTGGATTTATAGTTCCAATGTTAAATGCACTTTCTTCAAAGAAAGGTGTTAGGATTTTGAATAGATTTAATTCTTTTCAATTTGATGTCCCTTCTTCAATAAAGCAAACTCCTTCTATAATAACTGAAAGGTTTGAGACGGAAGCAATGTTACGCAGTTATGGGAAAAAATTTCTTCCTTATTTTTTGCCCATGACGTCAAGTTTACATCTAAATTAATCATAAGTACACACTGCTCTCATTCTCAATAAATTACATTAATAAATTGAATCCATAAAACGCGTAAATTTGCACTCTGATTAATCGCTTTAAAATTTTCAATTTTCTTAATGTCCGCTAAAGTTGTTTGGCAAACCAAATCGCCTGTTGTATTAGAATCTTTCAAACAAAAGAAGATTACCTCTATCATCAAAGGTGGTAATGTTTATAATTTTCAGGCTGCAATGGCATTAGCACAGAAGTATGATGTAACCATTGATGAAAGCGCAATTAAACAAGATCGGCAAAACGTATTAAAATATTATCTGAAACATCGTCTTAACACTCCGCAGGCTGATGTAACTGTTAAGGAGAATTATCCAGTTGTAGTTGGCGCAATCAATAGAAGTTCTAAAAATATTGCACTAATTCATCACATTGATAAAATCAACAGCGGACAATCTTATGGACATAAAGTTTTCTTTGTTGAATTATTCAGAAAACTTCGAAAAATGGATTTGGTCATAACGGTATCTGAATATTGGAAAAATTTTCTCGAAGAACATGGATGCAAGAATGTAAAGGTAATATACAATTCCTTTATTCCTGAAGACTACCAAATAGAACAAAATGATATTGCTGAGTTTCGAAATAAATATTCCATACCGGATAAACCAATAGTTTATATTGGTAATGCCCATAAGCAAAAAGGCGTCTATGAAGCATATAATGCATTGAAAGATTTGGATGTTGAATTAATCATGACCGATGCACAGAATTTGGCTTCAGACCTTCCTGTACGTTTCCTTTCATTGAGCAGAAAAGAATTTGTAACCTTATTACATGCATCAGAGGTTGTTGTACTAATGTCAAAATTAATGGAAGGATGGAATAGAGTTGCCCATGAAGCTTTATTGTGCAATACTCCTGTTGTTGGCTCAGGAACAGGTGGTATGGGTGAACTGCTTACAAAATCAAAACAAATCATAACTACAAATGAAGCCATAAAAGAAAATGTTGAGACAGTTTTGAAGAATAGAAGTAAATATATTAATGTTGGTTACGACTTTGTAAAACAGTTTGACATGAATTACTTCAATTCAACATGGCAACAAACAGTAGCAAGTTTAATAGGAAGATAGATGTGCGGCATTAACGGAATTTTCAATTTTAATAAAGTCAATATCGGTGATGAGAAAGCACTAATAAGTTTGATGAATGACACTATCAGTCATCGTGGTCCTGATGATAGTGGAGTTTCAGAAATCAATCAACGTTTATTTTTTGGTCATAGGCGACTTAGCATTATTGACCTTTCAAAAGCCGGACATCAGCCAATGCGAAATGATGCAGCTTATGAAATAGTTTTCAATGGTGAGATCTACAATTATACAGAGTTAAAAAAATATCTGCCTGATTATAAATTCAAATCAGATAGTGATACAGAAGTATTGCTTGGGCTTTATGAAAAGTTTGGAGAAAGTTGCATCAAATATCTTAATGGAATGTTTGCTTTTGCTATTTGGGATCCTAAGAAGGAGCAAATTTTCTTAGCAAGAGACCGCTCTGGCAAAAAGCCTTTATATTATTCTTTTCAGAATGGTGTATTTGCTTTCTCATCAGAGGTGAAAGCATTGTTAAAACTACCATTTATTAAGACTGAATTAGATGAGGAAGCCTTCTATCATTTCTTAACATTTAATGTATTAGCTCCACCAATGACAATGTTCAGAAACATTAAAAAGTTTCATCCTGCTCATTGCATGACAATTGAAAAAACCGGTCATTTTAAATATCAATCATATTGGAATATTGAATATAGTGATTTAAGAAACATTACTGAAGAGGAATTAAAGGAGCAAACGCTTGAACGTTTACAGAAAGCTGTTCAATATAGAATGGTTTCAAATGTTCCTGTTGGAGCATTTCTAAGTGGTGGTGTTGACTCAAGTGCATTAGTAGCCATGATGTCAAAAATGACAAATCAACCTGTTAAAACCTACTCTATCGGATTTGAAGGACAACCCGATTTTGATGAACTTGAACATGCAAGAAAAGTTTCTGACGAATTTCGCACACAACACTTTGAAAAGACTGTAAACCCTGATGAATTTAAAAATTTCCTGCCAAAGATTGTAGATATATTCGATGAACCATTAGCTGATCCCACCTGTGTTCCTATTTATTTCATTTCTCAGAAAGCAAGGCAGGAAGGCACCATAGTTGTACTAACGGGTGATGGAAGTGATGAAATTTTTGCAGGATATCGAAACCATTTAAAATATATTCACAACTACAAAACCTTTGATAAATTCAGTAAACTACCAACAGGAATTAAAAAATTTGTTTCCGGAACTTATTCATTGATAAATTCGAATTCTCCATTAAGTGAAATATTAAGTCGTGCAGCACAGAATCAGGAATTTTATTGGAGTAGTGCACGAAGCTTTAAAGAATCCGTAAAAAGTCGTTTTCTGCACCCGGATTTCAGAAACAGACATCATTCACTAAATTCCTATTCTATAATTGAAGCTTTTAAAAACGAATATAATTCAATTAAAAAACCTTTTCATGATCATATTGATTG
>JAFDXI010000058.1 GCA_018268035.1 Bacteroidota bacterium | reverse complement strand
CGTCAGAAATCTTTTAGTTTCTGATAGGAGACTTTTATTCCAAAAAGTATATTTAATAATGCAGTAAAATCAATACTTTCATGGACATTATCCTGTGTTTTTAAAAAAAGTCCGGATGGTAGTGTATTATCATATATAAATTTATTTTTTCTTTTCCCTCTCTATCTTGCAACAAACATTTTACATTGAACATAGCTGATTTATATAAAATCTATCTGCAATTCCCTTCTGTGCAAACAGACACAAGAAAACTGAAACAGGGTGATATTTTCTTTGCATTAAAAGGAGGAAATTTTAACGGCAACCAATTTGCTATGCAAGCGCTTGAGATGGGCGCTGCTTATGCAGTGATTGACGAAGCCGTTGGAGCAAGAGACAAGCGTCTGATACAAGTGGATAATGTGCTGGATACTTTGCAACAACTTGCCAGATATCACAGGGAACAATTTAATATTCCTTTTATCGCCATCACCGGCAGCAATGGTAAGACGACTACAAAAGAACTTATCCATGCAGTGCTTGTTTCACAATTTATCACTTATACAACAGAAGGTAACCTCAACAATCATATAGGTGTGCCGCTCACTATTTTAAAAATAAAAAATGATGCAGAGATAGCAGTGATAGAAATGGGTGCCAACCATCAGAAAGAAATTGAAGGTTATTGCAAAATTGCTCAACCCACATTCGGTATCATATCAAATGTAGGCAAAGCACATCTGGAAGGTTTTGGTGGTATTGAAGGTGTGAAAAAAGGAAAAGGTGAGTTGTATGATTTTATCCGTGCACATGATGGTGTTGTTTTTGCTTTTGATGATTATGATTATCTGCACGAGATGGGCAGAGACATTAAAAAAATAGTTTGGTATGGCACAAAAAATGGTTTTGTTACAGGCAACATCAAATCATCTGAACCGTATCTCGAAGTAGGATTTACAGGGGGCACATCATTTACCAATATTCTGACACATCTTGTAGGTGATTATAATCTACCGAATATTTTATGTGCTGCAACAGTAGGAAAATATTTTTCAGTGCCTGATGAAAAAATAAAATCTTCTATTGAAAATTATATCCCCTCCAATAGCCGTTCACAACTCATCGAAAGTGGTAGCATTAAAATAATTCTTGATGCTTACAATGCTAACCCAACCAGTATGAAAGCAGCGATTGAAAATTTTGAGCACATCCATTCCAACAATAAAATTCTTGTGTTAGGTGGTATGATGGAATTGGGTGAGGAGAGCGTTGATGAACATGCAAAACTTGTTGAACTGATTAGCAGGAAAAATTTTCAGCAGGTTATTTTAGTGGGCGGAAATTTTAAAACAACACATCAAAGCTTTACCTTTTTTGATACAGCAGAAGAAGCTGGCAGTTATCTGCAGCAGCAAAATTTCCAGGATGCTTATTTACTGATTAAAGGTAGCCGCAGCATGCAGATGGAAAAAGTTTTAACTGCTTTCTCGAAGTAAAAAAAATTACCTTCGCACAAATTTTTCTGATGGCAGCAGCTAAACCATCTTATCTGTTAAGTGTATTGAACAATCGTTGCCCGAGATGCAGGCGGGGGGGTATTTTCACATCAAAAAATGCTTATGCCTTAAAAGGGGGAAAGTATATGAAAATGCAAGAGCGTTGCCCTGTTTGCGGGCAGGTTACTGATATTGAAGTTGGATTTTATTATGGCACCGGTTATGTTAGTTATGCATTGTCTGTTGCATTGTCTGTAGCCACATTTGTTGCATGGTGGATTTTGTTAGGCATTTCATTCAGTGATAACAGCGTGTTTTGGTGGTTGGGTTTCAATTCATTTTTTTTAATAGCGATGCAACCCGTTTTAATGCGTTTATCAAGATCACTATGGCTGAGCTGGTTTGTGAAATATGATCCGGAATGGGAATCAAAAAAAGCAAAAGACCCGGAAAGAGTGGTGAAGGAACAAATGGGTAACTGGTAATATTGTTGTATTGATCAGGCAAAAAAACCCGGAGAAAAATCCCCGGGTAAACATTATGAAAAAGAAAAATCTACCTGCTGATAACTACATTCCCATTGTAAAGATTTTCACCTTTATCATTGACAACCCTTACCACATACACTCCGGATGCCATTCCAGAAGTTGCAAGTGATGCAGTTTGTGTGCCCGCAATGTTGACTGATTTTTGTACCAAAGATTTTCCTTCCATATCACCTAACTGTATCATGTAGTTTCCTTTGGCAACATTGTTGAACCTTAAATAAATGACATTATTATTAACCGGGTTTGGATAGAGGCTTACTTTGTCTTTGTTCAGCGTAACAGCAACAGCATTACTGTTATTGCCTTTTGCAAAAGCAAAGTTTGCATTCGCAAAGTCAGATACGTTATAAACCTTGTCTGTATTTGTTTCAACAACCGTTGCTTCTAAAGTGGTGAGGTCAACACGGTAATAATTGGTGGTATTAGTAGAGCTGCCAACGATAACATTACCACCTGATTCCACCATAGCTGCATTGATGGTGTAGTCTTCAGGGATATTTTTGATGTTTCCCAAATATGTAGCCAATCTGGTGTTGGGGTTGATAAGATAAACCCCTCGTTGCATATCAAATAAGTATAGATTTCCTTTGGCATCAGCTATCATATCGCCCCCCCAGCTTTTATAAGCTTCTTTCACTGAATTTTCTCCATTTGATTTGGCATCCATCAAACCACCGAGGTCTGTAATCACAGGTTTTTTACCAAGTGAGAACCTGATTAAATGACTGTTGTCGTTGGTGAGTGCATAACCATAATTATCAGAACCAATTGTCATGCGGGTAATCACAGATGCTTCTCCTGGCTGGTTAGGAAAACTCTTGAGTGATTGTGTTGTTATTGCATAAGATTTTGGCGGAGTTGCATTCAAATCAAGATAACGCAATTGTGTACCCATCATTTGCGTATAAAAAATACGGTTGTTTTTTGCATCATAAGCAATGGCAGCTGCCATCTTGCTATTGATACATCCGCAGGTTTTGTTGGTGGCAGTGGGCGTTACCAGTTGGGCATCGTTATTTACAATTTGCCTGCCACTCACTGCATCATACACCACTTCATTGTTTTGAGTGGGGATGTATAAAGTTCTGACGGGTGTTTTTGTTGCAGCATCAAACTGACGGAAAGCAATCCAGTTCACATTTCCATATTCTTCGCCTGTAACAGCGAAATATGTTTTTGATTGCGCAAAAATTGTAATTGAAACAAGCGTTAAACAAAGAAGGAGTAGAGATTTTGTTTTCATGTGTTATCATTTTTTCCTGCCGGCAAGCCAGCAGGGATTTGAAATATTTTTTAAGCAGTTTCCAAATTCTAAGATAACCAGAAAATCTCAACTATACAACTAAGATTTTTGGATGACCTCCACTGCTTTTTTCACACTGCCGGAACGGATCAACAGATCTTTTGATTTTGAATAATCTTTTAAACCGCTTTGCTGCATCAGCATCTTTACACCGCGGTCAATCAGTTTATCATTATTGAGTTGCATATTTACCATGTTGTTATCTTCCACCCTTCCCAGTTGAATCATAGCTGTTGTTGAAATCATGTTCAACACCATTTTCTGTGCAGTGCCTGCTTTCATCCTGGTACTGCCGGTAACAAATTCAGGGCCTGTGATTACTACAACCGGGAAATCTGAATTAGCAGCCAATGGCGTACCCTCATTACAGGTAATGCATCCTGTGGAGATTTTATTTTTCCTGCATTGTTGCAATGCTCCAATGACATAAGGTGTGGTGCCACTGGCGGCGATGCCCACTACAAAATCTTTATCATTAATATTTTTTGATTGAATGTCGAGCCATCCCTGTTGCGCATCATCTTCTGCAAATTCTGCAGCCCGCACGATTGCATCTCTGCCACCGGCAATTAAACCTTCCACTAATTCATAAGGCACGCCATAAGTGGGCGGGCATTCACTCGCATCTAAAATGCCGAGCCTGCCACTGGTGCCTGCACCAATATAAAAAAGCCTGCCACCGGCAAGCATTTTATCACTGAGCGCTTCAATCAGTTTTTCTATTTGAGGTAAAGCTTTCTCAACAGCAAATGCTATGGTTTTATCTTCGTCATTGATATGTTTGATAATTTCTCCGGTACTCATTTTTTCGAGATGCCGGTAATGAGATGGTTGTTCTGTACTAAGCATGGTTGCAAAGGTAAAGCTGACATGGGTGAACAAAAACAAATAAGATGAGAAAAAATAAGGAGCGTGGTTGTATAAGGATTAAGTAATGAGGGATGGTGAATTTTTTTTAGTTTAATGCCTCTGCATAAGTTTTAAATAAATCATCTTAAATACATAGCTCCAAAAGAGAAGGGTTTGCATTACTTTCTCTTAAATGGTTTTAAGCCCCCTCTCTTTTGGAGAGTGGGTTGGGGGTGAGGTCTTGAAAAGCAAAGGGCTATCATATTTAATCGGACAACAATGATTTATTTTCATTTTTTTTGAAAAAGTTCATTAATAAAGTTATGGTTCATCCAAACCATCTTGTACTAAAAAGAAATGCTATCGGTTATTTTGCAAAGTCTTCTTCCATTGTTATTTTTATCTGTTCAGATTGTTCAATGAAGAATAATCACAAACATTTCCCGGGCAATATTATATTTTTTAAGGAAATGATTGCCATCAATTGCTATGATTGATTTTAAGCTATTCACTAAACAAAAATTGTATGAAGAATATAGTTGCACTACTGCTTTGCTTATTGACAATTTCGTCTTTTGCGCAAAAAGGAAAAACATCGGAAGATAAACGTTTTGCCGGCCTTGATACTGCTTTTGCACGGGTGCTTAATGAATGGCATGCAGCAGGTTTTGCAGTTGCAGTAGTGGAAAAAAATAAAGTAGTTTATGCGAAAGGATTTGGTTACCGTGATTATGAGAATAAAATCCCTGTAACAACGAATACATTATTTGCTATTGGATCCTGCACAAAAGCTTTTACTGCTTCATTGCTGGGTATGTTGAATAAAGATGGCAAAGTTGATTTTGATAAACCAGTACGTAATTATTTACCTGAACTGAAATTTTATAATGATGAACTCAATGATCATGTAACACTACGTGATATGATGTGTCACCGGACAGGTTTGCCTCGGCATGATTATTCATGGTATTTGTTTCAGACCCATTCTATGGATACGCTGATGCACCGCATACAATTCCTGAAACCTTCTGCTGATATCAGGCAGATATGGCAATACAATAATTTTATGTTTATGCTGCAGGGTATGGTGGCAGAAAAAATAACCGGTAAAAGTTGGGAAGATAATATCAGGCAAAAAATTTTTCAACCACTTGGTATGGATTCTTCTGATGTAACTCTTGCAGAATGGGAAAAAAGTAGTGATGCAGCTTTCGGCTATGATGTAGTACATGACAGCATCATAAAGAAAATGGACTATTATGATATTGCTGCGATGTCACCTGCAGGAAGCATCAACAGCAGTGTGAATGATATGGCAAAATGGTTGGTAACATGGATACATGGCGGAAAATATAATGGTAAAGAAATTATTCCTGCATCATATACCACTCAGGCAATGAGTTCACAGATGGTGATAGGTGCTGGTTTGCCCTCAAAAGAGGAGCCTGATATTTTTTTAAGCAATTATGGTTTTGGTTGGTTTATTGATTCATATCGTGGCCATTACAGGGTAAATCATGGCGGTAATATTGATGGCTTTAGTGCCAACACATGTTTCTTTCCATCTGATAGCATTGGCATTGTTGTTTTGGCCAATCAGAATGGTTCACCTGTTCCATCAATCATCCGCAATATTATTACAGACAGGATGCTTGGATTGAAATATCTTGATTGGCAATCAAAATTGAAAAGGACTGCTGATTCAGCAAAGGTCAAACAAATAGAAGCACTGAGAAGTATTGTATCTGATCAAAAACAAAACACAAAAACTTCGCATGAACTTAAAAGTTATGAAGGTAGTTATTCAAATCCCGGTTATGGCATTTTTGATATAATCCTAAAAAATGATTCATTATTATTTTCTGCGGGAGCAAAATTATTTTGGTTACGCCACTATCATTATGATGTGTTTACAGCATTTTTTGTGGACCCAAAAGATGGTGTTGATACTTCGGATGCATCCACAAAAATGCAGTTCCATACCAATATCCATGGTGACATTGAAAGCGCTTCTATTAACCTGGAACCATCAGTAGAACCAATTGTATTTACCCGCACACTAAAAGCGAGAGAAATTTCAAAAGACAGTTTGCAGGCTTATGTGGGTAATTATGAAATCAGTGGTGTTAACATCAGAATATATACGAAAGGCGGAGATATATTGTACATGTTTGTAACCGGTCAACCGGAATATGAACTCGTGCCCATTGAAAATGATAAATTTTCATTAAAGAATTTAAATGGGTTTAGTGTACAATTCAACAGGAATGAAAAAGGAGAAGTTATAGAAATGCTATCCATCCAGCCAAATGGTACTTTCAGGGCAATAAGGAAAAATGAGTAGATGCGTTTAATCTGAAAGAGGATTTTCTATATATGGCTTAAAATAAGTTTGGATCTCCACCATATTATTCTTTAATAACGCCTACTGCATTTGCGCTGTTATTTGGTGCAAAGCAAATTTTATATTGTGTTATAATTTTTTGTTGTTGCTTTGTTTTGAAGATGGACTTACAATTTTCCCTTTATGAACTTCGTAAAAATCCATCTCAAAAGGATCATACTCATCTATCTTCCACTTGCCTTTTTCAAATTTGAAAGCATAAACTAAATAATCACTATTGAAAAATAATGGTTGATTATTTTCAGGTTCAAACTTATAAGAAAAATGTAATTCTAAGATATCATTTTCATTATGCTGTATTTCTATGTCGAAACAGTTACCATTATTTAACTGTTTAAGTATGATTGCCTGATTTAATTTGTCGGACTTTTTATCAATGCCTTTAGGTATTAATATGATCCCTTCCACCCAGAGGGTCTTTTCTGTTGGTCTTTTTAGAATCCAATAATCTTTAAGTTGCTTAACATTTTTTACTTTACAAGTACAAAGCTTTAAATTATCTGATACTGTACACATAGGCTAGTTTTTTGTGATGAAGAGTAATTAGTTATGCTATTTGATTGGTTAGTCAAAGTAGTATCGGATTTAAAATAACACATGGTCAAATTATTTGGTATGTTATCTTTTTCGCGTTAGTTTTTCTCCCCTGTTATATTAAAACTCTGTTTCAGATGATTCAAATATCTATACCAAATTTTAATACTTGTTTCCTATTAAATATTCTGCGATAACATTTTCTTTATAATTCAATTTATGTGTAAGCAAATTAGCAATATCATGTCAATCATTTTCAGAAAAAGACAAGAAACCATATTTGAAAATTCAGGCTTTGTATGGTATGCGTGCTTCAAATTGCAATTCTGTCTTTAATAATGTACTATTCTAATTTAATACCTCTTTTGTTTAAGTGATAAGATAAAGAATCAATGTATTTTGACATTTTACAGTTCGTTAAATATTTTATAGATGCTTCATGACTAAAGGTGGTGTATTTCTCATGTCTTTCCCAAAAATATTCATCAAACAAATATTAAAATTTTGCAATCTCAATAAAATCTGATGTATCTATTTTCAATTTAGCAACCTGAAAATACACACTATTTTCTGGATTTTCAAAGTCAAAAGCGTTTTAATTAAACTGATAATGATTATAGCCAATCCTTTCATATTCAATTAGCCATTTTAGCAACTGTTGTTCGTTGTTTTTATCTATAGTTTGAAAACTTTCAATTGCTCAGTTGCAGCATCATTGTATTGCAAACTGTCATTGAGTTCATTGATTATATAATAGAGATCATAAAACTGAATAAGGTCAGTATAGATGATTGGTGTGGAGTCAAATGATTTGAACAAATCATAGTGCTTCTCTAACCAGTCGCAGTATATTTCTTTATTAGTTACAGAGTTTTGGTGTTGCATGAGTTCTTCATAAGCTAATATACATTTTTGGCTTTTGATCAAAATTTCTTCAGATGGTTTAAAGCTTACCATCTCATCTAATTGTATATCAATGAGAATTAAATTTTTCCTTTCAATCGTTTTATCCATTGTTGAAAACCCTTTGCATTGGTTAATCGTTTCAATTTCTTTTTCTGATTCATGAAAACGAAATCAATATGTTTTTGGGAATTATTACCCACAAATGAATAACCCCTGCAAGAAATGTTGGGGCAATTTTCTGAAAAGCAAACTCCTTTATGTGAAAATAAAAAGGTATCAGCAGCCTCTTTGAATTTTGAAAATACCATGTTTAGTTTTTCAAGGAATAATTCTTTGTTTATATCACCATATAGTTTGTTTTCATCCAGCAATATTTCAAGCATAGTGATATTCATTTTTACTTTTCGTTATAGTGCAAGTGTGTTTTTTAAATTTCAGGAAAATTCTTGAACCGAAAATAATTTTATGATTAATCAACGACCAGATATAATGAAAATTATAAAATAAATCAGGAATGTAAATACTGAATATATAAGTTTAAATGAGCCGGGCAAGAGCAGCCTTTTTATCTTTGATGTTGTGTTATTATTGTTGTATGGTGCATGGCTTTGGATCAAAAGCTTACCCTTTTTAATAAAAGCAGCCTGCTTCCTGAAATTGACTGTCCCTTTATATAGTTTAAAAGTTAGATTCATTGGAATTTAAGGTCAACTTAGTTAAGCAGGAAGGTCAATTGAAAGTAACAGTTGATAGAGATGAAAATGTAGAACCTTCAATAAAGGCATTGCCAATAAAGCGGGACGACGAATAAATTCTCTGCTTTTAGTTTGCTAATTGTAAGCTTCCCAGAAATTCGTTCATTTAAAAGTAAAATGCTGCGTATGCAATTTGGCACAAAAGGAGCAAGAACTTTTTCTTATTTCAATAAAGTAATTAATAGTTTATTTGAAATGTAGAGAATCAAAAATGCGCCTGATGGTTTTTGTGTCATACGATCTGACTATAAACATGAAGCTTTAAATTTCTAATGAACTTTAGAAAAAAATGAAACTTTGTGTTCAGAAAATTGCCTGAAAGGATGAACGAAAACTGATGTGTCAGTAAAGTGAAAAACAAACGATTAAAATTATTAACGTGAAAATAAAAGATTCAGTTGTTTTAGTAACAGGCGCCAATCGAGGATTGGGGCTTGCATTTACCCAGGTGCTTTTGGAAATGGGCGCAAAAAAAATATATGCTGCTACACGAAAACCGGATACGATAACGACTAAAGGAGTAATCCCAATAGAACTTGATATTACAAATAAGAAAAATATAGAAAATCAGTCAAGTTTGATTCTTGATATAAATATGTTGATAAATAATGCAGGAATTTATCGTAAAGCAAATCTGCTTGATGATAATACAATGGAAGTCGTAAGAGACGTTTTTGAAACAAATTTATTTGGTATGTTGTCGGTAAGCAAGTCTTTTGCGCCAACATTGATTAAAAATGGCGGAGGGGTTATTGCAAATGTTCTTTCAGCCGGATGTTGGCTAAATGGTCATGGCAATTTGGCCTATTGTATGTCAAAGGCAGCAGCATTATCTCTAACAAATGATATGAGAATTGCACTTAAGCATCATAGTATTCAAGTAACAGCTATTCACGCAGGTTTTATTGACACAAATATGATGTCCAACTTTTCAGGAATAAAATTATCACCTCATTCTGTTGCATATCATTCATTAATTGCAATTAGCCAGGGCATGCAAGAAGTTTTAATTGATGATATGTCGAAAAAAGCCAAGATGCATTCTATTGATAATATACCATATTTTACAGAGCATTGATAACAAAATTGATAAGTAGTGACTATAAAAAAGACGAATGCCATACAGTATTACCAAAAGCAGGACTGAACGGTGTCTTTGTTGCATTATGATGATACAGTTGTATATTCTTAAAATGTTTATCAAACTTTGAGGTTTGCTTTTTTTTATTCTGCGATTGGCTTTATAAACATCATCTACATATAAGCATCAGTGAAGAAACATTTTATAAAAAAGATGGGTAAGATAACAGGAGAACAGTTTATGTTGCTCAAAGAAAATTGAAACTAATTTTGGATCTATAATAATACACTACAAGCCACATTCTCATTTGTAATAGCCAGGGTAATGTTTATGCAATGAACTTTTGTTTTGCTTCGTTCTGAAATATATTGGCCAAACATTATCTCAAAAGCGCAAAATATTTAGATGATATTTATTTTAAAAAAAAACAGGTAGCAAAAATTCTACTACCTGCTTTCTCAATAATAAAATTATCAATTACAATTTCACCAATAAGCCTACACCAATTAGTGATTGCAACTGTAACCCTGGTGCATCTAAATTGGGGCCAAACTGCCTGATATCATCATCATATATCAAAGACAGGCTATAGGTAACAGAAAGTATTTTTGAGATTTTTGCAGCGAACAGGTTTGTCATATATAAATCTATGTTCTGCGGATTGTGTTTATAATTTGAAAACATATCCAGCTTGCCGGTATAAGTAACAATCTTGCCCAGGTTTGCAGTATATCCAATAGAAGCAAATGCGCCAAACTGAAAATCACTTTTCTTGCCTGCTGCTACACCATACAATGTAGAAAGCACAGTATCACTTACAATGATCCAGCGGGCTGTGGCAGGTGAAATAAAAATGGTAAGATTTTTTACCGGGTGATAATCAAAACCAGGGCTTAAAATAATATATGCCGGTGCGAAGAAATTGGATGAATATGTTTTTGTTGTGGCATCAGGGTAAGTATATCCTTTGAAAAACTGTGTCCTGATATCAAATAAACCACTGAGGTTAAGTTTGGGGTTGAGAGCATAACCATATTTAGAAAGGTATTCAAAACGGTCATCATTTTTTCTTGTTCCCAGGCTCGTTGTATTGATATAGCCTAAATTAAAATCAAGATTATTGTCCCAGCTATGCCTGCCTTTTTTGTAAAAAGCATAACCATTGATTAATGTGTTAGCTGAGAAAGAAAATTTATCGCCACCGGCTGCCCAGTTGCTCAGTGAACCTTGTGCCAGGTTCAGGCTGAACAACCCACCTGTTTTCCATGTCTTAGGTATGGTATCATTTGGGTCTTTGGTGATGGTTTTAGAGGCGTCTGTCTTCATACTTTGTACAGTAGCATCCTGTGCATTTGCCGTATAACAATAAAGTGCAAGGATTGCGATCATCGTTCTTTTCATAGTATTTGTTTTAATTATTTCCTGTATTGATTATATTCAATTGTTGACCTCGCAAAAATAGGGTTCCAAACTTTAAAAAGCTTTCACTTATTCAGTTTGTAATAGCATCATTAAAAATTTGTTATATTCTATCAATTGAATGGCCATAAAATCTTTTTCTTTATTTGCTGCAACAATAAAAACCAAATGTTGATTCAATTTTTTTATTTGATAAAAAGCAAAAATATTTTATTCAAACAAACACTTGTTCGTTTCAAAAAAAAATTAACGCATTTATATTTCAAACATTATTATTTTTACCCCCTCAAAAAAATATTGGTTCACAATTTTTATCTTGAACTGAAGTTGAAAACATACACAACACATAACAGTCTTCATGTTTCTCACCACACTTTGGTGAGTGTTGTTTTATCTTCCAATCCATTTTGTTTCCGACCGGCACGACGACCGAGAATTTAATCTTTCCAGTCATGCATGTCTATGCCCGCAGGTGTAACAAATGATTGTTGCACTGCATCATTTAATTCATATCAATAATCAAACAAAGTGGAACAAAAAGTAATAGTACGTATAGCCAATAGTGGTGATGCTGATTTTGCAGCAACCATTGTAAAAGAAATGGAAGAATCTGCCAAAGCCCGTGGCACCGGCATTGCCAAACGCAGTGAAGCTTACATCATAGAAAAAATGAATGAAGGCAAAGCAGTCATTGCATTTACCTCCGATAATACCTGGGTGGGTTTTTGTTATATTGAAGAATGGAGCAACAAAGAGTTTGTTGCCAACAGTGGCCTCATAGTTTCACCACCTTTCAGGAAAACAGGTGTTGCCAAACAGATTAAACAAAAGATATTCGATCTGTCAAGAAAGAAATATCCTGCTTCCAAAATATTTGGGTTAACCACTGGTCTTGCTGTAATGAAAATCAACAGTGACCTGGGTTACAAGCCGGTTACCTATAGCGAGCTTACACAGGATGAAACCTTTTGGGCAGGGTGTAAAAGCTGCGTCAATTATGACATCCTCATGTCTAAAGGAAGAAAAAACTGTTTATGCACGGCCATGTTGTATGACTCTGCAGACCATGACAGCCCTGAAGAAACAAAAGAAGTCTTTGAAAAAAACAGCAGGATTTACGAGCGGTTTATGCGCTTCAAACAATACGGATTTTTAAAAGCCTTTCAGAAAAAAGACAAAAAGAAGCCGACTGAAAAAGAAGAGAAAAGAAAAAAAATATTGTCATACATTTTACCGGTATTTTTTTCATAAAGATTTACAGGTGCATCACACAGGGTGATCATAACCACAACTTGATACAGTCAAAACAATATTGAAAAAAAATAATTACACTAAATAAGATATGTTATCCACTTCAGGTAATCAGCAACATCAAACACCGCTTGCAGGTGCAGGTAGCAAAATTGTTTTAGGTTTCTCCGGCGGGTTAGACACAAGTTTTTGTGTGAAATATTTAACCGATGACATGGACTATGAAGTGCATAGTATTATCATCAACACTGGTGGTTTCAGCGATAGCGAATTAGAAGCGATTAAACGACATGCTTATAACCTTGGTGTAGCATCACATACCACAGTCAATGCAGTGAATGATTATTATGAAAGGATAATCAAATTTCTTGTTTTCGGGAATGTTTTGAAGAATAATACTTACCCTTTGAGTGTTAGTGCTGAAAGGCTGGTGCAGGCTTTACATATTGCTGAGCACGTAAAAAAAATTGGCGCAAAAGCAGTGGCCCATGGCAGCACAGGTGCAGGCAACGACCAGGTGCGTTTTGATATGGTCTTTCACATCATGATTCCCAATATTCAAATTATCACACCTATACGTGACTTGCAACTCAGCCGTGAAGATGAAATTGCTTATTTAAAACAGAAAGGTGTTGAGATGAATTTTGAAAAAGCAGTTTACTCTATCAACAAAGGTTTATGGGGCACCAGCGTTGGCGGCAGGGAAACCTTAAACAGTAAAGGTGTGTTGCCTGAATCGGCGTGGCCCACACAAGTTACAAAACACGATACTGAAGAAGTGAAATTGCATTTTGAAAAAGGTGAATTAACTGATGTCAATGATAATGTCTTTAATCATCCCGTTGAAGCTATTCAATACTTACAAAAAATTTCCGGGCCTTATGGTATAGGCAGGGACATCCATGTGGGCGATACCATTATCGGCATAAAAGGCCGTGTGGGTTTTGAAGCAGCAGCGCCAATGATTATCATTAAAGCACACCATGCTTTGGAAAAACATGTACTCACCAAATGGCAGTTGAGCTGGAAAGATACTATTGCCAATTTTTATGGCAACTGGCTGCATGAAGGCCAGGTACTTGACCCTGTCATGCGCGACATTGAAGCATTCCTGTACAGCTCGCAACAAAATGTTTCAGGTGATGTTTTTGTGCAACTCATGCCTTATCGTTTTCAAATCGCAGGTATTGAAAGCAGCAACGATTTAATGAATAGCAGGTTTGGAAAATATGGCGAAATGAATACTGGTTTTACCGGTGAAGATGTGCGTGGGTTCAGTAAAATTTTTGGCAACCAGACGGCAATGTTTATGAACCTGCATGCTAATGATGACAAAGAACAATGATAGGAGAAAAACATGTTTTATTTTTGAACAAAGACAGTTGTTTTAAAAATATTTTTTTTGATACAGGCTTTATGTTTTTTTAATAATCGTTGATTCCATGATGCAAGATTTTTTTGATGCAGGTAGCTAATAAGATTTAGATATAAATGATGAACGCAGAAAAATTATATAATAGCAAATCAATAAACGCTACAAATGGAAAACATAAATCCATAAGGGCTGGTATAATTGGTGGCGCAGGTTATACAGGTGGTGAATTAATCCGTTTGCTGATCAATCACCCTGATGTCGAAATTGCATTTATCCATAGTAAAAGCAATGCAGGCAACCCTGTTGCTAAAGTGCACCAGGATTTACTGGGTGAAACTGATTTAAAATTTGCAGGTGATAACCATTTCAACGAAATGTTGTTGGGCAAAGCATCTTCCGGAATAAAGCATGATAAAACTGTATTGTTTTTATGTTTAGGTCATGGTGATTCAAAAAAGTTTTTATCGGAAAATGAAATTGCTGATGATATTATAATTATTGACCTGGCCAACGATTTCAGGCTGACACATACAGCGCATCATAAAAACCGCAACTTTATTTATGGTTTGCCTGAATTAAATAAAAAAGAAATAAAGTCAGCCCGCAACATTGCCAATCCTGGTTGTTTTGCTACAGCCATCCAGTTGGGGTTGTTGCCTTTAGCTAAAGAAGGACTGTTGGATGATGTTTACACAACGGGTATTACAGGCTCAACAGGTGCAGGCCAGTCACTTTCATCCACTGCACATTTTAGCTGGCGGGCCAATAACATACAAGCTTATAAAACTTTAACCCATCAACATCTCGGAGAGCTGATGCAATCATTGACACAACTACAAAAAAACAATGATATACAATTGTCATTTGTTCCCTGGCGAGGCGATTTTACAAGAGGGATTTTTATCAGCTCCACCGTACATTGTGAACTTTCACTGGCTGAACTGAATGAGTTATATAGAAAGTTTTACAGTGATTCAGTATTTACAATCGTTAGTGGTGAAGCCATCTTTTTGAAGCAGGTGGTGAATACCAATAAATGTTTGATACAACTTGAAAAAGTTGGCAGTAAATTGGTAGTACATTCTGCTTTGGATAATTTATTAAAAGGTGCATCAGGCCAGGCTGTTCAAAATATGAACCTGTTGTTTGGCCTTGATGAAACAACAGGATTAAAATTAAAAGCAAATTATTTTTAGCCTCTCCCACAAAAGCATAAGGCAGCAAAAAAAATTTTATATGAATAATTCCATCAAAGAAAAAGAAAACAAACCTGAATCCACTGAAGCTGGGAAAGGTGTACAACTATTTGACGTTTATCCGTTAAACAACATCACCATCACCAAAGCACAAGGCTCTTATGTGTGGGACGAAAATGGTGCACAGTATTTGGATTTTTATGGCGGCCATGCAGTAATCAGCATCGGCCACACACATCCGCATTGGGTGAAAAGAATTGAAGAGCAGTTGGAAAAAATTGCATTCTATTCTAACTCTGTTCACATACCGCTTCAACAACAGCTTGCAGATAAACTGGCTGCGGTGAGTGGAAAAAACGGTTACCAGTTGTTTCTTGTAAACAGTGGTGCTGAAGCCAATGAAAATGCATTAAAACTCGCATCATTTCATACAGGCAGAAAAAAAATTGTTGCTTTTAATAAAGCTTTTCATGGCCGCACATCACTTGCTGTTGCAGCAACTGATAATAAAAATATTGTTGCGCCGGTAAATGAAACTTCCAATATTGATTTTCTTCCTTTCAATGATGAAGCTGCACTAAAACAATATTTCCAAACGAATGGTAATACAGTGGCTGCTGTGATTGTTGAAGCCATACAGGGTGTTGGCGGCATCAATGTGGCGACAGAAAGTTTTTTGCAATTGATAAGAAGGTTGTGCGATGCCAATGATGCAATTATGATTGCTGATGAAGTGCAGTGTGGTTATGGCAGGAGCGGGAAATTTTTTGCATTGGACCATGCAGGTATCAATGCAGATATTTATTCTATGGCAAAAGGTATGGGCAATGGTTTTCCTGTTGGCGGCATTTTAATAGCGCCTTACATCAAAGCAAAACATGGATTGTTGGGCACTACTTTCGGAGGCAACCATCTTGCCTGCGCTGCTGCTCTTGCAGTGCTTGAAGTAATTGAAAACGATAACCTCGTTGAGATGACTAAGCAACGTGGCATGTATCTCATCAATAAATTAAAATCAATAGATGGCATAGACAATGTTCGTGGAAAAGGATTGATGGTTGGTTTTGATGTGCCGGACGAAATCAAAGACCTGCGAAAAAAATTACTGAATGACTATTTCATCTTCACAGGCGAGGCCAAACCCAATGCCATAAGGTTATTACCGGCACTGAATATTTCCCGTAAACAGGTGGACGAGTTTTTAGATACTTTGCAGGAAGCTATCGCTGAAATGAAAGCACCACCACAAGAGGAATCAAAAGAAATTATTGAGATAAATACATAGTCAGCACATTGAAACAATTTACATCTGTACAAGATTTACAACCGTTCCCCGGAACAACTGGTTTGAGCGATGCAATCAATACGCTCGTTGAAGATGCATTAAAATATAAAGCCAATCCTTTAATGGATAAAAACCTAGGTGCAGGGAAACGAATAGGTTTATTATTTTTAAATCCGAGTTTGCGCACAAGGTTAAGCACGCAGGTGGCAGCAGCTAATCTTGGTATGGATGCAATAGTTTTTAATGTGGACAAAGAAGGCTGGGCATTGGAGTTTGAAGAAGGCGCTATCATGAGTGGTAACTCTGTTGAACACATCAAAGATGCGGCGCCGGTGCTCGGTAGTTATTTTGATATCCTCTGCATCAGGACTTTCCCATCTCTAAAAAACAGGGAAGATGATTACAGTGAATTATACATCACACAGTTTATTAAATATTGTGGCGTACCTGTAATAAGTTTGGAGAGCGCAACATTGCATCCACTTCAAAGTTTAACTGACATCATCACCATTGTGGAGCAGCAACATCAATTTCCATCATTAAAAAAAGGTAACAAAAGCAGGATTGTTTTAACATGGGCGCCTCATGTAAAACCTTTGCCACAATGTGTTGCCAATAGCTTTTCGCAATGGATCAATGCATGGGGTGAAGCTGATTTTGTCATTGCCCATCCACAGGATTATGAACTAAAAGAAGAGTTTACAAAAGGCGCTACCATCACACATAACCAGGATGAGGCATTGAAGGATGCAGATTTTGTGTATGTAAAAAACTGGAGCACTTACAATGACTATGGTAAGATTTATGAAAATGACCCGCAATGGATGTTGACTGAAGAAAAATTAAAAATTACCAATCATGCAAAGGTGATGCATTGCCTTCCTGTGAGAAGAAATGTTGAGTTAAGTGATGAAGTGTTAGACAGCGCTAACAGCATTGTAACACAACAGGCAGCTAACCGTGTTTGGGCTGCACAGGCAGTAATCAGCAGTATTTTAAAATCTTCCGATATTCGGTAAGAGCAATTTTTGCAACTACATATTTTTTATGAGCATGACTTACCTGGACAAATTTTCTTATGCCCCATCGGCTGATAAATATGATGCTACAGGTTTGAAAAATAGTAGCAGGCAAAAATTATTCGTGGTAAAAGTAGGTGGCAACATTATTGATGACAATGATAAACTGTCATCATTCCTGCATGAATTCTCAAAAATTTTTGTGACAACAGTTTCAACTGCTCAAAGCTATAACGCAGTGTTGGTGCATGGCGGCGGGAAGATTGCAACCGATACGGGCAATAAACTTGGTATAACATCGAAATATATTAACGGTAGGAGGGTTACAGATGATGCAACTATTGATTTGGTAACGATGGTGTATGGCGGGTTGGTGAATAAAAGAATTGTTGCTCAATTGCAATCACTTCATTGCAATGCTATTGGATTGACAGGCGCTGATGCAAATATTATTCCTGCAAAAAAAAGGCCTCCAAAAAAAATTGCAAACAGTAATGGGTCAGAAGAGATGATTGACTTTGGATGGGTAGGTGATATTGATCAATCACAGTTGCAGGTGGAAAACCTGGAGAAAATTATCGCTGCCGGCTTTGTGCCGGTGTTAGCTCCACTCACACACGATGGAATGGGTCATATCTTAAATACCAATGCTGATACCATCGCAGCAACAATTGCAATTGCACTTTCAAAACTGTATGATGTAAGATTGATTTATTGTTTTGAAAAAAAAGGAGTTTTGGAAAATGTTGCAGATGACAATTCTGTAATTCCCCGCATCACAAAAGAAAAATACAAACAGTTGATCAGGGATAAAAAATTATTTGAAGGCATACTCCCAAAAATTGAAAATGCATTTGCTGCCATTGATGCAGGTGTGCATGAAGTTTTGATTGGCGATGCAGGTGATTTAATTCAAAATACATCTGCCAATGCAATGGGAACTTTGATAACAGCATAAATAAAAACATCTTTTGAACAAAAACGAAAAATATAATTCTGCAAGTGATACCCGATTGAGTGATGATGTTTTTGAAGAAGCTATCAGTTTGTTACAGCAATTGATTGCTGTCCCTTCATTTTCAAGGGAAGAAAATAAGACAGCAGATTTGATTGAACAGTTTCTTCAATCAAAAAATATTTCTACCAACAGGTTGCTGAATAATGTTTGGGCTACCAATCAATATTTTGATGTTAACCTGCCAACCATCCTGCTCAATTCTCATCATGATACTGTAAAGCCGAATAAACAATACACGAAAGATCCTTTTCAACCGGTTATTGAAGATGATAAGTTATATGGCCTCGGCAGCAATGATGCAGGTGGTTGCCTTGTGTCATTGATTACAGCATTTATTCATTTTTATCATCAGCAAAACCTGCCATTCAATCTCGTAATTGCTGCAACTGCTGAAGAAGAAATCAGTGGTAATAATGGTATTGAATTATTGTTGAATGATGATGGTTTTAAAAGCTTGCAGGGAGATAATGATAAATCATATAAAGATTGGAGTGCAATTGTTGGTGAGCCAACATTAATGAATATGGCAGTAGCTGAAAAAGGTTTGCTGGTATTGGATTGTACTGCACAAGGCAAAGCAGGACACGCAGCAAGGGATGAAGGTGTGAATGCTATTTATAAAGCGATGAAGGATATTGAATGGCTGCACAATTTTAAGTTTGAAAAAATTTCATCACTGCTTGGTCCCAACAAGATGAGTGTTACCATCATCAATGCGGGTTCACAACACAATGTGGTGCCTGCAGAATGTAAATTTACAGTTGATATCCGTGTAAATGAGTTGTATGAATTTGAAGAAGTGATTCACACCATTCAACAAAATATCGGGTCTGTTATTTCACCAAGGAGTTTAAGATTAAGGTCAACAGGTATTGCTTTAAATCATCCATTGATAAAAGCAGGGATTGAGTTGGGCAAATCTTATTACGGTTCACCCACTACCAGTGATAAAGCGCTGATGTCTTTTCCTGCATTAAAGATGGGGCCTGGTGATAGCGCCAGGAGCCACAGCGTTGATGAGTTTATTTTTGTTGATGAAATTAAAAACGGTATTGAAGGATATATTCAGTTGTTGAAAAGAGTTGTGTTGTAGAATCATCAATCAGTTGTCATTATTCTGTTACAAGAAATTATTTTTGATATGAAGCTCTGGCAAAAAAATAATAATGACCCACTCGAAGAAGAAGGACAGGTAGAAAAATTCACTGTAGGTAATGACAGAGAATTTGATTTGCTGCTGGCGCCTTTTGATGTGTTGGGAAATATTGCGCATGCAAAAATGCTGGCAACTATCGGGCTGTTGACTATTGAAGAAAGCTCATCGTTGGTGAATGAATTAAAAAAAATTTATCAATCAACACAACCAAATAAAAATTCTGAAAACGAAAATCGTTTTTCAATTAGCCCTGATGTGGAAGATGTCCATTCACAAATAGAATTCTTGCTTACAAAACAATTAGGCGATACCGGTAAAAAAATACATGCAGCCCGCAGCCGCAATGACCAGGTGTTGGTTGATCTGAAATTATTTTTAAGAAGTGAAATTGAACAGCTTGTTTATGCTACCCGTTCTTTTTTTGAAATATTGATTGAGCAAAGCGAAAATCATAAAGATGATATGTTGCCCGGCTATACCCATTTGCAATTGGCAATGCCTTCATCATTTGGTTTATGGTTTGGCGCTTATGCAGAAAGCCTCGTGGATGATATCAATGTTTTAAAAGCAGCTTATGATGTTGTCAATAAAAATCCTTTGGGATCTGGGGCTGGCTATGGTTCTTCATTTCCTGTCAACAGGAGTTTGACAACAGCATTGCTCGGTTTTGATGATCTGCATTACAATGTGGTATATGCACAAATGAGCCGTGGAAAAACTGAAAGGATTGTTGCATCTGCACTGGCAAATATTGCTGACACACTCGCAAAATTTTCAATGGATGTGTGTTTATACATCAACCAGAATTTTGGTTTCATCTCATTTCCTTCAACATTAACAACAGGCAGCAGCATCATGCCACATAAAAAAAATCCTGATGTTTTTGAATTGATACGGTCACATTGCAACCAGGTAAAAGCTTTACCAAATGAAATCATGATGATGACCACCAACCTGCCTTCAGGTTATCACCGCGATTTACAATTGTTGAAAGAACATTTATTCCCTGCTTTTACCACATTGAAAGATTGCCTCTCCATCGCTTCATTGATGTTGAATAATATTGAAGTGAAAAAAGATATTCTCTCTGATGAGAAATATAAATACTTGTTTACTGTGGATGCAGTGAATGAATTGGTGATGAAAGGTGTGCCTTTCAGGGAAGCATATAAAATAATCGGGAAGCAGGTGGACGATGGAAGTTTTATTCCGCCAACACATACCAATGCAGAACGTCAGCACCATGAAGGCAGTATTGGCAACTTAATGAATGACAATATTATTGCCAATATGAATAATGCGATTAAAAATTTTCATTTTGAAAAATACCTGGCTGCTATCAATAAATTATTGTCATAAAAAAAAGAAAGCTGCTCAACAATTGAACAGCTTCTTTTTTTAAAATGAAAATTTTTATTGAACGACGAGTTTTGTTGTAAGCACACCATTATCCGTAACCATATTGATAAAATACATTCCTTTTGATAAACCGGAAGTACTAACCGGCAGTGTATGATATCCCTGTTGCATTGTTCCTTTCTTTAAATCTTTAATAGTATTACCTTTTGCATCAACCAGGCTGATGTTTACATATCCTGTTTTTGCTAAATTATATTCCAGCGTTGTATGTGAAGGAGCAGGGTTAGGATAGACACTCACTTTATTGATTGATGAAGACAGCTTGTTATCAGCAATAATCATATCACCATTACCCTGATCGTCTGCTGGTGCAAAGCTAAATGAATATGGATTGGAGCTTATACCATTGGCAACAACTACAACTGAATAAGTACCATGAGGCAAACCTTTAGGTGGTGCAACTAAAACTGTGTCGTTCAAATTACCACGCATCACACCTGTACTATTCCAGTTGTACGTCCTTGCATAATATACTTTACCGTTAACAGTAATACGCACAATCGGGTAGTTACTATTCATCTGCCAGTCATCACCATAAGTGGCGCCTTCAGAAATGCCGTTAAATAAATGGCCAGTAAAACGGAAAACTCCTTTACCTGCTTTTTGGATTTTTGTGATAGTTGGTTTGCCGGAAGCCAATGGTGATCCATCAGGTGTATAAACATAATATTGGTTTGAACCCTGCACACCAAATAAAACCTGCCCGTTAGGTAAATCAATCATATTGGTTTCATAAACAGAAACCGGTGTTGTTAATCCACCACCGGGAGCATTTACACGTGTGAAGGAATTATTAGTATAGTCATATTCATAATAAGATGTTGGAGATGGAAAATGGTTGGAGGCAGTAGGTACTGGAGAAACTGCACAAAGCACTTTACCATTTACCATCATAGCAGCAGGTGCATCTGGTGTGCCCTGGCCATTTGGAAAATCTGCTGCTGCAGCCCATGATCCCGGTGCAGTAGATCCACTGGGGGTATAAATTGCATTGTGTCCTAATGAACCGAGGAAGAAAGCACGGCCATCAGGTAATAATACACCTCCGCCTGTTTCAAGTCCATACGGATCATACAATGAAACAGGTACATTGGCATCAGCTATCCATTGGTTTAATGCAGGGATAAATCTTTCAGATTTGTTTGAGCCCCTGTCAACAAATAGAATACTGTTATCCTGGAGCTTTACCCACACAGATTCATTATGGATGCCCACACAGGTAGGTCCTGGTGAATATAAGTTGGTTGCAGGATCATAAATCTTTGTGATTTTTAAATTGCCTGATACAAGTGCCTGTAACACTGTTCCGTTTTCAAGAATCTCAGAATTGGCATCACTAACAAAACTTCCGATAGCACCATTGTTGGCCCATGTGTTCGTCAATGGGTTATACGTTTCACCTGCTGAACCACCTGTGCCATATTCACCACCGGCAACATATACCCTGCCATCTTTCAAGACCTGGGATGCATAATACAATCTTGTTTTACTCATAGGTGCAATAGATGACCAGGTGCCATTAGCATAACTACCGTTTGCATCAGGTGTTAATTTATTGTAGAGATTACCAATACCATCTGTGCCACCGGCAGATGTTTTGCATAATACTGTACCATCAGACAGCAGTATCATCCCTCCCAGGTTGGGATTTGGTGCAGTATTGGTTAATGATGACCATGTACCCTGGCTGTTTGCCTGCACAGCAAAAAAATTAAAACACAGAAAAGTAAACAATACATTCAAACTTCTTTGCAGCAAAGGTTGATGAAGATAAAGGTGTTTTTGTAAATCTGGTTTCATAAACGAATTGATTTTGTGAAGAAATGAATCTTTAAATGTAGCCATTTTTTAAAATGGCCTGTAAATTTTTATTTTGGTAAATGAGTAATTCTTACATCATAAGCTGTTAATTTCCCCATATATAAAAATTATAAATTGTATGCTCCGGAATTTTTTATTAATATTGTTCCGATGCTATTATAAAATGTTGTTTTCAATCAGGCCCCTGAAATAGTTTCTAAACAAGACAAAATTATTTTATGGTAAAAAGTTTTCCGGGTGAAAGATGGAAAGAAGTTCAGTTCGATTTTGACTTCAGTAATGATTACAGATTAGAAGTTTCAAATTTTGGACGACTCAGAAGTTTCAACAGAGATTCAGATGGCGACATCCTGAAAGGCTCATCTATTAATGGCTATCGCATTGTCCGTTTAAAGTTTTTTACTCCGAGAGATCCAAAAACAGAAACGAGGTTGAAAAATCTCAAAAAACAAGCGGATAAGTTATCAGCAAAACTGAAACAACAAATCGCCGGTAAAGAAAATAAAAGGGTGATTAAGGAAACGACCGATTTGCTTGAGTCTTTTAAAAGCGACCTCCATAAAAAGTTTATGGATGATGTAAAAGGCAGGACCATTCACTATCACGCATTGGTGCACAGGTTGGTGGCTGAATATTTTTTATTAAAACACAGACCGGATCAAACTGTAGTTGCCCATATTGATTTTAATAAACTCAATAACCGTGCTGACAACCTGAAATGGATGTCACCTGAAGAAAATTACAAACACCAGCAAAAAAGCCCGAGTGTAATAAAAGAAAAAAAGGCACGCAGGAAGAATGTACGCCCCAATCCTAAAGTTGCAAAACTCAGTTTTGAAAAAGTAGTGCAATTGAAAAAATTATTGAAACAGGGCAAGCCAGTGAAAAGTCTGGTGAAACAATTTAAAGTGAGCGATATGCAGATTTACAGGATAAAACGTGGTGAAAACTGGAGCCATGTGAAAGTGACAGATTAATATTTTACTCCTGCTTCAATTCTTACCGGCAATTTATTTTCAGGCGGAGGTATCGGGCAATTGTATCCTTCCGTATAGGCACAATATGGATGATATGCTTTGTTGAAATTTATCTGTATATGATCACTGCCCGGGATATTGATGTCAATATATCGCCCGCCTTCATACGTTTCCACTCCATTGGTTGCATCAGTAAAAGGAATGAATAAATAATCTTTATACTCTTCTGTTTTGATGAGGTCCTGCGATTGATACACATTCAGTTTATACTCTTTACCATCAATTGTAAAATAGACTTCAGCATATTTGATATAGGTTTTGCGCACACCGCCCGAAGTACTCATCTTGAAAGGTTTTTCCTGTGGTGTCCTTACAAATTTTGCATCCACCACATATTTTTCACTGAATGGGAAAAAATGAATGCCCTTAAAATCCTTTTTCGCAGATACGCTCAATGGCGAAGTATTAGGGTTTTCATACTCAGTTCTCAATTCACCCTGGAAACGTTTTGTATCATTGGCAGCAGCAGTATCTGTTTGAGCAGAACAACTCGCACTCAAACATAATAAGATAAAAACAACAAAATAATTTTTCATAATTGCCCTACAAAATTAAGTGCATTTAATGATGACGAATTGTTATCATTTATTTTTAAAAAGCAAACGAACCACTTTCAAAAAAAAGACTGCACATTTTACCATGCAGTCTCTTTGTAATAAATATTGAAAGTACCCATTAAAATTTATTCTTCCACATCATACTTTCAACCGGCCTGTCAGGTTGTTGACTGTATTTGGCATTTTTCTTTTGATTGTATTTCACTTCAATTTCACCATCCACAGGAAAATAAATCAACTGCCCCACCGGCATGCCTTTATATACTTTCACTGGTTGTTTGACAGAAATTTCCAAAGTCCAGTGCCCGCAAAAACCCACATCACCTTTACCTGCTGTAGCATGTATGTCAATGCCCAACCGGCCTGTTGAACTTTTACCTTCAAGAAAAGGAACATGCGCATGCGTCTCTGTATATTCTTCAGTAACGCCGAGGTAAAAAATGTGTGGATACAAAACAAAACCTTCATCAGGGATTTCAAAATGTTCTATCTCATTATGTTTTTTTGCATCCAGGATATGTTCACGATATGTAGCCAGCCATTTGCCCAAATGCACATCATAACTGTTACTGCCCAGGCATTCCCGGTTGTATGGCTGCAGTTTAATCGTACCTTTTTCAATCTCTTCTAAAATACGTTTGTCGGAAAGAATCATCTTATAAAATTTTTTGTTGGGGCTGTCAGCTTTTGAATTGCTATAGAGCTGTAGTACGGGCTTTCGCTTTTACTCCGCCACAAAACCTTTGCACAAAACCATCAGCGGGGTAACCGCTCTATCCCGCAGCCTTTCAGCAAAAGAAAACCTGTTCAGCAATAATCCAAAATATTTTTTTGCAGGATGAATGTGGATTTCAACAATTAAGCATAAAAGTTTTTGAGTTTGAAGCTTGTGATATTATTAATAGCTTAATTATTAATCAGGCTAATTGCTATCCATCTTCTTTTGAGAGATGCTTGCCCGCCTTTGGTGGAGCTTGCCCGCCTTTGGTGGGTGGAGCCTTTGCTTCTCCTATTTTCATACAATAGTTTTTGAATTTGTATCTGCAATAAAATCTGTAAAAAAGTTTTGCTATTTATTTTTTCTCAACCTGTAAGCTTCCTCCAAAGCTTTTTTTACTAATTTTTTTTCTGCCTTTTTTAAATTGATGGTTGTGGCTCCTTTCAATCCCCATTTATTGGGCACCGGATAAATAATATCACTCCCGGGTGGACAAAAAATAAATTGCGTTTGTTGATCAAACATTAGATTCAATGTCTCATCTTCAAAAGATAATGTTGCAAATATTTTTCCATTCACTGTAAAAGCTCTACGGTTAAAATGAGGTTTTTCACCTGTATTTTCAAATGTTAAGGCGATACCTTTTACTTCTCCTGGTGTAATCATAAAAATATATTTTCTGTGATGAATGGCATTATTTATATCTGTTTGGTCAATTCCTGTCAATTCATTTTTTGATACATTCATTTTGATGTTTTATTGTTTAAACATTTTTGTTTTATGTATTATTAACCTATTGTCTGATTAAAGTCAAAATATTTAAAATACTCCATAAACACCCGAAATTTTTTTAATCATTTCATCCATTTAAAACAACCGTTAAACACTTTTCAAAAATAAATTAACATACCAATTTTTATTTTGCTATATGATTTTCCGTTGCAAAAATTTTCTATTATTCAGCCTGTCTGTAATGATTGTTACAGCAACATTTGGCCGTAATCCGCATGATAGCACACGCATATTTGTAACTGTGAAGAATGAACAACAATTGCCGCTGGAAGCAGCTATTGTAAGTTTAATACGGTTATCAGATAATACATTAATTAAATCAGACCTTACAGATGACAAAGGCAATGTGCTGCTTGAAAACATTCCTTTCGACAAATATTATTTCAATATAAGTTTTGCAGGTTATATCACTGATTCTTCTAAGATTTCTATTGATAAAAAAGGCACAAACAATTTTATTTTTATACTACAGCCTACAACTAATGCATTGCAAAGCGTGACAGTTACTTCACGCAAACCATTAATCCAGCACGAAGAAGGGAATGTGATCGTAAATGTTGATGCATCACCCAGTAATGCAGGCACAAGTGTATTGGATGTATTGGAAAAATCTCCCGGCGTTACAGTTGACAGGAATGGAACAATAAGCCTGCGTGCAAAACAAGGTGTCCTGGTTTTGATTGATGGCAAACAAACATATTTATCCGGCACCGATCTGAACAACCTCCTGGCAGGGATGAGCTCATCACAGGTAGAACAAATTGAACTGATGACGAACCCACCTGCACAATATGATGCAAGTGGTAATGCAGGTATCATCAATATAAAAACAAAAAAGAATAAACAAAAGGGCTTTAATGGAACAATAACTTCAGCATACACCCAGGGAAGATATCCAAAGGACAATAGCAGCATCGTACTGAATTACAGGAATGGCAGGTTTAATACATTTATTACTTACAGCGATAATTATAATAAAAGTTACAGCGATTTGTATGCATTGAGAACATATTCTGATGATGCAGGTCACACCATTGCAACCCTTGACCAGCCTACACTTTTTATGGGCAAAAGCAATAACCACACTTTAAAAACTGGCATTGATTTTTATGCAACGTCACATACTACTTTAGGTCTTGTCTTCAATGGAACTTTAGCAAAACGAAATGGCAGTTCTGATGCAACAGCCACCTGGCTGAATGCCAACAATAATATTGATTCAAGCATTAAAACAACCAGCAATTCTCATTATAGTTTTAAGAATGGTGGTATCAATTTTAATATTAAACACACTATCAATAAAAAGCAGGATATAAGTGCAGATGTTGACTGGTTGCATTATGATATCACAAGCAATCCATATTTTTCAAACAAAGAACTTTCGGGTAGTGGCAATTCAGATGCATCAAAAGGTAATCTTCCATCCACATTAAAAATTTTTACAGCAAAAGCTGATTACAGTTTGCAATTGGACAAAACAGCTCACCTGGAAGCCGGTGCAAAAACATCTCATATCAATACTGATAACACTGCCAGTTATGATTATTTTAATGGTATTGAATGGATGCCGGATTATGGTAAAAGCAATCATTTTATTTATACTGAAAACATCAATGCAGCTTATGCAAGCCTGCACTATCAGTCAGATAAAATATCTGCACAGCTTGGCCTGCGTTATGAAAACACCAGTTATAAAGCAAATCAGTTGGGCAATGCGATGCGGAAAGATTCATCTTTCACAAGACAGTATGATGGGTTATTTCCTACTGCTTCAGTAACATGGCAGGCAGATTCTTCCAACGGTTTTACATTTACTACAGGCCGGCGAATTGACAGGCCGGCATTTCATTCATTGAACCCGTTTGTTTTCATTATTAACAAGTACACGTACGAAACCGGCAACCCCTATTTTAAACCACAATACACCTGGAATTTTGAGCTTTCCCATCAGTATAAATCACTGCTTACGACAACACTTAGTTACAGTGTAATCAAAGATTATTTTTCACAATTGTTTCTAACAGACAGCACGGGTATTTTATATTATTCACAGGGCAATGTGGGCAATGCTTATATAGCTGATTTATCCATAAGCCCGCAACTGGATATTTTTAAATGGTGGAATTTAACCGGTGAATTTGTTTTGAATTATAAAAAACTAAAAGGTTATGTATGGAATGATTATGCTTCTGATGTAATGCAATTCAGCTTTAGCATGAATAACCTGTTTATCATTAATGACAAATACACTGCAGAACTTTCGGGCTTTTATACCGGCCGTTCACGCAATGATCTGCAGGAAGCATTGATGCCTACCGGGCAATTGAATGCAGCGATTTCAAGATCTTTATTCAATAAAAGGGCAACGATTAAACTCAGCATTCGCGATATCTTTCATTCACAGGTGATGGAAGGCAATACGGATTTTGAACATGCTGATGAATACTTTATCATTCGCCGCGACAGCCGTGTGTTTACAGTAGCATTTACCTGGCGTTTTGGTAAGCCAATCAAAACCATTAAACACAGCAGTGGCGCTACAGATGAAATGGAAAGGGTGAATGGTTGAAAAAATATTTCGTTTTGTTGATGTTGTCATACACTGAGGTATTATTAATCAAAATTATTTTCATTTTATCTATCAGATTTATTGTGAACAAGGACAACGCAAATGCAAAGCACGTTATTGATGATTTATTTCACCTCGCACAACTCATCCCATCTTGAAGTATAACGCGGGCTGCGAAACTCCTGCCGCATCTTCCAGTTGCGGTGGGTGCCGCTGGCTGCAAACTTTAAAATGTCATCCCGCATGCTGAAGTTGATATTATCCATCATACTCATCAGGATGCGGTTGTTATTATTTTTATGAGGAACAAAAAAATTCCCCTGCACCGAAGTGTCCTGTACGATGCTGCTCAACACCACGCCTGCTTTCTTATATGACCTGCCTTCTTCATAAATGCGGTCAACGATATTCATCGCGGCTTTTATCAGTTCACCGGTGGCTGAAGTGGCATGCGGCAACCGGATGCAGTGGCTCATATATGGGCCATAAGAGAAATGGCCATCACCGGCCTGCGGCATTTTTGGCAAAACAAAAACGCTGATCACCGAAGCTGCACCATACTGGCGGCGCAGCTTCTCAGCAGCTCTTGAGGTGTAGGTAGCAACGGCCTCTTTGATGCTTTGTTTATCACGCACAGCAGCTCCAAACATGCGGGTGGTGGCAATCATTTTCTTTTCTGTCAATGCTTCCTTCATTACAATAAACGGTTCGCCTTTTAATTCTTTTATCAGCCGCAG
Organism: Bacteroidota bacterium; assembly: GCA_018268035.1. Lineage (GTDB taxonomy): Bacteria > Bacteroidota > Bacteroidia > Chitinophagales > Chitinophagaceae > Parafilimonas. Next base: position 21,724 of record JAFDXI010000058.1, on the reverse strand, counting down.
GCCCACCACACCGCCCAGGTTTTTCCTTGCCCACGCTTCTGGCATTTGCGACAATTGATAAGCATCAAGGATGCCAAAGCCCTTCAGCTTTTCCGCATATTGCCGGCCCACACCCCAGATATCCGCCACAGGTGTATTGAGTAATGCATCCAGTATATCTTCTGCTGTTTTCAAAATGGTAACACAGTTTGTTTTTTTCTTATCGCGTTTGGCAATATGATTGGCCACCTTGCTGAGTGTTTTTGTTGGCGCTATTCCCACTGATACCTTGATGCCCGTCCACTGTTCCACTGTTTCCCTGATCTGGATGGCGGCAAACTCCAGTTTTTCAAATGGCACTGCCTGCATATTGACAAATGATTCATCCACTGAATACACTTCCACGTTTTGATCACCCATCAGCATGCGCAGTGTTTCCATCACCCGCCAACTCATATCGCCATAAAGGTTATAGTTGGATGAAAAGGTGACCACATCATATTTTTCAATCACTTCCTTTGCCTTGAAATATGGTACTGCCATATCAATGCCCAATGCTTTTACTTCATCACTGCGGCTTACGATGCAGCCATCATTATTACTCAACACCACCACCGGTTTTTCAGCCAGTTCAGGCCGGAAAACCCTTTCTGCCGAACAATAAAAACTGTTGCAGTCAACCAACGCATAAAAATTTTTCTGCCCGTCAAAAGGAAGGCTTTTGATATGATGGTTTTGTGTAAATATTTTTTGCGGCAGCATATTATTTTTATTTCATCAAAGATGTATCGTCTCTTTCAGGAAATGGTGTAGTAGTAAACAGGTTTGTTTGTCGTATAGTTGCTTTCTTTCCTTCAAATAAAAATTTCTCAACAGGTTTATAATATTCGTTTTGTTTTCGCTTGAGCAGCACTGCACCATCTGCAATAAACCGGCCATGAAAACTTGCTTGCCCGTATTCCAGCCGGCCTTTTTCATATTGCCAGGCCTGCAATTTCCTGGCAATAGTGATGCGGGGCTCTGTTATAAAATGCGGCTTATTATCTTTATCAAGTTTCATAAATTTTTGTGCCTGTTGCCTCAATATTTTTACAGCATGCATCACTGCCACTTTGCTTACAACATTGATAAAGATGGTGTGTGATGGAAGGCTGCCGAAATCTTTTAGTTCAATTTTAAATGGCGCTAATATTCTTGCATTGTTGCGCAGGCTTTGCCTGATATACATTTCTGTTGATTGAAATTGTTTGAAACGGGCAAGGGTAATATTAGGCAAACCTTTTTTTGCACCTTCGTGATGATAAGCGGCTGCAAATTTTTCTTTGATTGATTTGATATCATTACACAAAGTTTCATGTGGTTGCAATACCAACAAATATTCGGCAGGCATCACATGCGTTTCGGCTTCGTTTAAATATTCCTGTATGATGAGGGGATGTTTCATTTAATGTCTTGTTTTAAAAAATAGGTTGTTGCACATCACTGCGCGGAAGATTGATAATAAAATTTTTCATCATCATCTGTGCAGTTGCTATCATGAAAAATCAATGATTATTGAATGGCAGATGCAACTATATAATACTATTTAATTGAGCGAAGCACCCAACTTAAACCGGCTTACCTGCCTGCAAGTATCATACTGATTTTGCTGTTTCAGCAACACCAGTTCATCCACCATAAAATCTGCGTTGAATGTTTTACGTGAGTATTCCATGATAGCTTTTTCATACACCTGTTGCTGCAGGCTTTTAGCAATGTTGATGTGTGGGCAATTCATGATATGCAACGGCGGAAAACCGTTGTCTTTTATATACTCATTGACAGGTTGTAATGAAGCGGCAAATTGCCGGAATGGCCCGGGATACTGCACCCGTATAAACACTGTGTTGGCAGAAGGTGAGCCGCTGTAATTATTCAACATTACAGGCAACCTTTCCTGGCTGCCGGTTATTTTTTGCATCCATTGAATAAGCCGCGCTTCCATTGCTTCGCTCGCCCTGAAACCGGCGATGGCAATGTGCGGTTGAGTTGTTTCTATTCTGCCTGTTGTGTGGCAGGAAGAAAATTTTTTCTTTTCTTCCTGCACCCGCTCAAATATTTCACCGGGGGGATATGCTACCAGCAAATATTCATACGTGCTGCCCGCTACCTGCCACCCGCTGAAACCGGGTAAAAATGCTAACCCATCCTGCATATACAAAGTTGTAAACTGTGAGGAAATATTTTTTACTAACCAGCCGCTAAGATAAATTATTTAGTTTAATTTTACTAAAATATTTAGTCAATAAAAAATTAGTATATGGAAAGGGAAACGGGTTATAATGCTGCCTATACCGGCAGCAAAAATTTTTCACAGCATGATGTAAGGACCGCTAATGCCAACGGTTTTGGCGCAGCCGCCGATGATTATATGGAACGCGGCATTGACCTCAATGAGCAACTGATTTTAAACAAGCCCGCCACATTTTTCTTTCGCATGAATGGCGATGCGATGATAGATGACGGCATCTTCAGCGGTGACATTTTAATTGTTGATCGCAGCCTGCGGCCTGCCAGCGGTAAAGTGATTGTAGCCATCCTTGATGGCGAGTTGTTGGTGCGCCGCATACAACGTAGTCAAAATAATGTGGAGTTGCTTTGTGCCAACCAGCGTATGAGTAATATAATACTCCCAACGTTTGACGACCGCAGCCATGTGTGGGGTGTGGTGACCTGCGTAATCCATGTGATGGAGCGCAGCCTCTTTGCTGTAAAAAATAAAAGCGTGCTTAATCAAAAAGATAAATATGGTAAAGCACAAAGGTTTTATTAAAAAATTTTGAGCAACGGGTTATAGTATTTCAATAAAGTATGTATGTTTTGCGGAAGGCAGGTTACTCTATAGCGTTATATATTTTAATAAAAGCACATCAACAGCTTCCATAAAATGAAGTAATAAATAAAGATGAAAGAAAAAATTTTTTATGAAAAACATAGCAGGCAACCCCAATGCACAACCACGGCCAAAGCAACAGGAAGAAACAACGCAATATCATTATGGCCGCGGTGCACAGTTCAATACTAAAAACAGGTTTTTAATCAATGAAGTTTCAAAAGAAAATGTAGAAGCGATTGATGACTGGGAAGAAAAATCTTTGCCTACTATTTACCTGGAACAGGAAGTAAAAACAATTGTCAACAAAGTGGAGAGCCCCGATGTAGGTATGAGTTATAGTATGAATCCTTATGCAGGTTGTGAGCATGCCTGCATTTATTGTTATGCCCGCAATGTGCATGAATACTGGGGCTACAGTGCAGGGATGGATTTTGAACAAAAGATTATCGTGAAAAAAAATGCACCACAGTTGTTGCGCAAATTTTTAATGCATCCGCGTTGGGATGCAACACCCATCATGCTGAGTGGCAACACTGATTGTTATCAGCCTGCAGAACAGAAATACCGTTTGACACGAGGGTTGCTTGAAGTGTGCAACGAGTTTAACCAGCCTGTCGGCATCCTCACAAAAAATTCATGGATATTAAAAGATAAAGATGTGTTGTCGGTAATGGGGAAGAAAAATATTGTATCGGCGATGGTATCTATAACATCTTTTAATGAAGATTTGAGAAGGGTGATGGAACCGCGTACAACAACAGCCAAACAAAAATTAAAGGTGATTAATGAGTTGAGTACTGCTGGTGTGCGCATGGGCATCATGATGGGGCCGATGATACCGGGATTGAATGAACATGAGATGCAACGTATCATGAAAGCGGCAAGGGATAACGGAGCGACTTTTACTGCTTATACTTTTATCCGGTTGAATGGCGCTATTAAATTTTTATTTCGCGACTGGCTCTACAAAAATTTTGCTGACCGTGCAGATAAAGTATGGCACCTGATTGAGAAAAGCCATGATGGGCAGGTGAATGATACACGGTGGGGTGTGCGTATGCGGGGTGAAGGCCCCATAGCTCAACTGGTGGCACAGCAATACCGTAAATATGGAAAATTATATGGCATGAATGCAGAAGACTGGAGCCTTGACCGTTCAAAATTTAAAAGGCCGGGAACGCAGGGGAGTTTGTTTTAATGCATAGTTGAAAAATTGGAAAAATTTCTCTGCCAGAGATTTTAAGATTGTCATAATCAGTAGAAACTATTCCGCAATCGGGAACTTAGCTGTATAAGAAAAAAAAATAAATTGTTGGTGTAGCTGTAATATCATTTGCCTCTGGTGAGAGAAAAGATTATAAGGTTAAATTACCTTGTAGGATAACAATATTTTATTGTACAAAAAAAACTAAAAGAAAATTGTCTTTATTAAGAATGACTATAAAACAACCTCGTTGTAACTGCTGTAACTTTATTTGTCACATTCAGCTTTTAGAAAAAAAGAATGTAAATAATGCGAAGCTTTCCTGTAAAAAATAATGTTGTTTTACTCGTGGTTTATTTTATCCTTTCATACACCGATATTTCTTTATCACCGGTCGGATTATAAGTAACCTGGGTAAAACTGTCTTTGCCGCTTTTGGTAATACCTAAAACAAAAGTTTTACCAGTTAGCTCAGGCCATGTAGATGCAGTAATAGTTTCAGTAAGGTTATGGCTGCTATCCATAGAAAAAGTGCCGTAGCTGATACCTGTTCTTTTTTGCTGAAGGGTGTCGGTGTAATAATCACCGTAGGAAAAATAACCGGAATAAAAAGCCTTGTATTCAATATCGTTGTGCCTGATGGTATCATTACCACGCAGGGCATAAGATGAAACCTGCTTCCATACGCCATCTACTAACGAAGTGGCATTAGCGCCGGCAGCTAAATATGTTTCTGTAACTTTTACTGCTCCTTTTGCACCCATTGGCCTTGACGTTACCTGCACATACCCAGAATCATTTTTTTCAATTTGTACAGTATCGGAAAAGGCTATATTGTTCTGCAGGTTTTCGGTAGCATTGTACAGGATATTTTCTGCAAGTTTTCCTGAAGCAAAAGAATACCTGCCCACTGCGAAAGCAGAAGCATCCTGTGAAGGGTTAAACAAAACATACATCATCACATTACCTGCATAAATTTTCAGTTGACGGTTTTCAAAAGTCGTTGTATCAACATCTTTGTTCTTCATATTCTGCTGTTGCAACAGGTAGGCGCCATTCAAATTATTCAATTCTGTTGCAGTGCTGCAACCTGCTATAAAAAATAAAAAGATGCAGGCAATTTTTTTCATTATTTTTTCAGGCAAGATAAAAGATTCTGATAAAAGAGTTATAAAAGTGTTTGTCCATGATAATCCAGTTGGCCGTTAATAATGCTTGCAGGTTGAGTATAATCATGCTCTGTTGCTTTGCCTGTTTCCATAATATGATAAACTGTCCATCCACGGAGTTTTAAAAAATCAGAAATCATAGAACGGTGGCAACGCCACCATACAGCTTCAGAACACATATAAGCAGTGCGTTGCTGCAGCGCAATATTTTCCAAAATATCTATGCCATTTTTGAAATCATCGGTTTCCATATAATCAGCATAACCCCGAAAAGCAGGATGGTGCCAGGCAATATTTTTTGAGTCTTTTTTTACAGCCCTCCTGCCACCTAATGATTTGATGTGGATATATTCAAAACCATATTGTGGCAATGATTGTTCAAGATTTTCTTTGTTGAATTGAGGGAATTTTCGTGAACCGGGAAAGCTGCGAACATCAGCCAATAATTTTATGTTGAATGATTGTAACATTTCAATAAAGTGCTCAAGTGTTCTTGTTGAATGTCCAATCGTCCATATTTCTTTTTGAATTACTCCCGGCATTTTGCATTTACTGGTGTTATAAGAAATCTTATATTTCAAAAATTAAAAATTCTTCATTGATATAAATGCAGCAACAACGATACCAGTTCAATCCTGCTAAAACAATTTGTTTAGCCTCTTTATTTTTTAGATAGATATAAGCTGCATTGTTGCAAACATTGCACAATTAAATCAAATCATGAATGATTGGCAACGCTAATTATTTGCAATGGTAAAATTATTTTCACCAGCTTTCAGAGGATATTCTTTCCCTTTCCAAATAAAGTTTCCGCTGATTTTTGAAGGTAGTGTGATGGAAATATTCCATTTGTTTTGCTGCAAAACATAAGAAGCAGAAATGTTACCTTCTGGATGTGGCATAGAGCCGGAAACATTTTTCAGTTCACCCAGATGTGGTTCAATTTTTACTTTACTGAAACCAGGAGCATCGCTGCCAATTCCCAAAACTATTCTGTACAATTCAATATTTGGACTGCTGCCCCATGCATGGCAATCAGAGCGTGTACGGTTAACATCATCAGTCTCTGCCCATGTTGTTAAACCCATTTTCAGGTTTTGTTTCCAGATGCCTAACCATCTGAGATAATCATTTCCAAAACCAGCTTTTGTCAAAGCCTGGTATAAATAATACCTGAAATAAACTGATGCTGTTGCAATTGTTGTGTCCTTCAATATTTTTTCTCCCAACTGATGAGCATCAACACCATTTACTACACCAGTAATGATAGCAAGTGCATTGGTATGTTGTGAAAAATATTTTTTGTCTTTTGTATCGGCAAAAATTTTCCGGCTGCCCTCCCAATATTTTTCTTTAATTGTTTTTTTCAGCAAATCTATTTGTGACGCATACTGCATGGCATAATCTTTCATGCCAATACTTTTTTCCATACTATATGCAGATTGATAAGCCATCAGCAATTGAAGATCGAGAATTGCAGAACAGCCATCTTCACCAATAGGGCCAACACCCGAATTCCATCCTGGCGCATCCACCCAATCTGTAAATTCCCAATATGGCGCATGTATGACACTTCCATCTTTTTGTTGTAACTGGTGAAAGAATGATAACACCTGTCTTGATATGCGCAGTTTATTTTTTATAAAATTACTGTCACCACGATACATAAAATAATCATGCAGCATGCTGATGTATATCAAAGAAAAAGTTGGGATTTCCTGGTGGATGTTGTGTGGGAAACGGCTTTCAGTTAAACCTTCTGCCAATGTTGAATTTGCAATTTGTTCAATGGCATTGCGCATCAACCTGTCATCACCTGAATTATACAAACTCACCAATGCCTGTATGCGGCTATCACCAATATATTGCAGTTGCTCATAGTAAGGGCAATCCATATAAGTTTCATAAGCATCTAATCTGGCAGTACGCCAACCCACTTCAAGAATTTTTTTCAACAGTGTATCCGTCGTTGAAAATGTTGCATTCATTTTGAATGGGTAACCTGTAAAAACTCCATAAAAATCATTGATTGTTAGGGCTTCATCCTTTGTTGTGATATCAAGTGCTATATAACGGTATGTCCTGAATGAAAGTGAAGTAAATGATTGCCCATCCCCGCCATTGGAAATAATTTCATCTTTCACACCAACGATATGTTTTCCTTCAATAACATTGCGGTCACCCTTCTGTGATTGCGAACGCCAGTCTTTGTTATCCGGTTCATCAATGTACAAAGCTTCTGCATAAGTGAGTTGTATATCGGCATCTTTTCCTTTACTGAATTGTATTACCGGAAATGCATTGGTAAGATATTGCTGGTCGAGTAAAAGATGTGCTGTTGTATTTGGAGCAATTTGTACAGGCTGATTACCTTCAAGGAATTCATTACCTGCATGAATATTGGTTTGTATTCTTATTGTATGCAAACGTTGTGGTGTTAATTCCATCAATGGAATTTGCCTTGGAACCAGCATCCAGCTTGAGCTCCAGTTGTTAGCATATTTTGGGATACCATTATATAATTCATGCGCAGCTGACCATTTGGAATCATCGAAGTTTATATTTTTCCAGTCAACTGGATATTTGTTCATGTTAACTTTTTCTGTGGCACCTGCAGCATAATAAGAATAAATTAACTGAGGATACAAAGGACTGTAGGCACTATCTGCCAGGCATTTCCAGGATGCATCTGTATTAAATATTTCCTCTGCCTTTGTGTTTCCCTGCAATATGAATGCTGTGCGAAAGGATGTCTGCCAGACTGGTTTTTCGAAACCAAAATTCCAGACTACGGCAGCAATGACATTGCTGTCTTTTTTAAGAAATGGAGCTATGTCTAATGTCTCAAAATTCCAGTGATATAAATCTCCTTTTGCAGGCCCAATAGAAACAAGCTGGCCGTTTACAAAAAGTTTATAACGGTTATCTGCTGATACATGGATGATAAACTGTGCAGGTTTTGAATCCAAAATAATTTTCTTCCTGAAATGATAAATACCATAGTCATGAGGATCGGAATGTGGCACATCAATCCAATTTGCCGACCATGTTTTTGAAAGTATGTCGGGATTAATTTCCTGTGCCTTTAATAAGCTACAACAGAAAATAAAAATAACTATAAGCGAAATCTTTTGCATAGCATAATTGTTGGGAGAATTATTAATCGTGAAAATAAAATTCAGATAAAAATATATTGTGATTATTTTTTTGGTGTAATTAAAATCATGATTGCGCCAAAAACAAAGAAACCTATACCTGCAAAAAGATTGTTATCAAAATGCAGTAAGTCGCTTGTAAAAAAACCGGTTATCAGAATAATGGATATGATCAGGAAAAATGTACCGATGATAAAGCTGAGTTCTGTGAATTTCTTTTGCATGATGGATAATTTCAGAAGAAGATTAAATTTAAAAGAATAGTAATTGCTATGAGCAGGATACCCAAAGGCACCACGCGTAAATACCATTTTTGTTCATGGTATTTTGGTATCTCAGTTAATGAATATACAAGCCCCCGCAATGATTCATCGGGTTTTGGTTTTGTAAATAAGCTGACGATAATGGTGATGCAGAAATTGGCTATCCATGAAACAGAAGCCACTATAAAAGCCTGACCCATGCCGCTTTTAATTTCAAACATAGGTGCAATCCAACCGCCTTTGCCTTCAGCAATTGTTAATCCATGTGTGAGCGCAGCTGCAACAGTGCCTGCGAGTAAACCAAAAAAAGCGCCATGACCCGTTGTCCTTTTCCAGAACATACCCAATAAAAAAGTAGCAAACAAGGGGCCGTTTACAAAGCTGAAAACAAGCTGCAGGAAATCATTGATGTTGTTGAAGCTTTTTGCAATGTATGCAGTGGCTATTGAAAATAAAATACCAAAGACAGTCACAAATTTTCCTACCCACAAATAATGTTTATCTGATTTGTGTTTTACAAAATAAGATTGATAAATATCATAAGTGAAAACAGAATTAAAAGCAGTAACGTTTCCTGCCATACCACTCATGAAAGAAGCGATTAGCGCTGTAATACCAACACCCAGCAAACCACTTGGATAATAATGTGCAATAAGAGAAGGCAATGTCATTGTATAATCCAGTTCTCCACTTGCTGTTGATGGAATAGAATAGCCTTTAGATTGAAGGGCAGGCTGAACTAACGCTATGGCAATGACGCCGGGCAATACAACAATTAACGGCATCAGCATTTTTGGAATGGCTGCTACCACCGGTGTCCTTTGTGCTTCACCCATGTTCCTTGCAATCATGGCCCGCTGCACCACTAAAAAATCTGTGCACCAATAACCAAACGACATCACAAAGCCCAAACCAAAAATCAAAGAAATAAAATTGATGCCCATCGGGTTGTCATTGGCGTTGCCCATATATTTCCAGGCATGTGTTAACTGTGGTTGCAACTGTGCCTTTACATTAGCCCAGCCACCGGCATCATGTAAAGCAATTATAACGAGTGGAGATAAACCCAACACGATTAAAAAAAACTGCAATACTTCATTATACACTGCGCTTGTTAAACCACCTAAAAAAGTATAGACCATTACTATTCCTGCTGCCAGCCCGATGGAAACATTAAAGTCCCAATGCAAAATAACTTCCAATAATTTTGCCAGTGCATACAATGAAATGCCGGAGGAAAATACTGTCATCACTGCAAAAGAAACTGCATTCAATCCACGTGTTTTTTCATCAAAACGCATAGATAAATATTCTGGTACACTGCGGGCTTTGCTTCCATAATAAAACGGCATCATGAATATTGCTAAAAAAACCATCGCAAATATGGCGCCCACCCAGTAAAAATGAACAGTCATGATACCATACTTGGCGCCACTGGCAACCATGCCCAATACTTCCTGAGCACCGAGGTTGGCTGAAATAAATGCAAGGCTGGTTATCCATAAAGGGATACTCCTCGAAGAGGTAAGAAAGTCGTTGCTTGATTTTATTTTACGCTTAATAACAAATCCAACTGTTATTACAAATGCGAAATATACCAGTATGATGAGATAATCGGCTACATGCAATTTCATGAGTGGGATGGTTTCTTTTGCCACACAATGTAAAGTTTTCTAACGTTCAATCCTAAACCGGTTTTGAATCAAAGAATATTTTTGGCTGATATATTGTTTCAGTAGGTTTTAAAAAACAGCCTCTTTAACATGCATTGTTGAAATAATTTTTATGATGTTTAAAACAAAAGCTTGTAATCAATTTTTAAAAAATATGTTTCAATTATTGTTTAAACTTTCAACTGCTTTCAGCAATAATTTTCTATTGTAACATTAATTGCCTTGATTAGCAGGGGAGGTAATTAATTAGTATATAGGTATGTGTTTACACATTATTTAATAACTTTAGTCCTCTAAAAATTTTGATATGGGAGCAACAACAAATAATCAGTTTACTGCCACAGAAAAAGATCCTTTAAATAGTTTGGATGAATGGGAAGATGATTTATTAAAAAGGTATCCGGATCCGGAAGAAATTGCCACATCAAAATCAACAGATGAATATAGGAATTATGATGAACCAGGAAGGGATACTGTACGGGAGTTTTATCGCTTAAACCATACATATCAAACTTATGATTTTGTACAGGAAAAAAGAGCTGAGTATTTAAAATTTGATAAGAAGAAAATGCCGGTGTGGGATGCATTTAATTTTCTAAACCAATTAGTGGATGATTCAGATCCTGATACAGATCTTGACCAGTTTCAGCATTTATTGCAGACTGCAGAAGCAATCAGGAAAGATGGCCATCCTGACTGGATGGTGTGTGTGGGTTTATTGCATGATATGGGTAAAGTGCTTTGTTTGTTTGGCGAGCCACAATGGGCAGTGGTAGGAGATACATTTCCGGTAGGTTGTGCTTATTCAGATAAAATTGTGTATCCTGAATTTTTTAAAAACAACCCGGATTACAGTGATGAAAGATACAATTCAAAATATGGTGTGTATCAACCCAATTGTGGTTTGCGGAATGTAACGATGAGTTGGGGCCATGATGAATACGTTTATCATCTTGCCAAAGATTGTTTGCCTGAAGAAGGGTTATACATGTTGCGGTATCATTCATTTTATCCCTGGCATAGAGAAGGCGCTTATGATTATTTAATGGATGACCATGACCGCAATATGTTGAAATGGGTAAGATTGTTTAATCCGTATGATTTGTATTCAAAAAATCCAACACCACCTGACTGGAAAATATTGAGGACTTATTATGAAGATTTGGTAGCTAAATATTTACCATCAGAATTAAAATTTTAATTCCAGGCTTTGTTTATTTTTTGAGTTGTTTTGTCATGTAACTGTTTTGTTTGAGGATAATCAGTAACTATTTAATTTCATTTCCTTAATTTGCCTTACTGATATGAAATTAATTTCGCCAACGATATCGAGGCTTGTCAGGTTGAGGTATAACAACATTCAGGAATGGATGGACAACCCGGTATTGGCACAGCGTGAAATATTGCAGGATCTTGTTACGCATGGCCAGCATACAGCATTTGGCAGGAAACATAATTTCAAAAACCTTTTCAGGATTAAAGAATTTAAAGAAAATGTACCCATACAGGAATATAATGACCTGAAGCCCTGGATACAAAAGCTGATGAAGGGTGAACAAAACCAGTTATGGAATTCACCTGTTAACTGGTTTGCAAAGAGCAGTGGCACCACCAGCGATAAAAGTAAGTTTATCCCGGTAACAGAAGAATGCCTCGAAGATTGTCATTATCAGGGTGGTAAAGATGTACTCACCTTATATTATCAATTCAACCCTGACAGTAATTTATTAACCGGGAAAGGGCTGGTGATAGGTGGCAGCCACCAGGTGAGCCAGTTGAATGAAGAAATATTTTTTGGCGATCTGAGTGCAGTGTTGATGCAGAATATGCCGGTGTGGGGACATTGGATACGCACACCTGACCTCTCCATCGCATTGCTTGATGAATGGGAGAAAAAAATTGAATCATTGGCACAGTCCACCATCAACGAAAATGTAACTTCTATTTCCGGGGTGCCTACATGGACACAGATTTTGATAAAACGTATCCTTGAGCTTTCTGGCAAAAAAACATTGAAAGAAGTTTGGCCTAACCTTGAGCTCTATATGCATGGTGGTGTTTCATTCACTCCATACAAAGAAAATTTCAGGAAGCTGATTGGCGATGGTGTGCATTATATGGAAATGTATAATGCCAGTGAAGGATTTTTTGCAGCACAGGACAACCTGGAAGAAGATGGGATGTTGTTGTTTTTAAATCACGGTATATTTTATGAGTTTATGCCGGTGGAAGAATATGGGAAACCACACCCCAAAACAATTGGTTTAAATAAAGTGGAAATTGGAAAACAATATGCGCTGGTGATTTCAACCAATGCCGGCCTGTGGCGGTATCTTGTTGGTGACACCATACAGTTTACTTCCACTTATCCGTTCCGCATCAAAGTGAGTGGCAGGCTAAAACATTTTATGAATGCTTTTGGCGAAGAAGTAATAGTGGAAAATGCTGATACGGCAATTGCAATGGCTTGTGAAAAAACAGGGGCGCTTGTCAATGATTACACTGCGGCGCCGGTTTATTTCAGCCAGAAAGATAATGGAGCCCATGAGTGGTTAATTGAATTTGAAAAAGAGCCAGCTAACCTGGATCAGTTTGTTTATGAACTGGATTCTTCTTTAAAAAACCTGAACAGTGATTATGAAGCCAAGCGACATAAAAATATTGCTTTGCGTATGCCAATTGTTCATAAACTGAGGAAAGGTTTTTTTAATCTATGGCTAAAGCAAAAAGGTAAATTAGGCGGTCAGCATAAAGTGCCGAGGTTGAGCAATGACAGGATGTTGATTGAAGAATTGCTTGGATTGAGTAAAGGCTTGTATCAGTAGATTTTTTTTAATAGTATGGATATTTGATTTTGTTATTTTAAAATTTCATGAGTACCTGAAAATTTTTTCTGAAAAACCTGGCTGTACTACTATCTCATTAATATTTTTATATCCATCCGGAATAAATCAAAAAGAAATTGATTCATTCAAATAAAGCAGCAGCTATTCTTAATTTGAACAACTGCTCGTTTTGTGGTGTGGGGCGGTCCGCCTCAGGTGGAGAACCGCCGACACAAGGATTTTCAGTCCTTTTCCGCCCGAGGCGGATACCGCACTCATACGCTATGTAAATATTTATTTACGATAGTCTTTACAACATCCCGACCCTTACCAGATTTAAAAAATTTTTCCTGTTTGATAGCATGAGTTTTAGAATCAAAACATTCAGTATAAATAAGAACCTAAGGACGATAGCGAAGTGTAAAACCTTTGATTTCTAAAAAGTTATGTTCAGTAAGTCGTCTTGCTACATCGTTTGAGTAACCTGTATATGTTTTACCAGATGAATGAGAATAGAGGATATAAACACAATACATAGAGATAAGAAGACCCCTGAATTATCAGAGGTCTTTGTGGTGTGGGGCGGGATCGAACCGCCGACACAAGGATTTTCAGTCCTTTGCTCTACCGACTGAGCTACCGCACCAACGGGGTGCAAATATAGAAGCTTTTTACAAACGATAACAATGATTGTACTACTATTTTACAAACAGGATATTTTCTGCTTTCAGCAAGGGCATATTTTTAAAACGCAGGATAATGTTTGCCACTACTATTACATCTTTTTCACAATAGGTTGCTATGCGTTCAAGGTTTTGTTCTTCATAATAAACTTCCCTCACTTTACTGCCATCCATATCGCCTTTTGAACTGGGAATGCCTAATATATTGGCGAGCAGGTGTAATGAAACATAATTTTTATAATCACCAAATTTCCACCATTGTAATGTATCAGCCATTTCTACTTCCCAGGGTTTGGCGCCATGTAAACTCAGATAACCGGGTAATGGAATATTATTGATGAGCAGCCGCCTGCAGATATAGGGAATATCAAATTCCTTAATGTTGTGCCCGCCAAACTGAAAACGTTGCTTTTTGTTAAAGGTATCTGTGATCTGCAAAAAATTGTGCAAAATTTCCTTTTCATCAAAACCATAAATGCTTTTAACTTTAAAGCTGATTTTGCTTTCCGGCCCCTCAAAGAAATAGCCAATAGATATGCAAACAATTTTTCCAAACTCTGCCAGGATACCTGCTTTTTGCAAGTAGCTTTCTTCAGGTGGTATATTTTCTGGCACGGTTTTGGAAATTTTGTCCGCCCAAAGAATTTGAATATCGTCGGGAAGTAATTCGAACCTTTGATAACAGGGTACTGTTTCAATATCAATTAAGAGCAGGTTAAATAAAGATATTGTACTATTCAAAAAAAATATTTTCTCAATATTAAGCAAATTCTCAAACAAATAAAACATATATATGAGCTACAGTAATTATCCTTCAACGGGTACGTCTGGTAACCAACCTGAAGGAAAGCCTAAAGACAATAGAACATTAATTTATGGAATCTTAATAGCCGCTTTGGTTGGTACATGGGGTTATATTATTTATGATAAAAATCAGACCAGTAATAAAATAGATCAGATAACTTCTCAATATACTACTGCAGATTCTTCCCGTGCAGCAGTTGAAGCAGAGTATAATGATGCACTGGCAAGAATGGATTCTTTGACTGGTGATAATACAAAACTTACTGGCGAACTGGCTGACCGTAAAACGGAAATTGATAATCTTAAAAGCCAGATTAAAACTGAATTGGCAAAGAAAGATGGTGACCTGAAAAAAGCCCGTGCAATGATTAATGAATTAAATGGAAAGATCACAGATCTATTGGCACAGGTGGAACAATTGAAACAGGAAAACCAAACATTGACAACTGCCAATCAGGACCTTACTACACAAAGAGATACTTTAACAGCACAGAAAACAAGAGTGGAACAAGCACTGACAGAAACATCTGCTGAAAAAGCACACGTGGAAGATGTTGGCTCCACTTTGCATGCTTCCAACATCAATATAACAGCAATTGATATAAAATCAAGCGGTAAAGAAAAAGAAGTAACAAAAGCAAAAAAGACTGATGTCTTTAGGATTTCATTTGATTTGGATGAAAATCGTATTGCATCCAGTGGTAATAAAGATTTATATGTTTGCGTTACTTCACCTGATGGCCACCCGGTAACGATACCAAGTAATGGAAGCGGCACATTTAATACAAGGGATGAAGGTGAAAAAGTTTATACCAATAAGGTGACTGTAAATTATGAACAAGGCAAAAGGATGCCGGTAAGTTTTGACTGGAAACCTGAAAGCGGAAAATATCAAACAGGCAGCTATAAAATTGAAATTTATCAGAACGGTTATAAAATCGGACAAGGCACCAAACTGTTGAAAAAAGGCGGTTTATTTGGTTAATTGAATTATTCACAATGTTTAAAAGAGGTTGTACCAATTACTGGTGCAACCTCTTTTCTTTTTAAAAATGATAAATAATATTTTCAAAAATGCCGGCACGATATTTCTACTTTATTCAAAGAAATTTCAATTATTACATTGAAAAATCAATTAGAAATTAGCTACACCAATCATTGTTTACAACCTGGTATTTCAAAAATCATTTTAAACACAACCACAAAGTTTTTACTTTGCAGGCCTTAAAGTATTTGTTTGATTTTATGGGAAGAATTTTTGAAGTAAGAAAAGCTACCATGTTTGCCCGGTGGGACAGGATGGCAAAACAGTTTACACGTATAGGAAAAGAAATTACAATTGCAGTAAAAGCTGGTGGGTCAGACCCTGCTACCAATCCTGCACTCAGGCGTTGTATGCAAAATGCGAAGAGTGTAAACATGCCGAAAGACAGAATAGAAGCAGCTATAAAAAGAGCGTCGGGCAAAGAAATGGATAACTATGAAGAGATTTTATACGAGGGATATGCTCCGCACGGTGTTGCTTTGTTAGTGGAAACTGCAACAGACAACCATGTACGCACAGTGGCCAATGTAAAAAGCCATTTTAATAAAGGCGGCGGCACATTGGGCAATAATGGAAGTGTAAGTTTCCAGTTTAAAAAGATGGGCGTCTTCAAATTAAATCCAGAAGGTTTACAGGTAGATGACCTCGAGTTGGATCTGATTGATTATGGCCTGGAAGAAATGGGTGAAAGCACTGATGAAAACGGAAATGATATTATAGTGTTGCGTTGTGCTTTCGTTGACTTTGGCAAACTGCAAAAAGCGCTCGAAGATAAATCCATCACACCATTGAGTGCGGAGATAGAATGGATACCATCCACAACAGTGCCTGTAACAGAAGCTCAGGCGGAAGATGTAAGTAAACTGATTGAGCGGCTGGAACAGGATGATGATGTCAGCAAGGTCTTTCATAATATGGGTTGATTTTGTAATGAGTGGTTGAATGAATTTTCATTTTTTAATACAAATCTTATGGCTTCTTTAAAAGATACATTAAGCGGTACCGGAGTAGCATTGGTAACTCCTTTTAAAAAAAATTATGATGTTGATTATGATGGGCTGAAGGATATGATCAACTATGTGATTAATGGCAAAGTTGAATTTGTTGTTGCATTAGGCACAACAGCAGAAACTCCTACATTGCACAGTGCTGAAAAAACAGACATCATTAAATATACTTATGATATCGTGAAGAAGCGTGTGCCTGTTGTAGTTGGCATTGGTGGCAACCACACTTATGAAATTGTTCATGAACTTGAAACATATCCATTGGATAATGCAGTTGCTGTGTTGAGCACTTCACCTTATTATAACAAGCCATCACAGGAAGGAATTTATCAACATTATAAAGCGCTTGCCAAATCTTCACCCAAACCTATCCTGATTTATAATGTGCCGGGAAGGTCAGCGAAAAATGTAGATGCAGGCACCATCATCAGACTGGCTAATGAAGTTGAAAATATTGGAGGAATTAAAGAAGCTGGTGGAGATTTTGCACAATGCATTAAAGTATTGCGCGATGTGCCTAAAGATTTTTTAGTAGTGAGTGGTGATGATGCATTGGCAATGCCACAAATTGCCTGTGGGATGCAGGGTGTCATTAGTGTTGCTGCGAATGCTTTTCCAAG
This sequence comes from Bacteroidota bacterium, assembly GCA_018268035.1. Taxonomy (GTDB): domain Bacteria; phylum Bacteroidota; class Bacteroidia; order Chitinophagales; family Chitinophagaceae; genus Parafilimonas. The sequence continues at coordinate 4,422 of JAFDXI010000058.1, read as the reverse complement.
AGAATTTTCAGATATGGTGCGTGCCAGCCTGAAGCTTGATTTCAAAAAAGCAAAATCAATCAACGATAAACTGGTGGAAGCTTATGAGCTCATGTTTGTTGAAAATAATCCTGCAGGTATAAAAGATTTTCTCACCGAGAAAGGATTGATAAAAAATTATCTGCGTTTACCATTGGTTCCCCTCAGCAAAAAATACCAGGAAAAAATAAAAGAGTATTTGAAGAAATAAATTTTTGCAGAGGATTTACTTTTTTATAAATAATAAAAACAGTTGTTTTTTATTTTATTCACCGGCCACAAAAGAATAGGCCACATAATGTCCATGATGTGAGAAAGAAACAGCGATGTTTTCCTGTTCTCTCAAAACCGGATATCCTGCTCCTGTTTTATCAATCACTATTTGTTGTTTCGGAATAATACACTGAAGTTTTCCCAACATAAAATCTCTCACTGTTTGTGATTGATTGATGTAATTATCATCATCAATATATTGAATACCCCAGCAAACATTTTCAAAACTGTTGCTGTTGTTGGCAACAGTAAAAATTATTGTTTCAGATACCAGTGACCTTGTAAAAAATTTTTGTCCTTCATAACTGGTTTCACAACAAAAACAAAATGCTTCATCAAAAGAAACAGCTTCATATTTTCTATTGTTCCATTCAAATCTGTCAGTGGGGGAATTTATTTTTTGAACAATAATTTTTGTTGGTGAAAACAAAATCTCCTGGTTTTTCCTTTTATGAAACTTATATACAGATTCTTTTATGCTCCATGCCAGCCAGATAAAACTTTCCAATGGAAACTTTAATGGGCTTGTTGTTTTAAATAAATCAACCTCTGTTTTACTCAACAGTTTTGAATAAAATCTTTCCCTGCATGTCAATACGGGGTCAGTCAATTCTAAAGAAATGATATCATTACCGGTACTTGTCACTGTCTGGCTTTCAGTTTATCCATGATGACATCAATACAGGAATCAACATCATGGATTTTTTCTGCAGAATCAGGGTCCACTTCAATATCATACCTGTCTTCAGCATCAATGATGATGTCAATCAGGTTGGCTGAATTTATTTTAAGGTCCCTGACAAACTCTGTTTTACCATTAATAGTATTCAGGGACATCTTATCCATTGTGTATGGTTCCAATACTTTCTTTAACTCTTCAAAAATTTCTTCTCTGCTCATTACTTTTTATATTTTGAAAAAATTAGACAGGCATTCACATCTCCGAAACCAAAATTAGCTTTGGCAACAATATTGAGTTGTTTGTTTATTGTTTTTACAGGCAATGACTTTAAGCCTGCAATTTCGATAATTTCCGGCACAGGGTCTTCAAGATTAATATTAGGATGTACAAACTGATGCATGATTTGCAAAATTACACCTACAATTTCTATTGAACCTGCTGCACTCAGGCAATGCCCAATCATTGATTTTAAAGAATTGATGATGGGAAAATTTTCTCCTCTCCTGTTTAAAGCTTTTGACCAGTTTTCTACTTCCGTTTTATCGGCCAGTGTTGCAGTCAGGTGGCCGCTGATTAAATCAATATCTTTCGGATCAATATTCGAATTATTAACCGCATCTGTTATGCAATTGATGACTCCTTCAGCATTGGGTGCAGTCATAGTACCGGTACCAAGTTGTGCCCCTGCATTGGTGGCCCCGCCTAATACTTCTGCATAAATAGTCGCGTTTCTTGCCAAAGCATAATCAAGGTCTTCCAATACTAAAGCGCCGGCGCCGGATCCAGCGACAAAACCACCGGCGGTTGCACTCATCGGCCTGGAAGCTTTTTCCGGTGCATCATTAAATTTTCTCGACAATATCCGCATTGCATCAAAAGTGCCAAATATAAATGTATCTACGCTTTCTGTGCTGCCTACCAACATGCGTTTGGCTATTCCGCTTTTTATGTATTCATATCCCAATACTACTGCCTGAGAACCTGTAGCACAGGCGGCCGAATTGGTAATTACCCGGTTGCCAATACCCAGTAAACCGGTTATATAAGCAGCAGAGCCACTGCTCATGAGTTGCTCCACTACACGGGAACCAAGCTTACGATTGTGTTTGGCATCAATTGTTGTAATCACATGTTTCATCAAATCGGTATCGCAAATACTATTACCAAATACACATCCGGTATCCTTGTGTACCTGGCCATCATAAATCCTGTTGCCTGCATCTATCCATGCATCTGCAGCAGCTTTGATGGCATAGCTGATATTCTTCACTTTTAGTCCATGATAAGTTACATCCGATATATAGTCTTTCAACTGATTGGTATCAAAGTCGGGTAAACCACTTACCTGGCTGATGAAATTTAATTCATGGTAAAGCGGAATAAACTTCAATCCTGATATGCCATTTTGTAATGCATGCAGAAATGCAGGTACACCAACTCCGTTTGGTGAAACAACGCCTAAACCTGTAACTACTACACGCCTGCTCATAATGCAATTATGTTTTAATCTATATTTTTAAGTATCCCTGAAAAAAAACCCCTTGCTACCATTTCGGCTTTCTCATTCGTTATTTCTATATAGCATTTTAGTTTATTAAAACGAAAATATTGTTTTTTAGAAACAACTGTAAGTTTTTCACCAGGCAGAACAATTTTAAGAAATGAAACATCTGCTGATGTAAACAATGGAAATTTATTTTCATTCGGATTTGTTAAGTCTTTTTCCTGCAATAAAAGATAAATACCAAAACTCACTAATCCTATTTGCGCCATAATCTCTGTGATAATTACACCGGGCGTTACCGGGTTACCAGGGAAATGATCTTCATAAAAAAATGAATCTTTTCGCAAAGTATAAGTACCGGTAATTCCGTTTGTGTCCAATGCAGTAATCTCATCCACAAAACGAAATGAAGATTTATACGGTAGCCGGTCTAAAATTTCCTGAAACATGATGGCAAAGATAATCAGTGGCAATGTTCGCCGCCATCCACATGGAGCAAAGCGCCATTGATCCAGGCGGCTTCATCGGTGCATAATAAATAAATGGCGTTGGCAACATCCTGTGGCGTTGTCATCCTGCCCAACGGATTATTTGTTGTTGCAAACTCAATTAAACTGCTGTTGCCCGGAATCATTTTTAAAGCAGGAGTCTCTGTAATGCCCGCCTGAATCAGGTTGGTTTTGATATTGTATTTTGCAAATTCAACAGCCATATACGTTGCCAGGCTTTTTAATGAAGCTTTAGCGATGGAAACCGCCGCATAACCTGACCAGTATTTATCCGCACCGGCGCTGGTGAGCCCGATTATCCGGGCATCATTATTAAACAAATTTTCTTGTAATAATAACCTGGCCCAGTCAATGATGCTGTTGCTCATGGCATAAGTGGTGTGCCGGATATCATCGGTGGTTAAACTATTTTCCGGTTTTTCTGCCATCAATGGTTTTAAGTTGCCCCTTGCTATGGAATGTAATAATAAACGCACACAATTTTTTCCAGCCTGTTTTGAAAATGATTCAATGAATTTTGCACGACCGTTTTCATCCAGTGCATTTATATTAAATGGAAGGATGCGTACATTATTTTCTTTGGCGAGCGCTTCAAACCGGAGTAATAATAATTTTTCAGTATGTGCTGTTTCGCGATACAGCACAGCTATGTTCATCCCATGCATTGCGAGCTTTTCTGCTGCCGCAAAACCAAAACCGCTGGAGCCGCCAAGGATAACTGCCCAATAGCCTGTAAACTGTTGTGATGGTGTTGACAAATGATCTTTGTTTTGAAAATGGTATTATCAGCAAATCTAAATGCAATTATCCTATTGAGAAAACTGATGCTGTAAATATTGCCACAAAAGCAATTTAACAAAAAATATGCGTTACATAAATATTATTTAGGTACAACTTTGCACTGATTTTTTCAATCTTCAACAATCTAAATTATATGAAGTATCTAAACCTATTAATTCTCTGCATCTTAATCTCCTAATTAAATGTTTCTTGCACAAAAAATGAATTTAATGATAAAATTTTAGGACAACAAATTCAAAGTTCAGAAGTAAATTATATGTCTGTTTTCCCAGACACACTTCTTTTGAAAGGTAAAACACCTTCACAAAAATTAGATTCAGCGGGTGCCTGGCACAATAATTACCAAGTAGCTTTACTTAAAAAAATGATTGCTGCCCAATTAAATTTAATAGATACAGGAGCAATAAATTCTTTCATTAATCCGAGAACAGATAGTTTTTTTATTCCAAAAGATATTACCCCGAGTTTTTATGGTTTTACGAATTATGTAGGTCCGGAGGATACATTAATTACCAATAGCGTCCTAAACGTTTTAAAAAAAATAGAGAAAGTTGTCTGTATCTCAAATAGCTTTGAGTTGCACAACAAAACCAACTTTCTCTATGTCAAAAATAGCTTTATTCGCCCAAATCATT
>JAFDXI010000057.1 GCA_018268035.1 Bacteroidota bacterium | reverse complement strand
TTATTCCGTTACATAAAATTCAATATTATACTCCGTTTCTCCGAGATAACCGTTTTTGTTAAAGATCACTGTCTTAGCTTCTTCGTTGTTATCCTCCAGGTGCCGGTTATTCAGCAATAATGTTTTGTCATTGTAAAATGCTTTGACCGTATATTTCCCGATGGGTATGTCCTTTGCCATAAATGTACCTGCAATATTCTCAACTTGTCTTTCAAAGGCAGTAGCAACTGTTCCATCAATTAAATTCGTTTCACCCGGATAAGGGGTAAACAGCAGTTTTATTTTTGTCATATCCAAATCAATACCCAATGGGTACAGGTCAACATGTGCACCATAATAACCGGTACCTCCGGGCCGCTGTCCGCTGAGCTTCCACCTGAAGTTTCGGACAGCGGCGGTGGCTTTGCTGAAAGCTCCGGTGTTATCAGGCTCCAGGTCAAATTGATAGGTTTGACCATAAGCAGTTTTCGTAAACTGGGCTTTGGCAGTCCAGTCGCCTGCAGGTTCATTAGGCAATGACACCTCATATTTCCCTTCATTATTACTGGAAGTGAATAGATAACAATTATACCACACTGTATGCTCAATCGTGATGAGTGCATCTTTCACAGGAAGGTTTTTAGCGTCCGTAATCATACCGGTTACCACGCCATTCTTTGTTCCCGGAACCGGAGTATCAGGCAGGGTATGATCTTTTCCACAGCTCGTAACTATTGTACTGCATATAATTGAAAGGAGCCAATTGAATGTTTGATATCTCATTTGTAATATTTTATTTTTATTGAATCGTGCTTTTTAAGCAACCTGTGAGAGTTGCAGTTTGTTTTCTGAAGCCATGTCTTGCAGCTCTTCGTCCGGAATTTGCGTGCTCAGAATATATCGGAAGTAGTAGGCAACAACGATTGCTGCCGGAATACTAATGGATGTCCAGGTAGCCAGATCTCTGGAGATACCCTGAAAATTTTTGTAATACCGGAGATAAGCACCGAGGCCAATTAAAATTCCGGCAAAGGCTGCCAGCAAATATCCGAGTATACATTGCCAAATCCATTTGGTAGGAGACTTGATGAATGGCCGAAGTTGTATGGCGTTGATGATACCTATGGACAGGAACATAAAAAGAATATCAAATGGCACGAAGAGCGTATAATAACCCAGCCAGAACACCCAGGGCGCAAAGAAAAGAAAGGGCCAGGTATCTGACAGTGTTTTCTTTTTCCCAACTACTTCAAATGTTTTATTTCTTGTAACTACGGTTGCAAAAACAAAAATGAATATTGAAATGCTGTGCATGATAAACTGTGATGTGGTCAGTATCTTATCATGATCGCCTGTAAACCCATGTGCAATCAGCGGGTGTAAAATGCCTAAAAATGCCGGGTAAACGAACAGGCTGCCGGATACCCATTTTTTTAAAAACATGCTTTTTGTTGCATCCATAATATTGATAATTTTGAATACAAAGAACTTTAGTTTTGAAGCCGTGAAAAGGTATTTTTTATTCCTGAAACGATATATTTTGCGCCATGGGCTTACAGGGAACAGTCATACGTACCATCTTTCAATCAGCCACTTCATTTGGTGCCGCATTTGACACACTTTGCCAGATGTCAGGCATAAAACCGGATGAGATCAGCGATTCAGAAAATATGGTGGAATGGGAAAAGGCGGCTCTTATTTGGGTTCCACTTCTAAAAATGACTAACGATCCGCTTGTGGGCCTTCACGTGGGGATTGGGACAGACAAACTGCTACATGGCATGGTTGGTTTTTTGATACAAAGCAGTAAAGATCTTCATCAGGCATACAGTATTTTATGCAAATATGGTCACCTCTCTTCACCTATGGTAGAATACAACTATGTAGAAAAGGATACAGCCATCCTGGAGATCAGGCAAAATAAAATGTGGCAGATGAAACATCCGGAACCGGCCCGGCAGGCTCAGGATTTTTTATTTGCCTCCCTGATAAATACTTCTTCGGCTTTAACCGGCAAACGCATCGTTCCTTTAAGAATTGAACTGACTTATGAACGGCGGTCTGTTGATGAATACCGTAATTTTTTTGGTTGCGATATTTTATTTAATCAAGAGACAAATCGCATTATCCTGGATAAAAAAGATATCAAAACTCCTATACTTACCAGCGACCAGTCCATGTTTGAACGATTCCATGCAATGGTGGATGAAAAGCAGGCATTGATGGCCAATAACAGTACCGAAGGAAATCTGAAACAGGTTTTGTTCATGCGGTTTAAAGGCCGGATTCCGTCGGTTGATGAAGCTGCATCCGCCCTCCAGATGTCACCACGCAGCCTGCAGCGAAAATTGCTACTGGAGGGAACAACTTTTCGGGACGTTGCAGGAGCTATAAGAAAAGATATTGCTTTGCAACTGATGCAAAATCCTGCGATAAAAATAGCTGATGTGTCAGATATTTTAGGCTACTCCGATCCAACAGCATTTCGTAAAGCTTTCAAGTCGTGGACCAACACAGTGCCCCGTACTATCAGAAAGAGTGCAACCCGGTAAGAGGAAAACTAAGCGTTAACTTCGCATAATCATTTTAAGTCAATGATATAATGAAATGTAATCTGCCAGGAACTTATGAATAGCTGAAAAGGTTTTGACCTAAATCAGTTCGGCTGATTTTCATTTAAAATAGTTGTGCCAATAGAGAATTGATTGAATAATTTTTTTTCTTTACATTGAAACATCTTGAATTGCGCAAATACTGCTCAGTTAGAAACTTAAATCAAGCTAATGGTAGTTTCACATAAAATGTAGTGCCTGCTCCGGGTGATGTGGCAAACCATATTTTGCCGCCGGCTTTGTCAACAATTGCCTTGCAGATGGCAAGTCCTAAACCTGTTCCTGAAGACTTGGTTGTAAAGTTGGGTGTAAATATTTTTGATTGTAAAGATTCTTCAATCCCGCTTCCATAATCTGTTACTGCCACCATCACATCTTTATCCTGGGAATATTGTTTTATCTGTATGCGAGGCTTCTCTGAATCTGAATATGCTTCAATTGCATTTTTGATAAGGTTGGTAAATAACCGGTTGATTTGCGATTTATCTGAAATGATGTCAACACCATCTGCAGGATCATTAAATTGAATAAAAATTCTTGAATCAGTTTTGTAAAGGTTCACCAGTTTCCCCAGCAATTCGGTGATGTCAAATTTTTCAGGTGAGATATTTTCAATATTTGCAAATTGAGAAAAGTCTCCTGCGATTTTAGAAAGCTGGTCAATTTGTTCAACCAAAGTAGAAGCAAGTTTTTTTGATAGCTCCACTGCGTTGGGTGTATCATCCTGCATGGCCTTTTGCAGGTATTGGATACTGAGTTTCATTGGTGTCAATGGGTTTTTTATTTCATGTGCCACTTGCCTTGCCATTTGCCGCCATGCATCTTCACGTTCACTTTTTGCCAATGCTTCCGCACTTTGTTCAAGTTGTTTCACCATCCTGTTATACTCTGTTATCAGCATACCTATTTCATCATTACCTTTCCATTCTATTTCTTCATTCAATTCGCCAATTTTTATTTCTTTCATCTTATTACCAATCAGTTCAAGTGATGATGTAATGCGGCCAGTGATTGCTACTGCAATAGCGCCCGCAAATATGAAAATGAGTGCATTCAAAATAATCAGCGTAACCAGGAAATCGGATATCTCTTCTTTCAGTTCATTTTGCGACCGCAGTGATGGGATATTCAGATATGCAATCGTTTCTTCTTTTTCATCTTTAATGGGCATATAAACATTGTTGTAAGAAAAATTGCCAATCTTTTCTATCTGTGTAATCCTTGTACTTTGATTATAATGGAGCTCATTAAATGCAAATGGATTCATTCGGGTACTGAGTATATCCCTTGTATAAATAAACGGTTGTGATGAAACTATAAGCGCCCCGTTTTTTGCATAAAAGTTTATGTCAGCATTATGTATGGATGCCATGTCTTCAATCCTTTTTTCAAATTCATTCCCATTGGATGAAGAACCTGTTCCAAAATCATTGTCAGGTATTATTTCTGTTTTCACCATTTGCTCAATTTCATGAGCAATGATCTGTGAGTTGGTGATGAGTTGATTGGTTGTTCGAACATTGAAACGATGTATAAAAAATGAAATGGTAACAATGCCGATAACAAGGAATGATAAAATACTCACACCAATAAAAGTCAGTTGTATCTGCGTTCGCAGATTGAAACGGAATAATTCCCGGATCTTTTGAAATCCAGGCCTGTCATTGATTACCCGCCTGCTGCCATATACTAAGAATGCCAGTAAAATAAATAATACAAAGAGATAGGCGAAGAGTGTAATTAAATTAAAAACCCAATTATTCTTTTTGGCAATAACCAATAATTTATTGTTGCCGGTATTGTACCAAAGCTGGCTGTAGCCAAGAGAATCTTTAAAATAATATCCTGTTTGCGGAAGCTGTGAAGGAGTAACAGTATCAGCAAAATTAAAACCGGTAAAAGAGCTGACCAGTTTGCGGTTGTCATAGATGCCAAAAATATAACCATTTTCGGTGAGTGAAGATATACTGTTTGTTTGTCTCAGTAATTCAGGAACAAGTGTAGTGTTTTCATACGTTCTTGGTTGCACTAACACAAATAATGAACCAAGATAAACAGAGTCTTTCACAACACGCTTTTCATAAATATAATTGTAATTATCCTGTATGTTCCTGTAAACATATAATCCAGGTACAGTAGTGGGTTTGCTCCTGTTTTCTACCACAGAATTGATTACATCATAAGTGGTAGAATCATTGTTGTATAATGGTATATTATTATTGTCGAAAACATATATTTTAGTTGTGTATTTATTGAGATAGGCAGAAAGGTTGGTTTGTATGAGGCTGTCTTTAATCTGCCTGCTGTCAAAAGGATTTTTAAACCTGTCAAAATTGTTTTTCAAAAATTCATCTGAAAAATTCTGCAAAGCAATATGCACTAAAAAAATCCCCGAAGAATCAGTTTCTTCTTTAATTGCTTTTGCAGTATTTAATCTTGATTGTTTTTCTGTATTGGTATTTTGATATACCATGAGCGATGAGGCAAATGCTGTTAAAATCAAAGCCCAGATAATAAAATAGGAAGAACTTACCAAAGAAGTGAAGGAAGGGTTTTCGCCATTCTGAATGAATATGTAAAGCGCTATTACAAAACCTGTGACAACCAATAATATTTTAGCATCAACAAAAAATATTTTTGTTGTGATAATAAGAAAACAAAAAATGATGATTAAAATATATTGCCAGAAGTAAGGCAGGTTTGTCAGTGATATCAGTTTTACAAGCAATCCCATCAGGTATATCCAAACATATAATGCAATACAAATAATGACAAAACCTATGAAAGAATAAACGGACAACGAGAAGAAATCTGCAGTATTAAAACTGATATTGGAATGTGCTACCAGGCTGGTGATGATATAGGTAACATAAAAACTTATCAGTGGTATTAATGGGAATGCAGCATAAGACAATATCTTATTCAAAGTAGGAGAACCCTGTAGTATTTCATCAGTAGATAAGCCTCTCATGTTTTTTCGGAAGAAAAGAACAACCCATAACAAAAGCAGCATATTCAGGAGCAAATCGCCGAGTGAGTGATTTAAAGAACCCCCATGGTAAATGTTTGTTTCAAACAATGGTTTGATGCGGTAATTGAATGGGAAACGGAAATATAAAATAATCAGCCTTATCAACAGGAATGAAAGAATCAAAAATGTAAAACCGCTCCGGAAATTACTTTCAATGGTTATATCATTGGCTACTTTATTTAAAAAAATAAACAGGAATAATAATGCAATTACCCGGAAGAAAATAAATAGACCTGTTGGAGAATCGCTATTAGCCTGGCTGATTTCTTTGATGCCAAACCTTGAATTATTTGTTGAAGTAGTAATGGTTGCGCCATCTCCATTAAATGTCAGTTCATAATTATTACCTATTGATTCGCTCATTGCAAATTTTGATTGCAGGTATTCATTCTGCATAAAATATTGCCAGCGTATCGGTATCAATGATGCAAACAAATAAGTGATGTTGTTTTTTTTCAGGGTTGATTTCATCAGCTCAAATACGCCATTCTGATACGTGACGATGGTGCTGCCATCAGCCTTATGAAGATCTTCAGGCTCAACAGCCATCTTGTTGGTATTCCAGAATATTTCAACAGGGTTTCCCAGATCGTTAATCTGGTAAACAAAAATACCCTGTGCATCACTAATGATCTGTTCTTTTGATGTGGATGGGCCGTCTTTTATGATACCTGCAACAGCAGCTGTATCATTTATTAAATTCTTAAAAGATTTTTCCTGGCCTTGTATATAGTTGCTTAATATGTTGGCAACTTTTTGCGGAGATGAACTATACGATAAATAATTGGTGAAAATAAATGAGAGCGTATAAAGCCAGGCCGCTGCCAAAAAAAGACCGGCATTTTTATTTAAAGCATGTTGAATGGTCTTTATCAAGCAACTGAATTTTCTTTTTTTACAATATTCCAGATAGCATCCATCTCTTCTATCTCCATATCATATAGATGCTTGCCCTGTTCTTTTGCTAATGTTTCCATTCTTGTAAAACGATGAATAAATTTTTTATTGGTTTGTTCCAATGCATTTTCTGCATCTACATTCAAAAACCGTGCATAATTGACAAGGCTGAACAATACATCGCCCAACTCTTCTTCAGTTTCATGCGTGTTGCCAGAAGCGATTGCCTGTTGCAGCTCACTCATTTCTTCCTTAACTTTCGACCATACATCATTTGCTACTTTCCATTCAAAACCCACTTGTTTTGCTTTCTCCTGAATGCGGGTTGCTTTTACTATTGCAGGCAATGAGACCGGCACACCACTCATTACAGATGTTTTGCCTTCTTTTAATTTTATTTTTTCCCAATTCTTTTTTACATCTTCTTCATCATTCACCACCACATTACCATAAATATGCGGATGTCGTACAACCAGTTTATTACAAATGGTTTCCAACACATCATTTAATGTAAACTGGTTTTGTTCTCTGGCTATACGTGCATAAAACAAAATGTGCAACAGAATATCACCGAGTTCTTCTTTAATATTTTCCCAATCCACAGTGGTGATGGCATCTGCCAGTTCATAAGTTTCTTCTATCGTCATGGCCCGTAATGATTGGATAGTTTGTTTTTTGTCCCAGGGGCATTGTTCACGCAAATCATCCATGATTTGTACAAGCCTGACAAAATTTTCATTGAATTCCATCTTATCGTTTTAAATTTTCACTAAAATACACCACACAATTTAAGTAGCAATATATACCTTGCCGCCTCGTTTTTCGTTACAGGAATGACAAAAAAGAATTTATGAAAAAATCTGTGCTGCTGTTAACACTAATTTTTGCATGCTACATGAGCAATGCCCAATATTATTATAATGACATTGTTTCTTTAAAAGCATCCAACAGCACCTATAAGAAATATAAAGAAAATAATATCCTGAGTGTTACTGCAAAAAGTGTTGAAAATGATGGATCACCGACAACAGGTTTTGATTACTGGAAAAAAATTACAGATGGTGCATCCATGATTTATACGCATACTGAGCTGGAAGCTGCAGGCACTTCTGATGATATTGAAAAATATTCAAACGACAGGCTGGTAAGGTCGCAGGACAGTTCGGATAATGTGCTGACAGTTACTGAATATCATTATGATAATGCCGGCAATATTGCATTGATAAAAACCCAGACCGAAGATACTGCTATGGGTACACAAACAACAGAACTGCATCAATGGTTTTATACAGGCAATGTAGCCGATTCGATGATCAGGATTAAGAATAATACAGATACTACTTTTGTTCAGTTTAAAAAAGGACAGAACAATAATATCAGTGAAGAATTGTGGGTGAAGAAAGACAGAATCATAGAACATTATTATTACTATTATAATGATAAAAATCAATTGACAGATGTTGTCCGTTTCAATTTGAAAGCGCAAAAACTATTACCTGATTTCATTATTGATTACGATGATAATGGTACAGTATCTCAGCTTACCCAGGTGCCACAAGGTTCTTCTGATTATGTGATCTGGAAATATATTTATGATGACAGGGGTTTAAAAATAAATGATGTTTTATATGACAAACGACAGGAAATGTTGGGCACTATTACTTATACATACAGGTAAACAAATTGTATAACTCCACTATATGAAATAAGTGCTTGTTTGATTTAAACGACTGTTTAATTTTGGCCTGTCAACTTACAACAGGCATGAAAAATAAAAGAGATGTTATTGTGGGCGCCGCTTTGCAATTGTTTGCAGAAAAAGGTTTTGAAGGTACAACCATCAGGGAAATAGCTGATAAAGCTTCGGTGAATGTGGCGATGGTTAATTATTATTTTGGCTCAAAAGAGAAACTGTTTGAACAAATACTTTACGACAGGTTTTCAACAACCCATGGCTTGCTCGATGATATTTGCAAAGACAATTCCCTTTCATACATTGAAAAAATTCAGGGAGTCATAGATGCTTATATTGAAAGGTTTTTTACACAAAGAAAATTTCACCGGCTTATCCATCAGGAATTATTACTGCACCAGCGGGAAGATATCCAGGTGGCGATTGTGAATTATTTATTTAAAAATATTCAGGTAATAAAGAAAATTATTAAAGGCGGAATACAAAAAGGCGAATTTAAAAAAGTGAATATTGATTTAAGCATTGCAACACTTGTAGGTACGCTTAACCAGTTATTGTTGTCAAAAAAATATTGTAATAAACTTTTGAATAAACCCTGTGATTACGTTCCTTATGATGATGTAAAATTTAAAAAACGTTTAGCTGGTCATTTAAAACAAGTAATGGAATTGCATCTGCTCAATACCTGAAATGATTTTTACTGGTGGCGAATATTTTTTATTGCCAAAATCACCCGGATAATACAAGTATTAAAAGATTTTTTCAAAGAAAGCAACAAATAATATGTTGACAGGGGTAGATTATTTCAGCAGTAATACTGGCCTGGTCTTTGCTTTTGAGTTGCCTTGAATGATAGGAAGAAATAAGAATTAATTTTTTTTAATTATCACTAATGCGAATGAGCATTAAATTTCTCTCTATTACATTTGCACCACAACGCAGATATAGTTTATTATGAAAAAACTGTTTTTAATTATTCTTGTATTACCGCTTTTTCATCAAGGCAATGCTCAGTCAAAGCGGGCTAAAGCCAAAGCGGATAAAGTAACTACAGCTAATCTTGAAAGGCATATCCAATACCTTGCCAGTGATAAACTCGAAGGCAGAAGAGCGGGTACGCCGGGAGAAAAGCTGGCCATGGAATACATTGTAAAAAATTTTGAAAAATATAAACTTACTCCTAAAGGTGATGATGGCTATATACAGGCTTTTGAGATCAATGAAGGAAAAAATTTTAATGCTGCTGATAATTATTTTTCAGTGAATGGCACCAAACTTGACCCAAAAGGTGATTATTATCCTTTAGCATTTTCAGCAAATACGGGCACTAAAGGAAGTGTGTCGCCCATGTTGCGTGAAAAGGATCAGATATGGTTTTGGAATGTAGCTGATTTGATGGAAGACAATAAAAACAACCCGCATTTTGATGTTAATACTGCAATTAAAGAAGAAGCAACCAATGATGCTTCAAAAGGCGCAAAAGCTTTGATAATATATAACAGTTCTTCACTTGCAGATAATATTTTATTTGATAAAAACGATACAAGCGCTGCAGTTTCTATTCCTGTAGTTTATCTGACTAAAGCTGCAATGGAAAGATATTTTTCTGATCCAACCGATGTTTTTGATCTTGCCCTTGATGTTCATCTTACAGTTGACAACCGTGTTGCACACAATGTAATTGGGTTCCTCAATTTTAATGCACCAAACACCATTGTGATTGGCGCACATTATGATCATTTAGGTTATGGAGAAGATGGTAATAGCCTTGATGGTAAAGGGCAGATCCATAACGGAGCTGATGATAATGCCAGTGGCACTGCTGCATTAATGGAACTGGCAAGGATTTTATACAATACAAAATCAAGCGACAATAATTATTTGTTCATCGCATTCTCAGGAGAAGAATTGGGTTTGCTCGGTTCTAAATACTGGCTGCAACATCCTACTGCACATTTAAACATCAATTACATGATCAACATGGATATGGTGGGCAGATATGATCCTGCTCGCAAACTCACTATAGGTGGTTATGGGACTTCTCCTGTCTGGGGTGAAGTTTTTTCTACAACAACTGATGGTAACCTGGTAATAAAATTAGACAGTACAGGAAGTGGCCCCAGCGACCATTCTGCATTTTATCATGACAGCATTCCGGTACTTTTCTTTTTCACCAACACCGAACCGGATTATCACAAAGCCACTGATGATGCAGATAAAATCAATTATAAAGGTGAAACTGAAATCATTGACTATATCGTGAAGATCATCAATGCCACAAACGATAAAGGCAAATTGGCTTTTTTAACTACAAAGGACCTCGAAATGAAAAGCATGCATTTGCCAGTGACATTAGGGGTGATGCCTGATTATGGATATACCGGGCAGGGCATGCGCATTGATGGCGTGAGCAAAGGAAAGACGGCTGAAAAGGCAGGTTTGAAACCCGGCGATGTTTTGTTGCAGTTGGGAGATTATAAATTTGTTGATGTTGAAAGTTATATGAATGCATTACAACATTTCAGAAAAGGCGACAGGACAACAATTCGCATTTCACGAAATGGCGAAGAGAAAACTTTTGATATACAGTTTTGATAAATTGATTACTGAAATTAGCATCTGTATTTCATATTAATCAATTATTGTGATGTGCAATATTTTCAAGTTTAATCAGTACTTTCTTTTTTAAAAATATTGCCGATGCCTTTACCAATTTTTTGAATGGTTTCAATGCCTTTGTTCAAAGGCTCTGCCATTAAATCTTCATAACCTTCGTTGCCATTATTCAGAGAGTTTTGCTGTGGATAAATTAACAGCCTGCTGTTAGTGGAAAAATGTTTTACGAGTTTGGAGGGTAAATTTTCCAAAACAGGCATATATGAAGCAGTACCCTTGCGTGCTGACACGAGGATAAACAAATCATTTTCGTGGATTTTTCTTGAAAGAATCAGAAAATCATCCCAGTCATTAAACAATGAGATATTAATAGCAGCAGGCAGCTTTATATTTTTATTCAGTTTGTCAACTGCTTTTTTTGTTTGTTCATTGCAAAACAATTGAATAGGTACACTTAATTCCTGAGCGAGTTTGGCAATTTTGCTTAGCCACAATTCAAACCCTTTTTCATGTTCTGTTAAAGGAGGTGCAGCCATTACAATTTTTTTGTGCATCACCATTGGCTTTTCAAAATGGCATATAAATGTGCATTTATCTGTGCTGCTTAAAATGCTATCAATTTTTTCGCCTATCAGCCTGTCAATAAAACCAGTTTTCCTTGGCCATCCCAATACAATAATATCGGCCATTATCTCTCTTGATATACGAGCTATGCCGCTCGCAGCATTGTGGTCAATAGTAGTGATAATATCAACTTTTGTTTCCGAGGCAGACGCCTGCTTTACAAATTCCTCCAGTTTATTTCTTGTTTTCAAAATATTGTTTTCTGCTTCATCATTGTTGGATACAACACTGAGTATGGAAACGGGGTTGGCTGATTTTTTGTCTTTAATAAAAATGGAAAATTCAAGCAGCTTTTCAATATTCAAAATATTGGCAATCGGTAATAAGATACGTTCATTGCCTGCGCCGTTTACTTTGGTTAAATCAATGGTTTCATCTTCACTTTCTACGATAATTTTTTTAGCTGCTTTTTCTGTTGCAAATGAAGCCACAATACAAGTGATTAAAATAAGAATGATGGTGCCGTTTAAAATATTCTCATCTAAAATTTTTGCTTCATAGCCTACTAAAATAACAGCGAGTGTTGCTGCGGCATGTGCTCCACTTAAACCAAATATAAGTTGTCGTTGTGCTTTTGAATACCTGAATACAAGTTGTGTAAATGTTGCTGCCAGCCATTTACCTGTTAAAGCCACCACTGAAAGTGTGCCTGCAATGATCCAGGCCATCGGACCATTCAGTAATACGCTCACATCCACCAGCATTCCCACGCTGATCAAAAAGAATGGTATGAATAAAGAGTTGCCAATAAATTCTATCCTGTTCATCAATGCAGAGGAATGTGGTATCAATTTATTCAATGCCAGCCCTGCAACGAATGCCCCTATGATTGCTTCTACACCTGCTACTTCAGCTAAGAAAGCAGCAAAGAAAACTACTGATAACACAAAAATGTATTGAGAATGCTTTTCACTCTGTAGTTTTTGAAAAAACCATTTTGCAATCCTTGGTATTAAGACAAACATGATGACAGAAAATACAACTAAAGAAACACCGAGTCTTATCCAGAATTCCTGGCTCAGACTGCCTTTGCTTTTGCCAATGATAACAGCAAGAATTATAAGGACTGCTGTATCCGTTAATATTGTTCCGCCAACAGTGATGGCAACAGCCTGGTTTTTTGAAACTCCAAGCTTACTGACTATTGGGTAAGCCACCAGTGTATGTGTTGCAAACATACTTGCAGTAAGAAAACTTGCATTGAAATCATATTGAAGCAGGTAATGACAAACAGGGAAACCAATGGCAAGAGGAATAATAAATGTCAACAAACCAAACACGAGGCTTTTATTTCGGTTAGCCCTAAACTCATTTAAATCCAGTTCAAGCCCTGCAATAAACATTATGTATAAAAGGCCTATCGTAGAAAATAAATCTACTGCTGAATTCTTTTCAAGGATATTAAATCCATGAGGGCCGATGATGACACCAGAAATAATTAAGCCAATGATGCCAGGGATGTTTAGCCTTCTCAACAGGATAGGAGATAGCAAAATGATAAACAATACCAGTGAAAAAATCAACACAGGATTTTTTAACGGTAAGTCAAATTCATTCATGAAATGCCTGAAAAAATCTATTATCTCCTGTTTCATTTATTGAAGATTGTCGCTAATATAAGTAAATCTTTTTTGGGTGAATTAAAGAATTAACGCTTATATAAATTACAGGTTATATGTAGAGATAATTTGGGATTGTATATGCCCATAAATATTAGTTGTTAAACATCAAAAAAAACAAAACAGGAACATGTTTAAAACAAGTACTTTAGTATTCAATAATTTTTTTATGGAAAATTATATTAATTGCATCATGTTGTTAAGACTTGCACATTGAGCGAAAAAGATAATCAACATATAACAGATCAGGAATTATTATCACGGTATTATGATGTACATGATAACAGGCTGCTTGGTATTTTATTGCAACGTTATACCATGTTGTTGTTAGGTGTTTGCATGAAGTATTTAAAAAATGAAGAAGCTGCAAAAGATGCCGTGCAACAAGTATTCTTAAAAGTGATTCATGAGCTGCAACGATACAGGGTTCAGTATTTTAAAAGCTGGCTCTATATGATTGCCCGCAATCATTGCCTGATGCAATTGCGCAAGCGCGGTGAAAAATATATGGACAATATGAATGAAAATATTGTTGCCGATGAGATGTCCTTATCAAGAGAACAGGAAAAGGAGCAATTGTTGTCTCTGATTGAAATTTCTTTGACAGAATTGAGCGGCGAACAACA
>JAFDXI010000056.1 GCA_018268035.1 Bacteroidota bacterium | reverse complement strand
TTTAACTATTAAATTGCCTCAATCAAAACAAAACAAACTCATGCTTTTGGACAAAACCAATGAACAAAAAAATTTATTAGCACTTTTTACCTGATTTTTGGGTGTCCCAGTGATGAAGTCAGGAAGAAGGTTCAATAATCAATGTACCATCCCTGTCAATAAATAAAATTTTCTTTGCCATAAATGTTAATCAGGTTTTATTTCTGAAGCGAAAATAAAAGAACTCATTTATTTCTTAAGAATAAAAACAATTGATTTATTTTTAAGCCTATTAAATCATCTAACGACACTATCATGAACAAATCAAGAAGAAAATTTCTTGCGCAGGGTGCGCTTACTGTTGCCGGCCTTTCGCTGGTGAAATCAAAAAGTATTGCCAATGTCTTTTCTTCATGGCATATAACGGGTTTACAATTATATACCGTACGCGACGATATGAAAACCCCACAAGACGCTTTGGATACATTGAAAAAGCTTTCTGCTATGGGTTATCGTTATGTTGAACATGCTAATTATGTCAACAGAAAATTTTATGGTTACACACCAGCAGAGTTTAAAAAAATATTAGATGATTTGAATTTGAAAATGCGTAGCGGCCACACTGTGCTTGATGTGATACATTGGGATACAGTTAAGAATGATTTTACTGATGTGTGGAAACATACAGTAGAAGATGCTGCATTTATGGGTCAGAAATATGTAATCAGCCCGTGGATGGATGAAGCAGTGCGCACAGATATGGACAAACTGAAAATGTTTCTTGACCTCTTTAATAAAAGTGGTGAGTTATGCAAAAAATACAATATGAAATTTGGCTATCACAACCACGATTTTGAAGTGATGACAAAACTCAATGATGGTACACTTTATGATTTCATTTTACAAAACACAGATCCAAAACTTGTTGCCCAACAAATGGATATTGGAAACTGGTATGGAGCAGGCGGCAGGGCAATTGAAGTGATGAAAAAATATCCCGGCAGGTTTGAACTGATGCATGTAAAAGATGAAATAAAAGCTGAAAAAGGTGAAATGGCTGGTGAACCTTATGAGAGCACCATCTTAGGTAAAGGCGTGTTAGATGTGAAATCAATTATTGATTATGCAAAAGCAAATGGTGGCACAACAGATTTTATCATAGAACAGGAATCTTACCAGGGTTTAGCGCCAGTTGATTGTGCAAGAGAAGACCTGGCAGCCATGAAGAAGTGGGGCTTTTAAACAAACTGATATTATTTTTTTTAAGAGTTGAAAATGATTACAACTTTTATTTAGTTGATGAATCAGATTCAGTAAATCTATTGTATAAAATAATTTCCTTGTTTGCCTATATGAATGGATCTCCACGATCAGGTAATAATAAAACATGATTGAGTGAAACCAACAACTGAATACATTATCAGCACAATCAAAGAACAAGGAATCATTCCTCTATTTTATCATGACGATAAAAATGTAAGCATTGCAATTGTAGATACTTTATATAAAGCAGGTATCAGGATTGTTGAATATACCAATCGTGGTAAACATGCAATAGAAAATTTTAAAGCATTGCTTGCAAAAAGAGTTGAAACGTGGCCAGAACTTTTACTCAGTGTTGGCACTATTAAAACAACAAATGACGCTAAGAATTTTATTGATGCAGGAGCAGATTTTGTAATATGTCCAGGCGTTATTCCCGAAGTGGCAAATATAGTGCAGGATGCAGGCCTGTTGTGGATTCCAGGCTGTATGACCACAACTGAAATCATCATTGCAGAACAACATGGAGCAAAATTGGTAAAAATATTTCCTGGCAGTTTATTAGGTCCTTCTTACATAAAAGCGATAAATGATATTTTTCCTGAAATGATGTTTATGCCAACAGGCGGTGTTGAAGTAAATGAAGGCAACCTGCAACAATGGTTTGATGCTGGAGTAGTGGCAGTGGGTATAGGGAGCAAATTGATAAGTAAAGAATTCCTGAATACAAATGATTATCCGG
This sequence comes from Bacteroidota bacterium, assembly GCA_018268035.1. Taxonomy (GTDB): domain Bacteria; phylum Bacteroidota; class Bacteroidia; order Chitinophagales; family Chitinophagaceae; genus Parafilimonas. Next base: position 50,281 of record JAFDXI010000056.1, on the reverse strand, counting down.
CAATTGAAGTATTGGCAAAAAAAGCAATAGCAATTATTCAATCAATCAATAACTAAAACTTTATTCATATTGACTCAGCAAAGACCATCTGGCAATTATAGATGGACAATCTGTGCGCTTATTTTTATGGCCACTACTATCAACTATCTCGACAGATCTGTTATCAGCCTGTTGAAACCTGAACTTGAAAAAAAATTTCATTGGACAGAAAGTGATTACTCTGATATTGTCATTGCATTTCAACTATGCTATGCGATCGGCTTATTACTTGCAGGCCGGCTTATTGACAGTGTTGGTACAAAAATAGGTTATGCTATTTCCATCTTAGGATGGAGTATAGCTGCCGTTGGTCATGCAATTGTGAAATCTACAGTTGGATTTGTGATAGCACGTGGCGCACTTGGTATTAGTGAAGCCGGAAATTTTCCATCAGCAATAAAAACAGTAGCAGAGTGGTTCCCCAAAAAAGAAAGGGCACTGGCTACAGGTATATTTAATTCAGGCGCCAATATCGGCGCTGTCGCTGCACCACTTTCTGTGCCTTTTATAGCAGCAAAATGGGGCTGGCAATGGGCATTTATCATTACAGGATCTCTTGGCTTTATTTGGCTGATCTGTTGGTTTATTTTTTATGAAATTCCATCAAGACAAAAAAGATTAAGTAAGGAAGAATATGATTTCATCCACAGTGATGCAGATGAAAAAAAGGAAACCGATGCAAATACTGATACTGGTAATGTATCCTGGATGCAGTTGTTGAAATTTAAACAAACATGGGCATTTATTATTGGAAAATTTCTAACAGATCCCGTGTGGTGGTTTTTTTTATTTTGGCTACCTGCTTTCCTGAAAGCAGGATATGGCTTAGAAAAAGAGGCAGTGGCTATACCAATTGCATTGGTTTATACCTTGTCAACAATTGGAAGCATTTGGGGTGGATGGTTACCATTGCATTTTATTAAAAAAGGATGGCAGGTATTTCGTGCCCGCAAAACATCTATGTTTATTTATGCAATGTTTGCTGTTCCGGTTTTGTTAGCACAATTAACTGGTGGCATCAATATGTGGATGGCAGTAATAATAATAGGTTTAGCAACTGCCGGACATCAGGCATGGAGTGCAAATATTTTTACAACTGTTTCAGATATGTTTCCTAAAAAAGCTGTTGCATCTGTAACAGGGATTGGTGGTATGGCAGGTGCGTTGGGTGGTATGCTGATTGCCTGGCTGGCAGGCGCTATGTTTGATTATTATAAAGCATTAGGCAAAATCGAAACAGGCTATTATATTATGTTTATCATCTGTGGCAGCGCTTATTTAATTGCCTGGTTCATCATGCATTTGTTGGTTCCGAAAATGCAACGAGTGGATCTTTGATAAATGAAACTTCCTCAATAGCCGGGATCGTATTTTCAATACATCCCCAACATAGCAAAAAGGTTTTAGCTTTCGCCAAAACCTTACATATTTACTGACAACGACTCTAATTTATATTGCTGCCTTTTATAAGTACAGTATGCTTTTAATTACAGGTTGACCATTTTACATTTGGATCAACAGCAATTTTAGCACTACCATTATCACAAATAATATTAGCCTTTGTATAGGTAGGATAAGTTCTATACACACGGATATTCACATCAGTAGTACCTGACAATGTATTATCCTTAATACCAAATGTAGTGCTATCTGCAGGTTGTGTATTTCTTGTGTCAACCATAATGTTTGCCATACCTGGTACAGTATGACCTGAAAGTGAACCACTATTTTTTACTACATTATTCCTAATCACCAAAGGCCCTGCTCCCAACGAAGATATACCCATGGTGTAAGTATTGGCGATAGAATTATTGTAAATATTAGCTTGCGTATATCCTCCCAAACTAATACCTGATCCCTGACCATTGGAATTATACTCATAGCCACAATTTGTTATTGTATTGTCATGGATATTATTGTTGCCGTTCGATGCACAGGAAAGCTGGATGCCACTCCTGTATGTGCTGTCAATAATCATATTAAATACATTGATATTTCCAAGGCGCAATGGTTTTGGATAAATGGTTTTGCCATTGCACACAATTGGTCTCGTTCCATTGGGATCTGTGCTACCCATATACATTCCTTCCTGATTGGTAACCCTGATACGGCCATCATGAATAGAAATATTATTGATAACCCAATTTGGGTATTGCAGGCTATCCACGCAACTTGCCTCCTGCTTCACCCAATAGCCATAAGTCTTATTATACACATCCACTTTTGTTACAACAATATTGGATGAGCGCCCCTGGATAGTAACGCCAACTCCATTGTTTGTTTGTTCTGAAATACGGAAACCATATTTATCTTTCGTGCCATTGCCCATCACTTTTATATATCTGCAATTAGTAAATGAGAAACCACTTGAAAGCTGTACCTGTGAGCCCTGGTTGACAATAAATACCCAATTTGAGGGTGTGCCATACACATCTTCAAGTGTACAATAACTCCATGTTCCTGTCATCACCAAAGTATCTCCTGGTTTATAAGAAAAATTATTTCCATTGAGATATAAGCCCTGATCGCCACCCTGCTTTATTAATATTCTTTTATGCCCAGGTGTATTATTAACTCTTACCCCATCGTCTTCCGATGATTGAACGCTTGATGAAGTTTGATTATCTGCAGGTGTTAATTCAGTTTTTGTACAGGCATACCACGCCACTGCCACTACGAGAAGAAATAGCAATTTTCTCATGTCTCTTAATTTTTAATGTTCCTGAAAAGGCTTTTTCTGATTTGAGGAAAAATATTATTGTGCCGCACGATACAAAAACTGTTCCTAAATTGGGAAGCAAATTCCCTTAACGAAAATTTGACAAAACAAATGTTAGTTTAATGTTGATAAATGGAAAATCAGGAAATTTTAAAAGAGGGAGTTGACACTTTCTTCTCAAACAATTGAGGGCGGCCATGTTTTTTCTTGTAGGTAAATAGAAACCAGGCAAAATTGTTATGAATAAACAGATTGTAAATTAATACAGGAATTATACATCCTAAGCTAATACAACTAATCAGAATAATATACACATTATGAATGCCAAGAACATGCACAACAAAATTTCTTGTGAAAGCCGCAACCATCACATGGATAACATATATATACAATGAATGATAACCAAGGATTCTTATGCCAGGCAGGATATTCCATCGCTGCATTAAGAATGCAAGGGGAACCATAGTAAAACATCCAGTCAATGCAATAAGGAGAAATTCAGCTCTCATTAAATCTGTAGTCTGATAATACATTTCATTAGTGAGGTAAAACCATTGTGCCAGAATAAAAAATGGGATAGCCAATAATAAAGTAAGTGGGTTCTTAAAAAACTGTTGAGCCTTTTCATGAAAAAACATTTCAGAAATATTATCACCAATAGCAAAGAAAATATAAAACTCCATCCAATCAGAAATCATGCTAATGCTTTGAAAATAATGTGATGTAAAATAGAAAACCATTGCTATCAACATCAAAGCCCACCATTGCTTTGTGATATATTTTTTGATGAGGTTGTAAACTACTGCAGCATTAAACAAAGCAGGTAAATACCAAAACTGGTCAAGGTTGCGTGGCTGATAAAAAATATAAGTATAATCAACCAGTGTGCGGTTGGAATTAGTAAAATTTGATGAAATAATTTGTAAAGTGATTTGTATAACTACCCAAATAAAATAAGGATAAAGTAAAGTTTCAAACTTTGATTCAATGTATTGGCCAATAGTTCTTTTGCGCAAACTGATGCTGGCAAATATGCCTGAGAGCATAAAAAACAAAGGCATACGGAAACTATAAAAAACAAGGTTGGCGTTTTCAAGTGTATCAGGAACTTTTATCCCACTTGCACTGATGCCTAATAAAGAATGCCGATATACAACCAAAACAATTGCAATAGCTTTCAGGTAATCAACCCAATACAACCTGCTCTTTTGTAATGCAGGAAGGTTAAATGCTTTCGAAAAAAAATTTTCTTTTATGGGTTGCAGGTTATTCATGTGATGCAGTTTTTAATACAGATGAATCAGAAACTGCAGGCACAACATTCACATTGGCTGGTTTTTGTTTTTTAGTGAATAATGTTTCTTTAAGTTTCAGGAAACGGGATTCATACAACCTGAAACTCAGGGTTGCAAAAAAATATACTCCTGCCACATAAGGAATAAATAAAACTGTTTTTAATAATAAATTATCGGTTGCAAAAAACCTGTTGAATATATAAACTAAAATAGCCCAATGGAATAAATACATTCCATAAGAAACACGGCCTATTTTTACCATCCATTTTGCCTCCAGGCCTTTTCGTATTGAAGCAAAAACTTTATTACTATGGATGCTCACGAGTGAAAGTATAAATGATGCAAACAAAATATTCAGCACAGTATAATGCCACACATGTTCATATAATTCTGTTTGACCATGATTATAACCAAGGTCATTAAAATAATAGCTGCCAGAATCTGTGTAAACAAAATTAATGATGCCTGCAACAATAGCAATTATCAATGCTACAGTAAAAATTCGTTGTGGTTTTTTTATTATTTTATCCAGGGACAAAACAGGGATAATACCTCCCATAAAAAAAGCATCAAGATGGCTTAAAGTATTCCAGTAAACTGCATCTGCAACAACAGGCTGGCTTAGCCCTTTGGCAGTATAATATTCACCCAATAAATACCGGGTAAGCGGTGAAACCGCAATAACAATCAGCATAAAATACTTAACAAACCTGGGCGGACAGAAAAACATTATCAAAGGAAAGAAAATATAAAATTGTTCTTCAACACAAAGCGACCACAAATGAGTAAACAATGGGTTGCCCTGCCATCGAGGCAAAGAACGGGAATAATTGAATGTATAAGTGAAAAGGTATTTTGCGTAATCAGAATAATAAGAAGGGAACTTAAAAAACAAATAAACAAGTGAGATAAAAATCAAGTAACCGAAATATAAAGGAAAAATTCTTAAAGAGCGGCGAACCCAGAATTTTTTTAACTTAAATGGAATAGATGTTTCTGTTTGCTTTTCCCTCCACAAAATTCCTGTGATTAAAAATCCTGATATTACAAAAAACAACTGTACACCCAACCATCCGAAATGTGTTATCTCCGCATGAAAACTCATTACAGTGATTATGGCAATGGCACGCAAACCATCCAGTCCTTTTATATAACCTGAATTATTACTCACCTCAATAATATTTCACCGAAACATCGGCCGGTAATTGTTGCCTGAAATGTTCGAGATTTTTTTTCAACAGTGAATCGTTACTTTGCTTCACCGCATAAAATGAAACAGTAGCATCACCACAAATTACATTGTTTTCAATTGTCCAGTCTGCAACTTTTCTCCAATGCTTCAGCAAAGTTGAATCAAACCAACTATCATACACAATTGCAAAATCAACCTGATGCTCTTTGACGACAGAATTCAAATATGCGGGTGTCGCCTTATTCTCTTTTTTTGCTTTTGCAACCTGCATATTGGCAAGGCCCCACAGATCAATAATTTCAGAATTATTAAAAAAAGAAACAGCACCAATATCATTCACAGCAATGATATCCGTGTCATAATATTTTTTTATAAAATCGCCCATTTGATATTGTTGTTCATAAATATTGACGCAAGCCTGTGTTGCTTTTGTAAAAGCTGCTGAGCTTCTTAATATCAAAGGAAAGAAAAGAAAAAAAGTAGCCAGTGCGATTACCGGTAAAAGCGCTTTATTTTCTCGTAACCGCAATGCTTTATACAACTTAACAATGATGATTGACACTACAACAACAGAACATAAAATCAGGTAAGCTTCATACCTGTAAAACCATCCTGTTTTTGCAAATGCCAGTTGCAATAATGTGCAGATGGAAAGGAATAAAATAACGAGCTGGTATGATAAAAATTCTTTTAATTGTTTTTTGAATAATACAAAAACAAAAGGCAACAATATTAGTAATCGTTGTGTAGCCAATGCAGTGATACCTGTTTTAGCCAGTGTCAATTTTTCAACCAGGACATCATAGATATAATTTGAGAAACTACTACCGGATAACTCAACAGGGCTGGCTTTTAGCAAAACTGAATTGGGCAAAAAATAACTGTCTTTTAATACGGAAATAAAACCAAAGATGACTAATGGTAATACCGAAATAAACCCTAATATAACTGCCGTTTTAAAATACTTATAATATAACAAAACACAACAGGCAATTGCAATGATAAACAAACCTTCATACCGGAGAGTACAAATAATTAATCCATAAATAAAAAGAGTGTTTGGTAATAATTGATTGATTTTTTTCTGAATACCTGATTGTACAAAATCGGAAAAACTAAAGATGAACAAAAAAGAGAACAAACATTGTAGTGTATGTTCCATCCCACTGATGATGAGTATGGGCAAAGGAGTAAAAAATATTATAAGCAAAAGAATAATAAGCTGTGCAAAGGCTCCTATATTTTCTTTTTTCAACCTGTTTTGAATGACAAACAGCAAAACAATTCCTGTTATCAGGTTGATGATAAAAGGTATAAGTGCATTTGCTGAAAAAATTTTAAAACAAGCGCTTAAAATTAGTGTATATAATATAGATGATGATGCAGATTGAAATTGGTGTGGCGCTACTCCCCAACTGCCATAAGCGGCCAGATTTTTGGCAATAGTCATGTGAATGTAAGTGTCATCAAGTGGGTAAATAAAAGTACCATTAGTTAAATGAATGACTTGCATTTCTATAAGTGCAACTGGTATCACCAAAGCACACACAGAAATAAGCATGACAATGCTTTTATGTTTTATTCCGGGAGTTGTAAACAAGCTATTTTATTTTAAAGCATCTTCCAGCCTCATTCCAATTAATCTTTCCAGCTCCACTTTTACGAGGTCTTGTTGCAATTGAAGGTTAATAACAATTACTGATTGATCATTATATTTTTTTGAAGCATCATTATATTGGTCCAATGTTGCAGTACCGTTTTTGAATTTTTGTTCAACCTGCAAAAAGCCTGCTTCCAAATCATCCAACAACTGGTTTTGTATGGCAAGTAATTTTTCATTGGCTTTGTATTGCTTATAATTTTTCAATACATCTGCTCTGATGGTTTTTGCCAGTTCAGCCTGTTGTTCATTAGCAATAATCTGTGACTGCTTGGTTATCTTAATATCTGAACCATTCGCTACAATCATCCCTATCGGAATTGTAAATCCGAAAAAATATTTTGGATAAACATAGCTAACAGAATTGCCATTCCTTGGTTTTGCAAAGGTCTGGTCGTTATAATTTGCTGATAAGCTCAACAGGTTCATCCAGTTATTTCTTTGCTTTTTCAACTGGTAGTCGAGTATCTTATTTTGAGCTTCCGTTTGTTTAAATTGAGGCTGGGCCAATGCCAATTGCACCAACCTGTTTTCAATAGCTGTATCATTTTTCTGACGTAATATATTGGCAGGTACAGTATCATTAAATATTTCTTTTGAAGAAATCAATATTGGTTCAACTGATTTCGCATTTGAATACATAAAACAAAAAGCACTTAAACCAAGTAGTAAAATTTTTTTAGCGGTATTAGTTAGTTTCATTTCTATTTAGTTTTTCAATGATAAATTTTATTTTTACTTATACAATTTTAAATATTTTTTTTCCAGTTCCTTAGTTCTCAAAAATGGCCGGTGCTTCATACTTATTTTCATTTTTAATTTCCTCTTTGTTTTCTGATTTAAAACTATTTAGTTTTAATGTTATTGCAATCAAAGGATAATAAACCACAGTATCCGTAATCTGACCAATAGCATCCTGAGCGAAATCAGCAATATAAAACGAAAATAAGAACGCACAAGAGGCAGCAAATAGTATCTTAATGTCTGGTTGGGTTGCTTCAAAATACCCACGGATACAATTTTTTAGAATAACAAAATACAAAACACAAATAATAATCAGTCCAATCCATCCTGTTTCAAGTGCTTTTTTCAAATAACCGCTATCAGGCGGGAAACCTGCGAGATAATGAGTGGGATTAAAACGTAAACCACCTGCGCCGGTTGTGCATAAACCTCCGCCAATGGGATGGGAATAAATATAAGGTTGTATAAATGCCCTGTTCAATTCCCTCACTTTATAAGAAGGGTCATCAGTACCACTAAAGGTTGTTCTGAAGCGGTTGATAGTAGCATTGCCATAAAATGGGCCATACATCAGAGCCACAAAAGCCATACCCGCACATACAGCAAAAATCTTAGTACTGGTTTTATTTATGGAGAGCAACATAAACATTGCGAGACCTGCTACTGCCATAGCATTTGCAGTTCTGGTACCCGAATATGCCATACCCAAAAACATGAGTGCAACACCTGATAATATGATTAAACGGGTAGCAAGTTTTTTTTCATTCCAGGCAATAATTAAATAAAATATCCCGCATGATGCCATCATGATTCCATAAGCTGTGGGGTCAGGCATAGTGGAAAATTTCCTGAAATCTCCTCCAATATAAATTAGACCAAACCTGTTGTCATCAGCCATAGCCCAGTTTTTTTCATAATCAAACAAACCATGCCATTGCTGTATGCATCCATATAAACCGCAAATAGTACATACAAAAAAGAGTAACACTAAAAACTTTCTTACACTTTGGTAATTATCGAATGCTTTATAAGCAATAAACAATAAAAATAAAGCATCAAGAGACTTTCTGAAAGTCTGATACCATCCTTCAAATGACCGCGCATAAGGATTGAATAGTTCAATCATAAGGTAGAAAAACAAAACGAGGATAGCTATAACAACTTGCTTGTGTGCAAACTCATTGATGGTTTCTTTGAGATGGACTTTTTTTACAAAAAAACTAAAAAGTGTTGCAACAATCAATATATCAGAAACCACACCAACCGGAAATGTATCATTAAAAAAATACCTTGAAAATGCATATACAAAAAAAGAATAAACCACATTGATGAATAAACCTGTAAGTGTATCCATCATACAAGCAAGAATAATTGCAATGCCGCAAATCAACCCTGTTACACCTAAACCCAAAATAGTTTGCTTGGCAAACAAATAACCCAATGCAATAGCAAAAAATGAAATAAAAATATAGCCAACAACATTATTGAGTTTTTGCTCTATAAATATTTTATGCAAAAACTTTCCTGTTGCCAACACAAAGGCATCTTTAATTCGCTCAACACCTTCAAATGCCATTTATTAAAAAAATAAAATTTTCAAAAAGATATAAATTAAAGCAGCCGCAGCAATAAGCGTTACAAATTTTTCATGAACGGATACTTTTCTTTTAGTCATGGGAAATCCGATTTTAAATCTATCAGGCATCATTCAGTGTTTCTAACTGAACCATATTTAAAACAGAACCACAGAATTTACCATTCAGGTTTTTAAAAAAATTGATTGATTCTTTATCAATTTGTTTTATCATGTGTTTGGCAGAAAAAATGGCTACTACACCGTCAACATATTGGGTTAATTCTTTGCTGTCTGAAAAGTCATTCAGTGGTGGTCCTTCGAGAAAAATAAAATCATACACATCTGTAAGTTTATGCAGGTGTTGCAATAAATGATGTGCAGGTAATATCTCAGAAGGCGTATAATCGCCACCACTACATCCAATCACGTAAATCATTCCAGTACGCACATTCACTGAGGCGTTTTGTATTTCATCCAATAAATGATCATCACCTTCATCAGCAATAATTTTTTCAAGAACGGGTGTACCCTTTAACTGCACAGTAAGGTCATTATTGCAAAAATTAGTATCAATGATGAGTACTTTCTTTTTACTTAAACTTAAACTATAAGAAAGCGCCTGTATCAGTGTTGTTTTACCCTGTCCTTTCTTGGTACTGGTAAAAAGAAAAACTTTCTTGCCGCTTGATTCAATTTCATATCTGAGCTTCCGGAGTGATTCCCTGAATTTATTTTCCCTGTTTTTTTCAAGTTTATCAGTGATTGTTGAAGTATTGGCTACTACTTCGGCAAGGTCTTTATTTTTCAAACTGGTAAAATTGATCATTGATAACAACTTCAGGTTAACAACTTTGGAAAATATTGCAGGTGTTTTAATGGATGAATCAAGATAAGTCAGAAACACAATTATTAAAATAGAACAAACTAGTGCTGCCATTCCAGCCATACCAATAATCAAAAACTTTTTTGAAGGTTCTGGTTCTATAGCAGGTTGCCCCACCAAAATCTGCCTGAAATTATTTACTGAAGCATTACTTTGATCAACGGCATCATTATATTTCTGCAACAGGTCAAGGTATTCCTTGTCTGAAAGATCTGCATCTTTAGACAGGCTTTGTGCCATAGCGCTTCTGCTTGCCTGAGCATTTACATTCCCCTGAAGGCTATTGATTTTGTTCTGCAGGGAAGCAATATGCACCTGTTCAGCCTTGATATTTACTTCGAGGTCATTTTTTCTCTGGATGAGAGATGATCTGTCTGCAGCAGACATACCAGATACATCATTAGATTGCGAGCCAAGTGCCTTTATTTTGTTTTGATATTGTTGATTAAGGCTGTTATATTGATTTAATGCATTTTGATCTGTTGAACCACTGTTTATGTATGTTTGGTAAGCTTTGTCACGCTGATTTTTTATTTTCAAAATATCGCTGTTGTCCACTACCGATGTAGAAGAACCTGTTCCGACACTTGCCAATTGATTGTTGACGCTTTGTAATGCAATCTGATTTGTAGTTAATTTATCCTGTTCATCATCCAATGTTTGTTGTAAACTGCTGATGAGATCGAAACTGCTTTTATTTGCATCATCAACATTTAATAAGCCGGTAGATGCAATTTTTTGATTTGCATCTACACGATCTTGTTTTTTCTTTTCCAGTAAACTGCGTAATGTATCTATTGATTCAGAAGTGCGTTCATTGCGGATGTATTTATAATACCTAACAAAATCTTTATAAACTGTATTTACAACAAAGGCAGATAATTCCGGGTTTTCAGAACGGTAATCAATTTGAATATAATCTGTTCTGTCAAGCCTGTAAATATTTAAGTTATTGGCAAATGAATTATAATCGTAGCCGTATAACTTTAAGAATTCCAGCAGCTTTTTCTCTTCAGGTTTATATGATGTCAGCACACTCATTGAATTGAGCTTGTCACTAAACACTAATATTGCCTGGTTAATATTTACAGCATTATAAACAGAAGACTGTTTTTGATCCTGGGTTAACTGTCTGAAAGCCTGAGAAGGGTTTTCAAGGTCATGCAGGATAACACTGTAAGACAATAAGCTCATCACTGTTGGTGACCTGAAAGTTACTATTGCATTATCAAATTTTGTATCTGCCTCAAAAAAATTATTCTGCTCCCCCACTTTTACCACATCATTAGTGGTAAAGCCGGTAGAAATCTGTGAAGTAGAACGAAATTCCCGAGGCTCATCTTTTGTAAAATACCAGGCAATGACTGCTGCAAGGAAAGCTGACCCTATTATTATCCATTTTCTCTTCAACAATACCCTTAGCAGATATACAAAATCCATATTTATTTTTTTGTTTACAATTTATTGCTGCTTTAGCAACTTTATTACTTTATCTGTTTTTGTTTTGAGAGATGTAAGCTTAATGATATATATACCTGAAGGAAGATTATTGCTCGTCATAACATTAATAACATTATTCCCTTCAAAAAGGTTTTCAAAACGGTTTTGATATACCAGCTTACCATTCACATCAAATACCTCAACATTTACATTATCCTTTTTCAGTAAATTAAATGATACTGTAAAATTACTGATGAAAGGGTTAGGATATGCAACCACATACTCAAAATTAGCTTTTGGTTTTGCTTTCTGCATCATAGAAGTATTTTTTATACTTTCTGTAGAAGCAATTGCATTGCTGAAAGATTGAGGCAATTGAGATGGCAAAGTAAAAACCGGATCTTTATAAGCCTTCACGATCATCGCACCAATTAAACCAAACTGAGATGTGGAGGTACCTGGCGCTACTGTGATATTTATTTCACCATTTTCATCAGCCCTGATACCATAAACAGATACTGTACCTTTAGTATTTAATGATGTATTCAGCATTACAGTTTTACCATTAACTGTGTAGGCAACATTTACATCACCATAAGCCCGTGAACTTGCAAAGAATGTGAAATCATAATTCATATTCATATTCAATCCGCTCAGTTTTAAATAGGCAGTTTGACCAGGGAATAAGCCATAACTTTGAGATATAACTGCATCAGGAAATACACCAGAATTATTACCAGTAACATTACCATCTGTATATAAACCTGCAAAAGAATTAAGTTCAGTCAAACTTATACCAGTTGGATTGTTGGCTTCATCCATAAAGTTATCCCACTCATAACCTTTTTGAGGTGGCACTGCAGTATTGTACCATGGTGCTGGTGCCATGCTATCCTGAGTAAAGTTCACGTAAACTGCATAAGCCAAAGTATATGCAACAGCTACGTTTGAGAAATCTGAATTACCATTGCCGTTAACAGCACGAACCACATAATAATATGTTTTGTTTTGAGTCAATCCTGCATCAGTATATGTCGTTGTATTTGTAGCCACAGTATTGATTAGATTATAAGATCCATTGCTGCTATCTGCTCTCCAAACCTGGAAACCTGTTTCATCAAATGATTTATCTGCCCACTGCAGACTAACTGAATTCCTGGTATTGCCAGTAACAATTAAGTTGGAAGGATTAATCAATGAGACATTATTATCATACGCCTGGATAATGATTGAACTGACATAAGCATAATCAGCCCCACTTGCTTTTGTAACAGCAATATTAACTTGTCCATTTCCATCGGGCGTAATACCATTTATTTGCACTGTTTTATTGATATTATATGTTGCATTGAGTGTAACTGTTTGCCCGTTAATAGTGAAATTAGTAGTACCATTCAATCCATCATCATGGCTGTTGAAGAATATAAAGCTATACTTCTTACTAGTTGAGAGTCCTGAAACCCTAATGGTCTTGGCATTGGTTGAACTTTCAAACTCTGCAGTACGCATCACTACATCTGGATAAATTCCTTTATTATTACCAGGTCTCATTCCAGATGCTACCACACCCTGGAAACCATCAACAAGGGTTACCGAAATTCCAGTTACATTATTATCTGCATCTTTCATATTGCTATATGTAGTGCCGGCAAAAGGCCATCCGGTTAAATTGTTCCAAGGTTTATCAGCAAGACTTCCATCTGAGAAGTTGAGATAAACTGAAGTAACATTGTCTGTAACTGTAATATTAAAACTTGAAGTGCTTACTGAATCGCTATTGTCTCTTGCGGTTACAGTTATGCCCGGGTAAAAACCTGTGGTACCTGCAGATGGTTGAACAGAGAAGGAACCTGTTCCATCGCCATTGTCTGTAAATGTTACAAATGATGGCATCTGTGAAGCAGTTAATGTCACATGATCAGTAACATCATCGTTAGCTATTACAGGAATATTAATTTGTGTATTATTTTTCATAATTACGTTACTAATAGCATTCAACACTGGAATTTTATCTTCTGTTAAAACTGATGCTACATTTGAATAACCAGAATTACCATAACTATTTGATGCAAGTACTTTATAATAATACTGTGTGTTGCCCTTGGCTGAACTATCCAGATAACTGGTTGTGTTAGATGCAAGCGTATTAATTAAAACAAATCCGCTATTTGGCATATTAGAACGATATACCTGGAAATTAGTTTCATTATATGATATATCATTCCAGTGCAACTGTACTCCTGAACCTGTTCCTTCTGCAATTAGTGCAGCAGGAGTTAATGGTGTAGTACCATCATCCAAAACAGAATTTATAACAAGCGCATTGATATATCCTACAGGTGTACCATCAGCGGCTTTAGCCATATTAAATGTGATCTTTCCGGTAGAATCTGCTTTTAAGCCAGATAATGTTACAGTGTTTTGAGTATTTCCCTGAACATATAAAGATGCACTTTGATTCTCACTTGAGAAAATAGTTGTTCCATTATCCTGAGCTCCAGGCCATGAACTTGCAGCAAGGAAAGTAAATGAATAAGTTAACGCTGTATCTAATCCGGTTACCTGGGCATCAACATTTTCAGGGCCACCAAAAATGCCGAAGTAATAATAATTTTTCAACACAGCATCAGGATAAACACCGGAATTATTTCCTGTAACCGGGCCACCATTGCTTGTAGCAAACCAACTTGTTTGCAAGTTTAAACCAACATTGGTGACATTACCATTTGCATCTTTCAAACTATTTGAAGTTACACCGGTAATATTATTCCATGGTGTGCCAATGTCATCAACATTTTTAAATCTTGCATAAATCGTTTTATTAGGATCCTTGTCATTTACTGTTACATTAAATGTTCTGGAAGTGGAGCCGCCTTTACCATCAATTACTTTTACGTTTACTAAGTATTGTCCAGCAGCACCATAGTTGGGATGCAATGTTAATTGCGCATTTTGTTTATCTATTGCAACCAGATTATTTACATTAGGGGCACCAGTAACAGTCCATTGCAATGAGTCTGTTGCATTTTGATCATGACCATTCAAATTAATTGTTAGTAAGTCATTTTCTGTAAGAGTATAATCAGCAATAGAATCTATCGTTGGGTCATAATTATCATTCACAGTAATTGTAAAAGAAGTTGTATCCTTACCTCCAAATTTATCATTTACAATTATTTGAATATTATTATATGTCCCTTGCTTTGATGCGTTTGGTTTAAATGTCAATGTAGCGGTATTATTACCGTTGTTTATCAATTTTGCAAATGGTGGTTTATTCCTGATTGAATAAACTAATGAATCATTATCTGCATCAAAAGCAGTTACAGGTATTGATGTAGTAATACCATAACGTACACTCCTGTTTTCAATGTCATTAAACACTGGAAAATTATCTTTTGTTTTCTTTTGTACAATAGCAGATGGTGTCTGCTGGTTACCAATACCTATTGTATAAACCTTGTAATAATAAATTGTATGTGCAAACAATGCAGTGTCATTATATGAAGTAGAATTTGCCGGTAAAGCAGCACAGAACTTGAAATTATTTATATCACCGATTGACCTGTAAACCTTATATGCTGTTTCATTGATGGCATTATCCTTCCAGGTCAGGTTTATCGCCGAGGCTGATTGCACAATTGCTTTCAATTGAGTAACAGCCAAAGGCGCTGCAGGCAAGCTATCTGTAGTTGCAGAATCTGAAGGTTCTGCAAAAGCTGAATCAGGTATCTGAATTTTTGAAATTCCGGGACCTTCATAAGCTGCGCTTAAAACATAACCACCTGCTTGCTGGAAGTAAGTTATATAAATAGGATAAACACCTTTAGTTAAATTAATTGTTCCCGATCTTTCAGTTGGAGATTGCAGATAATCGTTATTCACCACAAGATGTCCTTCATCAAATGCACCAATATACAGTTTGCTTCCATCATCAGAAGTTGTGTAAAAAGTGTATTGCCCATCTGCAGGAATAGTGATATTGCCTTCAAATTTTAAAGCATAATTGGTAGTTGAAGAAGCTACAGAAAGATCAAGATTTTTTACAAAACCAGTACTTGTTGGTGTCAATGAATTGAAATCAGGAAGATTATTCCACGTACCCGTATAATAAGAATATTTCAATCCACCAGAAAAGGATGAGCCAGAATTATTTATCGCTTTAACAGTATAATAATATGTTGTCAAAGGCGACAAAGCTGAATCAATATAAGCAGTTGTATTTGCCGGTGTAGTTGCAATAATTTGGAAAGGGCCATTACTATTATCTGCTCTATATACTTCAAAACCAGTTTCATCACTACTGTTATCTGTCCAGGAAACATTAATTCTTGTATAATCTAAAGCAGTGGCTTCAATATTACCCGGAGCAACAGGCACAGTACCAGCTGTGCTATAATTATCAGTAAGATAATTGTCTGTTATAAGGTGCCGGTTGTTATCACCAAACAAAGCGCTGCAAGTCCAATATACCTGCATTACCTGATCGCCACCTTGCTCAAAGAAAGCAGCGGAAATTGGATAAATTCCAGGTTGCAAAGTGACAGTACCACCCTTATATTGCACACCGTGCAATCCATCATTATTAACAAGCGGTGTTGCATTGGCATCATAAGGGGCCAGCCACAATTTACTACCGTCATCAGAATATGTTTCAAATGTATATGTACCGGCTACAGGAACCTTGATATAACCCTGCCATACAAAACCAAACTGATCATCCCGATTTCTTACTGAAATATCAAAATTTGGAGTAATTCCTGTTTTAACCGGAGTTAACGTATTAAAATCCGGTAGCACAGACCATGAACCTTCATAGTATTTATAATTTAATCCCTGTAATGCAGCAAATCCACTAACCTGGTTACTAGGTGTAGAGTAATTACCACTAATATCTTTTGATTTTACATAAAACACATATTGAGATCCGTTATCAAGGCCATTTATTGCAATTGAGGTCTTATCTGTACTATATGTTTTTACACCATTCACATATATATCATATCTATCAACACCAACATTATCTGTTGCAGAATCCCATGCAATTGTTATAGATGTACTGGTTGTTGAAACAATATGCAGGTTACCCGGAGCAGCAGGTGGCTCTTTATCTGTTAGTGTAGTTGCACTGGCTTCATTTGATAATGGAGCCGCTGCATTGTTGTTCACTGCTCTTACAACATAGTAATAGGTTGTATTTGGTAATGCAGTAGAATCAACATAAGTAATATTATCAGTTGGCACTTTACCAATAAAAGCATAAGAATTGCCTGGAGTAGTGGAACGGTAAATTTCGTATGCAGTTTCATTAAATGCAGGGTTAGGTTTATCCGCCCAATCCAATTCAATCTTAGTATTGGAAAGTGTTACTGCAGTGAGGCTCGATGCTGCTTCTGGGCCATTTGTCCCATTTGCATTCACAACTGTAAATGGGTTTGAGAAAACACTTGAACAACCATATTGTTCAGTTACTGATACAACATAATCGCCGGGTTGTGAAATATTGATATCATTATTTGTACCTAAAGTATTAGAATTTCCAACTTTTTCCCATAAATAGCTTGTATAACTATTTGGCACCATCAGGTTCACACTGGTGCTGCCATCAGGAGCTGGTATTACAGGACTACTTAGTCCTTCAACAGTAATTTCAGGTGGAATAGTAGGAGTTTTTGTTTTAATAATAACTGGTGTATGAGACCAATCCGACCAAATACTACCATTCCTAACTCTTGCATCATAAGTTCCAACATTAGTAACATTAATAGAATTAGTTGTTGCACCATTAATTATTGTATCATTTTTACGCCACTGGTATTCATCAAATCCCGGAGGAACCCCAAGTGTCACATTTATCGGATCCCCTGGGCAAAACTCAGTTCGTCCGGTTAATGGCCATGGATTAGAACTATATGCTCTCAACATGTATGGGTAAAATTCAGGTTCCTGCCATACCCTGTCCCATACTCCATGTCCTAAATCAGGATATTCAGTATAAGTAAAATCACCACCGGCTGCCAAAAACGCATCTCTCACCTGCTGTGCCGTAGATGGTGCAGGAGAGCCATCCAGGCCTCCCTGGAATAACCAGATGGGTGTGAATTTGGCTTCATTTACATTACTGGCATCTTTATAACCAATGGAAACGCCAGACATAGGAAGACAGGATGCAATATAATTGGGATGACCAAACATCATTTCCCAGGTGGCCTGTCCGCCAGCCGATAAACCATTATCTGAAATTCTAAATAAATCCAGCTTATTATTGGTTACCATGTAATTTATAATCTCAGTTATATATTGATATTGGCCTGAACCCCAGAAACCCTGACTTTGCATGCAAAGTATATAGCCATCAAAAGTGCCATTATCTACTGCTGCAGCAAAATCATCACCTCCATGGTATAATTGATATTCGTTATCATAAATTGTCCCTGTTTCTCCCAAACCATGGAAAAACACCATCATTGGATATTTTTTTCCATCATTAGCATTGGGATCATACGTCTTTGGAAATTTCAAACGAAATGCACAGCCTTTATAAATGTATGCTTTATATGAATCTGTATTCCAACTAAGCCTTTTGGTCCTTACCCATTTTCCAATTTGCCCCCAGGCTGGTTGCACAGGAGGATTGCCGGGATCATAAGTTACAATTGGATCAGAAGGATCTAATACGGATTGAGATGTAGCAATTTTTGGTATCAGGAAAATGGTGCTTAACACAAAAAGGGTGTAGAATATTTTTTTCATTTTGAGCAGATAATTTAGATAAAAAGATAAAATTACTTCTCAGCAGAATGTTGCATCTTCCCAATTTGGTAAACAATGGGTTTTTACTCGTCAAAGTATATTTTCAGATATTTTAAGGTCAGAATCCACGCCTGGATTAGGTTGTAAGTTTGATATTAATAAAAGATTATAAAAAAAAGGGCTTCATTTTACTGAAGCCTTTGTTTTTTTATTGCCTGATTAATTTTATGTATTCCGATTTCCCTTCTTTCAGATATGTAAGTCTTAAAAGATAAACGCCTGCAGTTATATTCTGGTTTAAAATAACCCTGATGGAGTTATTTCCTTTGGTTACTTTACCGAGATTCTTTTGAATTACTGATTTACCATTAACATCAAATAATTCAACAGTTACATTATCATCTTTCTCAGGATAAAATGAAATAGTGAAATCGTTTTTAAATGGATTTGGGTAAACATGTATTTGATTGTTTGCAATTACTTGGCTTTTATTTTTCAGTTTCTCGTATTTTTTTACCGAAGCCAATGGTTGATGCATCATTGATGGCGGTGATGGTATTTGATCGGATGCAGGATTTGCTTCCTGTACTACAAATGCGCCAATTAAACCATATTGAGATGAATTGGTGTTGGGTGAAATAGTAATAACAATTTGCCCATTTTGATTTGGCACTACATTATACATCGTTACTGTTCCATCAGTATTATAAGACGCATTTAATACAACCCGTTTCCCGTCAGCAGAATATGCAGTACTTACATCACCACCAATATTGGCGCTTGCAAAAAATGTAAGGTCATATTTCATATTTAAGTTCAAGCCGTTTAAAACCATAGTTGTGCTCTCACCAGGAAATAATCCATAATTATCTGCCAACACTTTATCAGGATAAATACCAGAATTGCTACCGGTATTCATTCCTGGTCCATAAATTCCGGCAAACAAGCCTGTTTCTGTCAATCCAATTCCTGATGTAACACCATTATCATCAAGTAAATTATTCCATGCAATACCTGGTTCTGGCAAAGCAAGGGTATTATTCCATGGAACATTTGCACCATTGACAAATGTGAAATTTATATACAATGCCTGCGAATAAGTAGTTGCTGAAACAGGACTGCAATAAGCTGATGTGGTACTACCTTGTATTGCTCGGACAGTATAATAATATGTATGTGATGCCTGTAAGCCGGAATCAATAAAAGTAGTTGCATTTGGCACAGTAGTAGCTAAAAGTGTATAACTTGGATTGGTCGTATCTGAAGCCCTCCATATTTCAAAACCTGTTTCATCAAAACTCCTATCTGCCCATTGTAGCTTAATATTGTTTTTAGTTATATTGACCACTCTGAGATCTGCTGGTGCCAATAGCTTTTGTGTACTGTCATAACTTTGTATTATCAAACTATTGAGATATGCATAATCAGCACCAGCTGCTTTCGCAACTTTAATCATAACCTTACCATTAGCATCCGGAACAATACCATTGATAGCTGCAGTAGTATTAATATTATGGGTTGCATTCAGGCTCACAGTCTGACCATTTATAGTAAAATTGGTCGTTCCTTTTAATCCATCATCATGGCTATTGAAGAAAACAAAATTATATTTCATATTTATTGTCAAACCGGATAATTGTATGGAATCAGTTTTTGATGCACCTTCATAAATGCCGGTTTTCATTACTATTTCAGAATAAGCACCTCTGTTATTTCCTGGTTGCATCCCATTTCCAAAATTACCCTGGAATCCATTCATTATTTTTACTGATACTGGGGTAGTTGCTCCATTATCATCTAATAAATTCGAAAGTGAAGCATTAGTTGTTGGCCAGCTAGTAAAATTATTCCATGGAGCAGGTGCTATACTTCCATTTGAGAAATTTACATATATTGAATTCATTGATTGATCAGTTACAGTAATATTGAAAGAAGCAGAACTACTTGAATCATTATTATCTGTTGCAGTAACCGTAACATCCTCAAATGTGCCTATTGTACCGATGGTTGGTGATATGGTAAAGTAGCCGGTACCATCACCATTGTCTGTAAATGTCACAAATGATGGAAGATTCGATGGCATTAATGTCAAATGATCATTGGCATCATCAATAGCTACCACATTTACATTTTGAACCTGGTTATTTTTTATGATAATACTTGAAATAGGTGAAACATAAGGTGCCCTGTTTTTAGTAAACAAAGCGGCTATATTTGACGAATCAGAAAGCCCGCTTTTGTTTGAATCTCTTACAAAATAATAATATTGTTTATTACCAATTGCAGTTGTATCGAGATAACTGGTTGTATTAGCGCCTAATTTACCATTAATCAAACCATAAGGCCCAGCAGGGTTTCCAGCTCTGTAAACTTTATAATTTGTTTCATTATATGCATTATCATTCCAATTCAATTGAACCCCTTTACCAGGTGCATCTGTAGCTACCAGGAATGTAGGCGCTAAAGGTTTTATATTATCTGTATATACAGATTTTATTACAATGGCATTTAAATATCCTGCAGGTGTATTCGAGCCTTTTGACATTGTGAAACCAATTGTACCATTTGAAGCAGGTTTGATATTGATAAAGTCTGCGGTTTTACTGGTATTATTTTGTACAGGCAATGAAATTGAATTACTGTTAATAGTAAAGACAGTACTTCCATTATCATATGCACCAGCCCAGTTGCTTCCGGCATAAAAACTGATATTGTATGTTTTGGAAGTATCAAGTCCAGTAATATTCCCCGAAACTGTTTCAGGTCCACCATTCCTGCCGAAATAATAATAATCTTTCAACACAGGGTCTGGATAAATACCCGAGTTATTACCAGTAGAAGGCCCTTCATTGTCAACACCAAACCAGGTCGTTTGCAAAGACAATCCAACAGATGTTTGATTGTTTAAATTGTCTTTAAAATTAGTAGTTGTTACACTCGTTATATCATTCCATGGTTGACCCATATTGTCAACATCTTTAAATCTTGCAAAAATGGTTTGTGTTGGATCAACATCATTGACAGTTACGTTGAAAGTTCTGGTTGTTGCTCCTCCATTACCATCACTAACAGACACATTAACTTCATAATTCCCTGATGCACCATAATTAGGGCTTAATTTTAAATTAGCAACACCGTTACTCACAGGTTCAATTGTAAAATCATTCGGTGCACCTGTAATTGAAAACGATAAATTATCACCACTATTCTGATCTGTAGCAGTCAACGGTATAATTAAATCGTTGCCTTCATTTATGGTATCATCAGCAATGCTGTCTAATACCGGATAATAATTATTGTTTACAGTTAATGAAAAAATACTACTATCTGTACCACCTTTTCCATCTTTGACTTTAATCTTTATATTATTATAATTCCCCAGATTTGAAGAGGATGGATTAAAATCAATTGTTGCTACATTGTACCCTGTGTTGGTTAAAGTAGCAAATGAAGGCAACCCTGTTGCTGAAAAAGTCAACGTATCATTATCAGGATCTGTTGCTGATAAGTTCAATAAAGTATGTACACCTGCCGGAACTGATTTTAGTGAAAACTTATCGTTAATTACAGGTTGATTATTTTTTGTTGTTGCAGAAACAGCAGGTTTATCAGGAGAAGATTTTATGTTATTGACTGCTTTTACTTTATAATAATATTTAGTGTTACCATAAAGGCCATTATCTATAAAAGAATTTGAATTTGAGGGTAATGTTGCTGCCAACTTGAAATTTGATGAGTCAACAGCAGACCTGTAAATCTCATAATTTGTTTCATTGGTATCAACATCGTTCCATGTCAATTGTATGGAAGAAGATGATTGTGCAACAGCTTTTACACCCGTAGGAGCTTTTACATTAGGCACATTTTGTGTCTTGCCCATAACAGATGAAGTATAAACTGAATTACCAAAATTATTGACTGCATTTATTTTATAATAATATTTTGTATTCTGTGTCAAATTGGAATCGAGGAATTGAACCACATTCGAATTGGTTGTATAAATAATTTCATAACCGCCATTTTGCTTATATGACCGGTAAATCTGGAAACCTGTTTCATTACTGCTTTTATCTGTCCATGTAAGCTTTATAGTATTTGATGAAAGAGCAGTTGCAACAAGACCTGCCGGCGCCTTTGGAGCTGTATCTGCAGGTATGTAATCGGGCACAAAAAATGAATCTGCTATTGGATGATAAGCAGAATCACCATACAAATCGTAATTTGCCCAATTCAATTGAATAAACCTACCATTCTTATTTTGAAAATATGCTATTGAAATAGGTATAAGACCTGCTGTTAAAGTAGCACCTGCATACTTGCTTTTTACAGTACTGATATGATCATTATTTATAAAAGGAGTTACAGATGGATCATAAGGATTTAACCATACCATAGAGCCATCATCTGATGTAACACTTATTCTGTATTTTCCTGAAATTGGAACCCTTAGATAACCCTGCCATAAAAAGGCAAATTGAGCTTGCCTTCTTGCAGGTAATAAATATGTATTGGGTTCAACACCTGTTTTTATTGGATTCAATGTATTAAAATTCGGAACACTTAACCAGTAGCCTTCATAATATTTATATTGTAATCCTTTTAAAATTGCAGGAGCGCTTACCATATTACTTTGTGGTGAATAGTTGCCACTTGAATCAACAGATTTCACATAAAAAGAATACATAGATCCTTGTGTCAATCCATTTATGATAATACTTGTATCAGTTGTATTATAGCTTTGCACTCCGTTCATAAACACTAAATAATTCCTGATACCAACATTGTCTGTTGATTTTTTCCAAAGCAATTGCATGGATGTATTAGTAGTATAACCAATAGTAAGAGTACCGGGTGCTGTTGGCAAAATATTATCTGCAATGGTATTGATACTTGCTACATTTGACATTGCAGCAGCACCATTGTTATTTACAGCCCTGATTTTATAAAAATAAATTACTCCCGGTTTTAATTTAGTATCTCTAAATGATAATGTATCAGCAGGCGCTTTCCCTGCAAAACTGTAATTCCCATCCTGGCCTTCGCTTCTATAAATTTCAAAATATGTTTCATTATATAACGGATGTGGATTATTCTCCCAGTTTAATAAAACCTCAGTTGATGAAACAGCAGTAGCAGTCAACTTGCTGGCAGGATCTGGCACATTTTTACCTATTGCATTTATTACAGAAAATGGAGTTGAATAAACATTTGAACATCCATACTCTTCTGTAACAGCAGCAATATATTGCCCTGGTTGAGTTGCTGTATAGATTCTTTGTGTACCAATCACGCTGTCACTTCCTACTTTTTTCCAGGTATAACTTGTATATCCATTATCAGGCAATTGCAAATTGACATAATTTTTTCCATCACCTGATGTAATCACATTGCTCATTAGCCCTGAAACAGTTATTGGAGGTGTGATGGTGGGGGGTGTAATTTGAATCACAACAGGTATATGAGACCAATCAGACCAGGTTGAACCTCTTAAAACTTTCGCGTCATAAGTACCTAAGCTTGTAACATTAAAAGTATTCCCTGTTGCGCCTGATATCAAATTACCATTTTTTCGCCACTGGTACCCATCAAAACCAGGCGGAACACCGATGGTTAAATTAACGTTTGAATCACAAAAGTCTGTCCGTCCATAAAGTACCCAAGGGTTAGAACTATACCCCCTTAATTGAAATGGGAAAAAGTCAGGATCAGCAAATGCACTATCCCATGTGTTATGACCAACATTGGCATATTCGGAATAACGATAATTGCCACCGGCACTTACCATTGCATCTCTTACCTGCTCTGCTGTTGATGGAGAGGGTGAACCATCCAAAGATCCCTGAAAATTCCACATTGGTGTAAACTTTACTTTATTGACTACTGATGGATCTTTATAACCAATAGAAACATTTGACATTGGCAAAGATGCAGTTACATAATTTGGATAATTAATAACCATATCCCATGAAGCCTGTCCCCCAGAAGATAAACCATTAACACTCATCCTAAATGGGTCAAGTTTATTATTGGCAATCATGTAATTAATTATATCCAGTATCCTTAAATATGAGGTCGTTCCCCACCAACCCTGGCTTTGCATAAACAATATATATCCATCAAAAACCCCATTATCATCGGCAAGCATATAATTGTATCCACCATGATATAATTGTGTCTCATTGTCTGTAATTGGGCCTGCTTCTCCTCCACCATGAAAAACAACGGCTATTGGATATTTTTTACCATCATTGGCTGTGGGATTATAAGTTTTTGGAAACTTTAACCTGAAACACGAACCCTCATATATATAAGCTTTATATGAATCTGAATTCCAGGAAAGGCTCTTGGTCCTAACCCATTTTCCAATCTGACCCCATGGTGGCTGCACTGGCGGGTTTAACGAATCATAATCTATAACAGGGTCATTAGGATCAAGTACCGATTGAGCCTGGGTTGTATTTTCAAATGCTGCTATTAAAATGCACAAACCAAGCAATAAGTAAATTTTCTTCATGGTGAAAATCTTCATTTGTGTTATTTTTTCTCAGGAGTGAGGGGCTTACCAGAAAACTCCTTAGGTTAATTTTTGTAGAAAAAAATACGACATTTTTTAAGTCTTAGATGCCTGCAATATAATTACAATACAGTTTTTAGTAAATATTAGTGGTTGTATTGCTTATTTTATTTCTGCAAATACACATTTTATGTCGTAAACGATATGAGTAATTTATTTAATTTACTGAAGCTTTTACTTCCTGCAATAAAAAAAATAAATATAAAATTGTGTAATAAATTATTTTTAAAATTAAAAAATGTAAAGCATGGAAAATTTATCTTCAATTTTTGAGAGCATCAAAACTATTATCGCCACTTACGGATTAAAAATTATTGGTGCTATTCTGTTTTTTATTATAGGTCTTTGGATTATAAATGCAATTACACGGCTCATCATAAAATTAATGAGCCACAAAAAACTCGATGCTTCTCTTCAATCATTTCTTTCCAGCATTATAAGTGTTGGTTTAAAAGTTTTATTGCTTGTAAGCGTTGCAGGCATGATTGGAATTGAGACAACCAGCTTTGTTGCTGTTATTGGCGCTTTGGGTTTGGCCGTCGGTCTTGCTTTACAGGGTTCTCTGGCTAATTTTGCAGGAGGCGTTTTAATTTTATTATTCAAACCATTTAAAGCAGGCGATCTTATTGAAAGTAATGGTCAGACAGGTATTGTTCAGGAAATTCAGATTTTCAATACCATTCTGCTTACACCTGATAATAAAACTACAATTATTGCAAATGCAATGGTTTCTAACGGTATCATAGTTAACCTGAGTAAACATGGAAACCTGCGCGTTGATCTTACTGCTTCTGTAGCTTCAGATAATGATATGGACAAAGTGAGATCAGTTATCATGAACGTATTAAATAGTGATGATAAAATATTAAAAGACCCCGCTCCCGCAGTTTATGTTTCCAAGTTAGGTGGCTATTTTACTGAACTTGCTATCAGACCTTACACATCTGTTGCAAATTATTGGGATGTTTATTTTAACACACTGGAAAAAATACAACAGGCATGCGCTGCGAACGGCATTACTTCACCTGTTCCTTCACAAATGCTTATCACAAAGACTACATAAATATCCATCATTTTCCTGCTAGATATTTTTTATTGCTTCGCGTCTGCTGAGCGATGAGAGTTTGTGTTTATCAACAAATGATCTTACCCATTCCGGATTGGTCTTTGCATATTCACGCAATGACCATCCAATAGCTTTTCTAATAAAAAACGCTTCAGACGCTGCCAGGTTAAGTATATAACCTGATAATATTTTTATATCTGTTGTTTCTTTATATTTTTTTTGGAACAGCAAACTGGTTCGTTGCAACCAAATATTTTCACTTCTGTTCCAGTTCCCTGTAATTGTGATAATTTGATCTGGGAAAATTTTAAAATAAACACCAGCCCAATCACTTGCCATCGCATCAACAGTATCCCACCAGCTTTTGTGAGTAATGCAATATTCAATAATTTTTATTGTTGATTTTTTCCATTGCTTTTTGTATTGCCACAATAACTCAATTGCAAAATATTGCCATTCTCTTTGTGGTTCTTTCCATGCATATTTTACTACTTTTTCAACTTCATCCACAGATGGTAAAGGGTTTGTTTGAATAAAAACCTTACAAATATTTCTTCGTTCATTCATTGCTATTCCATAAAACTCAAATTGACACCGCATATATGCCTTCATTCCTTCAGCTTTTGTTATATCGGCATACTGAACAAATTGTTTTTCCAATGGCAATAAAAATGGATGCATAAGCTCAGTATAAATGGTGTAAAACGAAAATAAAAATTCTGTTGTTCGAAATTATTTAATTTAAATATAAGCCTGCTAATGCCTTGTAAAATATGGAATAAAATTCTTCATTGTTATTTCCTGGATTCATTGGTAGCACTTCAAAAAATATCTCAT
Source organism: Bacteroidota bacterium (assembly GCA_018268035.1). Taxonomy (GTDB): domain Bacteria; phylum Bacteroidota; class Bacteroidia; order Chitinophagales; family Chitinophagaceae; genus Parafilimonas. Next base: position 23,503 of record JAFDXI010000056.1, on the reverse strand, counting down.
CAAAATTCCAACATCAATTCAAGAATAAAGATTAATTTCATTTTTATTTTTTCCAGCCCGATGGATAAAGACCTTTTATATCAAATCGCCCTTACTTTAGTCCCTAACTTAGGTTGTGTACCGGTAAAATCACTGGTGAGTTTTTTTGGAAATGCCGAAGCTGTTTTTAAAGCAAAAAAAAGAGATCTTAGTGCTATCGACCAAATCGGAACTATAAAGGCAGAAAGCATCAAATCATTTGATAATTTTATTGCGGCTGAAGATGAAATAAAATTCATAGAAAAATATAAGATTCATCCTCTGTTCATTACTTCAGACGATTACCCGAAACGTTTATTGAACTGTTATGACCCACCGGCACTCTTATATTATCGCGGCAATGCAGATTTGAACGAATCAAAAATCATCAGTGTCATTGGCACAAGAGCTAATACAGATTATGGTAAACAAATAACAGAACAGCTCATCACAGATCTTTCTGTAATGAAAGTGCTGGTTGTTAGCGGCCTTGCTTATGGGATAGATGCCATTGCACATAAATCTGCATTACAAAACGACCTCGATACTATTGGTATACTGGCACATGGGCTGCATACCATTTATCCACATCACCATAAGTCCCTTGCAAAAGAAATGATATTACATGGTGGACTACTAACAGAATTCAGGAATGGAACGAAACCGGACAAATTTAACTTCCCTTCACGCAATCGTATTGTCGCAGGCATGAGCGATGCTACCATCGTCATCGAGACTGCTATTAAAGGCGGTAGTATGATAACAGCCGAGCTTGCCAATAACTACAACCGTGACGTATTTGCGTTGCCCGGTAAAATTACCGATTCAAAAAGTGCCGGCTGCAATTATCTTATTCAAAATAATAAAGCTATCCTGTTTACAGATTCCAAAGACCTGATGGAAAATCTTGGTTGGCATGAAAAAAAATTCAGCAGGAAAAAACAAAGGGAATTGTTTATTGAGCTCAGTGACGATGAAAAAATAATTATCAAAATGTTGCAACAAAAAGATGCAGTGCATATAGATGAAATCAACCTGGGTTGCAATCTGAGCAGTAGTGCAATTGCTGCAGCAATACTAAACCTTGAATTGCAAAACGTAATCACCAGCCTGCCAGGGAAAATGTATAAGTTGTTATAAGAAAAATTACTATATCATTCCTTATAATTATAAAATGAGTTGGCCTGTGCCAGGCAGGTAACTACAAGGTCATTGATACAAACATGTTTTGGCAAGTTGGCACAATAATATACAATATCAGCAACATCACTGGCAAGGAGTGGTTCATAGCCTGCATACACTGCTTTTGCTTTTTGTTCATCTCCTTTAAATCGCACCAATGAAAATTCAGTATCTGCCGCTCCGGGATTAATGCAGGTAACTTTAATTTTATGTGGCAATAGATCAATCCGCTGTGCCTGGCTAATGGCATTAACTGAAAATTTGGTTGCACAATACACATTACCTTCTTTATATACTTCTTTACCTGCTGTTGATCCAATATTAATAATATGGCCCCCTTTGTTTTTAATCATGAATGGCAAAACGGCTTTTGAAACATAGAGTAATCCTTTGATATTGGTATCAATCATTGTTTCCCAATCTTCAATCAATGCTTCATTAAAACTATCACGACCTGCTGCAAGACCGGCATTATTAATCAAAACATCAATGTTTTGCCATTTGGATGGCAGATTTTTCACCATTGAGAAAACAGCTTCTTTATCTCTTACATCTAATACAACAGGTAATACTTTTATTTTTTTATAAGCTGCCAAACTTGAAGCCAACGAATCTAGTTTTTCTGTCCTTCTGCCAGTGATGATACAATTCCAGTTTTCAGATGCAAATTTTTCAGCAATTGCTTTTCCAAAACCAGAAGTTGCCCCTGTGATAAATATTGTTTTGTTCATGTATCAAAAATAAGATTTAAGCTCGCTTTGCATCCTATTGCCGCTAAGGAAAAAAATTATATATTTTTCACACAACTGCTATATTATATTTGCGCACCCATGCATATTATTAAAAAAATAACATTGCTGTTATTGACAATATTCTTTTTGAACAGCATTGTAATAGCACAACAAAATTTCAATACTGCTGTATCAAAAGCAGGTGTTGGGAAAATAAAAATAGAGTGGATCAATCCTTATGGCGATAGTGTCGTACAATTGAATGTACAACGTTCATGGGATAGCGTCAAAAACTTCAGAACGATATTTGTTCCCTTGTCACCAGGCCTTCCTCAAAATGGATATATAGATGAAACCAATGGATATGACATGCAATATTATCGTGTTTTTTATGTATTGAGTAATGGCAAATACTTTTTTACTAAATCAAAAAAAATTACGTCTGGTTCTGATTTTACAGATGCATTTTCAGAAGACCAGACAAAGGATACCAACTTCATCATTACAGTTCATGATGATGATACTGTGATTGCCACGTTCAATTATAGTGCCTACCAGCATTTCAAAGATTCTATTGTCAATTTTACAAGGGATACTTTGTATTCATTATCAGGTGCAGATATTTTATTGCGATACTATAGCAATAACATTACATGGATACCATCAACTAAAGTTTATACCAATGCTGATGGTTATGTGCAGGTTTCTCTTCCCGATGCTGTACAAAAAAATTACAGTATACGTTTTCTGGATGACAGGCGAAAATCTTTATTTACTATTAAACATGTTGATCAACCTTTGTTGATTTTAGACAAGACTGATTTTCTGCACTCCGGATGGTTTTATTTTGAATTGTATGAGAATAACCATATCAAAGAGCGGAACAAATTTTATATTCCAAAAGATTTCTAATTTCATCCATAATATTTCTTCTGTTTGATTGTTTCCATTCTGAAATCATTCATCTTTCCACCTATTTCGTATTTTGCAGATATTAAACTCAAAATTTATGGTACCTTCTTTACGTGAAAAATTTAATGCGGAATTTACTGCGAGAAAATACAATGATTATTTAAATGAAATGAATAGCCTGCATCCTGGAGATATAGAATTCAGGCTCGCTGAGACTCCAATATTTGTTGATAAAACTTTTAAAGAAAAAATCCTCTCAGCCTGTGAAAGTATTGTTGATGTTATCGTACAACCTGATTTTAAAAAACTCACTGACAATGCAATGCCGGCAGATGTTGTGGTAGCAAATGAAAACGAACATTCTCACTTCATCGCATTTGATTTTGGTATTTGCGAAAAGGATACAGGTGAACTCGAACCACAATTAATCGAAATGCAGGGCTTTCCCACTTTATTTGCATACCAGATCTTTGATGATGAAGTCACCCGCAAACATTTTGATATCCCTGATAACTATGATTCTTATTTAAACGGATACAATAAAGAATCTTATATCCAACTATTAAAAGATACAATTATCGGCAACAACAATCCTGAAAATGTAATCCTCCTTGAAATTTTTCCACATAAACAAAAAACAAGGATTGATTTTTATTGTACACAAGATTATTTACATATCCCAATCGTTTGTTTAACCGAACTGGTAAAGGAAGGCACGAAATTGTTTTATGTACAGGATGGAAAGAAAACTGAAGTAAAAAGAATTTATAACCGCATCATCTTTGACGACCTTCAGCAGCAATCACCTGAAGTACAGGAAAAAGGAAAAATTTTATTGGAAGAAATGGATGTTGAATGGGCGCCACATCCTAACTGGTTTTATAGAATCAGCAAATACACACTGCCATTTATCAACAACCCTTATGTACCTGAAACCAAATTTTTAAGTGATATAAAAACCATTCCTGCCGATCTGGAAAACTATGTTTTAAAACCTTTATTCTCTTTTGCAGGACAAGGTGTGGTCATAGACATAAAGAAAGAAGATATTGATGCGGTAAAAGATCCTCACAACTGGATACTGCAACGCAAAGTGAAGTATTCAGATGTAATTAAAACACCTGATGAAAATGCAAAAGGCGAAATCAGGATATTTTATTTCTGGAAAGATGGTGAAGCAAGACCAGTTGCTGCTCAAAACCTGGCACGCATTAGTAAAGGCAAAATGATTGGAGTGCGTTATAACAAAGACCGTGAATGGGTAGGTGGCAGTATGGCATTTTTTGAAAAATGATTTTTCACCAATGATGCTTTTACATTAATCAAGATGAATTTTTTCAAAGAAATCTTTGCGCGTATCTGGGCATTATGGGCATTGTTGTTTTTTGTTTCAACCATGTTAATTGCTTATATATTTTATATTCCATGCCATTTTTTAAAAGAACCACAAAAGGCTAACTGGCACAGATATGTGTCAAGGGTTTGGATGTTTTTATTTCTTACACTTACCGGTTGTCCTTTAAAAGTGAAAGGAAAAAAATATTTTAAAGGCTTACCAAATTGTGTGATTGTTTGTAATCACAACAGTTTGTTAGATGTTCCGGTAACAACTCCCTTTATGGCAAGAGCTAATAAAACAATTGCAAAAAAAAGTTTTGCTGTGTTCCCCATATTTGGATGGATATATAGTTTTGGTAGTGTATTAGTTGACAGGAAAAATGATGCCAGCAGGCGCAAGAGTTATGAAGATATGAAACTTGTTTTAAGCCAGGGCCTGGATATGGTGATCTACCCCGAAGGAACACGAAACAGGACTGATAACCCACTAACAGCATTTCATGATGGCGCTTTCCGGCTTGCCGTTGACACAAATAAACCAATTGTCCCAACGCTTGTTTTTAACACAAGAAAAATTTCTCCTGCCAACAAATTTTTTTATATGATGCCACATCCATTGGAGATGCATTTCTTACAACCCATTGAAAGTACCGGTCTGTCACCAAAAGAATTAAAAGAAAAAGTATTCGCTGTAATGTGGGAATATTTTGAAAAGAACAAATAATTCATTCACATTAGTAATAAAGTATTTTTAGATTCTCTCTATAGTTGCCATGAAATATTTAGTATTTTGAAAAATAAAAAAATTGATGATAAAAGTTCCCCCTTATTTAAAACAGGGTGATACCATTGCAATAATTTGCCCTTCAGGATTTATGCCGCTCGATAGAATGCAAACTTGTATTGAAACATTACAACAATGGGATTTTAACGTTGTCATGGGAAAAACTGCGGGACAACAATTCAATTATTTCTCAGGTACTGATGAAGAACGATTGGATGATTTGCAGTCTATGCTCGATGATAATACAGTACAAGCTATTTATTGTGGACGCGGAGGTTATGGGTTGAGCAGGATTATTGATAGAATAAATTTTCAGAAATTTATTGAACACCCCAAGTGGATAATTGGTTATAGCGACATTACCTTGTTGCATACCCATATTTTTTCCAACCTCCAAATTGCAACTTTACATGCACCTATGGCTGGCGCTTTCAATGAGATGGAGAAAAATGCAATGTATATTCAATCTGTATTGGATAGTTTATCCGGAATAAAGCAATCCTATACAGTAACGTCACATCCTAATAATCGTCCCGGTATTTGCGAAGGCCAACTGGTGGGTGGCAATCTCTCCCTCTTAGCCCATGTGATTGGTTCATCTTCTGACATTAACACCAAAAATAAAATCCTCTTTATTGAAGATATTGGAGAATATAAATACAATATAGACCGGATGCTAATGCAATTAAAACGTGCAGGTAAACTAAAAGAATTATCCGGTTTAATTGTGGGAAAATTTACTGATATCAAAGACACAACCATTCCTTTCGGACAGGATATTTATGAGCTGATAGCTGATAAAGTGTATGAATATGAATATCCGGTTTGTTTTGATTTCCCTGTAGGCCATGTTCCTGAAAATTTCGCATTAAAAGTGGGTGTAAAGTTTCAATTAAAACTCACAGATGAAAATGTGAATTTATCAGAGGCATTCGATAGATCAATTACTCAATATTGATTCAGCATTGATAGATAGCTTTTTTAAAATATTTTGTAGCTCTATTGCTGCTTCCTTAATCAATTCAGCGTATTCCTGTGATGACGAGCTTAAGTTTCCATTTTCTGATATTGCTGCTAACTTCTCAACACTTTTTAATTGATGCTTTATAACATTTGAATGAAGGAAGGCAACATCTTTCAGGTGTTTATTTTGATTTTCCAGCATAGTCTGGTATTGCTTCATTTCTGTAATATTTCTTACAACAGAAAAAAATCCAGGCTTACCATTTTGCAGGTTATCAATTCTGGAAATTGTTGCACTAAACCATTTTAAAAATCCGTTCATCATGATTGAATACTCAACCGTACCTGTGATTCCCGTTTCAAACACTTCATCCATTGTCTTCATTATATCAGCAACAGCAGCTTTTGGAAAATTAATTTCCTGTAAATTTTTTCCAATAAAGGAATCATAAGGGGCAAAAAGCTCACCCTCAGGTTGAAAACACATTACAAACCGCTTGTCTTCATCCATTATAAAAACAAAATCATTAATCAGGCTTAAAAGAGATAAAAATTGATCCTGGGTAAATAAGGGTTTTGTCATATATCAAAAATTACATTGATAGCATCATTTACAGCAATCGTTTTGCAGGCATAAATATATTAAAAATATTGAATTACGATATTATACGTAAACTTTATATAATAAGTTGACCAGGTATATTCAAAAATAATATAGAAAAATATTATAAAACATCTTTACGTTGTGTGCAGTATCTTTTATCAATATGGCATCATTATTATGCATCAATATCCATAATCATCCAAATATTACATGAAGTATGGCCTGAATTGCCCAAAGCATGCTCAATTTTTCTAAATCCGTTTTTCTCATACATGCGCACTGCGGCATCAAATGCCGGCATGCTTTCAAGGTAGAGCATTTTATAGTTCATTTCTTTAGCCGAACGAATACAGTGCACCATTAAAGACCTGCCAATTCCAATGCCACGAACTGATTGGTCCAAATAGTATTTAGACAATTCTGCACAATCTTTTTCCAAACCTTCTGTCGGATATATACCACAACATCCACATGCTTTGCCATCAACTTCGGCTACCCAAAGCACTGACCTTTCGTGTTGAAATAAACCAAACAAATCTTCAGTCTTTGGATCAGCATAAACTGTGTTGATGCGGGGTGCATCAAATTCTTCAAACACAGACCTTATCATTGTAACAAGCAACTTATTATCAGCCTGCTTTATTTTTCTAATAATAACTTTTCCTTCTGCCAAATCTTTACAAGATTAATTGCAAAAATACAAATATGCAAAATTGGAAATTTATATCAGCAAACAATACGATATTATCCGATATCTTAGAATGATTCTGGCATTTTATGATTTAAAAAATCAACGATTATTGATTACTGACAACAGGAAAAGGAAGAATCAGGGCGCAGTAAACTAATTGCAACAAAATATTTCAGCTGGTTGTTTTTTCGCTGTATTTCTTATACTTGAATTTATTGGTTAATGATTGATTTCGTGTGGTATTTTCACACCTTCCTTTGTTTGTGAAAACACCAATATCATTAATCCTGTAAACATTATGATAGCGGCGGTTAACAATGCTTCAACTTCATACGGCACATTGGTATAGACAATAGCATCAAGGCCTTGTAACATTAAAATCAATTCATTTAAAATAATCCCGGTAACAAAAATCCAACTGCCTGTTATCACTTTTTTATTTATGCTATAATATTTTTTATCCAACCCATAGGATAGAATAAAAATACTGAAAACACCAAGGAATATCAGGTGGAGATAGCCAATTACAATTGGCCTGAAACCAAAAGCCCATGTGCTTAAAGCAGGAATGGTTGAAATAAGTTGTAACAACAATTTTATGCTAAGCGCTATTGAAGACAAGGTTAAGAGATAGGTTACAATTTTTGGTTGTATCTCAAAGAATGGTTGATATTTTGAAAACAATTTTACTAAAAAAACTACCCATGCACTGATTTGGGTAAATGCAGCCAGCACAATAATAATATATAACCAGGTGGGTATGGGCAACCATAAAGCAGATAAAAAATATGCAGGGATGCTGGCAAAAAAGAAAGCATAAAAAATATTCCTCTTCAGCTTTTCCGAAAATTGCTGAGGATTCAATTTGTCAGACAACAAACCCATACATGTAAAGAAAAACCAGCCATTGTATTGAAAGTGCAGATAAAAATAAGTTGATGCCAAATATACATGTTGTACAATATTGTTTGTTACCAACATATAGGAAAGGATATATGGACCTGCAGATGAAATCACATTAAAGATCAAAGCAGATTTTATCCATAAATGGGAGATTGATTTTTCCTGAATTAATTTCAAATCATTCCACACAGTAAAAGCAAAAGCATAAGAAACAAAAATTGACAACGTTGAAAAAATGATTGAGATCAACCCGTATCCCTGGAGAGGAAAACTTATCAACATGCCAAAAGCGGTAATTAAATTCGCGAAAAATAAACGATTATATTTTTTTAGTGAGAATGAGGATAGTTTTCCTTCAATATAAGTGGCAATAAGCACCATTAGCGCTTGTGTTACCCATCCGGAAAATGCAAAATGAGAATGAGCCTCCAAAAAATACTTCTGGTTGATAAAGGGAAGACTGAAAGCAATTTTATAACGCATTATAATTCCCAGCACCGATACAAGCAATAAATTAAAAACAGCAACCCTGAACCATTTTCTCAAACTGATAATCATTTAAAAAATTTTCATTTTAATCAAAATAGTTTAAACATTACTCATGAATATTTATCCAACATACAGGTTGATTTGTTATTAAGGGAAACTAATTACAAAAGCAGATAACCACAAAGTGTTTCTCGTAGCGTTATCTAAGTTTCCAATAATAGCATACAAAACCTCAGGTCAAATAAAATAACCATATAAAAACAGGTTATACGCCCCATACCTGCACACAGTTACAGTTATTCCCTGACACTTTCATTTATGCAACGTTTCTATAAAAACAAATAATTAATCATGTGAATAACATTGATATAAACATGTCATTTTTACCACATAATTCTTTCATGGCACAATAAAAAAGGCTATACTTTACAAGGTCGGCAAATTTTTAGAAACTTAATTTATAAATGCGTGATAAAAATCATTTAATTTTTTTTATTTTTATGACAGAAGTCATAACAAAAAAAACATTTCCAATTTAATCTTGCATCACATTAAAAACAAGTATTTATATGAAGAAAACGCTTGCAATTACAATCATTACAGTCTTACTCTATGCTTGCTCCGGCGGCGCCGGCAGCAATAATAGTACAGGCACTACCGAAACCACTGAACAGGGTACAGAAACAAAATCAATTTCAGACTATGATCCACATCGTGGCGAAGGAAAGTTTTCAAATATAGAAGTAGGTTCGCTGAATACTACTATGGCAGATGCCGGGCAAAAAATATTTGAAGTAAAATGCTCAGCCTGCCACAAACTTACTGATGAAAAATTAGTAGGACCAGGATGGTTAGGTGTAACTAAAAAACACAAACCTGAATGGATCATGAATTTCATCACTAATCCTGATGCAATGATTGATAAAGATCCCGAATTGCAATCACAACTTGAAATTTGCCTTGTCAGGATGCCCAATCAAAACCTGACAGATGTAGATGCCCGCAACATTCTTGAATTTATGCGCAAAAATGATGGCGTTAAATAAATAACTAAACAATAATAATAATTATGAAACGTTTTTCAATGCTGGCTACCATTGCCATGACAATGGTGGTAATGGCTGGTTTATACTCTTGCAAACCAAAAAACACCGCTAATGCGGTTACCTCTGATGCGGCACAAAAAGCTTATGTGCCTCCAGGTAAGTATGATGAATTCTATGACTTTGTTTCCGGAGGTTTTAGTGGACAAATGAGTGTCTATGGTTTACCTTCAGGAAGACTGCTTCGTGTGATACCTGTTTTTTCAGTAGATCCACAAGCAGGATATGGTTATAGTGAAGAAACAAAAGCTATGCTCAATACTTCACATGGTTTTGTACCATGGGATGATCTACATCATATTGAAGCATCACAAACAAACGGAGAAATTGATGGCCGCTGGGTGTTTGCTAATGGCAACAACACACCACGTCTGGCCCGTATTGATTTGAGTACCTATAACACTGCTGAAATTCTTGAATTACCCAATAGCGCCGGTAACCACTCCTCTCCTTTTACTACTGAAAATACAGAGTATATTGTAGCTGGTACCCGCTTTAGTGTTCCACTCGATAATGCAAATGGCGATGTACCTATCAGTTCTTACAAAAAGAATTTCAATGGCACCATCAGTTTTGTGAGTGTTGACAAAGATAATGGTCACATGAAAATTGCCTTCCAGTTAAAAACTCCGGGCGTCAACTTTGACCTGAGCCATGCCGGCAAAGGGCCTTCTCATGACTGGTTCTTTTTCTCCTGTTACAATACTGAACAAGCACATACATTGCTGGAAGTAAACGCATCACAACGTGATAAAGACTTTATCATGGCTGTTAACTGGAAAAAAGCTGAAGAATACCTTAAACAGGGAAAAGGTGTAAAACAACAGGTAAAATATGCACATAACATTTATGATGAAAAAACTCAAACAGCCACTTCAACAATCGAAACTGAAGTCACTGTATTAGATATTATGTCATTACCAGGCATAGCATATTTTATGCCTTGTCCCAAATCACCACATGGTTGTGATGTTGATCCAACAGGTGAATACATTGTTGGTTCTGGTAAGCTGGCAGCATTGATTCCTGTATTTAGTTATACTAAAATGCTGGATGCTATCAACAACAAAACTTATGATGGTACTTATGAAGGCATCCCTGTTTTGAAATATGATGCAGTGCTTTATGGAGAAGTGCAGAAACCAGGCCTTGGACCTTTGCATACTGAGTTTGATGGTAAAGGAAATGCTTATACTTCTTTCTTTATTTCTTCAGAAATTGTTAAGTGGAATATTAAAGATCTGAAAGTATTAGACCGTGCGCCAACATACTATTCCATTGGTCACTTAAGCATCCCCGGTGGCGATACTAAGAAGCCTAATGCAAAATATGTAATTGCTTATAATAAAATCACTAAAGACCGTTATCTGCCCACAGGGCCAGAACTGGCACAAAGTGCACAGATATATGATATCTCTGGTGATAAGATGCAATTAATTCTTGATTTTCCAACAATAGGTGAACCACACTATGCACAGGCAATAGAAGCAAGCAAAATAAAAGATAAAAGCCAGAAGATTTATGACATCATGAAGAATGAAAACCCTTATGCCACCAAAGGTGAACCAAATGCAAAAGTGGTGAGGCAAGGCAATCAGGTGCATGTATATATGACCGCCATCCGTTCTCATCTTGCCCCGGATAATATTGAAGGTGTGCAAGTAGGTGATGAAGTATATTTCCATTTTACCAACCAGGAACAAGACTGGGATATTCCGCATGGATTTGCAATCAAAGCAGCAAAAACTGCAGAGTTGCTCGTAATGCCTGGTGAAACCCGCACATTAAAATGGGTGCCTGAAAAACCAGGAATATATCCATTCTATTGCACCGACTTCTGTAGTGCATTGCACCAGGAAATGTCAGGGTACATTCGCATATCTCCAAAAGGCAGTAACGTTCCTCTTGCTTTTGGAACTGGTGATAAAGCACCAGGTGGAAAAGACACCACCTCAATATCTCAATAGATTTAACAACAAGGGTGAGAATATTGTGCTTCAGCCACACAATTTTCCATAAAATTCTCACCCTTTTATAACACTCTTGCAGGATAGTTTTATTTTAATCTTTTTACAGTGGATTTAAACTTAATAAAGTAAAATGCCGCTGACGATTAAACTATTTCTCATAATTTTTGGCCGTCTTTAATACTAAAAGCTTGTATGCATGAAAAAGAAAAAATTAAAAATCTGGACAAGATTAGCCATATTCCTCTCAGCTATTTTGTTAGTAATGGTTTTATTTTTTCCTATTTGGGAAATAGAACTATCAGCGCCACAATATCCAGAAGGACTTTCACTACAAATTTTTGCTGGCAAGCTTGGCGGTGATTTGGATATTATCAATGGGCTGAACCACTATATTGGAATGAAGACATTACATGCAGGAGATTTTATTGAGTTTACTGTATTGCCTTATTGTATTATATTTTTTGCAGTACTGACTTTTTTTACTGCCATTCGCAATAAAAGAGGCTTGTTTTATTTCACCACTATACTTTTCACTCTTTTTTGTATTGTAGCTATGGCTGATTTCTGGAGGTGGGAATATAATTATGGGCACGAACTTAATCCGGAAGCACCTATTCAAGTACCCGGTATGGCATATCAGCCTCCATTGATTGGTTATAAAAAATTATTGAATTTTGAAGCATTCTCTATTCCCAACACCGGCGGATGGTTATTCATTGCTGCTGCTGCTATTTTAGTAATCTGTATGATTGCAGAAATTTTTGCTGCAAAAAAAGAAATAAAATTAGTATGAAGAATTTAACTGTTATTATAATTACTTTATTTTTTATATCCTGTTCTGCTGATGGCCCTGAACCTATTAACCTTGGAAAAGAAGCCTGCAGTTTTTGCAAAATGACAATAACTGATCCAAGGTTTGGTGGTGAAATAATCACTACTAAAGGCAAGGTCTATAAATTTGATGATCTGCATTGCCTCACTTCATTTTTAAAAGAAAATACAGTTTCAAAAGCAGATATAAAAAATATGTATGCAGTAAACTTTAGTAATGGACATAACCTTATTAATGTTGATGAACAATTACTGTTTTATAAATCCGATTTATTGCAAAGCCCTATGAATGGTAATTTGGCTGCATTTGATAACAAAGACAGTCTTGCTGTTGTAATGCAACAATTGAAAGGCGGTATGCCTTTAAATTGGGATGAGCTGATAAAGTAGATTGCAATGAAATCAATGATCACCATATTATTTCTTTTTTCATGTTGCTTCTTTTATCATCCCACACTTAATGCAGCCACGTATTTTGTAGGAAAAAACAAACCATTTTCTTCCATCAAACAAGCATTGCAGCACTGCAAAAATGGTGATACCATTATAGTAGAAACAGGGTTATATAAAGAAGGAGAAATCATTATTGATAAAGCTGTAATACTTAAAGGCAATGGCCAACCCGTATTGGATGGCAACCATCAATATCAAATCATTACCGTCAAAGCTGATTATGTATCCATTGATGGTTTTAAACTGCAACATTCCGGCAAATCAGATGTTAATGATATCGCAGCTATAAAAGTATTTAATGCTAACTATGTCACTATCTCTAACAATATTATTGATGATGCTTTTTGGGGTATTTTACTACAAAAAAGCAACCATTGCACTGTAATAAATAACAGACTGAAAGCATATTCAAATGAATCAAACAGTGGCAACGGCATTCATTGCTGGAAAGGCGATAGTCTGATTATCGCCAACAATACTATTACCGGTCACAGAGATGGAATTTATTTTGAATTTGTAACCAATTCTATCATTCAAAATAATATTTCAGAAAAAAACCTGCGTTATGGATTGCATTTCATGTTTTCACATAACGATACTTATATATCAAACAGGTTTCAACAAAATGGCTCTGGAGTGGCAGTTATGTATTCTCATGGTGTAAAGATGGAAAATAATTCTTTTATTGAAAACTGGGGCGATGGCGCATACGGGCTGCTATTGAAAGAAATTACTGACAGTTATATCTATCATAACCGTTTTTTAAGAAATACAATTGGCATACATGCTGAAGGGACTACAAGAATAAAAGTTGAAAAAAATATATTTAGCAATAATGGCTGGGCCATGCGGGTGCAGGCAAGCTGTAGTGATAACAATATTCTTTATAATAATTTCCAGGGCAACACATTTGACATTGCCACCAATGGCAGTTTGATGTTGAATAAATTTGATCATAATTACTGGGATAAATATGAAGGATATGATTTGAATAAAGACAATATAGGTGATGTACCTTATCGCCCGGTAAGTTTGTTTTCAATGATAGTTGAAAGAAACCCTTCAGCCATGATGTTGTTCAGGAGTTTTATGGTGACCTTGTTTGACAAAACCGAAAAAGTATTACCTGGTATCATACCTGAAAACCTGAAAGATAATTTTCCATTAATGAAACCATTAGCATTATGATTATAGCAAGCAACCTCACCAAGCAATTTGGTAAGCTCAGTGCTTTAGATAATGTCTCTGTCAATTTTACCAAAGGGGAATGTATTGCTTTGATGGGACCAAACGGTAGCGGAAAAACCACTTTAATCAAATGCATTTTAGGCATGGTGGTACCTGACAGCGGGTTCATTACATTTAACGATAAAAACATCCTGCACAACTGGCAATACAGGCAACACATTGGTTATATGCCACAGATAGGGCGTTATCCTGAAAACATGACCATTGGCCAGGTGATATCCATGATAAAAGATATCCGCAGCGCTTATAATAAATCATTTGATGAAGAGTTGATTGAAAGTTTTGGTTTAAATGAAATACTGAAAAAAAGGATGCGGACTTTAAGCGGAGGCACCCGTCAGAAAGTAAGTGCATCGCTTGCATTTTTATTTCATTCAGATGTATTGATTCTTGATGAACCTACTGCCGGATTAGATCCGGTGGCATCAGAAATTTTAAAAGAAAAAATCAAAACTAAAATAAAAAACGGCAAGCTGGTTATTATCACTTCACACATTTTGAGCGACCTGGATGAACTGGCTACACAAGTGATATATATGCAGGATGGTAAACTTCGTTTTCATAAAAATATTAATGAGCTCCGCAATGAAACCGGCCAGCAAAAACTGGCAAAAGCAATTGTAAGTTTAATGCATAATCATTCAGCATGAAAAAGATATTTAAATACGTAACAGCAGATATTTTGCGCAATAAAATTGTGCTGGCTTATACATTATTATTGATGGTCATTTCATTCAGTTTATTTATGTTGCAGGACGATGCATCTAAAGGCATGCTGAGTTTATTAAATATTACATTGCTAATAGTGCCGCTGACATCAATTATTTTTTCCGCTATTTATGTTTATAACAGCGCTGAATTTATTGAGCTGCTGGTGAGCCAGCCGTTAAAAAGAAAATCAATCTGGCTTAGTCTTTTCTATGGCCTTGCCGCAGCATTAAGCATTGCATTTTTCGTTGGCGCAGGCATTCCCATAATTATTTACCAACCTACCTCTACCGGAATAATAATGATCATCACAGGCATTGTCCTGTCCGTGATTTTTGTAGCAATTGCCTTACTCGCTGCAGTACTTACCCGCGATAAAGCAAAAGGCATTGGCATCACCATCATGATATGGTTGTTTTTTGCACTGATTTTTGATGGCCTGATATTGTTTATACTCTTCCAGTTTGAAGACTATCCATTGGATAAATTTATGATTTTCACCAGCGCATTCAACCCGGTTGATTTATGCCGCATTTTAATTTTATTACAAATGGATGTTTCAGCATTAATGGGTTATACCGGTGCAATCTTCAAAGATTTTTTTGGCTCTCATGTCGGCTCTGTAGTTGCAGGCTTTGTTTTGTTGCTCTGGGTAATTATCCCGCTTTGGCTCAGCACAAGAAAGTTTCAGAAAAAGGATTTGTAAAATCCTGGACTCACTATAGTTGCAATCACATTTTGGACATAATATTGTTTTTAATTTGCAGTTATATTTTTAAAAAAGTAATCTGCAAAACGAAAACATGCAGCAGGCATGAATGAACAAAAAGTGAAACAAGATATACAAAACATTTCCGATATCCCTTTTCTTATCAATACGTTTTATGATAAGGTAAAAAAGGACGAAGTAATCGGTTTTATTTTCAATGATATTGCCAAAGTAAATTGGGAAAAACATCTGCCTGTAATGTATGATTTCTGGGAGAGTGTTATTTTTCTCAATGGAAAATATGATGGCAACCCAATGCCGGTACATATAAGGCTTAATGAAAAAATCCCGTTGACACAGGAACATTTTTTGCGGTGGTTACAATTGTTTAATCAGACTGTTGATGAATTATTTTCCGGTTCAAGAGCTGATACAGCTAAAGAAAAAGCGGCTGGCATTGCTGCTATTATGGAAAATAAAATTTTATCACCAATAAAAATTAAACATAGGTAAATATGAATATTCAGATTAAAAGGGCTTACGAACCAAAAGAAAGTTCAGATGGTTATCGCATCCTTGTTGACAGGTTGTGGCCACGCGGTATCAAAAAAGATGATATGCATGTGGATACATGGATAAAAGAAGCAGCGCCATCCAATGAGTTGCGTAAATGGTTTAATCATGAACCGGAGAAATGGAATGATTTCAAAAAAAAATATACAGATGAATTAATCAAATCAGGACCATTTGAAGAATTATCAAAGCTTGTTCATCAACACAAAAAAGTAACGTTGGTGTATAGTGCAAAAGATGAATTGCACAACCAGGCTGTAGTCTTGAAAGAAGTTCTGGAAAAATAAAAGTTTATTGTACAATTACTGATAAACATCACTCATCATTTATAAAATTTTGATGTGCATCATATATTTTTTTATAATTAAAAATAGCTTTGCACAAAATTTTTACGATGAGTTACCCGGCAATTTATGTGAGTGTAAAACAAGCTTTGTCTCACATTCAGTCCAATCAAAGAGTATTCGTTCATGGCAGTGCCCACACTCCATCATATCTATTAAAATATCTTGCAGAAGAAGCATACAGGTTAAGCAATGTGGAAGTTGTTTCCATCAGTGTTTATGGTGATTTATACATTGACAAACCTGAATATAAAGACAGTTTCCATCTTAATTCACTATTTGTTTCGTCATCATTGCGCAGAGCAGTAAACGATGGGTATGCTGATTATGTTCCTGTTTTCCTAAGTGAAATACCCATTTTATTCCAACAAAATATTTTACCGATTGATGTAGCAATTGTGCATGTGTCCACACCTGACGCACATGGTTATTGTTCATTGGGTGTTTCAGTTGATATTGCACGTAGTGCTGTTGACAATGCAAAATATATCATAGCGCAGGTTAATCCCAATGTACCACGTACACACGGCGATGGCATGATACATTGCAGCCGTTTTACTGCAATGGTTTATTGTGAAGATGAATTGCATACTGCTAACTTCAGCGAAAAATGTGGCCCTGAAACAAAAAAGATTGGTGGTCTTGTAGCAGAATTGATTGATGATAAAAGCACTTTACAGATGGGCATAGGTGCAATTCCTGATGCTGTGTTAGGATCATTGCACAATCATAAAGACCTGGGCGTACATACAGAAATGTGTTCTGATGGCATTATTGAGTTATTGGAAAAAGATGTCATCAACAATAAATGCAAAAGGATACATCCCAATAAAACTGTTTCATCATTTGCATTAGGAACAAAAAAATTATATGATTATGTGAATGATAATCCTTCCTTTGTTTTTCTCGTCATCAATTATGTAAATGATCCGCACGTTATCAGGCGCAACACTAAAATGGTTGCCATCAATAGTGCGATAGAAATTGATATTACCGGACAGGTGTGTAGTGACTCAATAGGAACACTTCAATATTCAGGTGTAGGCGGGCAAATGGATTTTATGCGTGGTGCAGCATTAAGTGATGGTGGCAAACCAATTATTGCCATCCCTTCACGTACTACAAAAGGCATAAGCCGCATTGTACCTGTATTAAAACCTGGTGCAGGAGTTGTTACCACCAGGGCACATGTGCACTATGTTGTCACAGAATATGGCATTGCATATTTATACGGCAAGAATCTTAAGCAACGTGCTAAAGCATTAATCAATATTGCCCACCCTGATGACAGAGAAGCACTTGAAAAATCCTGTTTTGAAAGATTTAAAATGTTTTAATGCCTGATGCCATATATATATGCAGGGAAAGTTTACAATTATTTATTTTCATTGTTGTCCGATTAAAATTATTAAAAATAACTGAAACCCTTTGCCAGTAAGGGTTCCAAGTCCGCCATAGGCGGTTGTGGTCTTGAAAAGCAAAGGGTTTCATATTTAGTCGGACAACTATTATTTATTTTAATATTTCAACAGATAATTTATCAGGTAGAAGAAAGCTTATCAACATTTTTTCTTAATAAAAACTTTCAGTGTGATGAATCTTTTTTGATGTGCATAAAAATTCTGTTAACTGTTGAATCAAACAAAAACCAGCACTCTACACATTAAAATAATTGTAGAATATTATTTACACTTTATAACATCAGTCATAATCACCTGCCCATCTTCTTGAAGTATCAACAGCAGTAAATAACGAAGCAAAAAATCCTGCTGTAGTATTACATATCACTGCAGTCATAAAAAGCACGACCAACATTCCATTAAAATTATCCGCAGACAAACCTGCAGGTGCACTACTTATTGCTTCACCCTTTCCACCCCTGAAAACAAACTCAAATAAAAGATACAGGATAGCAGAGAGAATCACTGATAATACTGTACCGGTCAGTGTAAGAATGTACCCTGAAATTGTTTCTTCCACTACTGGTCCTTCAAAATGAAGTTTCCGATAATGCATGTACAATATGCCCGCTATACTTGCCAGGAATAAAGCATTACCTACATACAATAGCCACATAGATGTGTAGTCTTCTTTGATCAAAAATAAAACAACACCAATGCAGTACATGGCTGCTGCAAACAAACCTTTTAAAAAATACCTTTTTAAAAAACTATTGACTGTCATAATATAAATTTTGTATTGATACAACATAAATTATTCCAGATGGAAAATGAATTGCACATACATAACTTACCAATAAACAATTTGCATTTAGTTTTTTTTAAACAGTGACTTCAATAATTGCATCCTGAAATAATACAATGGAAAGAAAACCTGTGTGGTTTTTTTTTTAAAAAAAAGGCAAAAAAAAGCCTGCTAAATATTAACAGGCAAAAAAATAATCTAACAAATGTCGGGAGGACAGGATTCGAACCTGCGACCCCCTGGTCCCAAACCAGGTATTCTACCGGGCTGAACTACCTCCCGTTTTTTCAGTATATAACTTGTTTACTGAAAGGGTTGCAAAAGTAAGGGTTTGGAAACTATCTCCAAATATTTTTAATTTCCCAACGAATTTATGCAATATTCAATACTCCAAAATGAAATTACAAAAGTAAAACTGTGTGAAATAAAATGGTTTGGAGATGAAGTAAATATTTTAATACTCCTATTTCAACCGTACATACTTTTCAATATTTATCCTGTTTATGCCGAGGCTGTCAATCTTTTCAACACCTTGTTGCACCAAAGTGTCATTATTGATATGGATAATAAAATCAAAACTGTTCCCCTCCCACTGCCTGTCGTTACAATATTCAAGATGTTCGGTATAAGATGAATCTTTTAAATCATACCTGCCACCACCTGAGGAATAAAATGCAGTTGAATCTTTTCCTTTGTTCAAATCATGTCCCATGAATGCAAAATGTGTCGCATTGATTATTTTGATAAAAGATTTGCCCAGTGTATAGTCAGTAACCGTAGTATTATTTTTTTCAATAAGTGTTCCCGAAATAAGTTGCCAGGTGCCTGTTATCTGGTTGTTGTTTCGTTGTTCATTATTGAATCCATTTGAATTACATCCAAGCATGATTATCCAGCAAAAAATAACGGTTGAAATTTTTCTCATAAATTTTTGTTTTAGTATTTAAAATTTTAAAAGCGCAAATGCCTCACCGTTTCTGCTTTATTGATGATCTGCATTAATGAATCAATACCAATCCGCAAATGTTTTTCTGCATATTGTTCTGTAACTTTTTTATCAGTGACTGCAGTCTTAACACCTTCAGCAATCATAGGCCTGTCACTCACCAGCAACAAAGCGCCTGTTGGTATTTTATTATAAAATCCTACTGTAAAAATCGTAGCAGTTTCCATATCAATTGCATAAGCCCGGATGCGTGAAAGATATTTTTTAAATTCTTCATCATGTTCCCACACACGTCTGTTAGTGGTATATACAGTGCCCGTCCAATAATCTGTTTTATATTTTCTTATTGTTGTAGAAATTGCTTTTTGCAAAGCAAAAGCAGGCAATGCCGGCACTTCAGTGGGGAAGTAATCATTTGAAGTACCCTCACCCCTGATAGCAGCAATTGGTAAAATAAAATCACCGAGTTTATTCCGTTTTTTCAGCCCACCACATTTTCCCAAAAACAAAACAGCCTTTGGGTCAACTGCAGCTAAAAGATCCATGATGGTTGCAGCCTGTGGCGACCCCATCCCAAAATTGATAATTGAAATATCCCCGGCAGTAATACATTGAAAAGGTTTATTGTGATCAACAACATCCTTATTAAATATCTCACCAAACATTTCCACATAATGATGAAAATTGGTTAGCAAAATATACTTACCGAAATTCTCTAATTTTTCTCCTGTGTAGCGGGGCAACCAGTCTTCAATAATCTGCTGTTTCGAAATCATAAATTCAACTATTAATTATTAAAACTTATTCAGCAATAAATTCATTGTTACAATCCACAGTTCTTTTTTCCTGATGGCTTTGTATTGCAAGTCCAATCACCCTGATTATATTACGGGCATGAGTTGCACTTATATCTAACGTAGCACCATTTACGATGGACTCATAAACATTTGAATAATACCCACGATAATCACCGGTTTCGCTTTGTATTTTCCCTGAAAATTGTACGCCATTTATTACAGTAACAAGATTGCCCCAAACACTTTCCGGTTCTAAGCCCCAGTCATTTTTAGTAAACGGTGTCAATCCTGATTTCAAAGCCATTTCCTGCACATCAAGGCCATACTTAACAAAACTGCCTTTATCGCCTAATAAAATATAACGGGGCAAAGGCTGGCTTACCAGCATGCCTGCTTTAAGCGTAACTTTTAACCCGGGATAATGCAAAATCAATTCAAAATTATCTGTCGCTTTCGCATCAGCTCTTTGTATTCGGATATCTGCTGTAATTGCTTGAGGAAAGCCAAATAAAAACAAGGGCTGATCAATAAGATGTGAGCCAAGATCATATAATATGCCAGCGCCGGCTTCATCGTTTTCACGCCATGCACCTGGCCTTAAATAATTTCTGAAACGGTCATAATGACTTTCAAATTCTATGAGTCTTCCCAAAAGTTTTGCATCAATGATATTTTTGATGGTTTTAAAATCACTATCGTACCTGCGGTTATGATGCACAGATAAAACCCTTCCTGTTTGTTTCGCAATTGCAATCAGGTCATCCGCTTCTTCAGTAGTAATGGTAAATGGTTTATCCACTACTACATCCTTACCCGCTAACATAGCTTGTTTTGCCAGAGGATGATGAGAACTGTTGGGTGTAGCTATTACAACTAAATCTATTGCAGGATCATTGATGATAATATCAGATTGATCAGTAATGAGTGCATCGGGGTAACGCTCTCTTGCAAGCTTAATTTCATTTTCTTTTCTCGCTCTGATCCTTGTAATTTCAAAACCTTCAGTGGTGGCAATTATTGGAGCATGAAAAGTATTACCACCTACTCCAAAACCTATTATTCCTGTTTTAATTATCCGCTTCAAAATTGTTACATTTTATTTTGATCATACAATCCAATTAAAGGTAGTATAAATTGAAATGATAATATGATCAGTTAAAACGTTTATTCAACAAGGGCACATATCACTATATTTATCCGGCAAAAAAATGTTTTGAATTGGGTTTCCTTATAAGAAAAGACACGCCAACAAATTTATGTCAACTAAAGCTGTTTTAATTTTCATATTGCTTGCTTCTGTTTTTGCAGCACCATCTGTACTCGGGCAAGGTAAACGTGGTAATGATACAACATATTATGTTTATTTTCCGGAGAGCATAACCGGGCGGTATTATTTTTCTCAGAAATACACTTCATTTTATATCAAAAGCAAAACATCAAGGGACCTGCATTATACACCCAATACCACATTGAATATGGGCTTGGGCGCCACCTATCATAATTTCTCCCTCAACCTGGCTTACGGTTTTGGTTTTTTAAACCAGGATGATGACAAAGGCAAAACAAAGTACCTCGATTTGCAGGGGCATTTTTACACGCCAAAATGGGTTACAGATTTTTATGGCCAGTTTTATACAGGCTATCACCTGGCACCGGAAGGATTTGCAGCGCTGCCAAATACCAATTACTATTACAGGCCGGATATGAATGTAACGCTTGTCGGATTGTCGCATTACAAGGTGTTTAATAATAAAAAATTTTCATACCGGGCAGCGCTCATCCAAAATGAATGGCAGAAAAAATCGGCCGGCACCTTACTGGCGGGTGCTGAAATGTATTATGGGGTGGTGCGTGCCGACAGCAGCCTCGTGCCCAAATCCATTGGCAATAATTACACGCAAGTCGGAATTGACAAGATCAATTATTTCAGCATTGGCCCGGGCATTGGCTATGCCTACACAGCCGTTGCATTTCAACATTTATTTATCACAGGATCACTCACGGGAAATGTCAACTTCAGTTTTGCAACAGAACACACCGGGAATGATGCTGCAAATAAGTTCTCACTGAACCTGGATACAAGGTTCAGGCTGGCTGCAGGATATAACAGCCGCACCTGGAATATAAGCGCTAACTGGATTGCAGATGGCCTCACATTCAGCGGTAAAAAAACCGATGACAAATATGCATTTCACACCGGCAATTACCGTTTTATTCTATCAAAAAAATTTGCAACAGGAGAAAGGTTAAGGAAAAAATTAAAGCCAGTTGATTTAATTTTCAAAGAATAGTTTCGCAACTTAATGAATAGGCTTTGTTTATAATTTATTAATCTTAAAAATATAAATAAGCGGATTAAATACTCCATCAACTTCCGGGGCATCATAAATTTTTCTTACAACATCCATACCTTTTATCACTCTTCCAAATGCTGCATAGCCTTGTCCATCAGGATTATTAGCGCCGCCATAATCAAAGCCTGGCTGGTCGCCAACACAAATAAAAAATTCTGTGTTGGCAGTTCCCGGTTCACCTCTTGCTAAAGATATTGTACCATTCTTATGCAGGATTTTTGTTTTTTGAGTTGACTCATGTTGAATGCCAGGAATGGTAGTTGCAAGTTGATAATTAGTTTGCCAGATACCGCCCTGTATCAACTCCGATTTTGGTGCATCAGTAGGTTGCTCATCATCTCTCAAAACCCTGTAAAATGCCGCCTTATCATAAAAACCAGAATCTATATACGATAAAAATGCAGCCACTGTTATGGGTGCTTGTTTTGGAAATAATTCCACTTCAATATCACCATATTTTGTTCGCATTTCAACAACAGGATTGCCACCTTTCTTTGATGACGAACAAGCTGCAACGAAACAAAACAACATTAATAAAAAATTTTGCCTCAGTATTTTCATATTTATTAAATGATATTAAGTGCAGCGAAAATAAAAATCAAAATTTTTGATAGCTAAGGTAACCTATGAAGTTGTATCATCAATTT
>JAFDXI010000055.1 GCA_018268035.1 Bacteroidota bacterium | reverse complement strand
TACCACAACGTCACGAAGGTCACAAAGCGTAAAAATTATACTTAAAGCGAAACAACAATCTTAGTGAACTTTGAGTCTTGGTGGTAAAATAAAAAAAAGAAAGAAAAACTGTGTTTTGATTTTCTACCACAACGTCACGAAGGTCACGAAGCGTAAAAATTATACTTAAAGCGAAACAACAATCTTAGTGAACTTTGAGTCTTGGTGGTAAAATAAAAAAAGAAAAATTTCATGGGCATAGAAAAAATTAAAACATTAGGTGAATTAAGAAAGCGTGGTTATAAACCTGTTTCGATTAAAGATGAAATCAGAAAAAATCTTATTGGAAGTATCCGGAATAAAGAGAATCCTTTTAAAGGAATTATAGGGTATGATGATTCAGTGATACCTGATACTGAAAGGGCATTGTTGAGCCGTCATAATATTTTGTTTTTAGGTTTACGAGGCCAGGCAAAAACACGTATGGCCAGGCAAATGACTGATTTACTGGATGAATATATTCCCATTGTAGCAGGAAGTGAAGTGAATGATGACCCTATGAAACCCCTTAGCAAATATGCAAGAGACCTGATTGCAGAACATGATGATGAAACACCCATAACATGGCTGCATCGCAGTGAACGATATGGAGAAAAATTAGCAACTCCTGATGTTAGTGTTGCAGACCTGATAGGCGATATAGATCCGATAAAAGCAGCTAACCTGCGGTTGAGTTTTGCCGATGAAAGGGTGATTCATTATGGAATCATTCCACGTAGCAACAGGGGTATTTTCGTGATCAATGAAATACCTGATTTGCAGGCACGCATACAGGTAGCTTTGTTTAATATTCTGGAAGAAGGTGATATTCAGATCCGTGGTTTTAAATTAAGGATGCCACTTGATATTTTATTTGTATTTACAGCCAATCCTGAAGATTATACCAACAGGGGCAGTATTGTAACGCCTTTGAAAGACAGGATTCAAAGTCAGATATTAACTCATTATCCAAAAAGTATTGAAACATCTCTGGAAATTACAGAACAGGAAGCACATATTGTTGATGAGCAAAAATCAAAAGTGGCAATGAGTGATCTTGTAAAAAGATTGATAGAACAGGTAGCATTTGAAGCCCGTAATAATGAATATGTTGATAAGAAAAGTGGCGTAAGTGCCAGGCTCCCAATTTCTGCTTTTGAAAATGCTTATAGCAGCGCAGAACGGAGAGCTATTATTAATAATGAAAGACAAACACAAGTCTGGATAAGCGATTTGAATGGTATAATTCCTTCCATCACCGGGAAAATTGAATTGGTGTATGAAGGCGAACAGGAGGGCCCCTATCAGGTGGCAGTTAATTTATTGGATAAAGCAATCCGCTCACAATTCATCACTCATTTCCCTAATCCGGAGACTCTGAAGAAAAGAAGAACTACAGGTAAACCTTCTCAACAGGAAAGAGAAAATGATAATCCATATAAAGCTATTACCCGTTGGTTTGATAGTGGTAACCACCTCGACATTTTAGTGGATATGAAAGACAGCGAAAAGATTGCTGCTTTATATAAAGTGGATGGCCTGTATGGTTTTGTGAAAAAATTCTTTCCTCATGCTAATGAAAAAGAAAATGCTTTATTAATGGAATTTGTGTTGCATGGTTTGTCAGCCTATTCTCTCATCAGCAAAAAAGTGATTGAAGGGAAGATTGAATTTAAAGATCTTATTGGTAGTATGATGAATCTTGGCCAGGAAAATTATACAGAAGATGATGATATGAATGATGACAATTTTAATTAATTTTAAAATAAAAAATGTTGTCACGCTCTATCTTTATTTTCATGCTTGCAGTTTTGTTTTCCTGTAAAACAAAAGATACAACACCAGGTGAATTAACAAACGACCTGAAGACAGCAATCCAGGCTTCTTTATATAAGAGTGCTAAAAATGATTCCGGCAATGTAAAGTATGTCGTGGAAGATGTGAATTATTTTGAAGAATCCGATAAATATATCTGCGAATTCAAAGTGCATGTACAAACAAAATTACGTGATACAACCGGTCTGATGAAAGCTGAAGTCTCAAAAGATCTGAAAACAATAAAATGGCTATACTGATAATAGCGCAAATCTGATTCATATATTGTTTGCCGTGATTAGCGCAAATGCTATAGCGTTATAAATGTCCTCAGCATTATTCTATAACCATTGTTGCAATAGAATGTGGAAGGCTCACTGCATCTGCTGCTTCACCATTGATCCATAAATGATAATTGATTTTATCTCCGGATGTGTTTAATACCACTACTGCAATTTTTCCATCTTCATTGATAAAAGCTGTAGTCTGAAGTTTATCCCTGTTTGCAGAAGCAATAATCCTTTGTGCACCCGGACGGATAAATTTTGAGAACTGGCCGATATAATAATAACTGTTTGTATAAATCAGCTTTCCTGTTTTTGTGTCGGCATGAACAGGAGCAAAACAAAAATTCCCCACATGGTTGGGCCCTCCTTTTTCATCTAATAAAACATTCCAGTCAGTCCAGGCAACAGTGCCATTATTAAAATCATGTACCATGGATGTACCATATCTTTCTCCTAGATCCCAGTTGTACATCCTGCTGATATTAAAAGATTCAGCGCAGCCTTCAGTAAAAATCAAATTCTTTGATGGGAATGATTCATGTACCCTTGCCACGTTATCAAACTGCATAGAGCTTCCAGTCCATGTTTCATACCAGTGGTAACCAATGCCCCAAACATATTTTGCGGCATCTGCATCACTTAATATTGTGCTTGCCCTTTGATAAATAAGATCACGGTTGTGATCCCAACAAATTAATTTTTTATTGCTTAAGCCATTTCTTGCCAGCGTTGGTCCGAGAAAATTTTTTATAAAATCTCTTTCATCTGTTGCCGTATAAATACAGGATTCCCAGGTTTGTTTAGCCATTGGTTCATTCTGCACTGTAAGCCCCCACACAGGTATGCCCTGTGTGTCATAAGCTTGTATAAACTTCACATAATAATTGGCCCAGCTCTGTTTGAATGCATCTTTCAGTTTGCCACCATGCAACATGTCATTATTATCTTTCATCCATGCAGGCGGGCTCCAGGGTGATGCAAAAAGTGTGATATGATTATTCGCAGCTTTTTGCACATCTTTTATGAATGGTATTTTATATTTTTCATCATGTGCCACATTAAATGAATTTAATGTGGTATCGTTGTTATCTACATAAGTATAACTATCACTGCTGAAATCACAGCTGTTGATATTAGTTCTTGCCATCGTATAGCCAATTCCATTAATAGTGTCATAGTATGCTTTTAAAAATTCCTGCCGGCTTTCTTCAGGAAGTTTATAAAATGTTTCAGCAGATGCATCTGTTAATGCACCACCGATTCCGATTAACTGCTGGAACTTCTTTGATGGGTCCACAAATACACAGATCTGTGTTTCCAATGGTTGCCCTAAATGAGAAAAATGCAGCGTGTCAGTTAGAGAAATTCTGTAATCGGTGTTTTCTGCAGTGGTAAATACCAATACTTTTTTGTCTGAAGCATCGAAAGGTTTTTGTGCAAATAAAAAACTGCAAACAAATAATGACAATCCGGTTAAAAATAATTTCATCTGAGTTTTTTCTCAAATGTAAAAATTTTAAAAACAAATCAGAGTTTAAATAATCAGTTTACCATCAATGCTTTTATACCATTGACTGCAATCTGTAATCCAACACAAAATATAAGAAAGGCACTGATTCTGTTTACAACATTTTCACCTTTCGGCCCCATATATTGAATAAGCGTTTTGGTGTTGAGATAAAAGATAAAAATCAACAGGCAAATAAAACTAATTGAGATAATGAGGGCGCCTGTATTCAACAAAAAACTTCTGGTGTCTTCGTGAGTGCTCCTGGCACCTAATGTGAATAATACAGAGATGGTTCCAGCTCCTGCTGTCACAGGAAATGTTATTGGATAAAAAAGTTTGTCCTGAAGCCTTGTGAATGCAAAAGCTTCAGCAGTATGAGCAGCTTTTATCTGTCGCTCTGAAGCATTACTTCCTGCTGATAATGCTTCCCATCCCATTTTGCAAATCATTATTCCTCCTGCCAATTGTATTACAGGAATGGATATTCCAAATAATTCAAGAATCCAATGCCCTGCAATTAATGTAAATGTGCAGATGATAAAGGCATACAAAGCAATTTTCTTGACTGCATTTCTTCTTTCCTTCCTGGTAAGATTATCAAAATATGGGTTTAAGATAAACGCTGTACCAATTGGATTTACAACAGGAAATAATGTGATGATTCCTATAAAAACAAGATGAATTAATGATTGGTAACTTACTTCCATAAATATAAATCGGGAAAGTTAAATATTAATTATTGCAACATTTTAAAAATTGAATGTGTCGCAAAGCCAAGATAAAAATTTTTCAAAAGTAAAATTGAAATATTGCTTTAAAGAAACAGTGGTGTCATTGTTTAGTAAAGCATTTAATAATAAAATATTCAGCTTTACAAAATGGAGGTAATTTTAATATATGATCTAAGCTACTT
This sequence comes from Bacteroidota bacterium, assembly GCA_018268035.1. Classification (GTDB taxonomy): domain Bacteria; phylum Bacteroidota; class Bacteroidia; order Chitinophagales; family Chitinophagaceae; genus Parafilimonas. The sequence continues at coordinate 63,960 of JAFDXI010000055.1, read as the reverse complement.
TAAGTTTATTTAATTTGCTCTTGTCAAATTTATTGGTGGCATATTCGAGCGTAAGATGAAGTTCCTTTTTGTTGCTACCAGGTAATTCAAACATGGCATCGGTAAGGATATGTTCGCAAATGCTCCTCAATCCTCTTGCTCCTAATTTGAATTCAAGTGCTTTACTTACCATAAAGTCGTACACTTCATTATCTATCAACAGTTTTATTCCTTCCATTTCAAACAATCTTGTGTATTGTTTGATAAGACTGTTCCTGGGTTCTGTCAAAATATCCCTGAGTGCTGCTGCATCAAGTGGGTTGAGATATGTTATTACAGGTAAACGACCTAATAGTTCAGGTATTAAACCAAATGAACGGATATCCTGTGCATTTACAAATTGTAATAAGTTTTTACGTTGATGTTCCTGGTCTTCTTTATTGACATTAAAACCAATTGCATTAGTATTAATCCTGCGGGCAATAATTTTATCAACTCCATCAAAAGCACCGCCACAGATAAAGAGAATGTTTGTGGTATTGATCCTGATCATTTTTTGTTCAGGATGTTTTCTTCCTCCTTGTGGTGGCACAAGCACTTCGGTGCCTTCAAGCATTTTAAGCAAACCCTGTTGCACGCCTTCACCACTTACATCTCTTGTTATAGATGGATTATCACCTTTGCGGGCAATTTTATCAATTTCATCAATAAACACAATTCCTTTTTCTGCTGCAGACACGTCGTAATTGCAGGCTTGTAATAAACGGGTGAGCATGCTTTCAACATCTTCTCCCACATATCCAGCTTCTGTAAAAACAGTAGCATCAACAATAGCAAAAGGTACATTTAATAGTTTGGCAATGGTTTTGGCAAGCAGGGTTTTACCTGTGCCTGTTTCACCAACCATGATGATATTGCTTTTTTCAATTTCAATATCATCAGCCTGTTGTTTTCGGGTAATTCTTTTGTAATGGTTATAAACAGCAACAGACAATATTTTCTTAGCATCTTCCTGGCCGATTACATATTGGTCGAGGTAATTTTTTATTTCAACCGGTTTGCGGATATTAAATTTATATTGTGTAGTTCTGTTCTCATCCCTCACTTGCAATTCCTGTAAAATAATTTCCTGGGCATGCTCTACACAGTTTTCACAAATATGACCTTCCTGGCCCGCAATGAGTATCTTAACTTCATCGCGACTACGCCCACAAAATGAACAGTGGAGATTACTTTGTTTTGCCATTTAGTCTTTCCTTAAAAAATTAAGAGCGTCAAAGGTACAATATTTTGAAACCTGTGACGCCTGTTTTATATCTTGAAACGGTTAAAGTTTTTCAATTAATCCATCTACTATACCGTATTCTACTGCCTCTTTGGCATCCATCCAGTAATCACGATCAAAATCCTTCATGATTTGTTCAAATGATTTACCTGTATTTTCTGCAAGGATATGGGCACTAATTTCTTTTGTGCGTTGCATTTGTTTTGCATGAATTTCGATATCAGCGCTGGTAGCCTGGAAGTATCCTCCTATACTGGGTTGATGAATCATCACTTCGCCATGCGGATAAATTAATCGTTTTCCTTTTGTACCACCACTTAATAAAATTGAACCCATGCTGGCTGCTAAGCCCATACAAATAGTTGTAACAGGTGATTGTATCATACGCATAGTATCATAAATAACCATACCACTTGTAACCACACCGCCCGGGCTATTGATATAGAATTTAATTTCTTTTCCAGGTTTGTCTGCATCGAGCAGCAACAGTTTGTTGACTACTTCCCTTGCAGATTTATCTTCCACTGCTCCCCATAAATAAACAGACCTGCTTTTTAAAAATAGCTGTTCCATTTTTTTCATCAGGTAAGAAGACTGTTCCGCTTTGTCTTCTTTTGTCTGTTCATCTTCATCGTCATTCAATCTCAAAGGCAACACATCATATTTTGAATCCATCATATTTATCAGTTTAAAAATTAAAGTATTGTTTAATTGAACATTTGTTTTTGCCCCTTCAATAGCTTTTTATTTATTTGATTTCCTCGGGTTTGTTAACAGCACTTCATCCACCACACCATAAGCCTTGCTTTCTTCAGCAGTCATCCAGAAATCACGATCACAATCTGCCTCTACTTTTTTCGTATCTTTTTCTGTATGTAAAGCAATAATCTCGTACAACTCATTTTTAATCTTTTTTATCTCATTGGCTGTGATTGCAATATCAGTAGCTTGTCCGCCAATAGCGCCAAATGGCTGGTGCAACATGATACGGCTGTGTTTTAAAGCGCTGCGTTTACCTTTCACTCCGGCACACATCAAAATGGCGCCCATGCTGGCTGCCATCCCTGTACAAATCGTAGAAACATCCGGGCTTACAAATTGCATGGTATCATAGATACCTAAGCCTGCATATACACTTCCGCCAGGACTATTGATGTACATCTGAATGTCGCGTGTTCTGTCGGCGCTGTCTAAAAACAGTAGCTGTGCAGTAACAATATTGGCAACATAATCATCAATAGGCTCGCCCAAAAATATGATTCTGTCCATCATTAACCGGCTAAAAACATCCATAGCCTGCACATTCAAATGGCGTTCTTCTAAGATATATGGTGTCAAATTGGTTATGCTATGTTGCTTATACCCATGTATTGTATTTGAACTAATACCCCTGTGTTTTACAGCATATTTCTCAAATTCCTTTCCTAAATCCATAATGATAATTTTTTAAAGCGTTGAAGTTAATCAGAAACGTTACTCAACCAAATTTTATGCAAAATAAAAAACAGGACAAAAGGGCAGGCTCGGAATTTTGTAATAAGCAATGAATGAAAATATAAATCCTGTATATCTATTTTAATAATGAAATTTGCTGTTTTAATTTCATTGCATGAAACAACAACAGGCTTTTGACAAGTTCAGGAATAAGCAGAAAAATTCAAAAGTAAAAGAGACTATCCGACTGGAGAAACGTAAGGGAAAAGAAGAAAAAAAGCAACGCTTTGAAGAGAGGAAAAGCAAACAGTCCTTTAACCAGAGGGCAGAAAGTGTTGTTTGGTCAAAGCCTGAAAACAAACATTCAGTTGCCAAACTGCATCAGAAAAAAAATAACGATATTGAAAAATACAAAAGCAATAAATATAAAACACAGCAGCAAAACACAAGATCACAGCTTCATTTAACCAAGGCAGAAGATTACAGGAATAATCAAATGCCTCTCAATAAATTTATCGCATATTCGGGTATCTGTGGCAGGAGAGAAGCAGCTCTTTTGGTGAAATCTGGTAAAGTAAAAGTGAACAATGATATTGTTTATGAACCAGGTTATAAAGTGGATGAAGGAGATAAAGTTTTTTACAACAACAAGCAAGTACACATTCAAAACAACCTTGTATATATTTTATTAAATAAGCCAAAAGATTATATTACTACTGCAAAAGATACTCATGGCCGTAAAACGGTTTTTGATTTAATAATCGGTGCGACGAGGGAAAGAGTGTTTTCTGTTGGAAGACTCGACAGGAACACAAGCGGCGTATTGCTATTGACAAATGATGGTGAGCTTACACAAAAGTTAACTCACCCATCATTCGAAATAAAAAAGGTGTATGAAGTAAAGTTGGATAAACCTGTAGTGAAAAAAGATATGGATGCGATAGTTAGCGGGATAAATTTAGATGATGGATTTATTGCTGCTGATAAAATTGCTTATGTTGACAACAAAGACAAATCAGTTGTAGGAATTGAGATTCATAGTGGCCGCAACAGAATTGTACGCCGCATTTTTGAACAACTGGGCTATGATGTGAAAAGCCTTGACAGGGTATTATTTGCCAACCTCACCAAGAAAAATGTTGAAAGGGGTAAATGGAGATTTTTAAGCGAAAAAGAATTACGCTTATTGAAATATATGAACCAGGCCTTTGTTAAGAAGCAATCAAAATAATGAACGGCACTTTTCCTTACGGGTAAAATATTATTGATTGCTATTAAATGTATCACCCTGATTGAGATCACCGGTGGTATATCCTTTTTTAAACCAATACATTCTTTGCGCAGAAGTGCCATGAGTAAAGGCATCCGGTACAACATATCCCTGCATTTCTTTTTGCAGCCTGTCATCACCCACTGCACTGGCAGCGCTTAAAGCTTCATCAATATCATCAGGATGGATAACATTTTTCATTTTCTGATCATAATGTGTCCATACACCTGCGAGAAAATCGGCTTGTAATTCCAGCTTCACACTGAGTTTATTAAACTCTGTTTTACTTAACCGGGAACGCATCTGATCCACTTTATCAGAAATACCCAAAAGGTTTTGAACATGATGGCCCACTTCGTGTGCCAACACATAAGCCATAGCAAAATTACCATTTGAAGCGCCGAAGCGGTTGTGCAATTCATCAGCAAAAGACAAATCAATATAAACTTTCTGGTCAGCAGGGCAATAAAAAGGACCAGTTGCTGCACTGGCATAACCACAACCTGCCTGGGTTTCACCAGAAAATAAAACAAGCGTAGGATCTGTGTATTGTTTATTCATACTATTAAATAATGAATCCCAAACATCTTCCGTATCTGCAAGTACAACTTTGATAAATTGCCCCAGTGTATCTGAAGGGTCATTACTATTAACATAACCACTTTGTTGCTGTACCTGGTCGGTTGGTTGCTGTAAAACCTGATTGGGGTCGCCACCCAAGAAGTAAATAATTACCGCAACAATGAGACCTCCAACACCACCAACGGCTACATGCCCCCCAGTGATACCACCCCTGCGGTCTTCAACATTACTACTTTCCCGACGCCCTCTCCAATCCATAAACTGAATTTTATTTTTATTAAAAAAGTTATTTAACCCCCAAAATAAAAAAGGTTTTATTAATTATTGATATTTTTTGCGATGATAATTCAATATGCCCCTGCTACAAAGGTATTAAAGACAGTATAGCTCTTGTGTTTTCTTATAAATGTGAAACGGATCAAATGCTGATGAAATATAAATTTTTTTTCAGATATCAGGCTCAAACATTTTGAAATCACAATGCTTATGCAACCCAAATAACTACAATATTCGAAACACTCACTTAAATATTGGAAAGCTTTTTAATGACTGAATTCGTTTACATAGTATATTAATAATGTTGGGTAATATTTATCAAAAATTTTTTTGGAATTTGAAGAAAAAAATCAATCTGACTGATTAATTATATTATAAGAATTTTCTTTTCCAATAACCTTTCATTAATTAATAGTAACCCTGTATATTTGCGCAAAATTTGATAGGCCATTATGACCTTAAAATGCGTAAAATCTTTACTGGTAGCGGGTTTCAGCGTTTTTAGCCTGTTTTTTTCAAATGCTGTTTTTGCACAAGATCATGCACCTGCAACTGAGCAAAACACTAAAAATGAAGAAAAAGAAGGCTTTGATGCAAATGAAGTCATTTTTGGTCACGTTTTAGATGCTCATGAGTTTCACTTCATGTCTTATAAAGGAAGTGATGGCGAAGAACATGAAGCCATTGTGCCTTTGCCTGTATTATTATATTCACCACAACGAGGTTTTACTTCCTTTATGTTCTCCGATTTTCATCATGGTGAGCAAAATTTCCAGGGTTATAAAGTTGTTACCAACAAAGAGCTTGAAGAAAAATTAGTGTCCGATAAATATTATGCAGGCCAGATTGTACCAGTTGACGATAAAGGAAATATTGATGAAAGTGTTTCAGTGTATGACCTGTCTCCAACAAGGAATGTTGTGCAAATGATTCTTGCTTTGACATTATTTGTATGGGCAATGATTTCTATTGCTAAGAAATATAAAAAAGGCCAGGGTATTACCTCAGCACCTAAAGGCGGACAAAGTTTAATGGAGCCAATAATAATTTTTCTAACCGATGAACTGGCAAAACCTTGTCTTGGAAACAAATACAAAAAATATCTTCCTTACCTTTTAACTGTCTTTTTCTTCATACTTATCAATAGTATGTTTGGCTTAATTCCCGGAACAGCAAACGTTACAGGTAATATAGCTTTTACTTTTACATTGGCGCTGGTTTCATTTATAGTAATACTTTTTAGCACCAATTCACATTACTGGATGCATATTATTTGGCCTCCAAATGTGCCTATTGCAGTAAAACTGATCCTGATCCCAGTAGAAATCTTAGGTATATTTATTAAGCCCATGGCATTAATGATACGTTTGTTTGCAAACATGATTGCAGGCCACATTATTATTATTTGTCTTATTTCACTCATTTTTATTTTTGGTGCAATAAGTGTTGGTGCTGGTTGGGGATTTTCACCAATATCTGTGGGTTTTGTGATATTTATTTATTTTATTGAAATTTTAGTTGCCTTTATACAAGCCTATATATTCACCAATCTTACAGCAGTTTTTATCGGTCAGGCATTTGAAGGCAGCCATAGTGATGTTGATCATTATGAAGATGCAGTACTCGTTTAAATTTTTTAATCACAAATACAAACTATAATTATGGATTTAATGAATGTAATTCTTCTTGACGCAGTAGCAAATGCCGGTGGTGCTATCGGATCAGGCTTAGCTGCAATTGGCGCAGGTATTGGTATCGGCCAAATTGGTAAAGGTGCTGTTGAAGCTATCGCACGCCAGCCCGAATCTTCCAATGATATTCGTAATAACATGATCCTTACTGCTGCGCTGGTTGAAGGTGGTGCATTGTTCGGCGTTATTGCTGGTATCCTGGCGATGTTCGTGAAATAAAAAGTTTTGGGTCTTCTTGCAGGATTCAATTATTTTTTATTTGTATTGATTGTTTTAAACAAGACAATCTGTTTATTTTTAAAAACTCCACACGGGGTTTGAAAAATTTTTATTATGCAGTTACTTACACCAAGTTTCGGATTGATTCTCTGGACGATGCTGGCATTCCTGGTAGTGCTTTTCATCCTGGCAAAATATGCCTGGCCTGCTATTATTAATGGCCTTCACGAACGCGAAGCAACAATTGCTGAATCATTAGCATCTGCTGAAAAAATAAAAGCAGAAATGGCTAAAATGAAAAGCGAAAATGAAGCGCTGTTGATTCAGGCAAGGGAAGAAAGAGCAGGTATGTTGAAAGATGCTAAAAACACTGCTGATAAAATGGTGGCTGACGCAAAGGAAAAAGCAAAAGCAGAATATGATAAAATCATTGCTGATGCCCAGTCTGCCATCAACCAACAAAAAAATGCAGTGCTTACTGACCTGAAAAACCAGGTTGGTTCATTGGTCATAGAAGTTGCAGAAAAAGTATTGCGCCAGGAGCTGAACGATACTACAAAGCAGGAAAACTATATCAGGCAACTGACAGAAGAAGTAAAATTGAATTAAGCCCCTTCCCTAAAAGGGTAGCTTGAAATTTGTAATTTTAAAACAGCTTTCTGTAGGGAGAAAGCAAAAACCTGTAGAGGTTTTGGGATATGCCTAATCCACGTTTAGCAACAAGATATGCGAAAAGTTTAATTGATCTTTCTGTTGAAAGAAATCAATTGGAAGCTGTTTTTTCTGATATGCAGTTTTTGCAACAAGTGGCTAAAGCAAGCAGGGAATTTGTCAATCTTCTGCGTAGCCCAATTGTTGCTGCTGACAAAAAACAATCTATCATTGATGCGATTGTAAAAAATAAAATTTCAGATTTAACAGACGCATTCCTGAGGTTATTGATTACTAAAGGCCGCGAAGGAGATATGCCTGAAATGATTACAGCATTCATTGACCAATACAATGCAATAAAAGGAATTCATCAGGTTAAATTAGTAACTGCAACAACAATAAGTGCTGAATTGAAAAATGCCATTGTTGCAAAGGTTAAGAAAGAAGCTAATCTGAAAAATGTGGAACTGGAAGCTATTGTGGACAATAATCTAATTGGTGGCTTTGTACTTGAGTTCAACAATAATCTTGTTGATGCATCTATTTTAAGAGATTTAAAAGATATCAGCAAACAGTTTAAAGAAAGAAACGTGTTTGTTCAAAATATCAGGTAATATTTATCAAAAACAAATATTATTTAAAAAGTGACCGTGATTGAAAAAATAAATTAATAATAATAAACTAAACACCCGCAAATGCGGGATGGGGGTATATTTTATGGTCGAAATAAAACCAGATGAAATTTCAGCGATACTGAGGCAACAGTTGAGCAACTTTAATGCATCTGCTGACCTTGAAGAGGTTGGTACCGTTTTGCAGGTGGGTGATGGTATTGCCCGCATTTATGGTTTAAACAATGTGCGCAGTGGTGAACTGGTAGAGTTTGAAAATGGTGTAAAAGCTATTGCACTTAACCTGGAAGAAGATAATGTGGGTGTGGTATTGATGGGTGAAAGTGGTGATATCAGAGAAGGCGGTAAAGTAAAGCGAACTGGTAAAATTGCATCAATAAAAGTTGGTGAAGGCCTTGTAGGTCGTGTCATCAATACCTTGGGTGATCCAATTGATGGAAAAGGGCCTATTGCAGGAGAATTGTTTGAAATGCCTTTGGAACGTAAAGCTCCTGGCGTTATTTACAGGGAACCCGTAAAAGAGCCATTGCAAACAGGTATCAAAGCCATTGATGCAATGATTCCGATTGGTCGTGGTCAACGTGAGTTGGTTATTGGCGACCGTCAAACTGGTAAAACTGCTATCTGTATTGATACCATCATCAATCAAAAAGAATTTTATACTTCTGGGAAACCTGTTTATTGTATATATGTCGCTATCGGACAGAAAGCTTCTACCATAGCAGGTATCATGAAAACACTGGAAGATAATGGTGCGATGGCTTACACTACCATCGTAGCAGCATCTGCATCTGACCCTGCACCTCAGCAATTCTACGCTCCTTTTGCAGGCGCAGCGATTGGTGAGTTTTTCCGCGATACCGGAAGGCCTGCTTTGATTATTTATGATGATCTATCCAAACAGGCAGTAGCATATCGCGAAGTGTCTTTGTTACTTCGTCGCCCTCCTGGCCGTGAAGCATATCCTGGTGATGTATTTTATCTGCATAGCCGTTTATTGGAAAGAGCTGCTAAAATTATCACCAATGATAAAGTGGCAAGTGAAATGAATGATTTGCCAGACAATATCAGGCATCTTGTAAAAGGTGGTGGTTCATTAACGGCTTTACCTATTATTGAAACACAGGCAGGTGACGTATCTGCATATATTCCTACCAATGTAATTTCTATAACAGATGGACAGATATTCCTGGAAGGTAACCTGTTTAACTCTGGCATAAGACCTGCGATTAATGTGGGTATCTCAGTAAGCCGTGTGGGTGGTAATGCACAGATTAAATCAATGAAAAAAGTTGCCGGTACATTGAAACTTGACCAGGCACAATATCGTGAGTTGGAAGCCTTTTCAAAATTTGGTGGTGATCTCGATGCTGCTACTAAACTTGTTATAGATAAAGGTGCCCGCAATGTGGAAATATTAAAACAGGCACAGTTTTCACCTTTCCCTGTAGAAAAACAAGTTGCAATTATTTATCTTGGTACACAGGGTTTGTTGCAGGGTGTTGCAGTTAAGAAAGTAAAAGCTTTTGAAGAACATTTCTTAATGGAAATGGAAAACAAATTACCAAAAGTATTGGCAGAATTTAAAAAAGGTAATTTACCTGAAGATGGTTTGAAACAGATGGGTGAATTGGCAAATAGCCTGGTGCCACAATACAAATAGAGGATTGTTACATAGATTAATAGTTAAGTTAAGCAGCCCTGGATATTTCAGGGCTGTTTTTATTTGACTAATGTTTAAAAAATAATTTTTCAGGAATTTAAAAACATTTGTCAACCCGCTACCTTCGCAGCTATGGCGAAAGCTATTTATAAGAAAAAAATAAAGCCCGTTATTCTGATTACTAATGATGATGGGGTCTCTGCACCTGGTATTAAGGCGCTGGTACAGGCAGTTAAAGATTTAGGGAAAGTGGTTGTAGTAGCTCCGGATAAACCACAAAGCGGTATGGGTCATGCAATAACTATAGGTCATCCGCTGCGTTTGTCAAGTGTGGAAATTTTTGATGAAGTGGAAGCTTATCAATGCAGTGGCACACCTGTTGATTGTGTTAAGCTCGCTGTTGATAAAGTCCTGCATCGTAAACCGGATATTTGTTTGAGTGGTATCAATCATGGTGCTAATCATTCCATTAATGTAATATACTCAGGCACTATGAGTGCTGCTTTGGAAGCTTCCATTGAAAGTATTCCCAGTATTGGATTTTCATTGTTGGATTATAGCATAGAAGCAGATATGTCTGGTGCTGCATATTATGCAAGGCTTTTAGTAAAACAATTGTTAGGGAAAAAAATTAACAAACATCTCTGTTTGAATGTGAATGTGCCACCCGCTCCAAAAGAATTGTTGAAAGGCCTAAAATTATGCAGGCAGGCTTATGCCAAATATGAAGAAAGATTTGATGAGCGTAATGACCCACATGGTAAAAAATATTACTGGCTTACTGGCGAGTTTCAGAATTTTGATAAAGGGAAAGACACAGATGTGTGGGCACTTGAACATAATTTTATCAGTGTAGTTCCGGTTCAGTTTGATTTAACCAACTATGAACTCAAAGCCAGATTGCAAAAAGTTATAACCTCAAAACTGTGAAGCGTAACAACATCCCTTTTGGTATTTTAATTGGATCATTCTCACCTTTAATTGGAATATTGGCTATTTACTTTTCTAAGTTTTATCCAACATTCTCTTTAGGTGATTTTATTAAAATCATTTTTGTTGAGAAAGCGGTTTTATCTGGCATATCAGTGTTTGCCATATTTGCCAATATTGTTTTGATAACTTTTTATTTCAACAGGAGGCTTGACGAAACAGCCAAAGGCATTTTTGGTGTTTCATGCTTTTATGCAATTGCAATTCTGGTAGTAAAATTTTTTTTGTAGATGTGTTTATGCTTCTGCGAGGTTTAGCGGTATCCCAATAGTGAATGTACTGCCTTTGCCTAACACACTTTCTACTTTAATTGTTCCTTTGTGTGCGTGAACAATTGTTTTCACATAACTCATGCCCAAACCAAAACCTTTTACATTGTGAAGGTTGCCTGTATGTGCACGATAAAATTTTTCAAATATACGTTTTACGGTTTCCTTGCTCATGCCAATGCCATTATCCTGGATTTGAATGATAAAATGTTTGGCAGTTCTGTGTGTTATTAGTTTTATGACAAGGTTTTCATTTGAATACTTGATTGCATTATCAATAAGGTTGGAAAGGATGTTTGTAAAATGTACTTCATCCACCCATATTTTATCATTGGCTGCATTGAATAAAAATTCTGCTTTACCATTTTTCTCCTGCAATTGTAATTGAAAATTATCAATGATACCAGACAATAAAGGATGAATGTGTACTGCAGTGAGATTAAGTTTAAATTCCTGTTTTTCCATCAAAGCTGCCTGCAAAATTGTTTCCACATGTTTGTTCATGCGTTTGTTTTCTTCTTTAATGATATTGTTGAAGTACTGCCATTTCGATTTATCATTAATTACTTTTTCATTTTTTAAAGCATCAACTGCCAGGGAAATAGTCGCGAGTGGTGTTTTAAATTCATGAGTCATATTGTTAATGAAATCACTCTTTATCTCGCTCATCTTTTTCTGGTTGAGCATTGTTCTAACAGTGATATAAAAAGCAGCTATAATTATTGCTGTAAATAAAATGGAAAATACAATCATCCATGTCAGCGACTGCATTACCTGTGCTTTAAAATCAGGTATAATAACAATCAGGTTTTCGTTAGGTTCATAACCAGGTAAGGCATCATCTGAATTATTGAATATCGGGAAAATGATGGTTTTGAAATGAGAAGTATCCGCGCTTTCTCGTAAAAAGTTTTCGCTTTGCATTTCAAGCATTGGTCTGTCCAGGTTATTGGCTATTGCAAATTCATATCTCAAATTCTGTAAATCTTCTTTGGCAAGTGCTTTTTTCAGCTTATCCTGAATTTCCTGAATGGTGTATCTGTCTGCAATACTGGGTAACCTGCCAAAATTGAAAGACAGGTTATCCGGATATAATTGCAAACCTTGTTTTCTTCCCAAAGCCAAACCTCCTGTCATTGGATGTTTGCTCAAATCTTGTGTTACACTATAAATAGCTTTACCTACTTTGTCACTATATCTTTCCTGTTGTATTACCAATTGGTTTTTAAACCAGTTAATCTGGATGATGATGATACCGGTTAATGAAAGCGATATCAGGATGATGATTAATGGAAAGATTTTCTTCATTTAAACAAAGGTATTTGCAATACCTGCCCCTGTAAATGTATAGAATATCTTTATCAGCATTTTAACGGCATTGAAATTTTTCAAGATAAATTCATAATTTGTTTTGTATTTATAATTTGAAAGTATATGGATAAAATTCAACCAGGAACAATACTTATTGCTGATCCTTTTTTGAAAGACCCAAACTTCTTACGTACGGTGATTTTTTTATGTGATCATAATAAAGATGGAAGCTTTGGTTTTGTACTGAACAGGAAATTAGAATATACAATCGGAGATTTGATGAACGAACTTGAAGGATGCGATTTTCCTGTTTTTTATGGCGGCCCTGTTCAACAAAATACAATTCATTTTTTGCACCATTGCCCGGGGTTGATTTCAGGGGGTGAAGAAATAATTAATGGGATTTATTGGGGTGGTGAGTTTGATGAACTATCTTACCTTTTGAAAAATGATAAACTCAATTCTTCTGATATTCGCCTGTTTCTTGGTTATAGCGGATGGGGAGAAGGCCAATTGGAAAATGAACAAAATGAGAAAACCTGGTTGACCACTTATGGAAACAGAAAATTAGTTTTCTCCGATGATGCATCTGCAATATGGAAAGATGCTTTAAAACAATTGGGAGGTAAATTTGAACAACTGATTAATTATCCTATTGACCCACATTTGAATTAATCAATTTCATCGCTGCTTCCATGATACGGTTATGAATATTATTTACCACAGGTGAAGCAGCTTTGTGTTTGTATATTTTTATATTATTTGGTAGCAGAAGTGATTGTTTTTTTTCTGTTGTTATAAAGCTTGTTTCATATCTTTTGAACAAACTGTAATACTACCTTAGATACTTTCATTGTTGCAAAAGAGAAAATAAATATTTATAAGTCTCCTTTTATTTTCTTGTTAAACAGTTGCACCATTAATTATCATAATTGATAAAAAAATTATGGTTCATTTCGTGTTCAGGTAAAAGAATAAATGATTTTATAGAAACAAAGCCTATGACATGAAGGTTCTTTATTATTCAAAATTTTTTTGAATATACTCAGGACTTTTTTCAATCTTGCATCAATTATTTTAACTGATTTGATGACAAATACATTTCAGTGATTTTATAAAAGGGAGATAAAAAATGAAGTATTGATAGTTGGACAACTGAATCATTTTGCCTGTGTAATAGTGATATTCCTGAATTCAATTGAAAGGTGATCACCCTGTATGTATATTGGTCCCGGCTCACCTTCGTGGCTGTCTAAAGCTCCTCCGGTAATACCCGGTATTTCGCGGTTGCAAATTACAGTTACACCATTGGCCACAACAGTGACCATTCTTCCTATTAATGTAATATCAAAACTCTGCCATTCACCTGGTTTTTTAGCTACTATTTCACTTGGTTCGATAAAACCATAAATAGAGCTGAATACATTTTTATATGGTTCATCTTCATGGCTTGCTTCAATTTGCACTTCATATCGCCCACGCAAATAAACACCGCTGTTGCTACCTTCAGGGTAACGGAATTCAACATGTAACTTAAAGTCATTAAAAGTTTGATCAGATATAAGGTTTGACCCTGTATGCGGGCTTTGTAAAATTCCATCTTTTACTATCCATTGATTTATCCTGCCCGAAGGGTGCCAGCCATTCAGATCTTTGCCATTGAATAATTGAATGGGTTGACCCCATACCGGCGCATTATCACGTTGTAATGATGGTGCTCTTACACCACTCCACGATAAAGAACTTCCATCTGCATCAATTAAAATTCCTGATAAACTATCACCGGCAATTTCACCATTAAACCAAAGATCTCTTTTTTCTTTGCCTTCCCATTGAGGTGGAATGGTAAAGCTCAACTTATTGTTGCTGAAATTTATTCTTGCAACAGGCCTTGCACTTCCAACAATACCAACATATCTGCCTACCAGAATATATCCGGATTTTTGTACTTCAAGCCATGATGGATATTGCTTCCCATCTTTATTAATAGTAAGATCCCATTTGCCCACAATAGCATCTTCATTATCATTTATCTTATAAGAAAAATCTTTTGCTTCAAGTGTTTGATTCAATAAACAAACAATGATGATTAAATATTGACTCATCATTTGTAAAGAAGAAAAATATTTTTTATGCATGGTTCCTTTATTTCTAAAAACAATGATAATGAATTATGAAGTAGCAAAAAAATACTGAGATTTAATTTCTATTCATGAGTAGATGATGATATTGTTGAATTAAAAATATTTTAATGATGGCAATCATAATAAATTTGTTGATGTAATGAAAAATAAAATTGTTATAGCAGTTACTGGTGCCAGTGGGTCTATTTATGCAAAATTATTATTGGATAAACTGGTTAGTATAAAAAATCAGTGGGAAGAACTTTCTGTGGTAATGAGTAATAATGCTAAAATAATCTGGGAAACAGAACTTGAGAATAAAGATTACAATAATTATCCTGTTCAATATTTTGATAAGTTTGATTTCAATGCACCATTTGCTTCCGGGTCCGCACAATATAATATCATGATGGTGGTTCCCTGTAGCGTGGGTACACTTGCAAGAATTGCATCGGGAGAAAGTAATGACCTGATTACGAGAGCTGCAGATGTAATTTTAAAAGAACGCCGCAGGCTTATTCTTGCCATACGTGAAACACCTTATAATTTAATTCATATCAGGAACATGGAAACAATAACGCTTGCCGGAGGAATCATTTGCCCGGCCACACCATCTTTTTATAGTAAACCATCTGGTATTAATCAATTGGCAGAGACTGTTGTGAACAGATTGTTGGATATCTCCGGGCTGGAAATAAATGGTTTTAGGTGGGGAAATACAAACAGATAAGCTGAGTTTTTAAGGAGGGAGATTGCAATTAAAAATTTCTTTGTCAATGAAAAAACATAATTGGGTATAAAAAAATTGTTACAAGGTTGTAAAAGTGAAAAATGTTAAATATATTGCTGCTGAATTTGTTGGTTTAACCAATTGGATTGCTGCTTAAAACAATCCTTTTAAAAGGTCACAATGTGCTGTGGCCTTTATTTTTTTAATCTTTTCTGAATATCTTTTTAACTATACTTTCACCTGATTTGTAAAATTTACACTATTATTGTATTGTTTTTAAACTGTTGCTTTTTTATATCAATTTCCAATATTTATAAGAAAATTTCGTTATGCTGCAATCAAAATACGGTATAGCAAAATCACTTAAAATTCAATAGACCTGAATAGAGACATAAATACCAGTAATAGGCAAAGACCAAAAAAACTAACTAACGGCTTTAATAATAGAACTTTTTTTACTCCCTCGAAAGTATTTATAATCCGTAACTAAAACTAATCGTATGAAATTTCAAAACCTAAAAGACTTTAAACTACCGGTAAATTTCAGAGGTAAACCAGCTTGGTATGTGCAAACCTGGTGGCTGGTACAAACATTGCTTTTTAAACCATCCCCGCAATTTATGTATGGGTGGAGACGTTTTTTACTGCGTTGTTTCGGAGCAAAGATTGGTCATAAAGTAATGATTCGCCCTACTGCTCATATACAGTTTCCATGGCGCTTAAAAGTTGGAGATTATAGTTGGATAGGCGATGAAGTAGTTTTATATAATCTTGGTTTGATAATTATTGGAGAGCACACAGTTGTTTCTCAACGATCATATTTATGCACCGGTAGCCATCATCATTTATTCGAAGATTTTTCAATTTATACCAAACCTATTATTATTGAAGATGAATGTTGGTTGGCTGCAGATGTTTTTGTAGCGCCTGGGGTTCATATAGGCGAAGGTACAATTGTTGGTTCTCGTTCTTCTGTATTTAAATCTTTGCCAATGGCAAAAGTTTGTTTTGGATCTCCAGCAAAAGTAATCAAAGACAGGACCCCGGAAGATATGGACATTTTGAAAAATATTACATTAACTCCTGCTACAATAGAAAAGGAATCAGTAGAACTTTGGGCTGACTATTTTGGTTCAACCTCCATGTCCAGTGATTTATGATAAATTGACTTTCTATAAAAAGAATTAGAACATTGTTCCAAAATTGATACAATAAAAAACCCCCACAATAGCGGGGGCTTTTTATTTCTATTTAATTGTTTCAAATACTTATTTCACTTCTTCAAATTCAGCATCAGTTACATTTTCGGCACCTTGTGTATTGTTATCATTTTGTGATTGGGCGCCTGCATTTTCCTGTGGTTGTGCGCCACCGGCTGCTTGTTGTGCTTTATATAATTCTTCACTTGCTGAAGTCCATGCCTGGTTTAGTTCAGTCATTGCTGCATCCACTGCGCTTATGTCCTGGCTTTTGTGTGCATCTTTTAATTTGTTCAATGCACTTTCAATAGGTGCTTTTTTATCTGCGGGCACTTTGTCGCCAAAATCTTTCAACTGTTTTTCAGTTTGGAAAATAAGGCTGTCTGCCTGGTTTAATTTATCAATTTTTTCGCGGGCCACTTTGTCTTCTGCTTCATGTGCTTTAGCATCATTCTTCATCTTTTCAATTTCATCCTTGCTTAGGCCGCTACCGGCTTCAATACGTATTTTCTGTTCTTTACCGGTGCCTTTGTCTTTTGCACTTACGTGTAAAATTCCATTGGCGTCTATATCAAAAGTTACTTCAATTTGAGGCACTCCTCGTGGTGCAGGTGGTATTCCATCCAGGTTAAATACACCAAGGCTTTTATTGTCTTTAGCCAATCCTCTTTCACCTTGTAAAACATGTATCTGCACTCCCGGCTGATTATCGCTGGCAGTTGAAAATACTTCTGTTTTCTTTGTTGGTATAGTTGTATTGGCAGGTATCATTGGTGTTAATACGCCACCTAAAGTTTCAATACCAAGAGTCAAAGGTGTTACATCGAGCAATAAAACATCTTTTACTTCACCTGTTAAGACAGCACCTTGAATGCCTGCTCCAATAGCTACTACTTCATCAGGGTTTACACCTCTATGAGGTTTTTTACCGAAGAATTTCTCCACTATTTCCTGGACTTTAGGAATACGGGTAGAACCTCCCACTAATATTACTTCATCAATTTGTGAAGCGTTGTAACCTGCATCTTTCAATGCCTGTTCGCATGGTTTTAAGCACCTGGTAAATAAAGTGTCTGCCAATTGCTCAAATTTTGCCTTTGATAGTTTTATAACAAGGTGTTTGGGTACTCCATCTACTGCTGTAATATAAGGCAGGTTGATTTCTGTTTCTGATGAAGAAGACAATTCAATTTTTGCTTTTTCAGCTGCGTCTTTCAAACGTTGTAAGGCCATTGGGTCTTTACGTAAATCAATTGCTTCCTGCTTTTTAAATTCATCAGCCAGCCAATCCATAATCACTTTGTCAAAATCATCACCACCCAGGTGTGTATCACCGTTGGTTGATTTCACTTCGAATACTCCATCGCCTAAATCAAGAACAGAGATATCGAATGTGCCACCACCAAGGTCAAAAACTGCAATTTTCTGGTCTGCATGTTTTTTATCAAGCCCATAAGCCAAAGCTGCTGCAGTAGGCTCGTTCACAATCCTGCGCACATTCAATCCTGCAATTTCACCCGCTTCTTTTGTAGCCTGTCTTTGCGCATCATTAAAATATGCAGGAACTGTAATCACTGCCTCATTCACTTCCTGGCCAAGATAATCTTCAGCAGTCTTCTTCATCTTTTGGAGAATCATGGCTGAAATTTCCTGAGGGGTATATAAACGACCATCTATATCTATTCGCACAGTATCATTATCGCCACGCACAACTTTATAGCTCCAATGGCTGATTTCTTCTTTCACTTCATCATAACGGCGACCCATGAAACGCTTCACACTCATGATAGTGTTATGCGGGTTGGTAATTGCCTGCCTTTTTGCTGGGTCTCCCACTTTGCGCTCGCCATTCTTTAAAAATGCAACTACAGAAGGTGTCGTGCGGCGACCTTCATCGTTGGCTATTACAACAGGTTCGTTTCCTTCCATTACTGAAACGCAACTGTTGGTTGTTCCTAAGTCAATTCCTATTATCTTTCCCATATTATATAACTTAAAAGTTTAAATTTTACAGGCTTTCAAAACAATCATTATGCCACGGGTAACAAGGGTGTTAAAATGGCAGGTATTTTACCTATAATTGCCAAAGGTTTTCAATTCTGTGTCATTTTTTTAAGGAGCTTTACTGTAATGCGTGAATTTTTTACTGACAGGTTTTTTATTCTTTCCAAAGTAAAACTGGCTTTGAAGGTTATCGTTATTATCAGCCTTTTACTTTTTTTTGGACCCTTATTGATTCTGCCATTTTTTAATCATGCAACTGCTGATGACTATTTTTATGGGTTGCATTTGAGTGAAAATGGGTTCATCCAATATCAATATTATATTTATCATAATTGGACGGGCAGGTTTTCAACAACCTTTTTGAGTTCCATTTTTTTAAAGAATAATTTTTTATTCGATCATTATTACCTGCATAGCCTGGTTTTTTTAGCGGGAAATTTTATTGCTTCATTTTTATTCTTCTATTCACTCAACCAGTTTTTTTTAGAGAAAGCTTTTAAGTTTTTTCAAGTAGTATTATTAGCCCTTGTTTTTGTTGCATTGGTTATTGTCTGTGCTCCTGATACTTCGGGTTTGATTTTCTGGTTTAGCAGTGCGGTGGTTTATTATGCCGGTTTAATTTTTTTCCAAATTGAATTGTTGTTGTTTGTATTATCTTATTATTCAGCTAATGCAATCATAAAAACGGTATGCTATATTTTATTGCCACTGCTTGTATTTATCAATAATGGTTTCAGTGAAGTAATGTTGGTAATGCAACTGATTATTTTTTCCTGGTTGTATGTTGCCGGGTTTTTTAAGAAAACAGGAAAGTGGTTGTTATATACCATCGCGCTTTTTTTTGTTGCATCTTTTATGCTCTCAATCACTGCGCCAGGAAATTTCCTGCGTGCTGATTCTATCCCTGCATTAAATATTGCCAATATAATTGCTGCCGGTTTATATAGCGGCCTTCAGGCGATTTCTTCTATCTTTAAAAACCCGCTTGTATGGCTTGTGTTGATTTTTTTATATTTAAGGGGCAATTATGCCAAACATTTTTTACCTGCTTCATTCCAGCATAAAGCAATCTATTATTTGCGTTTTCTGAGTCTTGCGTTATTTGCCTTTTTATTACTGTCTATTTGCGCTGGTGTAATCGGGCTGAAAGGTAGGATTGTACCCGACAGGTTGATTAATGTTGTTTGTTGGTTTTGCCTGCTGATGCTTTGTATGGTTGCTTTTATAAGTGGCGTAGCTACCCGCACCAATCTTTCCTGGTTTAAACATTACTCAAAAGAATTAAGCGTTGCCTGTTATGCAGGTTTGATTGTTTGTTTGTGTTGTAATGATTATTTCAATACTGCTTATAAAAGTGTTTTGTCAGCGCCTTTGTATAATGATATTCTGAAAGAAAGAGAAGCAATTTTTAAAAACGCATCAAAAAATAAAACTACCGCATCAGTTGAAAGTTATGAGGTAGCTCTGAAAAAAATTATTTCTTTGAAGCATCCTAACAGTAGTACAACTTATATGAAATGGGCACAACAGAAACCCATCTTCCTTTTAAATGATAATGGTGAAAATGATGAAGCTGCTATTAAGACCCTGCAAATGTTTTATAAAGTGGATAGCGTTAACATACACCGATGAAATGCTTTTTTATTTTTTAGTAATAACATACAAGGCAGTATCAGAAAAAAATAAGAATGCTTCACCGTTTGTTGCGGTGTTGGTGTCAACAGCATCTTTTATTGGATTAAGATCATTTGTGTAAACAACCTTGTAATTTTTTTGCAAAGGCAAATCTTTTTTTGATTGTGAATATTCAAAGATACTATCCACAGTCCCTGTATTTTTTAACCAGTTTATCCCATCTGTAAAACCACTTCTGAAAATTAAAGCGCCTGCATTTTCCTGCGGTATGTTGATGCCGGTTAATTTTTGTTTCCCATTCAAACTGTTCACTGCATTGATAGTTGTGCGTACCACATTGCCTGCAAAACGATATTGAATAGCGTGCATGTTCAGTATGATAATATTTGCAATACAAACAATGAATGTGCATATTGCCTGTTCAATCATTTTAAATTGAGATATAATAATTCCAATCATCAGGCAATTGAATAATGAAGGAAGATAAATAAACCTTTCACTTTCCACACCTTTTGTATCAATGCTCAAAGTGGTATAAGGCAACAGGGAAATTGCCAGAAAGGCGAGTAATATCATCAACAAAGTGCGTTGTTTTTTATTATAAAAAAGACAACCTGCGATTATCAATACAATCACTAAAGACAGCGACACAAAAAGAGTAGCGTTTTTTACAGGTGGAATCCAACTCCGCATAAAAAGCCGGGCATAATTTCCTGCCAGTGCAAGCAGGCCGTTAGAAAGCCCGCCTTTTTCATACTCAGAAAAAATATTTTTGGTAAAATAATACCTGGTGCAAAGAGTGAGTATGAAACTTATCCATACTAAGGAAACAAAAAATATTTCTTTTTTTGACCTTGTGATTTTCATCTTTGTATCTATATATGAAATTAATAGAAACAAGACAGGTATAATATATGTGGACTCATAACTAAGCCAGGCAGGCAATAAAAATAGAATGCAGAGGATAAAATGATTTTTATTGTCCCTTGATAAGTAAAAAATAGATGCAGGTAAAAAAAACAGCATGCCTATCATGGCAGAGCGGCCCAATATCCAAAATACAGCCTCACTGTGATTCATATACACCCAGAATAAAACGGCAGTAAGAAATGCTATTGATGTTGCATGAATACTGGTTGAATATTTTTTCAGGATCTTTTTGGAAAGTATAAAAACAAAAAACGAATTAATAAGATGAAGAATAAGGTTTGTAAAATGATAACCCCATGCATTTTTACCCCAGAGATGATAATCGAGTATCATGCTTAGGTCGCAAAGGGGCCTGAATGAATTATGTTGTAGTAAAATTCCATCACGGCTCAGTGGTATATGTACCATGTCGTCATTTTGAAAATACAACAGAAATGGATTGTATAAAAGCAAAGACATGATAGCAACAGCTATCAAAAAAAAATAAAATATTTTCGATTGTTTTGTCACAATCCGGATAACTTATTTTTATGCTTCTACCACTTCAGTTAAACTTAAATAATCGTGCAGCGGTTTATCAAAAAATGGAATAAAAAAGCAATCAATTATGGTGATGCGAACAAGGCTGCGAACTATTATCTGCCAGAAAGCTGCCCGTTTGCCTTGCTTATTTACCACCTTTGAAAATGTAAGCCATTTTGCAGGTGAGCGCATGAAGATGCTTTCAAAAAATGTATAGTACAGAAAAATGGTGATGAAAAAAATTCCATAAAATGGAATGTAAGGGTAATGCCAATACATCACTTCAAGATCCCACCAATGGTTAAAAAAATAAGCTATTCCGAATATCAGTAAAGTATCTACCAAAAAATTTACTACCCTTGAACCGAATCCTGCTTTTCCCATGGTGCAAATTTGTATCAATAAATTTATATGGAAATAAAATTACTGGTGTAACAATAATTTTTTTCTTTTTGATAGTTGGCAAAGCAATAAACCCGGATTAATTCAAAGCAATCATTTAATGAAATTAAGGAAACCATATTTCCTTTACCAATATATAAATACCCATTGCCATTACAAACCAGCCAAAACCTTTTTTTAATTTATCACCGTTTATTTTTTTGCTCAAAGCACCACCAATAATAACACCTGAAATAGCAATTGAGGTTATGGTAAGCAGGAAGCTCCAGTCAGTATCTAAATGACCAGTATCGCCAATGAAGCCGGTTAATGAATTAAATGCTATAATTAATAAGGATGTCCCTACTGCTTTTTTCATAGGCAGATGAAGCAGCAATACCAACGCAGGTATTAATAAAAAACCTCCGCCGGCACCAAGAAACCCTGTAACAAGACCAATGCCTATTCCATAAAAAACAAGTATTGTAAAGTTGATGCCTTCCTTTTTTTCTGTGCTATTCATTTGCCTTTTTCTAATCATAGAGATAGAAGCAAGTAACATCAACACTGCAAACAAAATCATAGTAAGTATGGAAAACCTGAAGTGTAAACTTCCTACATATATATTTTCTGGGATGCGGTGTATGAGAAATTTTCTTGTCAGGAAAACTGAGATGATAGATGTAGCGCCAAATAATAATGCTGTTTTAAAATCAACTAAGTTTTT
This sequence comes from Bacteroidota bacterium, assembly GCA_018268035.1. Taxonomy (GTDB): domain Bacteria; phylum Bacteroidota; class Bacteroidia; order Chitinophagales; family Chitinophagaceae; genus Parafilimonas. The sequence goes on along the minus strand of JAFDXI010000055.1, from coordinate 41,457 downwards.
CCGCCAGTTTGAATATGCGCCAATAAGACTTGTTGACCCCACCACAAACAATGAGTATGATGTTGCCAGGATGGGTGAAACGCCAAATAAATAAACCAATACCGGAACTGTTAGAATAGAGCCGCCGCCACCAATAAGTCCTAACGATAAACCAATGAATAAAGATGCTATATAACCTGCTGTATGCATGTGGGTGGTAAAATTGATGTTATGGTTTAATTCAGGATGTGATATTTGTTACAATGCTACACTTATTTTTCAAGCCATTCAATAGAATTTCTTTGCAGGCGCAGAAAACCTTTTGTTTCCATCTTCTTTAAAAGCCGGCTGATTACTTCGCGGGAAGAGTTTAAATCACTTGCAATCTCCTGATGAGTTAGCTTAATTGTTGACCCGAAATGAATGGCTTGCCTTTTTAAATAAAACTCTAATCTTTCATCCATATTGCTGAATGCAATGGCGTCAACTGTTTGCAATAATTCCTCAAACCGGGCACGATAAGATGCAATCACAAATTGTGACCAGCTTTTATATTGTTGCATCCATTTGTCCATATATTCCAAAGGGACTGTAAGCACTATCACATTCGTCATTGCTTTAGCAAGCACTTCACTTGATGGTTGTTGGGCTGCGCATACCATTGATAAGGAACAAGCCTGCCCAGCGCTAAGTGCATAAATAAAAAATTCATTTCCTTCGTTGTCTTCCCTGTATAATTTTATGGAGCCTTCAATTAATAATATTGTAGAACGGATTTGCTGACCAACCCGAAGAATAGTATCGCCTGCTTTTATTTCTTTTATGTTGCCATGCAATAAAAGTTCATCATACAATGCATCTTCAAGATTGGGGAAAAGCACCTTTATTGATTTTTTTTCCATACTAACAAATTTATGTATTGTAACCTGCTTTAATAGCTCACAAGATTAGTTGATCAACTCCTCAATTATGTTTTTAATTCTTATTCTTTGGAAAGCTGTTCCAGGAAGCTGAAAAATTTTTCTGAATTATAATTGGCAGCGCCTGTTTCTCTGAATACAATTTCTCCTTTTTTGTTTATAACAAGTGTTGTAGGCAAAGTGCCTTTAAACATATCAGTACCCACTGCGGAAGATAAAAAATACAATGGCAAATTATATTGATGAGCTGATAAAAATGTGCTTGAATTTTGCGGATTGTTATCAGTATCCACCATCACAAATACGATATTGTTATTACTGGAAAATTTTTGGTACAATTCATTGATGGCAGGCATTTCAGCTATACAGGGCGGGCACCAGGTGGCCCAGAAGTTCAGGAAAACAACTTTGCCTTTTAATGATGATAATGGAATAGAAATACCATCATTATTTGTCAATAATATTTCTGAAGCAGGTTGATACTTTTCATGATTGAGTGTAATGTTTGGTTTGAAAAGCCCGATTTTCATTAATCCCTGTAAAACAAATGCCTTAGCGCCGGCATTAAAAATCAGCAGTAATAAAAAAATAATCAGTAAGCCATTTAACCAATTTGATTTGAAAAACTGCTTAAAACGTTTTACAGGTTTTTGTTTTTCATTCATGCTTTCTATATTAATCTTTTCCAATTTTTACTGCAACTATTCTTGCAATAAAAAAGGCAACTTATAATTGTGTTGCCTTTGTATATTTTCTTTTTATACAACACCTAAACCATGTTGATTTGTTTTGAAATTGTAACTCCGGATATTTTTATATTGAAGTATATCATATTCGGTAATATAAATTTTACAACTGAGTAGTTGGACTGGCATAGTCTGAAATTTGAAACCGTCCACTTTCTTTTATTGCTTTAAACCCACCTTTAATGTCAATAAGGTTGTCATAACCCCTGGCTCTTAAAATTGAATTAAATATGATTGATCTGTATCCACCGGCACAATGCACATAATAAGTTTTGTTTTTATCAAGTTGCAGCATGCTGTCATTAATAAAATCAAGTGGCGTATTTTCTGCATCTATGATATGTTCACTGTCAAATTCACTCTTTTTTCGAACGTCAACAATATTAATTTTTCCCTGTTGCATTTTGTCGGCCATTTCATTTGCTGAAATGGAAATAATAGAGTCTGTTTCTTTGCCACTGTTTTTCCATGCTTCAAATCCACCTTTTAAATAACCGATGGTATTATCATAACCCACTCTTGCAAGCCTTGTTACAACTTCTGCTTCACGGCCTTCATCTGTTATCAATAATATTTCCTGTTTGATATCAGGTATCAACGCACCCACCCATGGAGCAAAATTTCCATCAATGCCGATATTGATAGAATTATGAATAAACCCTTTGGCAAAAATTTGCGGGTCTCTTGTGTCAAGCACCAAAGCACCAGTTTCGTTAGCAGCAGTTTCAAATGCGTCAGGGCTTAATGCATGTTGACCTTTTGCCAAAATCTTATCAATACTTTCAGAGCCTTGGATATTCATCAACACATTCATAGGAAAATAGTAAGGGGGTGTTACTAAACCTGTTGTAACAGATTTAATAAATTCTTCTTTACTCATGGGTTGCAAAGCATAGTTTACTTTTTTCTGGTTGCCCAATGTGTCAGTAGTTTCCTTACTCATGTTTTTACCACAGGCACTGCCAGCGCCATGTGCAGGGTAAACGACGATATCATCATCAAGTGGTAAAATTTTATTGTGAATTGATTCAAATAAATGACCTGCAAGTTTATCCTGTGTGAGGTCTGCATTTACTTTTTGTGCAAGGTCCGGACGGCCAACATCACCTATAAATAAAGTATCACCTGAGAATAAAGCAATCGCTTTTCCATTTTCATCTTTCAATAAAAAACAACTGCTTTCCATGGTATGGCCCGGAGTATGAATTACGGTAATGGTGATTTTGCCTAATGAAAATACCTGCCCGTCTTCTGCAATGATAGCTTTGAAATCAGGTTTTGCGGTTGGACCATAAATAATGGCTGCTTCGGTTTTATTGCTGAGATCAAGATGGCCGCTCACAAAATCTGCATGAAAATGTGTTTCAAAAACATACTTGATTTTAGCATTGTTTTTGTTAGCCCTCCTGATATAAGGTTCAGTTTCGCGCAAAGGGTCAATCACTGCTGCTTCACCTTCACTTTCTATATAATATGCACCCTGCGCCAGGCATCCTGTATAAATTTGTTCTATAACCATAACATAAAAATTTAAGGTGTAAAAATAGACCCTGCAAATTAGCATTTTAGTGACGTAAATCACCTGTACTGCGTGACCCGGAAAAATAACAATTTGTTTTTTTTTTGACAACTATCCGCAAAATGGATAATTGTCAAAATGATGTTTGTAGAAGTTATTAGCGATTTTAATTATCCTGGTTATTGCTGTAATAATATAATGTGCTGCTGTTGCTGTCAGTGAAAATCTGCTGACAAATTTGTTGAACTTCATCAGCAGTTACATCATTATATTTTGAAAGTTCCTGATTCATCAGGTTGGCATCACCCAACAGTTCATAAAATGCGAGGCTGCTGGCACGGCTCATGACAGAAACATCTTCAAAAGCAATCATGCTTTCTGTTTTGTTTTTTACTTTTTGAAGTTCTTCATCGCTCACTATTTTATTTTTTAAACGGGTAAGTTCTTCTTCAATAGCTTTTTCTGCTGTTTCCATAGAAATGCCTTTTACCAACTTGCCATCAATCGTAACCAAACCTGCATCAAGACTTCCAAAATGATAACATTCAATATTGCTGAATAATTTTTTTTCTTTTACAAGTGTTTGATATAATCTCGAAGAACCTCCACCTCCTAATATTTCTGTAACCAGGTCCATCGCATGGTATCCTGCATCCAACCTGCCGGGCACGTGCCAGGTTTTATAAAAAGCATCTAATGGTACTTTTTCTTTTACAGTTAATTTTTCCGGTTGTGTTTGCACAGGCTCTTTTGGCAGGTTGCGAATATATTTTTCACCAGCTTCAATCGGTCCAAACCATTTTTCAGTTAATGATTTTATATCACCGGTTTTTATATTACCTGCAACAACAAGTATCGCATTTTTTGGCCTGTAATGTTTAAAGAAAAATTTTTTTACGTCATCCAGTTTTGCATCTTCAATGTGTTCCAGTTTTTTACCAATTGTCATCCACCTGTAGGGATGTTTTTTATATGCAAGCTCCCTTAGTTTATGCCACACATCACCATAAGGTTTGTTGATATAATGTTCCTTAAATTCTTCGCAAACTACTTTGCGTTGCACATCAAGGCTTTTCCTGCTAAATGCAAGGCCTAACATCCTGTCGCTTTCCAGCCAGAATGCGGTTTCAATATTTTCTGCCGGTAACCGGCAATAATAGTTGGTGTAGTCATTAGTGGTAAAAGCATTATTCTCTCCGCCTGCTTTTTGCAAAGGTTCATCATAATCGGGGATGTTGATGCTGCCACCAAACATTAAGTGCTCAAACAAATGTGCAAACCCGGTTTTTTCAGGGTCTTCATCTCTTGCGCCCACATCATACAAAACATTGACAACTGCCATAGTTGTTGTTGTGTCTTCATGTACTAAAACACGCAATCCATTTTCTAAAACAAAACGGTTATACTGAATCATTTTTTATCGCTGAATAAATAATAATATTAAAAGTGCCAAAGCTACAATATGCTCTTTACTTTCATATAGATAATCTGTGGTTGTCCGTTACGCATGACTACAACCCGGATTTTAATCTTTGAATTTTGCATCAACACTTTATAGGCTTGTATATTATTGCTGAAATTGGATTCAACACCAATGATAACATCGCCTAATAGAAAACCTGCTTTTTCTGCAGGTGAGCCTGGCATTATATCGGTTACTGTTATAGAGCCATCAATCAGATAAAAGCCAAGCCCTGTATAAGAATAGTCAAATGAATCAAGAAAATGTTTATTGGGCTTAATATATATTTCCTGTTGTGGGTAATTGACAATAACATTAAACCGGCGCAGGATATCATTGCCAATTAAACCACCAAGGGTTGGATAATTGGTAACATTATATTCATCACTAAATTCATAAGTTGGAACATTATGAAAACGGTATGGGCCTATTTTCAATTCTTTTATAACAGAAAGTTGCATATCTGTTTTCCCGCCAAGTCCTTCTGCAAGTGTCAGGTATTTTTTTCTTCTTTTTTTAAATATGGTGCTGTCTTTTGCAAAATCATCACTCATCAATAAACATAAGCCTGCACCTGTGTCAAGATAAAATTTGCTGAAGATGCGGTTATTGTCTTTTACAAAAGCCATCTGCATGGGAATAGTAGAAAATTGTGGTTTTAAGAGATAGCCACCTCTTGGATATTTATAGCTGCCAGGTGTGTAAACTTTTAAAAGTTGGTTATCATAATCAATAAAAACAATATAACGGCGAAAAAAACTATAACCGATTATTCCATCTATATGCATACCATAAGCGCTGGAGAGTATATCATAATTATTGATATGAAAATCTAAATTAGTAGTTGTTAATCCCTGGAGGTGTAAACTGTGGTCATTGGCAAAAGAAACATGTTTCATACCAGCAATACCTCTTACAACTCTGTCACTTGGTACGAGTGGAAGTTTAAAATATTCACAGGTAATTGAATCAAGAGATATACCACCGCTGCCAGTATCTAAAACAAAATTGAGGCTGTCTTCAAAATTATCGAGTGTTGCATGAAGGATAACAATACCGCCTGTAAGTTGTGTAAAAGGAATCGTTGTGATATAAGTGGAAGATGGAGGTACAAATTCTTCTTGCGCTTTCAGTTGCTGGCTTGTTGAAAATAATACAATAACAAGTATGAGTGCCCGTAAAGAGAGCTCATTTTTAGAAAAAATTTTCATCAAAAATAAATCCTTGTTATTATGCATTTTGTTTTTATTCCGTTCATAAATAACACCTCTTGTAAAGCTCAGGAAATCCTTTAATATAAATGTAAAGATGTTTACCAATGGTTGTAAAAAGGCTACAAACAGCAGATTGTTCTGTAATTTTGCTGCTCGCAGGAACAAAACGGCACACAATTGTTGAATTGAAGACAAAATTAGAAACATGAATGTTGCAGCATTGTACGAAAAAGCATTAAATTTTGAATTTTTATCAGTGGAAGAAGGTGTTTATCTTTTTGAAAATGCACCTTTAACTGAATTGATGTTGATTGCAGATGAATTGCGCAAAAAACAGGTGCCGCACGGGAAAGTTACCTGGCAAATAGACCGCAATGTAAACACAACAAATGTGTGTATTGCCAATTGTAAGTTTTGTAATTTCTACAGGATACCCGGTCATGCTGAAGCATATATTACTGATATGCCCACCTATCGTAAAAAAATTGAAGAGACATTGCATTATGGTGGCGATCAGTTATTGTTACAGGGCGGCCATCATCCAAAACTTGGTCTTGATTTTTATACCAATATTTTCAGGCAAATCAAACAGGAATATCCAACCATCAAGTTGCATGCATTAGGGCCACCGGAAGTAGCTCATATAACAAAACTGGCAAAGAAAACACATAGGGAAGTTTTGATTGAATTAAGGGCTGCAGGCCTTGACTCTTTGCCGGGTGCCGGCGCTGAAATTTTAGTTGATCGTGTCCGCCGGTTAATCAGTAAAGGTAAGTGTGGCGCTGATGAATGGCTTGCAATAATGCATGAAGCACATTTGCTCGATATAACTACAAGCGCTACTATGATGTTTGGCCATGTGGAAACAGTAGAAGAAAGATTTATTCACCTTTCACGCATCCGCGAAGTGCAGGCTATGAAACCCGAAGGAGCAAAAGGCTTTCTTGCTTTTATTCCATGGACATTCCAGGATGTTGATACTTTGCTGGCACGTATCCGCGGTGTACACAATCTTACAACTGCTGAAGAATATGTTCGCATGGTTGCAATGTGCCGCATCATGTTGCCTAATATAAAAAATATACAGGCAAGCTGGCTAACTGTTGGCAAACAAACAGCACAACTCTGTCTGCATGCCGGCGCTAATGATTTTGGCAGTATTATGATTGAAGAAAATGTTGTGAGTGCTGCCGGCGCTCCTCACCGTTTTACTTATCGGACTATTCAAAACGCAATCATTGAAGCAGGCTTTGAACCACAGTTGCGCAACCAGCAATATGAGTGGCGAGCAATTCCTGAAACTATTGAAGAGCAGGTGATAGATTATTAGTAAATCTTGTTTTTATAAATTTATCATGTACTGATATTTTTTGCATTGAATAAATATGAGTATAAAAATATTTGTGCTTAAGCCAAATATGACTTGTATTAAGGTTTAGAATATTTATTTTTTATCCATATTGTATTCAAAAGATCCGGTAGTTTTGGTTGCGGTGAGACTAATCAAACTCTTTATGTTGATGTTTTGAATTATGATTAAATTGATACAATCAACCTGAAATCATTATCTGCATTTTATTTCATTGAAAACATGTAATGTGATTTATTAATTTGTTTATCTTATTTTCATTCATAAAAAAATTTTATGGCTGTGATAAAACTTGATAAAATCAGTACCAGGGCGCCAAAAGGTCTCAGGAAAGAAAAAATAAAAGCTGAAACACAAAAAATCCTGGAGCAATTGGATGAACTTCAGAATTTGTTATACGCAGAAAGCAAACATTCAGTGTTGGTAGTAATACAAGGTATGGATGCCAGTGGAAAAGATGGATTGATTAGAAATGTCCTTGGCCAGATGAACCCACAGGGAGTAATGGTGCAGTCATTTAAAGTGCCTACAGCAGAAGAACTATCGCACGATTTTTTATGGCGTATCCATAAACATACACCGGCCAAAGGAATGATACAGGTTTTAAACAGGTCGCATTATGAAGATATTCTCGTCACCCGTGTACATAAACTTATTGATGATACCATAGCTAATGAACGAATTAAAGCCATCAATGATTTTGAAGAAATGCTGGTTAAACATAATAATACAACCATTTTGAAATTTTATTTACATGTTTCGCCGGAAGAACAGCAACAACGTCTTAAAGAAAGGATAACTGATAAAACTAAAGAATGGAAATATAATGAGAATGATTTTAAAGAAGCTAACCAATGGAAAGAATACATGAAAGTATATCATGATGCCTTTACACATTGTAATAAAATTAAATGGCATATTATCCCGTCAGATCAAAACTGGTATAAAGAATATATGGCAGCAACTTTGTTATATGAAGCATTGAAAGAATTGGATATGCATTACCCGCAGATAAAAAATAATTTATAAGAAGAATTTTAAAATCAATAACTATATACATTTGTTGATATTATTTACTAATTCAAAAACAATTACTATGGGATTTGTAAAAGAATTTAAAGAATTTGCCATAAAGGGCAACGCTATTGACCTTGCTGTAGGTGTAATTATTGGTGCAGCTTTTGGCACTATTGTTAACAGTATCATCAATGATTTAATCATGCCTGTTGTAGGCGCTATAATTGGTAAACCCGATTTTAGCAGCTTGTACTATGTTTTAAAAGATCCAAGTAACGGTGTGAGTGCTGGTATGACGCTTGAAAATGCACGCAAAGTGGATGGCGCTTCTATTTTTGCCTATGGTAATTTTATTACCGTAGCCATCAATTTCCTTTTACTTGCCTTTGTGATTTTTATGATGGTTAGGTATATAAATAAGTTGAAAAAACAACCTGCACCTGTTGCAGAAGAGCCTGCACCACCATCCTCTACAGACCAATTGTTAATTGAAATCCGCGATGAGCTGAAGAAAAAAGCTTAGCGTCTTTCACATTCAGGGAACTGTGTAAAACTCGCTTTCGTAGTGTACATTTCTGTTGTTACATTGCAGCGGTTTACACAGTTTTTTTATAAACAAAACAGGATGACATCAGAGAGCTACCAGATCAAACTTCCACAATTCGAAGGACCTTTTGATTTGTTGTTGTTTTTTATTGAACGAGACGAATTGGATATTTACAATATTCCTATCAGTAAAATAACCAAAGATTTTCTTGAGTATATCCATCAACAGGAAAAGCTCAATATTGAATTGAGCAGTGAGTTTATCCTTTTTGTTTCTACCCTGATGCGCATCAAAGCAAAGATGCTGATACCAAGAAAAGAACTGGATGCTGAGGGTAAAGAAATTGATCCGCGCCAGGAACTAATAGATAAAATTCTTGAGTATAAAAAATTCAAAGAAGCAGCAGCACAAATGGCTGAAATGGAAGCTACGCGTATGCTGATGATAAAACGTGGCAACCTGCAGCGTGAACTGGCCAGCGTGGGTGAAGAAGCTGCTGATGGTACCGAAATACAAACCATTACTTTATTCCGTTTGATGAAAGCATTTGAGCGTGTCATCAAACGTGTCAATGAAAAAAACAATAAACCTGTTCACACTGTTATCAGGTATAATTATACTATTGAAGAAAGCCGTCAGTTTATGACTGATATAGTGGAAAAAGAAAAAACTGTTGCTTTTGAAAAAGTATTTGAAATCTGTGAGAACCGTATCCATGCCATATTCTTATTTCTCTCGATGCTCGAACTGGTGCAACAGAAATATATGAATATTATGGTAGGGGAGGGACGCAATAATTTTATCCTTGAATGGAATGATGAACGTGGACCTGATCCAATTGTGGAAGAAACACCTGTTATTGATCCGCAGCTAAATTAAGAAATAACTTTTACCATCGCATTTACTGATTGCAGTGATTAGCTGCCTTATTATCTTTGCAAAATAATTTTGTTCCGCCTGCAACGGAATCCATTTTTTTTCATGGATCCCAACTATACGTTGGGACTGAAATTTTTTTTATGGCATTATTACACAACCGTATTTCCGGCAAAGAATTAAAACGCCGTTTAATGGAAGAAACTGAACCCAGGACTACCATCAGTTTCTACAAATATTTCCCGGTAAAAAATCCACAGGAGTTAAGGGATTATTTATATAAGCACTTATATAATTTGAAAGTGTTTGGCCGCATTTATGTTGCGAATGAAGGCATCAATGCACAGGTGAGCGTGCCTGCACACAACTTTGATACATTCAGAGAATTTCTGTATTCAATTGAAGCGTTGAATCACCTCCGTTTAAATATTGCTGTGGATGATGATGGCAAAAGTTTTTGGCTGTTATCAGTGAAGGTGCGTGAAAAAATTGTAGCTGATGGCATAAATGATCCGGGTTTCAGTATGGAGAATAAAGGACGTTATGTGAATGCGCAACAAATGAATGATATGCTGCAAAAGGATGATGCTATCGTCATTGATATGCGCAATCATTATGAATATGAAGTAGGCCATTTTGAAAATGCCATTGAAATACCATCTGATACTTTTAGGGAACAATTACCGATGGCTGTTGATATGATGAAAGGCAATGAGGAAAAAAATATCATCATGTATTGCACCGGTGGCATCCGTTGTGAAAAGGCAAGCGCTTATATGTTGCATAACGGTTTTAAAAATGTTTTTCATCTTGAAGGCGGCATCATCAATTATGCAAAGCAGGTAAAAGAAAATCATCAACCTTCAAAGTTCATTGGAAAAAATTTTGTATTTGATAACCGCCTGGGCGAGAAAATTACTGATGATGTTATTGCCAAATGCCATCAATGTGGCAAGCCCTGTGATACCCACACCAACTGTGCTAACAATGGTTGTCATTTATTATTTATCCAATGTGAAGAATGCAGGGAAAAATATGATGGATGTTGTAGTATAGAATGTAAAGAAACCATTCACTTCCCGTTGGAAAGACAAAAACAAATCCGTAAAGGAATTGATAAAGGCAGGAATATTTTTAATAAAAGTAAAGCAAGGCTAAGGCCAAGACTTAATGAAAAAAGTCACGAATAAATTGTTAAGGGTTTATTTTTACAACTCAACTACCGGCAGAAATTTATATCTTTTCCAAAGCTTCGGCAATGCGCTGAAAGATAGTATCGCTGCTGATATTTTCAGGAACAAATTTTTCACCTATTACTGTTTCATATAATTCTATATACCGTTGAGAAATGGTATTAACCCAGTCATCATGCATTGCAGGAACTGTTTGCCCTTCTTTGCCCATAAAATTATTTTCAATTAACCATTCCCTTACAAACTCTTTACTCAATTGTTTTTGTCGTTGTCCTTTGTGCTGTCTTTCTTCAAAACCATCTTTATAAAAATATCTCGAACTGTCAGGAGTATGCACTTCATCCATCAGGTAAATTTCGTTACCTATTTTTCCAAACTCATATTTTGTATCAGCAAGTATTAACCCATGACTGTCGGCTATTTCTTTACCACGATCAAATAAATTCAAAGCATACTGGCTCAGTATTTTCCATTCATCTTTTGTTGCAAGGCCTTCAGCAACGATAGCATCAGGACTTATATCTTCATCATGGCCTGCAGCAGCTTTTGTGCTGGGTGTGATAATTGGTTCAGCAAAAAAATCATTTTCTTTTAAACCTTCACCCATAGATGCGCCACATAAAATTCTCTTGCCACTATTGTAAGTGCGCCATGCATGGCCTACAAGGTTTCCACGCACTACCATTTCAATTTTAAAAGGGGTACATTTTTTTCCGATAGAAACATTAGGTGCCGGTACATCCAATAACCAGTTGGGGCAAATATCTTTTGTTGCAACCAGCATGTGAGCTGCAATCTGGTTCAACACCTGGCCTTTATATGGAATGGGTTTGGGTAATATCACATCAAATGCTGAAATCCGGTTGCTTGCAACCATTACTAACAAGTCTGATCCGATGAAATAAACATCTCTGACTTTACCGCTATAAAAGCCGGTTTGATTGTCAAAATTGAATAGTTGTTGTGCCATAGAATTACAAACCTAAAGAGTTGTTTGATGCAGACAAAATCAATCATTGCACTTTGTGCATTGCCGGTTATCAAGTTTATTCCACAAGATGTGAATTAATATTTTTGATATATGGGTTTTAAATGCTATTTTGAATTACTAAATTTCTAACTATGAGACGATTATTGATTGTTTCCATTCAAGTAATCTTACTAACGATTGTTGCTTCCGCTGTTTTTTGCCAGTCAAATACGGTAATAACAGGGAATATTAAAAATGGCCAGACCAAAGAAAATCTTTCTGCAGTTTCAGTTACGGTAAAAGGAGGTACCGCAGGAACTTATACCGATGAGAAGGGCAACTTCAGATTAATAACTACACAAACGCCTCCTTTCGTTATAGTGATTAGTTCAATTGGATATACTGCCAAAGAAGTGAATGTGGCAAATGCCAATGAAGCAGTAAGTGTTGAACTTGAACCGAGTTATGCATTAGGACAGGAAATAGTGGTGGCAGCATCCAGGTTGCCAGAACGTATCCTTGAATCTCCGGTAACAATTGAACGTTTGAACACATCAGATTTGAGAAATACAGCAGGACCGAATTATTATGATGCCCTTGCTAATTTAAAAGGTGTTGATATGACAACATCGAGTATCACTTTTAAAACACCTTCTACGAGAGGGTTTAATGGCAGTGGTAATTTACGTTTCAATCAATTAGTTGACGGGATGGACAACTCAGCTCCGGCATTGAATTTTTCAGTAGGTAATGTAATTGGTATAACAGATCTTGATGTAGATAATATGGAATTATTATCAGGCGCTTCATCTGCTTTGTATGGTTCAGGTGGCATGAATGGTACATTACTCATCACCAGTAAGGACCCATTCAAATATCAGGGATTTAGTGTAGAAGTAAAAGAAGGTATCATGCACATCAATGATTACAGGCATAAAGCTTCACCCTATCATGATTTTGTTTTTCGCTGGGGCAAAAAAGTGTCAGACAAGTTTGCATTTAAAATAGGCGCTGAATTTACCAAAGCCGATGACTGGAGAGCAGATGACTCTACAGATCTGGAACGTAATAATGTCTTGAGTAAAATAAAACCGGGCACAAGAGCTTCAGATCCTAATTATGATGGTGTGAATGTGTATGGTGATGAAGCAAGCGCCAGCATGCTGGGTATTGCTCAAGCAGGTGTCTTTGGGCCATCTAATACCAGTTTGGCTGCTGTTATCGGAGCATTAGGCATTAATCCTTCTGATGGGTTAAGTGCTGCAGAACAACAACAAATCCTCACTTTTTATTCTCAGCAGGATCCATCAATTTATGGTCCTTTACCTGCTTTCAGTGGTGGTATATTAACAGGGGCATATTTAAATAATGGAGTTCCGATTAATGTTAGCAGGACAGGTTATTACGAAAAAGACCTGGTAAACTATGATGCCTATAATTTTAAAATTTCTGGTGGGATATATTATAAACTTAGTAATTCCACAGAAGCATCATTGACTGCTAATTGGGGACAGGGTACAACTGTATATACGGGAGCTGACAGGTATTCCTTGAAAAATTTCCGTATAGGCCAATATAAATTAGAAGTAAAAAATCCAAATTGGTTCTTGCGCGCATATACCACTCAGGAAAATTCAGGAGACTCTTATGCATCTACTTTGACAGCTCTTTCTGTTAATGATACCTGGTTAGATAATGCTACTTGGTTTGGAACATATTCAGCAAATTATGCAGGAGCTGTATTGCAGGGCGCTGATCCGGCAACGGCTCAGGCAATTGCTAGAGGTGCTGCAGAAACTGGTAGATATCAGCCTGGTTCTTCTCAATTCAATACTGCTTTTAAAAATTCAACTACCACATCAATCAATGACGGCGGCTCTCAATTCGCTGATAAATCTGCTTTATATCAATTTGAAGGACAGTATAATTTTTCTCAATTTGTAAAAGTGCTTGATGTGTTGGTAGGCGCTGATTACCGTTCTTATCACCTGAATTCTGCCAACACTATTTTTTATGAACCTGATGGCCCGATTAATATTGGTGAATATGGCGCTTATCTTCAATTGCAAAAGTCTTTGTTTAATGATATCCTGAAACTGAGTGCTTCAGGCAGGTATGATAAGAGTAAAAATTTTAAAGGCAGGTTTACACCACGGGCAACAGCCACCATACAGGTTGCAAAAGATAATAACTTCCGTTTATCTTATCAACAGGCTTATCGGTTTCCCAACAACCAGGACCAATACATAAACCTTGCTACGCCCGGTACTATTTTAATCGGTTGCCTACCTGAATTCAATGACCTGTACAACTTTAGCAGTAACCCTGTTTATACTGCTACCAGTGTAGTAGCATTCAGGAATACCGGTGACCCAACAAAACTTGTGCAAGCAGATTTTGGCAAAGCAAAACCTGAAACCATGCAGTCCTATGAAATAGGTTATCGTGGAGTCATCGGCTCCAAATTATTAATTGATGCCTATTTCTATTTTAGCAAGTATCAGGATTTTATCGCGAGAGAAGCTGTAGCAAGGGGTTATAATAATAATTCTGCTACTTCAATTGCAGAACTGGCAAGCCCTTTTACTACTACCAATTATTCTTTTGTAGTGAACAGTCCCACTCCTGTTAAAGCTAACGGTTGGGGTATTAGCGCAGAGTATCAGCTTGGAAAAGGGTATGAGGTAACAGGTAATGTTTTCAGTGATCAGTTGACTGATGTTCAACCTGACCTGGTTTCATTTTTCAATACTCCAAAAACGAGGTTTAATCTTGGTTTTTCAAATCCGAATCAAATCAAAGGTTTTGGATTTAATATAGTTTATAAATGGCAGGATAAAGTAAACTGGGAAGGCACATTTGGATCCGGAACCATTCCTGCATTCGGCACTCTTGATGCACAGGTGAGTTATAAGATTACCAAACAGAAAATATTGTTGAAATTAGGTGGCACCAATATCACCAATCATTATTACCGCAATGCATTTGGTAATCCATATATCGGCGCATTGTATTATCTGAGTATCGGGTATAATGTATTTTAAATAACCAACAAAAGAGATAAAGGCCCTTTGCGCAAGCAGGGGCTTTTATTTTTGAATCAATATGAAAAAGAAACTTGTTGTGATGACCGGGGCAGGCATCAGTGCAGAAAGTGGGTTGAAAACTTTTCGTGACAGTGATGGTTTGTGGAATGGATATAAACTTGAAGATGTGGCCACACCCATAGCCTGGAAAAAAGATAAACAGTTAGTACTTGATTTTTACAACATGCGCAGGAAAGAAGTTTTACAAGCAAAACCGAATGCTGCTCATATTGGATTAGCAAAGCTGGAAAATGATTTTGATGTGCACATCATCACTCAAAATATTGATGACTTACATGAACGTGCAGGCAGCACAAAAGTTTTGCATTTGCATGGAGAGATTCTCAGGATGCGTAGTGAAACAGATGCATCATTAATGTATGAAATAACGGATGATATTTTATTAGGTGATGTTGCCAAAGATGGTGCTCAGTTGAGGCCAGATGTTGTATGGTTTGGAGAGCCTGTATCAATGATTGATTTTGCTATTGAAGTTGCATCAACAGCAGAAATATTTGTTGTAGTGGGCACATCACTTGTGGTTTATCCTGCAGCAGGCCTGATAAATTATGTACCGCGTTTTGCCCCGAAATTTATTGTAGATAAAAATATTCCTTATACTGCTTACGATTGTACTGCAATTGAAAAGTCAGCCACAGTAGGCGTTGTTGAATTATCTGCTTTATTGAAATCGCTCATTTGATATAAAATAAAAACGCCCAAAATACTTTGGGCGCCTTATACAATTTTCAGTTGATAAATATTACCACCTGCTGTTACTGTTACTGTTGCTGAAAGACCTTTTCCTGTTGTTGTTTGATCTTTCTTCGCGAGGCTTTGCTACAGTTACGCTGATTGTCCTGCTGTCAACAACTGCACCATCCAGTTCTTTGATGGCTTTTTGTGCTGCTTCATCATTTGGCATTTCAACGAAACCGAAGCCACGGCTGCGGTTGGTAAATTTGTCTGTAATTACTTTAGCTGAAGAAACTTCTCCGTATTCTTCAAAGTATTCCCTTAAGTCTTCATCCTGAACGGCAAAACTTAAATTGGAAACATAAATGTTCATGTTTGTTATCTGTTTTTATTATAAAATAGCTGAGAAAATAAACGTTGTAAAGAAAGATACCCTATTAGCAGAAAAATCTGTAGCAGAAAAATCTTGAACCATTACTTGGACTATAAACTCAAATTTGAGGCGCAAAGGTAATGATTAATGAGGTACTATCAGTATTTTTTTTAAAATGTTTTTGATGAATTAACATCAATAAAACTATTTATGCAGGAAACACACTTTGTAAATATTAAAAATGTGCAGATTTATTTTTTTAACTGGAGATATTGCTGCAACGTTTTTACGTATTCATCAAAAGCTTTAATTCCCTTTGTTGTGATTTTGCAAGTTGTATTAGGGTAATTGTCTTTAAATTCTTTGTTGACTTCAATATATCCAGCCTCTTTTAATTTCTGCAACTGCACACTTAAATTACCTGCAGTTGAATTTGTCTTTTCTTTCAAAAAAGTAAATTCAGCTTTTTTAACGCTTATCAGCAAACTCATGACTGCAAGCCTCAACTGTGAATGTAATATCGGATCCAGGTCTTTAAACATGATTCATCTTAATGCTTTGATATTTGCTCACGCTATAATAAAATATTTTAAATAATTGAACTGCCCTGAATTTTTCCTGAATGATATTTTTTTCTTCATTATAAAAAGGATGATATAATAAATTTGAATTGCTGAAGAATACTTCACTTCAGCAATTCAATCATTCAAAAAATTACTGGCAGGCTGCCAACATCTGCTCGCTTAGTTCCAAACCCCAATGCGGCATCAATGGTTTCTGTTGTTCTGCTTTTCCCAGTTCAACAGCTTTTTCAAACATTGGTTTTGCAGCAGCTTTGCCACCACCAAATTGTTCTGGTGTGCCAAACAAACTTGAACCTTTTAAATAGTATGCCCTTGGATTATTGGGGTTAAGATCCATGGCTTTATCTAAAGCTGTACCCGCCTGCATACCATAAGTCATATAACGTGTTTGCGGATCAATTATCATCTGTTGTGTATAAGCCATATTGCGAATCAGCAATATTTCAGATTTGGCATCATCATCAGTTGCTAATGCATCTGCTTTATCTTCCAGCGCATTGATGCGTCCGGATAATGCATCAATTGTTGAAGACAGGTTATCTGTTTTTACTGCTGTTACACCTTTATCATTCGGGAAATACATCCATCCGGTTCTTGTTAAGGCAAGGCCACTCCAGTAATAAGGGAGCCATTGAGTTTTTTCTGCATCTCCAATGCGTTGAAATTTGGCGGCAATGCTTTCCAGATCTGCCATTGATTTTGCTGAATCATATTGCTGGAGCGCCTGTTTCATAGCACTTTCATATTTATCACTTTGTGAAAATGCTGAAATAGAAATTAATACCGTAGCTGCTAATAATAAATGTTTCATGTGTGTTTTGTTTGTGTTTTTATATATGTTATTTATATCTGTAATTTTCATCACAGCGTATTTAAAAATATTTATAGATAACCGGATGAAATATTTCTATTGTTGTTTTCCCTGTTGTTCCAATCACGGCATTAAATACAACCAATATAACAATTAATGGTTTCATGGTAATTACCTTTTTTTGGACTTTAATTTTTCATACTCTTTGTCTTCAGAAAAAAGTGATGTGCCCATATAAGCTTCCATATAAGTAATCAGGATTGAAAAAACAAAAATTCCAATCGGCCATGCCGGCCAAAAATATGAACTTGTACCTGTGGTAAAATACCAAATGGCTACAAGCATCAGGCTGGTGATTACCAGGTAAGTGGCAGTGAGTTTAAACTGTGCTCTTTTCTTTGCCAGCTTACGCATCTTATCATTCTGCACTTTTTCAATCATATCAGCAATTACCTGCAAACTTTCTTTTGGAGAAAACTGTCCTTCGTTTTGTTGATCGTTCATTTCCTGGTTTTTATAAATTATTATTAATGGCATCCTGACTTCTGTCAATACCCCAGCTCAGAAAACAACCAATGAAATAAAACCGTGGGGCAGTTGGCAAAATAGGTTCTTTATTCAATCCATTGAATGAATAATTATAACCATACACCTGTTTTTGTCCAAGTACATTTGACATGCTTGCAAAGAGTACAATAAATGTTTTAGCATCTTTCTTACCAAGGCTTGGCAGGTATTCCACACTAAAATTTAAACTGTTATAATCTTTGGTTTGTCCCTGATCGCTGATTACAAATTTTCCTTGTGTATTATCAAACATAAAATTATAATAAGGCCTGCCGGTTGCAAAAGTATAAGTAGCGTTAACCCCAGCTTTCCATTTAGTAATAAAATGTTTTACTACTACTGATGCTGTATGTTTTGCTGCAAAATTTGGTGCCAGTTCCTGCGGATAGTTTTCAAAATCACGTTTGGTATCGAGATAGGAATAACTGATCCAGTAATCTATATTTTTGAAAGTTTTTTTATCACGCAAAAACAATTCAAAGCCTTTGGCATAACCATATCCTGCATTGTTATACGTTGGAAAAGTTTTTACGAGGTCATCATATTTTTTATAAAATGCTTCTATCCTGAAAATTCTGTCGTTCCTGTTTACCTGGTAGTTGGCAATATAGTGCGTTGCTTTTGTGTAGTTGAGTGATGTATTGTAAACAAGTTCATTGTTTAAAGGCTTTTCATAAAAAATACCATAAGCTAGTGAAACCTGTGCACCTTTCCCCACTTTATAAGCCATCGAGATGCGTGGTGCAATATTGGCTTTCCTGATGATGGAAGAATATTCATAACGGGTGCCCAGCTTCAATGCTATATCGTTAGTGATGTAAATATCACCTTCTGCAAATAATGCTGCATAATTATCTTTTTGTTTGAAATAATAATCACTGTCTATGTTGATATAATGAGTTGGATTATATGAATACCAGTATTCACCACCAAAACGGATTGCACTCAGGCCGCCTAATTTTTTCTCAAACACTTCTTTTATCTGGGATAAATCCTGCCTGCTTTTTATATGAAAATTTTTGCTGATCCAGGGTTGATAGTTCCATGATTTATTATTGTTGGATGCATCCTGCACCTGTTGAGAAATATCATCGCGGTTAGTGCTGTAACTCAACCCCATGTTCATTTTCCATCCGTTGCCAAGATTTTGTCTCCAGCTTAAATTGTTATACCAGTTATGGTTGATGATGCCAAAAGCATCTTTATAATTGGTGCTGTCAATATCAGGCCTGCGCAATCCAAGATGGTTATAATTGAAAGTGGTATAATATTTAATAATGCCACCTTTTGTTTTGATACGGAAGTTGGCATCACCTGAATGGAATTCAGGCATATCAAAATAATCAGGTGTTTGTTTCACTATGTTGAAGTAAGCAATCAGGTTTACATAATCATAATCTACACCCCAGGAAAAATTTTTATTTTTTGAAAGTTGTTGCACACCACCTCCCACAACAATTGGAGATATAGATGCAGTGGCTGCAGATTTTTCCGGCATATCAATTGATTCCAATATGACTGCAGATGATAATGCCTGTCCATATAAGGCTGAATAACCCCCTGTTGAAAATACAGTTCCTTTAAACAGGAAAGGAGAAAACCTGCCACGGGTAGCAATGTCAGGAACACTTGTATAGTATGGATTATTCACGAGGGTGCCATCAATAAACTGTTTTGTTTCTTCACCTGTTCCGCCGCGGACAAACAGCCCTTCCTGATTGCCTATTTGCTGTGCACCAGGTAATGTTTTTAAAGCAGCAGTTATGTCTGCATTGCTACCAGCAGTAGTAGCTATATCTATTGAGTTTAAAACAGTCGCAGCTCTTTTGTTGTCACCAGCTTCAAATGAACCAGCAATTACCGTTACTGCATTTAGTATGTTGAACTTTTCTTTAACTGTAATATTTATGGTGATGGGCTTACCTTCCAGGTCAATAATGGAAGAGTCTTCATTATAATTCACATTGGTGAAGGATAATATATGTTTACCTTTTTCTGTTGTCGTAAAACTATAGTTGCCCGATGAGTCAGTCACTGCGCCATCATAGGTATCTTTTAAAGTAATGCTTACACCGGCAACAGGGTTTCCTTTTTTATCTTTTACATTTCCCTGCACTGTTGTTTGGGTAAAACTATATGTGCTGATTAACAGGAAAGCTGTTATAAGTATATTTTTCATGTTCAAAATTAATGCTTTGAAGACACAAACGTAAAGTAGTTTATATTATAAACCAATATATTTTGCAGGATACTTTCAGAAAATCGGCGAACGGTATTATAAGGCAGGTGAATGGGGTTTATTCAATTACGAATTAATTTGTTTGAATTAAAAATTACGAATTACGAATTACGGGTGGAAGAAATCAATAGTTAATTAAAAATTACAAATTACGAGATGATAGTATCAGCTTTCAACTTAAAACTTCAACAACCCATAATTCGTAATTTTTAATTCGTAATTTTCATTTACAAATTACGAGATGATAGTATCAGCTTTCAACTTAAAACTTCAACAGCCCGTAATTCGTAATTTTTAATTCATAATTTTCAATTACAAATTACGAGATGATAGTATCAGCTTTCAACTTAAGACTTCAACAACCCGTAATTCGTAATTTTTAATTCGTAATTGAAAAGAATTATTTATTAGGCTGAGGTGTATAACGTAAATATGGTTTCACAATCCTTACACCTTTTGGAAATTTTTCTTTTGCTGCTTCATTGGATAAAGCTGTTGAAACGATAACATCTTCACCATCTTTCCAGTCTGCCGGAGTTGACACACTGTAATTTGCAGTAAGCTGCAGGCTGTCTAATACACGAACGACTTCAACAAAATTTCTTCCGGTGCTGGCAGGATAAGTGATCATCAGTTTTACTGTTTTATCCGGTGCGATAATGAATAATGAACGCACAGTAGCTGTAGCAGAAGCATTAGGATGAATCATGTCATACAATTCAGCCACAGTCCTGTCTTCGTCAGCAATGATCGGGAATCCTACTGTTACATTTTGTGTTTCATTAATATCATTGATCCAGCCTTTATGTTTATCCAGCGGGTCAACACTTACTGCTAACACTTTTGTGTTGCGTTTGGCAAACTCTTCCTGGAAGGCTGCCGTCCTACCTAATTCGGTAGTACATACAGGTGTATAGTCAGCAGGGTGAGAAAAAAGTATTCCCCATCCATCGCCTAAGAATTCATAAAAATCAATTTCACCTGCGGTTGTTGTTGCTTTAAAATTGGGCGCTTTGTCCCCTAAACGTAAACTCATAACTTAAATTTTTTAGGTGGGTGAAGGTAAAAAAACATCAGCTATGAATGGAGTTAAATTATTCTTCCCTGCGATGAACAATCAGATACCATTCATTTTCAAGAGGCAGGTATCCATAATCATAACAGAAATAATAAATATTCCCTTTTTTGTTGGTATAAGTATGTGTGTGAAACTTGAATTGAAAACCACCTTCTAAAAGTTTTTGTTTGGTAATCTTCACCATTTCTTCATTTTCTGGTAATGACTCTTCAAGTATGCGACGGTTTTTACTAAGTTTATTATTTATGTTGCGCACATAATTGTTAGCATGTGCTTTCAATACATTGTTGTAGCTATTCCGGCATGAGTCATCACAGAATTTTTTATCTGATCTTCCTTTGATTGTTCTGCCACATTGCAGGCATGCCCTGGGTTCTGTTTGCATAGGTTTTAGTTGTAGATTAAAGATAGGTCTTTCCGGTAAATAAACGCTTACAAACGATTATATGTGATAGTAAATGGTAAAAAACCGGGTAAGGCTTTTTTCCAATAGCATCTTTGTCCTGTCATCAGCAAGGCGCCGCGGTGATTGAAATAATAAATTACTAAACAATTAAAAACTTATTTTATGTACGCTCTAAAAAACAAAGTACAGTTGATCGGAAACATTGGTAATAATCCGGAAATCCGCACTATAGAAAGTGGAAAAAAAATGGCTCGCTTTAGTGTTGCCACAAATGAAGTTTATCGCTCTGCCAATGGTGAAAAAGTTACCGAAACTCAATGGCATAATTTAGTTGCCTGGGGCAAAGTGGCTGAAATAGCTGAACAATATTTATCAAAAGGTAACGAGGTTGCTATTGAAGGTAAACTGGTAAACCGTTCTTACAACGATAAAGAAGGTGTAAAAAAATACATCACAGAAGTTTATGTAAATGAAATATTGTTGCTTGGCGATAAGAAAAAGAAAGCATAAAGTGTTTCACCCCTGGACAAAACCCCGTTGATTTAAATATCTCCGGGGTTTTTTTAATAATATTTTATTTTGTCAAACTAAAATTGTTAGTAAATTGCATGCTAAATGAATTAGTTATGAGTTATGCGGGGAAAAACCTGAAACATTTACGTAAACTTCGCGGATGGACTCAGGAACAGTTTGCACATAAGCTTAAGATTAAACGTTCTCTCCTTGGTGCTTATGAAGAAGAAAGGGCTGAACCAAGATTGGATGTGCTGGAAAACCTGTGCAGCATTTTTAAACTAAGTCTTGATGAACTGTTGCTAAAAGATTTGTCTGCTTCAAAAAAAGGGGGCTCTTATATTGATAAACGGCGCCAGTTAAAACTCCTGGGTGAAATCAATGAAATACAATTTGTGCCGCTAAAAGCAGTGGCCGGTTATCTTGCAGGTTATGCCGACCCTGAATTTATTGATGAGCTTAACACTTTTACATTACCTATGCTGGCACCTGGTGAATACAGGGCATTTGAAATTGTGGGCGACAGTATGTTGCCAACCCCAAGTGGCAGTGTGATTGTTGGTGAAAGGGTAGCAGCGATGGATGATATAAAACCTAACAATACCTATATCGTTGTTTCGAGAAATGAAGGCATAGTTTATAAACGCATCATGCGTAATAACCGTTATAAAAACAAACTCACTCTCATCAGTGATAATCCGCAATATGAACCTTATCATGTAAACCCGGATGAAATACTGGAAGTGTGGAAAGCTCAGATGATAATTACCAAAGCCAACACACAACAAAGGTGGGACGTAAATCAATTGGCAGGGCTTGTCAACAACCTGCAGGAGCAAGTGAGCAGTTTGAAAAAAAAAATGAATTGAGGTTATGATTTTTTGTTCTGTGTATGTTTTGAATAATAGATAACTGGAACCCCGATTGACGATTTTGACCATTTAATCGGCGTAAAATCAGTAACCCATAAATTGACGATGGTGACAATAATTCAAATCATTTTAGTAGAATAATCGGTATAGAATTGGAAGATTGGACTAAAATAAAATAAAAATATCTCCTGACATCAACATCTCCCTGGTATAAACCGACTGAATGGTTTAGATTGACAGAAGTGTAAAAAACCGGCATTGATGCTAAAGTTAATTCATAATAGAATTAATAGCTACATCGCCAATACCTAAAACGTTATTTACATTGCTGTTTAATAAATCACCTTAACTTATTTTAGTGTTTCTTTAATTTATTTAAAACATCACAAAATGAAGAATGGCAAAATTGAAGTAAACTCAAGCCTATGAAAGTTTCCGATTTGGAATATTTCTTCCAGCCTCAACTTGATGATGAAACAAAATTTTTAAACGACCCGGCAATCAATAACCAGACTATCATTGTAAACGATTTTATTGTTGGTAGCATCGCAAAGTACTTCCTGAGAAAAGCGGTTTCCCCTTCAAGAATGATTAACTTAGCAAAGTGAAAAAAAGTAATCCAATAGGACTTGATTTTATCGTTGACAAGCTGACTAATTCAATTGAAAACCTTTTACCGGTGACGTTTTCCCTACCAATATTACTTTGCTTACAACGACAGAACTCAAATCTGTGACAAAGAAAAATGGTTGGCAGTTTGATTGGAGATATGAACTGAAACAGCCTGAAAGAGAAGTTTATAAACTTACAATCCCTAATGCAATTGCGGTAATTCAAGGATTGATTAGCATTGAAATAAAAAGCGACCATATCTACATGCACTTAGTTGAGAGTGCCTCATTCAACAAAGGGAAATCAAAAGTTTATGCAGGAGTTCCAGGTAACCTTGTTGCTTTTGCTTGCAGGCTTTCATTTCAACGGGGATTTGAAGGAAATGTTTCTTTTGTATCAAAGAAGCAATTGATTGACTATTACACAAAAACTTTAGGGGCAATGCACTTTGGTGGACACATTATGATTAGTGACACGCCAGCAGCATAGCGACTTATTAATAAATACTTTAAAAACCAGGAACCATGAAAAAGAAATTAGAACTTGATGTTGATTTTATTGGTGGTGGGCCTACACCAACAAAAGAAGAGTTTCTTGCTATTAGCGAGTATATAAAAGCTGCAAAAGCTAAACAGAAATTAAAAAAACAGCGAAGGGTCACACATAGTAAACCTAATTCAAAAAAACAACCTGCATAACAAAGTCAAAGGGCAATCGGCATGAAGTTTTTCTGGATAGAAAAAATAACGCAATTTTCGTGCGTGTTGCATACGACAATTTTGGCTCACAAAAAGTGTTGGAAAAATGTGTCTTTGTAAAGATTGGCACTGATAAAGGTTTTGCCAACGCAAGGCAAAAAGAAATTAAGAAATTTATTTATGAGCTCGATAACTAATTAGCAAAATATATACGGTGACAATATTTTTCAAAGTTGAACAACATTAATTCCTTTCAACATTTGTGATGTGTTTTTTAATTTAATTTTCATATTTTGTACATTAAAAAAAATGCTGCAAATATGAAAATGTCTTTCATTACAAGAATTGTCGGTTATATAGTTATTTTATTGTTTACTTCCGTACTTTTTTCCTGCAAAACTGAACCTAAACTAATTGATGTTGACCCGGCATTCAGTCAATATATTGATGCTTACACTTCTGGAGTTGTGTCAAAGAAAAATACGGTGAGGATACAATTAGCTGCTGATGTTCCTACCACGCATACAATAAACGAAACTTTAAAAGATAAACTGTTTTCATTCTCTCCTGCCGTGAAGGGCAAAGCATATTGGCTTGATGCCCGCACTATTGAGTTTAAACCTGACAATGATTTAACACCGGGTCAACTGTATGAAGTAAGTTTTCATTTGGGTAATGTAATAAAAGTATCTACTGGCTTTGATGAATTCAAATTCAATATTCGGATTATAAAACCTTCTTTTGAAGTGAATGATTTTGGTTTGCGCAGCAATAATAAAACCGATATGAATTTATCCGGACAAATATTAACTGCTGATGTTGAACAATCTTCCGGTGTAGAGAAATTATTGATTGCTACTGTAAACGGAAAAACATTTCCTATAAGCTGGCAGCACAATGAAACGGCAAAAGAACATCAGTTCAACATCAATAATATCTCCCGCACTAATGCCGAACAAAAATTAATTCTTCAATGGAAAGGCGATGCCATCAACAGTGGGCAAGAGGGAGAAAAAGAAATAACTATACCTGCATTAGGTGATTTCAAATTATTGGATGTAAAAGCATCAGGAGAAGATGAACAATATGCCCTTGTGCAATTCAGTGACCCCATTTCTTCCGCACAAAATTTAGATGGATTGATTTCAATAAGTGATGTTGAAAATCCGTCATACACTATTTTAGGCAGTGAAATAAAAGTGTATGTATCAGGTGAATTGGATGGAAGCCATACAGTAAATGTTTTGCCGGGTATTGAAAATATCAGTGGCGATAAATTGAAACAATCGTATTCTTCCAATATATTTTTTGAAAACCGTTTACCACATGTCACCATTAAAGGCAGGGGCAATATTTTGCCCAGCAGTACAGGTAAATTGCTGTTGCCTTTTGAGGCAGTAAACCTTAAAGCCGTTGATGTTTCCATCATTAAAATTTATGAAAACAATATTGCGCAGTTTCTGCAGGTAAATGATATGAATGGTGACCAGGATTTGCGAAGGGTTGGCAGGCCTGTTAAAGAAGCAACCATAAAATTGGATGAAGACAATACTCTCAACCTGCACCATAAAAATACTTTCTCGCTCGATATTGATAAATTTATTCGTACAGAGCCAGGTGCTATTTATCATATTACGATTGGCTTCAGACCTGAATATTCTTTATATGCCTGTGACAGCATGACCAACGATAATACCGATAATTATTACTCATACACGAGTAATGAGAATGCAGTAGATGAAGATCAGGATTTCTGGGACCGTTATGATAATTATTATCCTTATGGTTACAATTGGAATGAACGCAACAATCCCTGTTATCGTTCTTATTACAACAAAGAAAAATTTGCAACAAGAAATATCCTTGCAAGTAATATTGGTATCACTGCAAAATATGCTGCAGGTCAAAGTTTATTAGTTGCTGTAAATGACCTCGTCACAACTGACCCGATGAAGAGTGTGAATTTGCAGGTGTTAAACTATCAACAACAGATTATGGCTACTGCAGTCAGCGATGCTGATGGTCTTGCTATGATTGACTTTTCTCAAAAGAATAGTAGCGATAAACGTTCAGCAAATAAAAGCGGCCGCCCTTATTTATTAATAGCAAAACAAGGCAACCAGTTTGGTTATTTAAAATTAGATGATGGCAGCAGTTTGCCTTTAGGCCGTTTTGATGTGGGTGGTGCAGAAATAAAGAATGGGATCAAAGGGTACATTTTTGGTGAACGTGGAGTATGGCGGCCAGGTGATAGTTTGTTTATAAGTTGTATTATTAATGATAAAAATAATCCACTGCCTGCAGATTATCCATTGGAAATGGAGTTGGTTTCTCCACGAGGACTATTATATAAACGCATTGTACAAACCAATGCAGCCAATGGTTTCAACGTTTTCAGAACAGCCACTGATGCTGATGCGCCAACCGGCAACTGGATTTGCAGGGTGAAAGCAGGTGGCGCTGTTTTTGAAAAGAAAGTAAAGATTGAAACAGTGATGCCTAACCGTTTAAAAATAAATCTTGATTTCGGAAGTATAACTGCATTGGGCAAAGATGCATCTATCAAAGGCGAATTATCTGCACGTTGGTTGTTTGGAGCAACAGCACAAAACTTAAAAGCAAGGATAGATGTGCAACTGTATAAAAAGAAAACAAAATTCCCCAGGCTTGATAATTATATTTTTGATAATCCAACAGCTAATTTTCAATCACAGTCTAAAACAATTTTTGATGGTACATTAAGTGCTGATGGCACTGCATCAGTGAACCCTTCTTTTAATGCAGGTGAAGATGCTCCTGGTCAATTGCTTGCCAATCTTGTTGTAAAAGTTTTTGAACCGGGAGGCAATTTCAGTATTGATAATTTTTCAATGCCATTCAATCCTTATTCATCTTATGTGGGAGTAGAAGTGCCGCAGGGAGATAGAACCTGGGGTTTTTTGCAATCGGGAAAAACCCATCGTTTCAATATTGCAGATGTAAATGTGGATGGGAAATTTTTGCAGGGCGACCAGTCTGTACAAGTTCAGTTATACCGGATTCAATGGCGCTGGTGGTGGGATGAAGCCGATGATCTTACCAACTTCACACAAGATGAGTATAAAAAGTTTATTAAAAAAGATACTGTGCATTTATCCAATGGTAAAGGATTTTATGATATTAAAATGGATGATGATAATTGGGGCAGGTATTTGATTTTGGTGAAGGACCTGCGCAGTGGCCACACAGCAGGCAGCACATTTTTTGTTGATGATTATAGCTGGCAAACAAGGGCCGGTGATAGCGATCCCAGCGCTGCTGCGATGCTTTCTTTCACAGCCGATAAAGAAAAATATAATGTGGGTGACAATGTGAATTTATCCATTCCTTCAAGTAAAGGAGGAAGGGCATTGATCAGCATTGAAAGCGGCAGTAAGGTGTTGAAAACATACTGGGTAAATACTGAACAGGGGCAAACAAAATTTTCATTCAAAGCAGAAAAAGAATACAGCCCGAATGTATATGTGAATGTGAGTTTGTTACAACCACATGCTCAAACCATCAATGATTTACCAATTAGAATGTATGGAGTGATACCTGTGATGGTGGACGATAAAAATACAGTTTTAAAACCTGTTATTTCAATGGCTGATGTTATTAGGCCTGAAGTGAAAAATTCAATTACAGTTTCTGAAGCATCCAATAAAAAGATGACTTATGTCATTGCATTGGTGGATGATGGGTTATTGGATCTTACACATTTTAGTACACCGAACCCGCGTGATGTATTTTATGCAAGAGAAGCATTAGGTGTAAAAAGCTGGGACGTGTTTGATGATGTAATCGGCGCTTTTGGTGAGCAAATGCAACGCATCCTTACAATTGGCGGCGATGAAGAAGCTGTCATTGCCAGCAACACAAGGCGGGCAAATCGTTTTAAACCTGTTGTTGAATTTTTGGGCCCATTCACATTAAATGGTGGTAGTAATACACACAGTTTTGTTTTACCTGCATACATGGGCAGCATCAGGGCTATGGTGGTTGCTGCAGGTGATGGCGCTTATGGTATGGCTGATAAAGATGTTACTGTGAAAAAGCCATTGATGATTTTGCCCACATTGCCAAGAGTTGTTGGGCCGGGTGAAGAAATAAAAATACCGGTAACAGTTTTTGCCACTACCAATAATATTAAAAATGTATCACTGAGCTTGCAGTCAAATCCATTGATAAGCGGCAGTAGTAACCAAACCATCAGCTTTACAAAACCAGGAGAACAGCAGGTTTATTTCTCAGCGAAAGTGAATACCTCTACCGGTATTGGTAATATAAAAATTATTGCATCAGGTGGCGGTGAACAATCAGTATATCAAACCGAGATTGATGTGAGGAACCCGAATCCATACACAACACAGGTTTCAGAAACAACACTTCAGCCAGGGCAAAGCTGGAACTCAACTGTATCAATGATTGGTGATGCGCAAAGCAGCCGGGCAACATTGGAAATATCAAGCATACCTGCCATGGATTTGCAGAAAAGACTTACTTACCTAATCACTTATCCACATGGTTGCATTGAGCAAATAACGTCTGCCGTATTTCCGCAGTTGGTGTTGAATGAGCTACTGGATTTGAGTGATAAACAAAAAGCAGATATTGACCGTAACATCAGGCAGGCTTTGCTGAAGTATAATAATTTTCAGCAAAATGATGGCGGGTTTAGTTATTGGCCAAATGGCACTGTGAGTGATGAATGGGGCAGTAATTATGCAGGTCATTTTTTATTGACGGCGCAAACGATGGGATATAATATTTCACAAAACATGCTGCAGCAATGGAAACAATATGAAAGGTTGAAAGCCCAGACATGGAATGTAACTACTGCGCCCTGGTATGGTACTGATTTAATGCAGGCATATAGGTTATATTTATTGGCGCTTGCCGGCTCACCTGAACTTGGTGCAATGAACCGATTAAAAGAATGGAAGTTCTTAACCCCTGAAGGTAAGTGGCGCCTGGCAGCAGCTTACCAGTTGATAGGGCAACAAAAAATTGCTTTACAATTAATCAGTGGTTTGTCTTATACATTTCCTGAAAGAAAATTTCCTGGCTACACTTATGGTAGTGACCTGCGCGACCAGGCGATGGTATTAGAAACTTTGGTTTTAATGAAACGCAATGCTGAAGCTGACCAGTTAGTGAAAACTATTGCAGCAAAACTTTCACAGGAAAACTGGTACAGCACTCAGACGACTGCTTACAGTTTAATTGCTGTAGCAGAATATGCAGGTAGTAACAAATCAGGACAAAAAATCATTGCAACCGGCAAATCTGCAGGAAAGGATATTAATTTAAATACATCTTCAGTAGTTGTACAAAATACATTGCAATGGCAGAGTAATAAGGCAGATGTTCAGTTGCAAAACAAAGGCAATAATGTATTATTTGTAAGGGTGATTAATGAGGGCAAACCCGTTAGTGGAGAAAATATTTCATTTACCAATAACCCGGATTTGTTAAGGGTGAATGTAAGTTTTGTAAATGCTAATAATAATCTGGTCAACATTGATTCTGCCAAACAGGGAACTGATTTTGTGGCAAAGGTAGTTGTTACCAATCCCGGTAAGAGGGATGCTTATTCAAATCTTGCATTGAGTGAAATATTTCCCAGTGGTTGGGAAATTTTAAATACAAGGCTATACAACAGTGAAGGCAGCTTTCAGTCATCACCATCAGATTATATGGATATCCGAGATGACAGGGTTTATTATTATTTTGGGTTGAAGCAGTTTGAAACAAAAACATTTTATGTGCAATTAAATGCAGCATACCCGGGTGAATTTTATTGGCCAGGTATTTATTGCACAGCCATGTATGATAATACAATCAGTGGTGGTGTAAAAGGTAAATGGGTGAAGGTGGTGGAATAAACAGTTGTTGGAATCAACTGGAATTTTATAAGAATGAAACAGGTTGTTGTTGTTATATCCCTCTTCAAAAATGTACAGTTATACATCGTTCATTTCTGAAAATTTGCATTAAAATATGCAACCGATTTATAAAAGAAAACCCCGCCTAAGACTAAGCGGGGTTTTTCAACCCTAAACCCTTAAAAAACGATGCAAATTTAACGATATTATTTTTGACATATACAAATTTTTTTAAATCAATTTTATAAGCGGTAAAATGAGATTTTAAAATAATTGTCATTTTCATAATTTTTTTCATTTGCATTCGAAAAAAATACTGTAACATAATGTATTGTCTTATGTTATACATTTAAAATCTTCAGTCCATTAGGCTTATGTTTGCAAAAAAAACCTTGCATTCAATTCATACTATTTGCGTTTGCGGAGCCGGAACGATGGGAAGCGGTATTGCCCAATGTGCTGCACAAAATGGGTTTACAGTAATCCAGTTTGATGTTAACCCTGCTATGTTGGATAAAAGCAGGGCATCCATGGAAAATAGCCTGCAGAAGCTGGTTGAAAAACAGAAAATATCCGGTGAAGAAAAAACTGCTTTCATCAACAGTGTCTCTTTTACTTCTCAAATTCGTGATTGCAAAGCAGATATTATTATTGAAGCAGTCGTTGAAAATATCTCTGTTAAACAGCAATTGTTTGATGAGCTGTCTTTAATAAATAATGACAAAACCATTTTTGCTACCAATACTTCTTCTATTTCGGTTTCATCTATTTGCCATGAGAGAATTTATGCATCCAGGTTTGCTGGTATGCACTTTTTTAATCCTGCAACTATTATGAAGCTGGTAGAAATTATCCGGACTGAAAAAACAAGTGAAGATGTTATTGAGACTTTGGTACAATTGTCTAAACAACTGAATAAAACCCCTGTGGTTTGCAATGATGCTCCGGGTTTTATTGTCAACCGCGTGGCAAGGCATTATTATCTTGAAGCATTGCAGATGGTTGAAAAAAATAATGAAGATTTCAGAGCAATTGATGAAATAATGGAAGCTTCAGGGTTTAAGATGGGCCCGTTTAAACTGATGGATCTGATTGGGATGGATATTAATTATTCAGTCAGCAATATTGTTTGGGAAGCATTGGGTAAGCCAGGAAGGTTGAAACCATCGGTTATACAGAAAAATAAAGTGGATGCAAAGGAGCTTGGCAAAAAAACAGGAAAAGGTTTTTATGAATATTAGGAGGGCATAACCATTATATCCGTGTCAATGAATGAGGACTTAAGTAATAGCAATAATTCTAAAACTATTTTTATCACAGGTGCAACAGGCCTTACCGGTTCACATTTGATAAAAGAGTTAAGCAACCGTGGCAGTTCCATTAAAGCATTATACAGGACTGAAATTCCTTTTGTTCACAATAATATTGAATGGATAAAAGGTGATTTATTTGATACTGTGTTGCTGGATAATGTGATGCAGGGTGTGGATGAAGTATATCATTGTGCGGCGAAAATTTCATATAATCCAAAAGATAAAATTGAGCTTTTTAAAACCAATGTGGAAGGCACAGCCAATATTGTAAATGCATGTTTGAATAACCAAGTGAAAAAATTGCTGCATGTAAGTTCAGTTGCTGCGCTGGGTTTGAAGAAAAATTCTGTTCCTATCACTGAAACCATGAAGTGGAATGATGAAACAGAAGGTAGTGTTTATGGCAAGAGCAAATATCTTGGTGAGATGGAAGTATGGCGGGGTATTGCTGAAGGACTCAATGCTGTTATTATTAATCCATCTGTTATTCTTGGCGCCGGAGATTGGAATAAAGGCTCATCAGAAATATTTAAGACAGTCTATAAAGAATTTCCTTACTATTCTGATGGCGTTGCTGGTTTTGTAGATGTAAAAGATGTTGTGGCCATCATGATTTCATTAATGCAAAGTGATATAGTAGCTGAGCGATTTATAGTGAGCGCTGAAAATGTAAAGTATAAAGATTTATTCACAATGATTGCAGCAGCATTTCAAAAAAAGGCGCCGTATAAAAAAGTTACACCTTTTATGGCAGCGGTCATCTGGCGCATTGAAAAATTCAAAAGCATGATTACAGGTAAGCCGCCATTCATTACAAAAGAAACAGCGGATACTGCTTTGGCAAAATTGTTTTTTGATAATACCAAACTGTTAAAATCATTGCCTGGTTTTCAATACACACCATTAAAGAAAAGTATTGAAAGGATATGCAGTGAATTATTGGAGATGCCTCAACTACAATAAAAATTTATTGCGGCATTGTCTTTAATGCAGCACGCAGCATATTTAATTTTTGTTCTCCGGTAAGGCCATGCTGGTAATTAAACAATACATTCTCCCATTCACCATAAGTGGCATTTGGCAATACAATAAATTTATTTCCCCATTCATCTTTAGCATTATCAGTTGCCGTAAAACGGTCGCTGATATTTTTATTCTCAAACACCTGCGCAAAGTCGTTAAGGTTATCACCCATGAGCATCACCACATCATAATTTTTCATCACCTCCTGCCTGCGTGTTTCTTTGGAAGGTTCATTGGTCATAAATAAAGCATGGCTGGAATCTGCATTGGGGAAATGCAGGTTTTTCAGGTTGATGAGCGTGCTTTTTAATTCCTCTGCGCCGCGGTTGCTCACATAAAAAACAGATACGCCTTTTTTACCGGCATATTGCAAAAACTCAACAGCCCCCGGCACCGCAGTGGCAACAGAAAGGTTGGTCCAGTTGAGCCATGACTTCATATTCCAGCTTTCATTATTTTTTATGAGCTGTGCTTCCTGGTAACTGTTGTCAAAAATTGTTTCATCAATATCAGTGATGATAGCCAGCTTTTGTTTCCTGAATTTCCTTTTGGGTATTTCATCCAGGCGCATCTTTGCTGTGTTGAATGCCTGGTAACAAAGCGCCCTGTATTCTGCTGCTGATTGTTGCCATAACGTACTGTAAAGTTTGAGCTCTTCTATTGAATGTATAGTGATGTTTTTATCTTGTGCAGTGGCAATACCTGCAATGAAAATAGAAATTATTATAGCAACCTGTTTTTTCATTTTAAAAAATTTGAATAAAGAATAAATAATATTTTTATTACGAACTTATGAACTTTACAGTATCATGCAATTATCCGCAGCCATTTCATTGTTACAACATCCTGTTACGAATACCAAAAGCAACTGGGCAGACCTTGGTTGTGGTGAAGGGTTATTTTCCCTGGCTTTATCACATTTATTGCCACCCGGCAGTTATGTAAATGCAATAGATAAAAATGTGCAAGCTTTAAAAAATGTTGTTGTAAAAGATGGTATTCATCTAAAAAAATATGCACTTGATTTTATACAGGAAGAATTACCGGTTAAAGAGCTTGATGGTATTTTGATGGCTAATTCATTTCATTATGTAAGAAATAGAGAAAAGTTTATCAATAAGGTATTTCAAAGCTTAAAACGGGATGGTAGTTTGATTTTTGTTGAATATGATACTGACACTCCAAATAATTGGGTGCCTTACCCAGTAAGTTTTGAAAGTTTAAAAAAGTTCTTTGCTGCTTATCAATGTACAGCAGAGAAAATTCACGAGATTCAATCTGTATATCAAAGGAGAATTTATGCTGCTATCATCTATTGTTCCTGATAAACGCAAATCATACTAAAAGTTATATTTTGCAACAGATTAACTAAGACAATTTGGTTTAAAAAATTAAATTAAATAGCTGTATGAAGAAAATCATTCTTGGGTTTTTGATAGTTGCATTTTCACACATCAATTTATTTGCTCAAACAGGTCGTGAGCCTGAAGTGATGTATCATCTTTTCCAGAGAAGTTTTTATGATAGTAATGGAGATATGCAGGGCGACTTAAATGGCATCAATGAAAAATTGGGTTACCTGAAAGAACTTGGTGTGAATACAATTTTGTTGTTGCCTCTATACTCTTCAGTGTATTACCACAATTATTTTTCGGATGATTTTGAAAAGATAGATGATGAATATGGAACGATGCAGGATTATATCAACCTCGTTCGTTCTATTCATGCACACGGTATGAAAGTGTATCTTGATATGGAATCTCAATATGTAACTGAAGACCATTTGTGGTGGAAAGATGCTGTAGGCAACCTGCATTCAAAATACAGTGATTATATTTTGTTTAAAGATTCTGCCCACAATCAACCTTCATCAATCGTTTATGATTTAACCAGCTTTACAGGTTATAATAATGTAACAAAAAAAATTACAACAGTTAATCTTAATAGTCCTAAAGTGTTGGAATATAATTATCATCTCTTCAAATATTTTGCTGACCCCAACAATGATGGAAAATTTGATGATGGCGCAGATGGTTTCAGGCTCGACCACATGATGGATACATTAGACAATAAACCACAACTTGCCAATTTGTTCAAAAATTTTTGGACACCATTATTTGCCAGGTTAAAACAAATGAACCCCAAATTAGTATTTATTGCAGAACAGGCTAACTGGGGAAGCTATGGTTTTGATTATTTTTCCAATGGCCATGTTGACAGGGTTTTTGATTTTGCTCTTGCATTTGCTATTTCAAATTTTGATAAAACACAAATTGCAAAAGCTGCAGAAATTTCTTTGAATCAAACACCTTCAGGAAAAAACCAGGTTGTATTTATTGAGAACCATGATGTAGCCCGTTTTGCATCACGGGTTCATAAAGACCCGGGTAAAGAAAGAGTGGGCGCTGCATTAAATTTATTGATTGGTGGCATACCTTCTATTTATTATGGCCAGGAATTGGGTATGACGGGTAGTGGTGGTTTTGGAAAATTTAATAATACAGATGGCAATGATATCCCGCAACGTGAAGCTTTTGAATGGTATGCATCTGATACAGGAAAAGGCATGGCGTTGTGGTATAAAAATACCGGGCCCTGGTGGGATAGCACTAACCTCAAACCTAATGATGGTATTTCATTACAGGAAGAAAAAAAAGACTCCAACTCGTTGTATAATTATTATAAAAAATTGATTGCTCTGCACAAATCAGATAATGCCATAGCTTATGGAAGTTATACAACCATCAACAATGATGATAGTGTTGTCTTAACTTTTATGCGGAAATATAAAGATGAAAAAGTTTTGGTCGCAGTCAACCTTTCAGCTTCTTCGCAGGATGTAACTATTGATGCACAAAAAAATAATATTGCTTCAATGAAAATGAAATCTTTGTTTGGTGCGACTGAAGCAACAATTCACAACTCTACTATTTCATTTTCTTTACAACCATACAGTGTGGCTGTGTGGTCTGTTCAATAAAATTTTTCAAGATTGTCTGACTAATGAATTTAATCTTTTGCTTTTAAAGACCTCACCCCCAACCCCCTCTCCAAAAGCGAGGGGGCTTGAGACCCTTACAGGTAAAGGGTTCCAGATATTTTGAATAATTTTATTCGACAACAAAAAAACATTATCAAATGCTGACAATAGATTTTTCAAATGAAGTGGCTATTGTTACAGGTGCAGGACAGGGGATAGGTTTTGAGATTGCAAAACAATTATGCATCAATGGTGCGTCTGTTATTGTAAATGATATAGATGAAAAGCTGGTGCAACAGGCTGCATCAAAAATCAATGATTACGGGAAATGTATTGCGCTTGCAGGTGATGCATCAGACCCTGGATTTATTCAACTGATGGTTGATAATGCTGTTGAACATTTTGGAAAAATTACAATCGCAATTGCCAATGCAGGTATCACATTGTTTGGTGATTTTTTTGAATACCATCCGGAGGCATTACAACAGGTATTGAACCTGAATATTGCAGGTAGTTTTTTATTGACACAGGCAGCATCCAGGCAAATGAAACAACAGGATAGTGGTGGTAGTATTTTATTAATGTCTTCAGTTACCGGCCACCAGGCGCATAAAAACCTGGCAGCTTATGGTACTACAAAAGCAGCATTGGAGATGCTTGCAAAAACATTGGTTGTGGAGTTATCACCATATCACATTTCAATCAATGCAATTGCACCCGGTGCAACAATCACTGAACGCACTGTTGCCGACAAAGATTATATAAATACCTGGAGCCGCATCACACCTATGGGCAGGCCGGCAACTGTTGATGATATTGCCAATGCAGCTTTGTTTTTGGTGTCGCCTGCATCAAGGCATATTACAGGACAAAGCCTTATTGTAGATGGCGGCTGGACAAGTGTGAGTCCTTCACCATATTAAATTGTATTGGTGTTTTATTATGGATTTTATCATGCAACTAATTATTTTTTCTTTAAGGTAAAAGGTTTCGATGCTTGTTACCGAAGTTTTATCTTTGCACTCCTTTAAAAAAAAGCTATGTTCAATAATCTTACCGAGCGGCTCGAAAGTGCTTTTAAAAATTTAAAAGGTGAAGCAAGGATAAACGACCTGAATGTTGCCAATACGGTAAAAGATATCCGCCGTGCACTGATAGATGCCGATGTAAATTTTAAAATAGCCAAAGAATTTACCGACAGGGTTAAAGCAAAAGCTACAGGCGAAAAAGTTATCAATGCCATCAGCCCGGGCCAGTTGATGGTAAAAATTGTACAGGATGAACTCACTGAGCTCATGGGAGGCCATGAAGCAAAATTTGATATCACCGGCAACCCCGCAGTGATATTAATTGCAGGTTTACAGGGTAGTGGTAAAACAACTTTCAGCGGCAAGCTTGCTAATTATTTAAAAGAACAGAAAAAATCTCCATTGCTGGTGGCAGCAGATATTTACAGGCCAGCGGCTATTGACCAATTAAAAGTTTTGGGTGAGCAAATTAAAGTTGATGTATATAGTGAACCGGAAAATAAAGATGCGGTTATTATTGCTCAAAATGCTATAAAAGAAGCCAAAGCAAAAAATAAAAATGTTGTTATCATAGATACTGCAGGCCGTTTGGCAGTGGATGAAGCAATGATGACAGAGGTTGCCAATATAAAAGCTGCTGTCAATCCCAATGAAATTTTGTTTGTTGTTGATTCAATGACAGGCCAGGATGCTGTGAATACGGCTAAGTCTTTCAATGACAGGCTTGATTTTTCTGGAGTAGTTTTAACAAAATTAGACGGTGATACAAGAGGTGGTGCTGCCTTATCTATTCAATATACAGTTAATAAACCCATCAAATTTGTAAGTAGTGGTGAAAAATTAGATACGCTTGATATTTTCTATCCCGACCGTATGGCACAGCGTATTTTGGGGATGGGTGATATTACTTCGCTAGTTGAGAAAGCACAGGCGCAGTTTGATGAAGAGCAGGCAAAAAAACTGGAGAAGAAAATCAGGAAGAACCAGTTTGATTTCCAGGATTTTTATGACCAGTTGCAGCAGATAAAAAGGATGGGCAACCTGAAAGACCTGATGGGTATGATTCCCGGGGTAGGGAAAGCAATGAAAGATGTGGATATCAGCGATGATGCTTTCAAAGGGGTTGAAGCTGTTATTAATTCAATGACACCTTACGAAAGGGCCAACCCTGATGTCATCAATCAAAGCCGCAGGCAAAGGCTGGCAAAAGGTTCAGGAAAATCTATTGAAGATGTGAATGCTTTGATGAAACAATTTGAGCAGATGAAACAGATGATGAAGATGATGAATAAGATGCCGATGGGAGGTATGCGGATGCCCGGTATGCGCCGCTGATAATTTTTTTTTAATTTTATATATTGCGTTTCAGCAATTATCAAATTATCGCTTATTTTCGCAGTCCATTATTCATTTAAACCTTTTAAGAAGGCCTTTAAATTTCTATTTAAAATGGCAGTAAAAATCAGACTTCAAAGGCACGGAAGTAAAAAGAGACCTTTCTACTTTATCGTTGTAGCCGATGGCCGTGCACCACGTGATGGAAAATTTATCCAGAAAATTGGAACCTACAATCCGCTAACTGTTCCTGCGACAATCCAGTTAGACCGTCAGAAAGCTTTAGAATGGTTGCACAAAGGTGCTGAGCCCACAGATACTGTGCGCCGTATCTTATCCTTTAAGGGTGTGTTATTCCTGAAGCATTTATTGCGCGGAGTTAAACTTGGTTTGTTTGATGAAGCAGCAGCGATGCAGAAATTCCAGAAATGGCATGAAGAGCACGAAATTCATGTGAAACGCCGTAGCGAAGAACACAGAAAATCGAAACTT
Source organism: Bacteroidota bacterium (assembly GCA_018268035.1). Taxonomy (GTDB): domain Bacteria; phylum Bacteroidota; class Bacteroidia; order Chitinophagales; family Chitinophagaceae; genus Parafilimonas. The sequence goes on along the minus strand of JAFDXI010000055.1, from coordinate 3,033 downwards.
GCCAGTCGTTCGCAACCTGCTGTTAAGAAAGTTGAAAATCCTGACACAACGGAAGCGTAACTAACCATTGGAAGAAATTTTTCTAAAATCCCAATAGCAATATTGGGATTTTTTTATGCTGGTAAATTGCTATTGTCCTATTGATTTATTCTATTACTTCAAGCAAAGTCCTGAAAGCAAATACTGAATTACCCCATTTCTCAGCAGTTTCTTTTCTAAGTGCTGTTGCATATAACTCAACATACCGGTTATATTGTGCTTTGCCGGTTGCAAAATATTGAGTTATATAAGTAGGTCCTTCTGTATCATCAACCTCATGCAGTATTAGTAATTTACTATCTATAAAACAATTTGTAGCCATCACTGCAGGAATATGTTCCTGTTGCATCCAACGTAACCAGTCAACATGTTTTTCCCAAATAACCTGTATCGTGACATTATAAATAAACATAGCCGGTTTTTTATGTTGTTCAATCAATCAAAAGCGTGTGAGTTATTTATCCAGGCTTTGATTAATAAATGTATTTCTCAGTTGCTTTATCTTCTTCATATTGCCAACCAGCCAAACAACGTCATTTAATTCAAATATGGTTGTTGAATCCGGGTTCAGGATGCGGTTGCCTTTGCGTTCAATGCCAACAACAAGCCCTTTTGCTTTTTCCCTTATTCCTGAATTGCGGATTGTTTTTCCCTTTAATGAATGATGTTCATCAATAAAGAATTGTTGGATGCCGATATCTTCGATATTGATATCTTCAGCATCAGTAATGTCCTGCCTGTCAAATAATTTTTTAAATGCTGTAATTTGTTCATCGGTTGCTATCACGCCCACTTCATCAAACGGGAGCAAAATAGCATTGCGTTCGGGTAAGTAAATTATTTTATCGCCACGCCTGATGTAAACGATATTAATACCATACTTTTCACGCCAAGAAAGTTGATGTAATTCTTTACCGATAAATTGCGCATCCGGTGACACATCAAGCTGAACAATATGTGCATCATAAGGTGCAAGATAGTTTTCAATTTCTGCTTTCTTTCTGCTTACACTTGCCGATGTGGTTTTATATGCTTCACTTTCCCTTTCTGTAAGGTTGGTAATAAATCTTCCTTCAATGCGCTGATAAAATGTATGGAGCCTTTTTCTAAACACACTAAAAATGATGAGCGCTGCAGGCACAACAACTAATAAAGCAAATATTGTTTGAAAAAAATACATTCCCCATAAAGTAATTAAAGCAATACCGATTATTATCCTAAATGTTTCAATTGCCAGTAATGGCCCGCGGTTATATACTTTTTTTTTCAACCAAAACTCTTTATATATAGGGCTGTCAGGTCTGCGGGTCATGATTGCAAATATAAAAGGCGCACCTGCTGCCAGTGCAATGATTGCACATACAATATTTGCAAGTGTTTTATCTTCAATAATGGTGTTTAGATATGGAATAATAAAATTGATCAATAGCAGACCTATTGAGAGCAGGATAAATCCATTAATAAAAATGATTTTGGAATATGATGACAACAATGTTTTCCATCCTGATTCTGCCTGTATTTTTTGAGAGCTGGATGAGAACCTGTTGATGCGACCCACTAATTTGTGAGGCAATATTTTTTCTAACATATTGGCTACGGGTTCTGAATATTTTATCAGATAAGGAGTAGTAAATGTTGTGATGGCGGATGCACCCACTGCCACTGGAAAAAGGAAATCAGAAGTCACTTTCAGTGATACTCCTAGCGCAGCAACTATGAAGGCAAATTCACCAATCTGTGCCATGCTAAAACCTACCTGTATTGATTGTTTCAATGGCTGGCTTGAGAATATTGCACCAAGGGTTGTGCTGAGAATTTTCCCAAAGAAGGTAAGTAATGTAACTGCTACCACCGCCCATTTATGTTCGATTATTGCTTGCGGATCTATCATCATTCCAACTGAAACAAAAAACACAGCACCAAACAAATCTTTAATCGGTTTTATCAGGTGTTCTACTTTTTCTGCTGAAGTTGTTTCTGCAATGATGCTTCCCATAATAAATGCGCCAAGCTCAGCAGAAAATCCTACCTCCACTGCAAGGACTACCATGCCAAGACAAAGACCAATGGAGAGCAGGAGCAGGTTTTCTTCATCAAGCCATTTCTTTGCTTTTTTAAGAAATGTTGGGAGAAGAAATATACCCATGATAAACCAAAGTGCGAGGAAGAAAACTAATTTCAACACAGTAAATACTATTTCGCCACCCTCAATTTGTTGTGTTACTGCAACAGTAGAAAGCAATACCATGAGCAGTATGACAACTATGTCTTCTACAATCAATACTCCGAAAACTACATTGGCAAATTGTTTCGATTTTACACCTAACTCATCAAATGCACGAATGATGATGGTGGTGGATGAACTGGCCAGCATACCACCCAGGAATAAACTATCAATGGTGGACCATCCTAACCATCTGCCAAGAAAAAATCCACTGGTAGTAATAAAGAAAATTTCAACAAATGCAGTGATAGAAGCAGAACCTCCTACACGCATTAGTTTTTTAAAACTGAATTCGAGGCCTAGTCCAAACAACAGGAAAATAACACCTAACTCTGACATTACTTCGATGCTTTCCGGGTCGGCAACAGTAGGGAACAATTTAAAATGCGGCCCGACAAGGAAACCAGCAATTATATACCCAAGCACCAATGGTTGTTTAATTCGTTTGAAAATCAACAAGGCGACTGATGCAGTCATTAGCACTAATGCCAAATCCAATATCAAGTTAGGCAGATGTCCCATGCATAATAAAGTTATTTTGAATTGATACAAATAAAGTAATAGAAATCTGAATAGAAAAATGCAGTTTAATAGTTTTAAAAATGATAAAAAACTATTAAAGCACTGTATGAATTTTTAAATACTAATCAATACTGTCCTAAACGTTTTTAATCTAAAATAAAATTATTGATTCTATTGAGTTACAGGCTGCCAAAAACTGATTTAAAATAATAAACCCTGTATAACCGGATTCTGCTCAGGATTAGGAG
>JAFDXI010000054.1 GCA_018268035.1 Bacteroidota bacterium | reverse complement strand
TTTTATTACCGAAAGAGAAAAAGAAATATTGCAGCAAATGATCAATGGCTGGGATGCCAAACGCATTGCATCCGCGCTTAACCTGAGCGTTTTGACCGTAAGGAAGCATATTTCCAATATTTATGAGAAGCTGCATGTAAACTCCAAAGCCCAGGTCATCAGCCTTGCCCATAAAAACAACTGGATGGGATGAAGCCATCTATAATAAAGGCAAATGGCTGTAACGAAAATTAAATTGCTTTCTGAATAATCCTGTAACAACTTCTGCGAGATCCGACAGGAAAGGAAAAATATTAGTTATCCGGTTTTGTATTTGATGTACGTAAGGTCTCGGTTCTTTCTTTATTTTTCATCCACCGCCTCCTTATACGCTTACATCGCTCACCGGTTCCAGCCAGGTGTTTTTATTGTTTTGAGAATTGCAGATGATAGAGAGATGCGAAAACCAGCTATCGGGAGCAGCTCCGTGCCAGTGTTCTACATTTGGTGCGATTTCTACGATGTCACCCGTAACAATTTTTCTCGCAGGCTTGTTTCTTTCCTGATAATATCCTTCACCACCCACGACAATCAGGATTTTTCCGCCTTAGTGCCTTCGTGCCTTGGTGGCGAGAATAAAGTGTAGAACCACCAGGGCACCAAGACGCCAAGAAACACCAAGAGAAACACTTAGTGAACCTTAGTGCCTCCGTGCCTTCGTGGCTGAAAGCGAAAGGAACCACATAGAAAAGTATGACAAGGAATCAATACAGAATTCCCGATCTTACGAGAATCCGGAGGACAGTCATTAAATCAATAACTTTGGTCTTGGTACCATAGCAGGCAGACCAGTTACCTACTCATTTAATAAAGCACTATGCAACCGACATTATTTCCAATAGAAAAGAAATACGAAGATTATCGCCGGAAACGTAACGATGCCGCAAAGAAAGCGGTAGCAGAAATGTTGAAGCAACCATTCTCCTTTCAACAGGCGGTGCAGGATCTTCACAAATTGAGGGAAGAGAGGGGCAACATAAAGTAGTAGAGAACAGCGCTCCATTTCCATGACGGGTGTGTGCACCTGGTATTCTTAAAATTAGTATTCAGGATATTTATTCGTTTACTGCAAATTGCTTATAGCTAACTTATTTTCGGTAATGGGCCATTTACTGAAGGGAAAAATGGTAAAAACCTGAAGACTTCTTTTAGTCTAATCTTAATATACATTTTATAAATTTATTTTTAACATCACTGTCCATTCCCGCTGATTTTTTTACAATATTATCCCTACATTTGACAAAATTTGACAAGCCAGTTAAAATACTAACGACGTGACCAATTTAGGGCAGAGAATCAGGAAACTAAGAGAGCAACAAAGTTTGCTCCTAAGACAGGTTGCTGCGCATCTTGAAGTGGACACTGCACTTATCAGCAAAATTGAAAGAGGAGAAAGAAATGCCTCTCGGCAGCAAGTAATAGCTATTGCAAAATTTCTAAAAGCAGATGAAGAAGAACTCCTGACGCTCTGGCTGGCTGACAAAATTGAATCTACCATTGTGGAAGAACCAGAAGTTGCTTATCAGGCGATGAAAATTGCCAACAAAAAACTGAAAAAATGAGGAGAGGAATAAAGTTATTAGACAATTCATCGGATGAATTTCAGCTTGGGGAAGTACTGAAAGAGTTGCTTAGTGACGCTTCCTATTCACACCTTTCCATTGCAACAGGGTACTGGGATTTGCCGGGAATGGTTGAGATATATGATGAAATCACTCAATTTCTGGAGAGAGAAAATACCAGCTTCCGGTTATTGCTTGGAGAAGAACCCTCAGTAAAGACGTATCAGGTCAGAAACCCGGTACAACAGGATCCTGATTTTCCCGAGAAATATTTGAAGAAAGACTTGGAGGACTTGCAACTAAAAGAGGAATTCCAAAAGGTTGCCGGTTTACTGGGGAAATACATGAATGAAACCAACACCGGAAAAATTCAAATCAAAGTTTATCGCAGAAATTTCCTTCATGCCAAATGTTACATTTTTGGCAATGATTCAGAAAATGCCGTTGGAATTATAGGAAGCTCCAATTTCACCAGGCAGGGAATGTTTGGAAACCTTGAACTGAACCAATTAGAGGACAACAATGCAACCGTAAATTTTATCCGAAAAAATCTCAACCAATTTCCTTCACACAGAAGCTGGTTTGAAGAACTCTGGAAGGACAGTGAAGATTGGAGCAAAGTCTTCAAAGAAGAAATTCTTGCATTGAGTAAGCACGGTGGAATATGTTTTAGCCCGTATGAAATGTATATCCATGCTTTGTATCGCATTTATGGACAAGACCTGATGGATGAAAAAGAAAATAAAATAAATATTGACGATCCGGAATCAGGCAAACCGCAATTGCTGAAATTTCAGATTCAAAATGCAAACAGTTTAATAAAAAAATTAGAACGTCAGGGCGTTGCCATGCTTTCTGATTCTGTAGGCTTGGGAAAAACGTACACTGCGATAAAAGTGATTGAGTATTACAAACTGAATCTGAACCAAAGAGTTGTTGTGATTGCTCCGGCAGGCTTAATTCAACAGTGGCGAAAAGCATTTGATGATTTCAGAACGGTTCACATTCCTGAGATTTACAGTTTACAGGATACTGAGAAAATAAAAGATGTTCGTGAAAATCTCCAATCCATTCCGGTTGGTCTATTTGTGTTTGATGAAAGCCACAACCTGCGAGCATCGGGTGGACAACGCTTTGATGTATTCATTAAATGGAGGCAGGAAAATGAAAATGCAAAAACGCTTTTACTTACAGCAACGCCAATCAACAACCAACTTGCTGATTTGACCAATCAAATCATGCTGGGTTCGGGTGGAGACATTTTCAAGTTGGGCAGATTTTATGACCGCGGCCGACAAAAATATTTTACACTGAAAGAACGGTTGGAACTTTTGCAAACTGACATGCGCAAACAAATTCGTGAAAGCGGCTTCATCAACTATCAACAAATAAAAGAACAGCTCACGCCCTTGCTCAACCGGTTCATCGTGAGAAGAACAAGGCAGGGAATTGAAAAGGAATATCCCGATGGTTTGGAGATAACCGGCAAACTTCAAAAGTTTCCAAAGTCAACACCCAATAACCTTGAATACAAAGTACAGAATCAGTTTCAGTCGCAACTTCAAAAGTTAGCCGAAAAAGATTCGCTGCTTACACAGGCATTCAACTTTGAAATCACCAGCCTGGCTGAGTTGGAATACTTAGCCCATCCGCTTGACCTGTTTGAGCATTATACTAAAAGAGATAAGCCGATTCAATCTTCGCTTGAAATTATTTATACAGCTTTGCTAAGTCTGGGTTTTCCTTGTTACCGATATAATATTTACCGGCATGCCTATTATGGAAGAAAACGGGGCGAATTGGAATTAAATGCAGATGAAAACCGTGAACTAAGCCGGCAAATTGGTATCTATGGAATTTTCAGAACAGTCTTCTTGAAACGACTTGAATCCTCCTTGTTCAGCATCAATAAATCCATTGGTAGTTACGAAGCCAAGTTGAAAGATTTTGAAGCCAAGCTGGAGCAGTTCAATAAAATTATTTCGGTGAAAAATCTTTCTGCTTTGAACAAAGCCATTGATGCTTACAACGAACAGAACGCAGACGAAGATGAACTGGATTTTGATATTGAAGATTTTGAAAATAGTGAGCAGGAGTTTGTAACCATAATGGCTGACGATGGCGTTTTCAATGTAGCTCAACTGAAAGCCGACATCAAAAAAGACCTTTCCATTATCGGCATACTGAAAGAACAAGTCGCTTTGCTCATTAAGAAAGACGATAAAATTCAGGAACTGGCAAAGCACCTCAATCAAAACGAAGACAGAAAAGTACTCATCTTCACCTACTTTGCCGATACGCTAAAATATCTTTCTGAAAACCTTCCGCAATATCTTATCAACAAAAGAAATATTGAATTTGCCCTTGGTTCAAAAAGTGACATTGAACATTTTGCCAAACGATTTGCGCCCGTCTCTAAAAAATATCAACTTAAAAACGGAGAAAAAGAAATTGATTATTTGATTGCCACCGACAAACTTTCTGAAGGACAAAATCTGCAGGATTGCGGAATGATTGTGAACTATGATTTGCACTGGAATCCGGTTCGCATGATTCAACGCAATGGAAGAATAAACCGTTTGGGAACAGTGCACGAAGAAATATTCATTTACAATTTCAGACCCGAAGAACAATTAGAAAGCTATTTGCGATTAGTCCAGAAATTACAGGACAAAATCAATCTCATTCGCTATACCATTGGTAGCGACCAAAGTGTATTGGACGAAGAGCCGATTCCTCAGGATTTTACCGAAGACCTTTACAGCCGTGATGAAAAGAAACGAATGGCAGCATTTCAGAAAATATTTGAGACCTCAGAATTGCTTGCAGCCGAAGACTTATTTATGGATGATTTGCGTGCCTTTGACCGAAATGAAAATTACACTCCCACCTATAAAGAGCAAATAAAAAATCTTCCGAAAGGAAAATGGGGGAAGGTGCAGATGCGGAAAGAAGAGGATGACTTTGTTCATCTGGCACATTTGGCCGCGGGCGAGGATGCGACTTTTGAGGCAGGATATTTTGTGGCATTCAGCAAAGATAAAATCGGAGAACTGTTAACCACCACAGAAGGTTTGCTTTCTATCAAAGCAACCAGCGAACAAAATGAACGCTTTACCGACAAATTCAAAAACAAACCCAATACCGAAGCATACATTCTTGATTTCATTCAACGATACCAGTTTTCGGAAGAAGAACACCAGGTACGATACAATCAACCGCAACAGGCAGCTATTGCATTTGTGATAAATAAAATGATGGAATATGGCTATGCTTTTTCGGAAATTGACAAGGTGAGCAATTCCGTTTTACATTCGCAAAACGCATATATCAATAAAGAAAACCTGAAATTGGTAAGATTGGTAAACAGAATGAACCGGAGACAGGAACATATTGGTGACGACATCATTAAACAATTTATTTCGTTGGCGAACCAATACAAACCAGAAGAAAAAACAGAAAGAGCGCCACTGAGTGAAATACTGCAAATTTTTGAATAACAATATGAAAACGTATAATGAGATTCAATTACTGAAAAACCAATTTCCTGATATCGGGAAATTGGTTTTGAAATATCTCATTGTTGAATGCAACCGGCAGATAATTTCATTCTTTAACATGAATTGGTTAGTTCCATTTTGTTACATATCACCTATTTAAACAATGGAAACTATTGGCTAAATATTTTTAATCATGAGTAAAGATAATAATCAATTGATATTCTACTCTACTCCGCAAGGCAATGTGAAGGTGGAAGGGGTTTATGAAAGCGAAACGTTGTGGTTGAGGCAAAAGCGAATGGCAGAATTGTTTGGCGTAGATGTGAGAACAGTGAATGAACACCTGAAAAATATTTTCAAGAACAAAGAACTGGCAGCAGATTCAGTTATCCGGAATTTCCGGATAACTGCCACCGACGGCAAAAGCTACAATACAAAATTTTACATGCTTGATGCTATTCTGGCGGTAGGTTATAGGGTAAATTCTGATGAAGCAACACAGTTTCGTATCTGGGCAACCAACACATTGAAGGAGTATATCACCAAAGGTTTTGTATTGGATGATGAACGGCTAAAACAAGGACAACATTTCGGCAAAGATTACTTTGATGAATTACTTGAACGCATTCGTGAAATCCGTGCAAGTGAAAGAAGGTTTTATCAAAAGATAACGGATTTGTATGCCTTGAGCGCTGACTACAACAAGGATGCAGCCACCACACAGGATTTCTTTGCGTCGGTGCAAAACAAACTTCACTGGGCAATAACAGGAAAAACAGCGGCTGAATTGATTTATACCGAAGCCGATGCCACAAAAATTTATATGGGGTTAAAAACATGGAAAGCCGCACCCCACGGGAAAATTATTAAAAGTGATGTTTCGGTCGCGAAGAACTACCTGAACGAAGCACACATCTCAGAACTTAACCGGATTGTATCAGCTTATCTTGACCTGGCAGAGAACAACGCAAAACGAAGTCAGTTGATGTATATGAAGGACTGGAGTAAATTCCTTGAAGGTTTTTTGCAACTCTCCAATTATCCAATCCTGAAAGACAAAGGAAAAGTTACCATGCTGGAAGCTAAACTGAAGGCAGAAACAGAATTTGATAAATACCGTGTGATACAGGATAAAGTTTATGAAAGCGATTTTGATAAGGTAGTGAAAAGGTTAAAACTAAAAAAGACAAACAAAAAATGAAAAGTGTTTTAAAGGATAATAGCTACTCCTCCGCTATAGAGATCGTAAAGCCATCTCAGTTATTGCAATCGGAACAGAAGGAATCTGTTTTGACCAAACAGTTACTTCGGGGTGGAACTGCAGTAGGAGCACTAATCAGAGAAGCAGAGTTTGGACAAAATAAAGCAGGTTTTATAAACCGACTTTCAGTAGCGCTTAATGAAGCAAATAAAACAGCATATTGGCTTTTTATTTTGACGTTACATAAAGCCGAAAATATTTGAAGAAATGAAATCAGGATGCAAAGAATTAATCACAATGCTTGTCTCATCCATAAAAACCTCAAAAATGAATATAGGAAAACGAAATACAGAAAATTAATACTAAAACACGTTTAACTTATCACTTTTTACTTATATGACCACCGCCGATATCAATAAAATTCTTTCTCAATTAGCAGCAACCCCCTCACGGGACAATGTGCTTGACTTTGCCTTCGCTTTGCTGCAATGGATGAACATAACGCCCAATGCCGGACAAAAACCGCAACTGATTTCGCCACAAACGCAAAAGCTGAAAGATTTTTTAGCCACTGCTCCGCAAACTGTGCAGCCGCAGTTGTACCGCCTGAGCGCCGACAATCAAAACATCAGGGTCAGGTTTGCTGTGTTGAAAAAACTGAAAAAAGACTATATCAGCCAACTGGTTGACAATGACCCCGGGCTTGGCAGTTATCAATCAATGATAAAAGGCATTACCACCAATAATAAAGGTTTTGTTCCCTCTCAGCCCTACTTTATCCATTTTGTAACCACACCCGATTACGATAAGTTGGTTTTGGTTTTTAACCAGGGTGAGCAGAAAAGAATTGTTTCTTTCCGCAACCGGCTAACCAGTACGCAATACAACAAAATCATTCTGCAATGGCAGGGTGTGGGCACAAAATCAAAACCGGAAATAGCTGACCTGCTTTGGAAATCGCTGGACATCAAAGAAGTCAACAAGGAATTTTACAAACAAATAAAGGAGCGTTTTGATGCCTTACTGGGTATTGTAAAAACACAGGATGCTGTAGCTACCGAAAGCCAGGTAAAACAATTTTCAGTACGGTTAATTGGCAGATATATTTTCTGTTGGTTCCTGAAAGAGAAAGGCATTATTCCCACATCGCTCATCAGCAGTGATGCCATTCGCAACACGGAGAATTATTACCAATCTATTTTGCTTCCCTTATTTTTTAAAACATTAAATACTAAAGTACAGGACAGAGAAATCCTAAAATCATGTAATCCGAAAAATCAGGGTTCAGACAATATCCCTTACCTGAACGGAGGCTTGTTTGACGAAAGCAATGAAGACAAACTTTTTACCACACTCAATTTAGATGCGTGGCTGTTGCCTTTTGTAGAAATTTTAGAGAGTTACGATTTTACGGTAGATGAAAGCAGCAGCCAATACCAGCAAGTGGCGGTTGACCCCGAAATGCTGGGACGTATTTTTGAAAATTTGCTGGCAAGCCAGAATGAGGAAACAGAAAAATTGGCCAACCAGCGCAAAGCCTTTGGCGCTTTTTATACGCCACGCGAAATTGTGGACTACATGGTAAACGAGAGCCTAAAGGCGTATTTACAAACACAATGGGAAGGGGAAGGTGAAAAGGTAAAAGAGAAAAGTGAGAAGTGGAAAGAGGAGATTGAAAAAAAGGTAGAACCGCTGTTTAATGTAAATGTGGAAGTAAGCCATTTAAAAAAAGAGGAAAAAACGCTGCTGCTTTCTTTTCTTGAAAAAATAAAAATACTTGACCCCGCCTGTGGCAGCGGCGCTTTCCCGATGGGCATATTGCAAAAATTAGTGGAGTTGCACGAGGCATTAGGCACCGTAAAGAGCCGGTACAAACTGAAAAAAGACATCCTTAGCCGCAACATACACGGGGTGGACATTATGCCGATGGCCATAGAGATAGCAAGGCTGCGGGCATGGCTGAGTTTAGTATTGGAAGAAACCTACAACCCCAAAGACCCGGTACACAATTTTGGCGTAAAACCCTTACCCAATCTGGATTTTAAATTTGTATGCGCCAATAGTTTGATTGACAGTGGTTACGACGACTTTCTGAAAAAACTGGCATTAAGTAACGGAGTCCCTACGTTGATGAGAATGCATGATAAAATACAGGAATTGGAAAAAATCAGGAATGAATATTACGATACCGAAGGGAATCAGGAAAAACGCGATTTACTTAGAAATGAATTCATGGCAACAAAGGACTACATCAAAACAGAGTTTAATTCATTAAGGAAAAGTTGGGCTCTTGACGCATTCTTTAACAAGATTGACGACTGGAATCCTTTTGATGACAGCCATGCTTCAACATTCTTTTCCCCTTCCTGGATGTTTGGAATTGATAAAGGATTTGATGTGGTGATTGGGAATCCGCCGTATGTGCAAATGCAGAAGAACAGTGGATTTTTAGCAGAGCAGTTAAAAAGTGCGGGATATTTTACTTACGAAAGAACAGGTGATGTATATGCAATCTTTTATGAATTTGGTTTTAAAGTACTGCGAGAAAAGGGAGTGCATACTTTCATCACGTCAAGTCAATGGCTGAAAGCGGCTTATGGAAAATCATTGCGAAAATTATTTCTGTCTAAAAATCCGATTAAACTGATTGCTTTGGGACCCGGAGTATTTGAAAGTGCCGTGGTTGACACAAACATTTTGATTGCCAAAAATAATGAGAACGAAAATAGATTAGTTGGAAGTGTTGTTGACAACCCAGAGCAACTGAATCAATTGAACAATTTGCAATATAATCCTATGCCTTATGTAACTGTTGAAAAGTGGGCAATAATGGATGATGGGAAACAAACACTATTTAGAAAAATTAAGTCAAAAGGGAAATCTCTTAAAAATTGGAGTTTAAAAATAAATCGTGGGGTTCTAACAGGCTTTAATAAAGCGTTTATAATTGATGAGGCGACAAGAAATGAACTTGTAAAAGCAGATGAAAAAAATACTGAAGTAATCAGACCAATATTGAGAGGTAGAGAAATTGAAAAGTATTTTACTCATTGGGAAGGTGAGTATTTAATTAATACTCACAATGGAGTTAAATCAAAAAAAATCAAGCGAGTTGATATAAGTAAATATCCGAACCTTAGAAAATATTTGGATTCCTTTCAAGAAAAATTAGAACAGCGTCTTGACCAAGGCGATACTATTTACAATCTCAGAAATTGTGCATACTTAGATGAATTTTCAAAAGAGAAAATTATTTGGAAACGCATTGGCTCACAACTTCGCTTTTCCTATTCAGACGGTGAAATTTATTGTTTGGACAGCACTTGCATTGCAACAGGAGAAAAAATAAAATACTTGACAGCGTTACTTAACTCAAAACTTTGCAATTACCAGTTGTTTGAATCAGCCCCAAGAACGGGAATGGGAGATTTAATCATCAGCGTTCAGGCACTTGAACCTTTACTTGTTTATTATCCAACCGACAAGGAAGAAAAGCAAATAGAAAACCTTGTAGATAAAATCCTAAAAAAGAAAAAAGCCAATCAGGACACCACCCCTTTAGAAAAAGAAATAGATGTATTGG
>JAFDXI010000053.1 GCA_018268035.1 Bacteroidota bacterium | reverse complement strand
TAAACGCTGCCGTAAACGGTGGCGGAGCATTCGGTGTGCCTTCAAAAAACAATACACTCATTGGTGCTATTCCACAAATAACACTTACTGCCGCAAACCTGTCCGGTTATATTAAAACGCTGAACGATTATGTTGAAAAAGGCGTGGCAAATGATGCAAAGTTGACCGGGCAAAATATGTATGCGTTTTTTAAAACCAATAAATACACTGCCGAAGCAATAGGCAATGAAGCTGTTGGGCTTTGGACGATAGGCCAGCCGGAAGCTGCCGTTTACATCATGAGCAAGGCTTGTGCAGATAATGCAACAGATGCAGATTTACTCAGCAACTTCGCAGCCATGCTCAGTATGGGCGGTGCACCGCATCGGGCCATTCCTTTGTTAGAATACCTCAACAAGCAATTTCCCGACAACACAACTATTCAAAACAATCTGGGACAAGCCTGGTTTTATTTGGGTGAAACTGATAAGGCTAATGCACAATTGGATAAAGCAGTGAAAGCATTTGCCTATCATCCACAAGCAAATTATACGCAATGCCTTATTGAGCAAAGCAAAGGCAACAGCACCAAAGCCATTGAAAAAATGAAGAACTCACTGGCCTATAGTTTTTCAATGGATAAAATAAATATGCTGCGTAAGCTGGGATACAAAGTAAAAGGCAGCGATATGCGCAAACCTTTTAAACCCGACCCTAATCCACTCGGCTTACAAAATTTTAAACGACCTGATGTACCAGTTTCCTATGCAACAGAATTAACGCTAAATAGTGATTGGGATGCCTTTGAAAACCAGGTGAATGAAAAAAGTATGCAGTTGGCAAAAGATATGGTGACCTTTCAACAAGCAGCCAATACAAATGCACAGCAGTTATATAATCAATACCAAAAAAATGGAATTAACGGACTTAAGACCGATGCCACAACTACTGATAATATTTATCGCTTTGTTGCACAAAGAAACCTTGAAGAAATGAACAAGGATGGCGGCGCCGGTTTTCGTTTAAAAAAAGCATTGGAGAAAATTAATGCCATCAGAAATGATTTCCAGGCAAAGGATGAACAGCAAAGAAAAATTATTGAAAAACAAAATAGCCTTATTGCCAACCAGGAAACGGAACTTGGTAAAAAGGGCGAGAATCTCGGCTATGATAATTGCGTTGTTCAAAACGCCTATAGCGAATGGGTGTATGCAACTTATAATAAACCATTGGAAGAAGCTTACCAGGATTACCTGCACCAATTGTATTTAAAAATCACAGAAGAATTATACTGGAAACAATTTACACAAGATGAAGCAACCTTTGAAGCAACCAAAATTGCTGCAAAAAAAGAATGGTTTGCAGCATTAGGCAGCACAAGATACATTGCTACCAATATATATGGAAAGTGTACACAACCGGAAAACAAAGCATCACGTTATAAATTAGCCGATTTTGATGAGATGCACTGTTCTTATATAACTGTATTGGATTTTGGATTTGCTAAACAAATATTTGAATGTGGAAAGTCACGTATTGAATTTGATGCAGGAAAACTCTCCGGCGATTTAAATTTCTACATGGATAACAATGGCAACACCAGGTTTGTAAAAGGTACAGTGGAAGCCACTATCATCAATAAAAGCGTAGGAGTTGGCCCGTTAGAAGCATCAGCAAAAGCAGGCATGGGAGTGGAATTTACGAGCAATGGTGTGGAAGACGTGTATGTGAAAGGCGAACTATCAGCAGCCAATGTTTCTGCCACGGGTAAAATGAGCCTGATTTCAGGAAATACGTCGGGAGCTATAAACGGGTTTGGAAAATAAAATATAAAAATCACAGCAATGAAAAATAAATTCATTTTAAAAATAAGCATCGCTCTATTTTGCTCGCAAACAGTATTAGCACAGGATTGCAAAACCGATGCAGATGTTGCTTCACAGCCAGGCAAGTATCTTACAGCCGCACAATATCCATGGCCGGCAGTAAGGGCAGAATATTTTAATAACCTAGCTACAGCCGCCGATAAAGCCATCGCCAAACAAACGCTAACGCAGATAGAAACCATTGAACAAAAAACACATAACGGTTTTACCCTTACCGGAGGCAATTGGGAAAACTTTTATTCAACCAAAGGCTATCAATACTTTGCAAATACTAAACTGGGGCAATATAGTTTTGAGGCGGCACTGCATGAATATTTTTGCGCCAAAGGAAAATTAACAAGAAACAGCGAGTATAATACGGTGTTGCGGATTTATGCAAATGAAGTAACACTCACCACACTCGATGGTTTTCTATCAAATCCATTTGGCTCCAGCTTTGGCAGCTATGATTTTGGAATGCAGTATGCAGATTGGAAAAATCATAATCCTGCTGATGTAAATGCAAAATTGATAACCCTGTTTACCTATCTTGGCTGCAACAATACTTCACTGGTGGAGCGCATTAATTCCGGAACAAGTTATTTTCAGGATGTAGCCGAAAAAGACATTAAACCTAATAACCGCAGCAATTTTATTTATCGGTATTGGTTTATTAAGAAAAAAGATTTGCCGGTATTAATTCCCGTAAGCCGTAAGGATTATTTGGAAAGCCTTTTGGAATACTACGACCGGGAAAAAATTTATTTTACAAAATTAGTTGCCCAACTGAAAACAGACCGGGACAATAGCATAAAGTATTATACCAATTGGGAAGCAGATGTAAATGATAAAATTGCTGTGGTAAAAAAAGCAATGAGTGAACATGATGCCGCCTGGTTGTCGGCACAGGCAGTTGTTAATCCTGCTAATGATAATTCTCAAACCTATAATGCCAAATTACCGGAACAAACAAATTACCACCGTTTTTGGAAATTCTACGATGGTGAAAAGAAGGCTATGCCGCTCTATACCTACAACCCGGAATATTTTAAAAAAAATGCACAAACTCCTGTCGCAAAGCC
>JAFDXI010000052.1 GCA_018268035.1 Bacteroidota bacterium | reverse complement strand
CCGAGCGAAAATAATTTCTCGTGCTAACGAGTGACGCAAGCACTTCAACCAGATTTCATATATTAGTAGTGGCTCATTGCAAGACCCTTTTAAGCATTGGTGCATCATAGCCCGTGCGTCATTCTGGTTGGAATGTAAAAAGCCCAGAACTCACTATTCAAGGCTTTGTTGATAATTTCAGTGGTGATCCGCCTTTGACGGAATCCCGTTCAGAATAATTCTCAGTACAAATATACATTCTCTTTGAGCCATTTTTTTAGTCATTAAAAAGAAAAAAATGGAAAAGAAAAATGTCAGGATGCAAATTATCAATCCACATTGTGCAGGTATTGATATTGGTAGTCGTAGCCACTATGTGGCCGTAGGACAAGAACTCTCGGATGTAAAAGAATTTGGTGTGTATGCAGATGACCTTGTTGCTATTTGTGAGCACCTCAAAGCAAATGGTATTACTTCTGTTGCCATGGAAAGCACAGGCAGTTACTGGCAAAATCTTTATGTAGAACTTGTCAGGTATGATTTTGAAGTAGTGCTTGCCAATGGAAAATTCACCAAAAACATCAAAGGGAAAAAGACGGATGTTAAAGATGCCCGATGGATTCAAAAGCTCCATTCCATTGGGTTACTGTCGGGCAGTTTTTTGCCTGATGAACAAACTGAAAAACTCCGTACTTTCTGCCGACAAAGAGAAAACTGGATTACACTTGCTGCCGAAGCCACTCATAAAATGCAGAAATACCTCAAGCTCCTTAATTTCAGATTGGATGTGGTGGTCAGAGATGTGACAGGCTTGACCGGGCTCACCATTATCAAGGATATATGTAATGGCAATTTAGACCCCGCCTCCCTGGCAAAACACCGGCACTTCAATTGCAGAAAATCGGAAGAAGAAATTGCAAAAGCGCTTAAAGGAAATAACCGGGAAGATTATTTGTTTGGCCTCAAACAAGAATTGGAATGTTATCATTTCTATCAAAAGAAAATTGTTGATTGTGAAAAAATGATTACCGCCTTCCTGAAAAATCAAATCAATACGCAGCCCGAAAAGAAAAAACTAAAAACAACAGACAAGCAACATAAACGAATCAACAAAAACGCAATTAAGGGCATAGATTTAAATCAGGCATCCTTTCAATACTTTGGCGGCATTGATTTAATGGCAATAGAGGGATTGGGCCATTCCACCATTTTATCTATTATCAGTGAAGTGGGGCCAGAAGGGTTTAAAAAATTTGAAACAGCCAAACAGTTTACTTCCTGGCTCCGTCTTGCTCCCAACAACAAAATAAGCGGCGGTAAATTATTAAGCAGTAAAACACCCAAAGGAAGCAACCGGCTTAAAATAGCCCTGCGCAATGCAGCCAATGCCGTCGGAAATTTAAAGGACACGCACCTTTCCAATTTCTTCAACAGGGTTTGTTACCGAAAAGGCAGAACCGTAGCAGTAAGTGCCATAGCCAGGAAGCTGGTAGTAATTATATGGAATATGATCGTCAAAAACATTCCTTACCAGCCACCCTCGCAATATTTGTTCCTGGATGAAAAAAGAAAGCTTAAACTGGTGTCCAGAATTAGAAAAACAATTGATAAATTTGAAATCAAAGCAAATGACCTCGGTTTTGAATTGCATTGAATATCAATATAAAAA
This sequence comes from Bacteroidota bacterium, assembly GCA_018268035.1. Classification (GTDB taxonomy): domain Bacteria; phylum Bacteroidota; class Bacteroidia; order Chitinophagales; family Chitinophagaceae; genus Parafilimonas. Next base: position 2,753 of record JAFDXI010000052.1, on the reverse strand, counting down.
GAAACGTTAGTCAGAACTCTATTGAATAATCGTTCAAACATTTTGACATAGACAAATGACAGAGGAATTTAATAAAATCATAAAAGGAGAAATTTGCCCGTATTGTAACTGTGAAACAGAATTAGTTTCTGGCGAGTTCATATATCCTTATATAATAAACGAACAACCAAGACCAAAATATCTTGACAAAAAATATTATGTCTGCAAGCTGAACAGAAACCATTATGTAGGAACTTATTCGGACAACAAAAAGTCTCTTGGTAGGTTAGCTGATACAGAACTAAGAAAATTAAAACACGAAGGACACAATATATTTGACCCATTGTGGAAAAACAAAACTCATTTTAAAAGTCAAAAAGAAGCTTATAATTGGCTTTCAGAAGTAATGAATTTACCTTTAGAGTTTACTCATTTTGGTATGTTTACTAATGAACAATGTATAAATGCTATTAAATATTGTAATAATTTAATTTCCAGCTGATCTCTATGGAATAAAAAAATATATTTTACTTTTTGATGAGATTGAATATTTAGCAGACAATCCAAACTCAGGAAAGGATCTGAATCAAATAAGGAAAAAAATATCGCAGTTCAAAAGTCAAATCCCACATAATTTTTTCCGAATTGTTGAAGAAAAAGGTAACATTGAAATAATCAGCGTTTTACACCAAAGAATGGATATAGAAAATCGGTTGAGTGAGTAAGATTTGGTAACGTACAATAAGGCATACACACAATGGGGCTGGCGAGCAACTATGAACGTAATCATTCATTACAACATTAACCCCATTTCAATTTTAAATGATTAGTGGGTCTCCCCGGATATAAGTGTAAAATCTTTACAAAGGTACAAGCAGGCTTCAAAAAGTTTTAAACCGATTCAATCTGAAAAAATAATTGAAATGGCAGAAGTTACAAAAATTGGTATTGATGTATTTGGAGATATGGAAAAAATTTAAACGCTGACTTGTAACACGGGGAAATTATAATTTATAAATCAATCCGTTTCAACAGGACTTTTCTAGAATATAAATAATTTCTACAGAAAATTTCCCATTTGACAGGAGGATTTTCAAATAATACTACTGGCATCAACATATTATATTGAAGAGAAGTGAAACTCATTTTTTCATCAACAAATTTCTCCAGGATTGAAACCCTCAATCTGAATTGTTTTCATATACCAATAATCATATTCCTCTTTGACAAGATGCACATTAAATAAACCGGAAAAAGAAAATTTTTTTTTGCATTTACCGCGATGGCTTTGTAATGTCCTTTTACCCAACAATCATTATCCTGTACTGAGCAGTCTTCAACTTTGAATTTTTTTATTTTGATTTTATCGAACAATGATTTGAAGTTGTTGATCATTTCAGCATAAACATTATAATCAGCATATTGGCAATCGTTAAAATCGAATCCACCTTTGCAGTAATGTATTTCATAGAAGAGATCTCTTTTACTGAAAATATCATGAAACAAGTCCTGCCCCACCAATCTTGAATTCTCATAAATGGGATCAGGATGAAATTCATCATAAATATAATTCATTGACCAGCCCGGAATAGCCATGCCACCGGTTTCATGTTCAAATAACTCTTCTGTAGTAAAGCGATATAATTCCCTTACAGAAATATTCGGGCTGCAAGCATCCATGTCAATGCCATGATCATTCAGATGCTTCCTCAATTCTTTCCAGGCAGTATCAATATCTTCATCCGGTATTTCAGCGACAGGCTTGAAATGTGCAGGACGGCCAATTACATCAAATACTTTTTTGGATTTTTTTTCTGCAAATTGTTTTTCAAAATCCACTATATTATTCAGAAACTCATTTTCAATTTCTGCTGGTAATTCATTATTTTCAGTACCAGCAAATTCGCATCCATTTTCGAGCATCAGTTTCATTTTAAGAAACGCATTTTCTGCCTTTAATTTTTCGTCTCCTTCAAGGTGATTAAAGTCTTCCATATAGGTTATTTTACTTTGAAGATACAGTAATTATCAACAAGTTTTTCAAAAGCTTTTGTTGGTAGTAGCAACAGTTTATTTTGCAAAATCAAATAATAATTTATGGCACAATATGGTCGTACCTGGTGGGGAATGCAATGGTTAAAAGCGCTGGACAGGATTGATTTTTCCAACAGGCTTCCATGAGGCAGAAGCTACGCCAATAAAGACATGGTAGCTTCAGTAAAAATAAATGAGAATATCATACAGGCAAAAGTAAATGGAAGCAGGCCCAAACCTTATGATGTTACTCTAATTGTGCCACCCTTTTTCGATGAAGAGAAAAAAATATTTATTGAAAAAATCAAACTAATCCGCTTGTTATTTCACAACTCCTCAACCGTCAATTACCTAATGAATTGTTGGAGATTGCTGAAAAAAACAATATCAAAATCTTTCCACAAAGCTGGCAGGATATTAAATTAAATTGCTCCTGCCCCGACTGGGCTGTACCTTGTAAACACCTTGCAGCAGTAATTTATAAAATAGCAAATGAAATAGATCAAAACCCTTTTTTAGTTTTCAATCTTCATCGTTTTGATATTGTCAATGAACTGTCTGCACACAGGTTGCAATTGCAGGAATTGAAAGTAGAAAATATTTTCTTTATCAGGGATTTATGGGCATTAAAACGAAATGTCTAAAAAAGGAGAATTAAAAAAAGCCCGGAAACCCGCTTCCACATTGAATTTCAGAATAAAAAGCCCTAAAACTGATTTTAATTCGAAATGTCCAAAAAT
>JAFDXI010000051.1 GCA_018268035.1 Bacteroidota bacterium | reverse complement strand
TCTTTCCTTCCCTGCTGGGTTAATCGGTAATATTTCCTAGGACGATTTCCATGTTGCTCAATAGTTGATTCAATTAAACCATCAGCCTCCATTTTATGTAGTGATGGATACAATGCACCTTCTTTTATTTTAAAATTCCCATTGGTTAAATCCATCACTTTTTTTGTAATTTCATAACCATACATTTTTTTGTGGTCGTGCAACAGCTTTAATATAACTGTAGTAAGAGTACCCTTCAATAACCGCTTATCATCATTCATTGCAGCAAACATACCTAAATTACTTAGGTATTCCAATAAATGCTTTTGCATAAATGATTTGGCTTTCTAAAACCAAAATGAAAATATCTTCAGGAAGTATTTTAAATTTTTTTGGGTGCAGAAAATTTTAAAAATAGTTGGAACAAAATCTATAACGAGAAATACCGCTGTCCTTCATCAATTTCACTATCCAGCGCATCCATGACAGTCTGTAAATGCGATTCGTTACTTAAGAAATCGGCATTGGAAACATCAATAAATATGGTTTTTACATTGTGTTGTTTTATAAAACTGGTATAAGTTTCCTGGATGTTGAATAAATATTCATCAGCAATATGCTGTTCATAACTACGGTTACGTTTCTTAATATTTTTTTGTAGCTTTTGCACAGGTGCATGCAGGTAAATAAGAATGTCAGGATAAATAAGTTGTTGTTGCATGATATCAAACAGACGTTGATACAACCTGAATTCTTCTTCATTCAAATTGACTTTGGCAAACAAAAGGCATTTGGTAAAAAAATAATCTGCTACGGTTACATTTTGAAAAAGGTCTTTGGTATGCACCATATCTTTTAATTGCTTATAGCGTTCCGCCATAAAAAACAATTCTAAAGGAAATGCATTTTGCTTAGGATTTTCATAAAACTTGGGGAGAAAAGGATTATCAGCAAACTGTTCCAAAATTAACCGTGCATTCAGTTGTTTTGCCAATAAATGGGCAAGCGTGGTTTTGCCAGCTCCTATATTTCCCTCAATAGCAATAAAGTGGTGTTGCATCGGCTTCAAAATTAACCGGGCAATTTAGTTGTTGGATGAAATTTTATGCACAGATAATTCATCATTACAATCCATCAATAAATCTTTTATTGTTTTTTGATAAACAGGGTGTATTATATCGCCTGCAATTTCTGCTAAAGGGGTTAATACAAATCTCCGCTCTGCTAATCTTTGATGTGGTATAGTAACAACAGGTGAACTATATATTAAGCTTCCCATTAATAAAATATCAATATCAATTATCCTCGGTCCCATTCTTAACCCCCTTTGCCTGCCCATCATTTGTTCAATCTCCAATAAGGTTTGCATTAATTCATCAGGGTTAAGTAATGTTTCAATGGACACTACCTGGTTATAAAAATCCGGTTGTTCTGTTATGCCCCATGCAGCAGTTTCATATACTGACGACAGCATGATTATTTCACCAGCATGAGCCTCAATCAATGCAGCAGCTTTTGAGAGGTTTTCCCAACGGTTTCCCAAATTACCTCCGGTAATTAAAAATGCTATGTCCATAATTTCCTTTATTGATTGGCCTCAAATATCTTTATTTTTGCAACAGGCAATATGAGAATTGATTTTATTATTTTTCAAATAAAAGCAGGCAAACATTTTTCCCAATCAAATTATCTATCCATTTTGAGTAACCTTAATTAAGTAATGAAAAGTTTTTTAAAAATCTTTATAGCCACTTTGCTGGCTTTGATTGTTTTTGGCATCGGTATTTTTTTTGCCATCACAGGAATAATTGGTAGCGCCACTTCATCATCAAAACCAGATATTGGTACAAAAGGGGTTTTAGTACTTGACTTAAACCAGGCATTTCCTGAACAGGCCAAAAAGAACCCTGTAAATTTTTTTTTAAACAATTCTACTGCTGACGTTCCCGGGCTTTATGATGTGGTGCGCATGATTCATTTTGCAAAATCAGACTCAACTATAAAAGGTATTTATATAAAAGCCGATGGTAATGGCAATGGGTTTGCTACCAATGAAGAAATCAGAAATGCATTAGTTGACTTCAGAAAGAGTGGCAAATTTATTATTGCTTATGGCGCAGTAATACCTGAAGGCGCTTATTATGTAGCCAATGTTGCTGATAAAGTATATTGTAATCCAGCAGGTGGTGTGGAGTGGAATGGTTTTGCAGTTAATCTCACATTTTTAAAAGGTTTATTAGATAAACTTGAAATCAAACCTGAAATTTTTTATGCTGGAAAATTTAAAAGCGCTACTGAACCCTTACGTGCAACACAAATGACTGATGCCAATCGCCTGCAAACAACTGTTTGGTTAAACGACATTTATAATAATCTATTAATAAAAACTGCTGACGCAAGACAAACTGATACAGCCACACTACACATGCTCGCCAATACAGCAGCTATCCAAACTGCACAGGATGCTTTAAAATATAAGCTTGTTGATGGCTTGAAATATGATGATGAAGTAAAGTCAGAAATTTCAAAAAAACTAAAACAGGATGTAAAGGATGATATCAATTTTATTTCGCTTGGTAAATATGCAAAAGCAGCAGATTTTAAAGCGAATGGAGATGGAGGAAAAATAAGCATCATATATGCACAGGGAGATATTGTTGATGGAAAAGGCAGCAATGATGAAATAGGAAGCGACGAATTTGTAAAAATGATTCGCAAAGCAAGAATGGATAATGATGTAAAAGCAATTGTTTTTCGCGTTAATTCTCCCGGCGGAAGCGCATTGGCCAGTGAAGCAATCTGGAGAGAAATTTCATTGGCAAAAAAACAAAAACCTTTCGTTGTAAGTATGGGCGATTATGCTGCTTCCGGCGGTTACTATATTTCCTGTGATGCAGATTCAATATTTGCAGATGAAACTACTATTACCGGATCAATAGGTGTATTTAGTGTATTGGCAAATATGAAAGACTTTTTCAACAACAAATTAGGGATAACTTTTGATGGAGTAAAAACAGCAAACTATGCTGATCTCGGTTCTATCAGCAGGCCATTAAGCACACCTGAAAGAAATTTAATGCAGGCTTCTGTTGATACCATTTATGGTTTATTTACATCACGGGTAGCCAACGGAAGAAAAAAAGACACAACTTATATTGACAGTATTGCACAGGGCCGTGTATGGATTGGCAACCGGGCTACAGGTATAGGCCTTGTGGACAGAATTGGAACGTTGCAGGATGCAGTGGATTGCGCAGCACGCATGGCAAAAATTACCAACTACAGGACAAGAGAGTATCCTGAACAAAAAAGCTGGCTGGAGCAATTAACAGAACAATCTTACTCAGTGGAAAACCAGCAGAAAGTTTTGATAAAAGAATTAGGCCAGGAACAATACGATGTATTGCAGCAGGTAAAAAAAGTTTCAACAATTGTAAATGAGCCACAAACAAGGCTGCCCTTTCAGTATAAATTCTGGTAGGAATAATTATATTTTATTGATAGGGTTTTAATCGTTAACATAACAACTTTTTATACCTCTATTAATTCATTTCCTACAATCGCAAATACTGTATCCGTTTTCTTTTTTTTCATAATGGACAAGCCACTGAATTTTGAGAAGGCTGGCAATACTGCATACCTTTCACCGAAATAAAAGCAGGGAAAGTTTAATTGCTGCCTGCTCCTCCCCTTTATTAAAATGCCGGGATGTAAATGACCTGTAAAGAAATAACTATCCCGGCACTCATGGAAATTATCAATATGTGAAAAATCATGAATAAAAGCAAATGGCGGAACAAGTAACGGCGCATCCGAACAAACTTTAATATTTATTTGTTCATACCATTTCATATCTAAAATATCATGGTTGCCTTTGACCAAAATGAAATGGAGTTGATGGAAATCATTTCTCCATTTTTCAAACAATAAATGTTCTTTATTGGCGTGGCTATGAAACATATCACCTACAACAATTAATTGGGCAGGTTGATATAACTGAACCAGGCCAAAGAGGCGTTGCAGGTCTTCTAAAAAAATACTTTGTGGCAACGGGATACCTGATTTTCTGAAATGTCCTGTCTTTCCAAAATGACTGTCTGATAAAATCAAAGTGTTTTGCTCTTCCCAATAGATAGCCCGATCTGACGAAAGCCACAAATGCTGATTGGTGCAATTAAAAAACTGTTGTTTCATTTAAGATTGCAAACCTAAAACAACCACTATATTTTTTGGCAAAATGAATCAAATATAAAAATAAATATCATTGTTACAGATAAGAATATTCCCTTAAGAAATGTGATAAATACGGTAATCAATAAAAAATAAATAATAGAAATTTAAGGCGTTTTTTCAATTCATTCATTCATTATTAAACTCATTTATTTATGGCAGAAATTGAAACTATTTCACAGATCAAATCAATGATCAGGAACAACATTGCGAGGTTACAAACAGCAACCGGAGTTAATTTATCCAACGAGCACTTAGCTGTAAAACTTACAAAAGCAGATATTACCTCACTTGCAAATGCTGGTGCACAAGACCTGGTTGCTTTTTTCGGGGTGGATGAAGTTACCAATACTACAACAGTAATTTTGATGGGTTTGGATAATTCAGGAAACCTAATAAAAACAAATGGAAATTATCTGGGTATTGAAAGATGGCCTTCTTATTCTTTAAGTGTTCAAACCATTGTCAATAATCCTGATGATTTGAATACAATTGTTTTCCCTTAAATTTATGCTAACTACCTAATGAAAACGGTATCCAATAAATGTTTGAAGGCTATATTATTCTAATCATAGTTTGTTTTACATCATACCTGTTGAACAGGAAGCGACTGCCTTCATATTATATTTACCTGGGTTGCTTAATTGGTATTGTTTTGCTCATTGAAATGCTAAAATTTTTTTTAAAGATTAAGAAGATTGATGTTAATCCAATTGAGCACTTATACCAATTGATAGAATTATGGCTAATGTGTTTATTGTATTATCATTTCTTTTCGAAAGATGTTTTAAAGAAAGTAATAGCAGTTCTTCTCATTGTTTTAACACCATTATTTTTTTTTATTTCAGTTCAATATGAAAAAATATGGAATGAAAGTGTTTTGAGTTTTTCTATTAATAGCTGTTTGTACATAGCATTTAGCCTTATTTTCTTTTACGATCTTTATACTAATGGAATACAATCGGATATTCTTGGTTATACATTTTTCTGGGTAAATTGCGGCAACCTGATATATGCATGTGGTACATTTTTTCAGATGGGCTTACAGAGCTATTTGAACAGGATTGATCCACAATTAAATGATGATTTAAAAATTATCAACCATATTCTAAATTATTTCCTGTACGCTACCTACACAATTGGATTTTTATGCATAAAGAAATCGAAGTCATAAGCATTATTGTTTCAGGTACGATAATTTTATTATCTCTTGCCATACTGGTGATTATATTTACTGTTCGCCACAGGCAGAATATTTATCAGCACAAAAATCAATTGTTGCAATCTCAACTTGAAATACAGGAACAGACGCTCAATGAAATCAGTCAGGAAATTCACGATAATGTAGGCCAGATATTAAGTGTTGTGAATTTGCAGCTTTCTATCATTGACAGAAATAAAAATTTTAATGATGTATCTATTGAAGAAGTAAGGGAAAGCGTTAGTAAAGCCATCAGGGATTTACGAGATATAGCTAAAAGCCTGAATACAGACAGGATAAGATTTTCAAGCCTTGTTGAGACAACTCAGCTTGAACTTGACCGCATCAACCGTTCAGGCGTTATACAAACTTCAATGCGTGTTTTTGGTAATGAAAAAGATATCCGGGATGAAAAAAAATTGATCATCTTCCGTATTATCCAGGAAGCTTTAAATAATATTCTCAAACATTCAGGAGCTACAAAAGCAGATGTCATATTTCATTATATAGATTCAAATTTAATTATCCTTGTTTCTGATAACGGGTCAGGATTTGAGAAGAAAGGACTTCCGGGAAAAGATGGACTTGGATTAAATAATATGATTAAAAGAGCAGAGATGATTGGGGGAAAAGTTATTATAAAAAGTAAACCGGACCATGGAACAAATATCACCATAAACACTCCATGCACTTGACAAAGCCTGATATTTAATAAAACTTGTTAATTAAAAACCTTTCTGTTTTCATTTATCCTGCTTCCTCTATTTTTGTTGCAAAGTAATTAAATTGAATAAAGTCATTTCTACCAAAAATCTTGTCAAAACTTATAGCAGCCGTACTGTTGTAAATAATGTTTCCATCAATGTGGAGCAAGGCGAAATAGTTGGCTTACTGGGTCCTAACGGGGCAGGCAAAACCACCACCTTTTATATGGTGGTTGGCCTGATCAAAGCAGATGAAGGCGAGGTGTTTTTAGATGATGAAAACATCACCAAAATGCCGATGTATAAACGTGCGCAAATGGGTATAGGTTATTTACCTCAGGAGGCATCTGTATTCAGGAAACTAAGCGTAGAAGACAACATCCTGGCTGTACTTGAAATGACTGATTTATCCAAACAGGAACGGTACGACAAAATGGAAGATCTGATACAGGAATTCAATCTTTCCCATGTAAGAAAAAATAATGGTGACAGCTTAAGCGGAGGTGAAAGACGCAGAACAGAAATAGCCAGGGCATTGGCAGTTGACCCAAAATTTATTTTACTGGACGAACCTTTTGCAGGAGTTGACCCTATAGCTGTAGAAGATATACAAGGTGTTGTAGCAAGATTGAAATATAAAAATATCGGCATCTTAATAACCGATCATAATGTGAATGAAACATTGTCAATATGCGACCGCGCCTACCTGTTGATTGAAGGCAAAATTTTCAAACATGGCACTGCAGAAGAGCTGGCCGCAGACGAACAGGTAAAACGGTTATACCTTGGAACCAACTTTGAATTAAAGCGAAAAGATTGGATTTTGGAGATGGGAAGGAATCATCATTTGCCAGAACAGGCAGATGCAAATAAATAATCCTTATTTTCGACTATGGACTCATTGAATCTTTTACTCCCAATAGGAATTACATTATTATTCTTAGCATTTTTTACTGGCATAGAAACTGCTTTTGTAAGCGTAAACAGGCTATCTGTTGAGCTCAAGAAAAAGCAAGGATTAAGAAGCGGAACTATTCTTTCTGCTTTTATGGAAACACCATCCCGATTTTTGGGAATGACATTAACCAGTAGCAACATTTGTTTGGTATTTTATGGCTTGCTCTTTAGTGAGTTAATGCGCACCTCTTTATGGAATCCTTTACACCTGACGAATGAATACTTTAAACTTTTATTTGATACTATTCTTGCATCATTTGTAGTTTTAATGATAGGCTGGTTAATTCCAAGAGCTGTTTTCAGAGCAAAAAATGACGGGTTATTAAATTTCTTTGCTCCTGTTACCAGGTTGTTTTATAATATCCTTCATCCAGTTGCTTCTTTTCTTGTAAGTATTTCAGAAAATATGTTGAAATATTTATTTAATGTGAGGATAAAAGATAAGGGTGAAATATTTTCTAAAGTGGATCTTGAAAGGTTTTACCAACAAACCAAAGAACAGGACATTGAAACTCAGGAATTGAATACCGAGCTTTTTGAAAACGCATTGTCACTCCCTACAGTGAAAGTTCGTCAATGCCTTGTGCCAAGAACAGAAATAGAAGCTGTTGAAATAAATATCTCTGTAGAGCAGGCGTTGAAACATTTTATAGATACCAAACTCAGTAAGATAGTAGTCTATGAAGGAAATATAGACAATATACAGGGATATATTCACCAACTTGATTTTTTCAAAAAACCAAAAGAACTGAAATCTATTTTGTTGCCAATCCCGGTAGTACCAGAAACCATGAGTGCAACAGACCTGATGAATAAGTTCAACAAAGAAAGAAAAAGCATTGCATGGGTGGTGGATGAATTTGGTGGTACTGCAGGCATTATTACAATGGAAGATATTCTGGAAGAAATTTTTGGTGAAATAAAAGATGAATATGACACTGAAGAGTTTGTTGAAAAACAGATTTCGGAAAATGAATTTATTTTTTCCGGTAGATTAGAGATGGATTATATCAAAGAAAAATATGATCTTGAATTCTCCAATACTGAAGCTGAGACTTTATCAGGATATATCATTGATCAACATGAAACCATTCCTCACGCCAAAGAGCGTATCATCATTGGTAAATATGAATTTGATATTTTAAATGTCAGCGATACCAGGATTGAAATGGTAAAACTAAAAATCCTTCGTTAAGTTGCATTTAAAAAATATTTATAACACTGTTTGCTGCTTCCCCCCTTACATTTGTACCCCTTTAACAAAGAAGCAACTAAATGGCAGATGGATTTTTTGGTCGCAGGAGTCAGGGCAAAGGTGAAATGGCTTTTGTTGATCATCTCGAAGAATTAAGATGGCATATCATACGTTCTTTATTGGCCGTAATTGTATTTGCAATTATTATTTTTATCAAAGTTCAATGGGTATTTGATAATATTATTGCTGGGCCTATTAATCCGGATTTTATTAGTTATAGAGCTATTTGTTCGCTGAGTCATAAACTTAATTTAGGAGACCAGCTTTGTTTACCGCCAGTTACAATCAACATGCAAACCACTACATTTGGCGGACAGTTTTTCAGTAGTTTTTCTATTGCATTTATTGGAGGGCTCATTATTGCTTTCCCTTATATATTTTGGGAATTCTGGCGTTTTGTAAAACCAGCCCTTAAGCCAAAAGAATTAAAAGGTACCCGATTTGTTATTTTCTGGATTTCATTTTTCTTTTTTCTTGGTTCAGCATTTGGATATTTTATTTTAGGCCCTTTCACTTTTAACTTTCTTGCTACTTTCCAGGTGAGTGCATTAAACATGGTGCAGACAAGACCTACCATCAACGATTATATCGACAACCTCACCAATGTTATTATTGGTTGTGGTATTGCTTTTGAAATGCCGGTACTTACTTATGCACTAACAAAAATTGGAATTATAACACCACAATTCCTAAAACGTTCCCGTAAATATGCTCTTGTAATTTTATTGGTTATCGCAGCAGTTATTACACCAAGCCCTGACTGGTATAGTCAGACAATTGTATTCCTTCCCCTGTATGGCTTGTATGAATTAGGAGTATATCTTTCTTCAAAAGTGTATAAAGAAGAATTGAAAAAAGAAGCTGAAGAATGGAGTTGATTAAGCAATTCAATTAAAAGCCAACTATGAACTGGATTATTTTAATTATTGCCGGATTGTTTGAAACAACATTTGCATTTTGTTTAGGCAAGGCCAGGCAAACATCAGGTGTTGAAATGTATTGCTGGTATGCAGGCTTTCTGATTGCTTTAATTATAAGTATGGTATTGTTGATTAAAGCTACACAAACTTTACCCATCGGTACAGCTTATGCAGTTTGGACAGGTATTGGTGCTGTAGGCACTGTTATATTGGGAATATTCGTTTTCAAAGAGCCTTCCAATTTCTGGAGAATGTTTTTCCTGGTTACATTGATTGGATCAGTAATTGGTTTAAAGTTGGTTTCAAAATAATTTATGCTTAACTCAATCCTTCTGTGTATTGATTTGAAAAATTTATTTCCTCTATTCTGATTTGATAAGGCAATTATTCATACTTCATTGATTACACATCCTCTTCAGGCTGATGCTTAACAAGTTATTACCATTTTTTAAACAAGGTTTTATAGTTTTATAAACATTTGCATTAATGTAAATATGTAACTATTTGTTTATTAAAAGACATTTTAATTATTGAATATATTATTTAATTGTTACGATTATGAGAATAGAATTTAATCCTGATTCTACTTATATTTTTGTGCCAAAATCAAAACCATGCACTTAAAAAGTTTTTTAAAAATTTTCTTAGTCCTTTTGATTCTGCCATTTTTAGCAAAATCACAAGTAACAACTGGTTCACTTACTGGCCATGTAGCAGATGCATCCGGCAAATCATTGGATGGTGCTACAATTACTGCAACACATACCCCATCAGGAACAGTGTATAAAACGATAGTTAACAAGGATGGAGTCTTCAATATTCAAGGTATGCGCGTTGGGGGGCCATACAACATTAAGATAGAATCAATCGGAATGCAGACCCAGATTTATGACAATGTCAATATTACTTTGGGTGAACCTTATTCCATAAATGCAATGCTTACATCTGCCACTAATACCCTGGATGAAATTATTGTTTCAGGTACTACCCGCAGAGCAGGAACAAATAGTGGAGGCATGAATAGTATTGCCACATCGAGGGAGCTTAATACCTTACCTACAATATCGAGAAGTATCACTGATTTTACCCGTCTTTCACCACAGGCAAATGGAAATAATTTTGGCGGAAGAGACGCCCGTTATAATAATATCACTGTTGATGGCGCCAATCTCAATAATAATTTTGGGTTGAGTTCAGATCCTTTACCTGGTGGTGGCAATAACCCAATTTCGCTTGATGCTATTGAACAGGTGTCAGTAAGCCTTGCACCTTATGATGTGCGTCAGGGCAACTTTACCGGGGGTAACATTGCTGCCATTACAAAAAGCGGCACCAATACTTTTCACGGTACAGCTTATACTTATTGGCAAAACCAGGGCTTGCAAGGATGGAAAATTGCTGGTGTGGAAGCATCACACCCTGAAGCAAAATCCAATATTTATGGTGGTAGTATTGGAGGGCCAATTATTCGCAACAAACTATACTTTTTTATAAATGGAGAATATGAACAGAAACCACCTGCAGCCGGTATAACCTGGACGCCTACAGGAGGTTCCAATTCAGGTAATATTTCAAATGTTACCACTGCTGATTTGCAGACCGTGAGTGATTATTTGAAAGAAAAATATTCCTATAACCCAGGCGTTTATGACAATTTCCCTGCATTTACAAATACGAACCACAAAATATTAGCTAAGATTGACTGGAATATCAATACTAAAAATAAACTAAGTGTAAAATACAGTGATTTCAAAGGTACCCAGGATTTCCAGCCTTCTCAAAGTGGTAATATAGGTGGTGTATTTTCAGGCGCTACTTACGGACCAAAATTTTCACAGACAGCAATGTCATTTAGCAGTGTTTTATATCAACAACTGGATATAGTTCGATCAGGATCAATCGAATTAAACAGTAATTTTTCTAACCGGTTATCCAACCAGTTCCTCGCAACTTTTACTAAAATTCAAAGTGATAAAACTCATAGCGGGCAAACATTTCCATTTATTGATATCCTGACTAATGCCCCTATTGATAAAAATAATTATATCAGTGTTGGAAATGAACCTTTCAATGGAAACAATAATAAAATACATAATGATATATTAACTATTACAGACAATGTATCATACATTGCCGGAAGACATAATTTAACAGGTGGTGTTTCTTATGAATATCAGAAAGTAGGAAACATGTTTATGAGAGGATCACAAGGATATTATGTTTATGCAAGTGTTAATGACTTCATCAACGATGCTGCACCGTTAAAATATGCTCAAACATATTCATTGATTTCAGGAGAAGATGCAATTTATTCTGCTCAATTAAAAATTGGCCAGCTATCTATTTATGCCCAGGATGAATTTAAAATAAATCCTAAGTTCACATTAACTTATGGCATAAGGGTTGATAAACCAATCTTCCCTGAAGAGCCATTGGAAAACCCTTCCAACACAGCCTTAACTTTCCATAATCAAAATGGTAATGATGTCCATTACAGCACCGGTAAATGGCCAAAAGCAACAGCACTATTTTCACCCAGGGTGAGTTTCCGTTATGATATCTTAAGTGATAAATCATTGATATTACGAGGTGGAACTGGCATGTTCACCGGTCGCATACCCTATGTTTATTTAACGAATATTCCTACCAACAGTGGTATGTATCAATATACAGCTTCTGTTGATAATACTATGAGTGGTATTGATATGAACAATTATAAATTCAATCCGGATCCACATGCATATAATCCTTTTTACAATAAAAATCTGCCTGCTGACAGGTTCCCTACAACAGCAGGTTCTACTCCTTCGGGTGATTTTGTTGTTGCTGATCCAAATTATAAATTTCCTCAGGTATGGAGAACAGACCTTGGTATAGATAAGAAATTTGGAAATAACTGGAAAGTTACGGTTGAAGCATTATATACTAAAGATATCAATGCTACTTATATGTTTGATGCTAACCAGGCAAATACAGATGCTTCTATCACTACGGGAAGTTATACAAGAGGATTTTATACTTCATCATCTGCCAGAAAACTTAATAGCTCTATTTATGGTAGTGCAATGGTATTGTCCAGTACAAATAAAGGCCATTCATTTGTCTTCACTGCACAGGTTGAAAAATCATATACCAATGGATTATCCATGTTCCTTGCATACACTTATACGAGTGCTAAAAACCTGACTGAAAACCCGGGTTCACAAGCAAGTTCTGTTTATGCAGCTAATGTCACACAAAATACTTTGAATGATCTGGAGCTTGCCAATTCAGCTTTTGCAGTACCACATCGTATTATCGGAAATGTTTCTTATCATTTCGAATATCTGAAACACCTCGGTACAACTGTTTCATTTGTATATGATGGATCAAGCCAGGGTCGTTACAGCTATGTTTATAGTGGTAGTGTAAATGGACAGGGTAATAACAATGCCAACCTGATGTACATACCAAAAGATGCAACTGATCCCAATGAAATAACATTTGTTGATCATACCTATATGATCAATGGTCAGCCTGTAGTTTATACAGCAGCACAACAAGCAGCTATGTTTAATACATACATCAACCAGGATCCATATTTGAGCAAACATAAAGGTGAAGTGGCTACGAGGAATGGCGCTGCATATCCTTGGTATAACAGGGTGGATATGAAATTTGTGCAAGACATTTTCGCAAACATTGGTACCAGAAAACCGACTCTCCAATTCACAGCAGATATCTACAATGTACTTAACCTGCTTAATAACCGGTGGGGAATCAGGCAACTTTACACAATTAAAAATCCTTTAGTCGTTGCCAGTACAACAGCAAATGGTGATGCCAGTTTTTATATAAATACTTATAATGGCATGCCAGTTTCTCAAACATTCATAAACAATGTATCTTTATCAACTACATGGGCTATGCAGTTAGGATTAAGATTAATTTTTTAATTAATTAATATGATAATTAAAAAGGCTTTTACAAAAATGTAAAAGCCTTTTTCTTTGAATTATCTCCGATGTTTTTATTTCAATGTCTCACTTAGCCATTCAAAAAATTCATGTTGCCATACTAATGCATCCTGCGCTTTTAATACCCAATGATTTTCATCCGGCAAATAAATTAATCTGCTTTTAATCCCTCTTAATTGAGCTGCCTGGAAAGCTCCCAAACCCTGCTCTATTGGCACTCTATAATCCCTGCCTCCTTGAATTATCATTATTGGAGTATCCCAATATTGAACAAAATTGCTGGGGCTTTGACTAAATGAACGTTGGGCAACTGCATTATTTTTATCCCAGTAAGACCCGCCCTTTTCCCAATTTTCAAACCATAATTCATCGGTAGTGCCATACATACTCCTGAAGTCAAATACACCATCATGTGCAATAAATGTTTTAAAACGATGATGATGTATCCCCGCTAATGCATACACACTAAAGCCTCCAAAGCTTGCGCCGATGCAACCTCGCCTTGAAGTGTCAACATAAGGCTCTTTCGACATTGCATCAATTGCATTCAGGTAATCCTGCAATACTTGTCCTCCCCAATCTTTACTTACAGCTTCATTCCATTTTGTACCAAAACCCGGCATGCCTCTACGATCTGGTGCAACAATGATATAATCATTTGAAGCCATCAACTGAAAATTCCAACGGAATGAATAAAACTGTGTCAAAGGACTTTGTGGTCCACCCTGGCAATATAAAAGTGTAGGATATTTTTTGCTTGCATCAAACTGCGGCGGGAAGATCACCCACACTAACATTTTATGATTGTCTGAAGTAGTAATATATTTTTTTTGCCAGGAACACATTGCTATATTTTGATAAAATGTATCATTCACATGTGTAAACTGTTTCATTTCACCGGATGAAAGATCAACGGTATAAATTTCAGTAGCATGATTAAAATCTGTACGAGTTACATATAAAGTATTTCCAACCTGGCCAACAATACCAGTTACATCAAAATCACCTTTTGTGATTTGATGAACAACCGGCGCCATTTTTGTTTTACCTGGGTAATTCACTTCAAACAATTGAACAGTGCCATCAAGTGGCGCTACGAAATATATATTTCTTCCATCATCACTCCATTTAAAACTTTCAACATGAATATCATCCCTGCTGGCAGTAAGGTTCATTTTTGTAATCCCATTTGAAACAACAATATCATTTTTATCAGATTCATAACCATCTCTTTTCATACTTAACCAGGCTAAATCACCACTTTGATTATATGATGGATTAACATCATAGCCCATCATTCCTTCAGTTAGATTTTTGGTCTCTCCGGTTTCAATATTATATTCAAACAAATCAGTGTTGGTGCTGATGGCATAATCAGTCCCTTGTTTTTGCTTGGTTACATACACAACATGTTTTCCGTCCGGGTTCCACAAATAATCTTCATCACCACCAAAAGGTTTTTGCGGACAATCATAAGGCTGACCTGACATCAGGTCTTTGACCACTGAACCATCTGAAGACTTTAAAATCACATGGTTGAACTCTCCATCTTCCCAGGTATCCCAATGACGGTACATGAGCGAGTTATAAATCTGCACATTACTTTTAGGCAATTCAGGGAAGAAATCACTTCCATACACTTTCATCACTTTTACATCACTATCGCTCAGCTTCCACTTTCCATCAGGTGCAATATGATTATCGTTTACCAATTCTTCGGCATCATTAATTTCCTGAGCTTCACCACCTGATAGCGGAACTTTGTATGAGACGGATGAAATTTTATTAAGCGCTACATCAGGAGTAGCGATAGAATAAATTAAAAATTGTTTATCCTTTGAAATACCAATCGCATTCACTCTTTTTATCTGCCACAGTAATTCGGGTGTGAGTCTCTGCTGACAAAATGATAAGGCTGGGATAACAACTAAAATGTAGAGAATTATTTTTTTCATATAATAATTGTGTTGATTCGCAAACGAACATACACATTAATGATGATTTTTTTAATAACTGATTGTGAGTAAAGTGAACTGTTATGGACAATAAAATATCTTTTTGCGTTCATTGAGCAATGACTTGCATTCTATTTTAGTATCCATAGAATGAACCAATGACAACGCTGACAGAAACCAATATTCAAGCATTTGAAGATAATGAATACTACCAGAACATCGTATCACAAATTCAAGATGTGATTATATCTACTGATGAAAATCTTATTATTAAAACCTGGAACAAAGCTGCTGAAAAAGTATATGAAATAAATGCTGCTTATGCAATTGGAAGAAAGACAACAGAATTATTGTTTCAGCAATATGTAGGAAATGAAAGGGAAGAAGTCATTCAAATATTGTTGAGCGAAGGCTATTGGCGGGGTATAGTAAAAGCAATTACACTCAGTGGTAAAGTGGTGATACTCCAGATGGTCTATTCAGCTATTAAAGATAAAACAGGAAAACATATAGGTTATACCGGCGTTGGAAGGGATGTTACAACAGAAGCAAAAAGTAAGAAAGCTGTAGAAAGTTTTGCTTCTATACTTCAATTGCTTGATGAAAGTTTTTTAATAATTGACAGCAATTTCAAAGTAATATTCTTAAACCTGAATGGTTCATTATATAAAGCGCTTGATTCAGATTACCAGGTTGGCGATAGTGCTTTCAAATATGTTCCTGAAAGTTATCACAGGGAATTAAAAAACTATTGCTTCCGTGCATTACGCGGTGAAACGGTAAATTACAGCATTGAAATAAATGCCGGTCCAAAATTTTATCTTGACTTGACTTATAAGCCGATAAAAGACGACTTTAATTCAGTTAAGTGTATCTGCATTATTATAAAAGACCTTACCATTAAAAAAGAAATAGAGGTCTTGCAGCAGACTAAAAAAGCAATAGAAGAAAGTTATTTCAAAAGCAGGAAATTTTTTGAAGAGTTTATGGAAAACAGCCCTATGCCTGCTTGGGTTACAGACAGAAATGGCACTATGCATTACATGAACCAGGCATATTTATCTTCATTTGGTTTTTCCAAAGTTGATATTGGTAAATCAATTGAAGAGTTATACCCGGAAGAATTGTCAAGCGAATATCTTGAAGTTAATAAAAAAGTCCTTGAAACTGAGAGCATCATGGAAAGAATAGAAAAGGTGAATTGTGACAATAATTGTTCTACAATAAAAATCATCAAATTTCCTATAATATTCAAAGATGAAAAAATGATAGCAGGATGGTGCGTTGATATTTCTGACCAGGTTGCATTGCAGGAAAGCCTCTTCCAGTTGAATGAAAACAAGAATAAAATCATGTCAGTAATTGCACATGACGTACGTGGCCCTTTAGGAATTAATGCTAACTTCATAGATGCCATCATAGATGAATATGAATCATCAGAAAAGCTGAATATATTAAAGCATTTAAAGATGCTGAAAAACGGAATTGTGAAATGTTATAACCTCACTGAAGAATTATTGTTATGGGCAAAAAGCCAGATGGAAAGCGTGAAGTTTAAACCTGTTGCTATAGATACAAATGCTGAAATCTTAAGGATTATAGACAGTGTGATGCAACTGGCCCAGGAGAAAAAAATTGAAATAGAAATAGATCTTTGTGATGCTGAAAAAATTTATGCAGACAGGGATATGTTTGATATTGCTTTAAGAAATTTTATAACCAATGCATTGAAATTTTCAGAGCCTGGCAATAAGATTATTATTGCATCGGAAAAAACGGATAACAAGTTATTCATCCACGTTCGTGATTTTGGAATTGGTATTAAAAAAGCACTTGTAGAGAAAATTTTAAAAAAACAAAATAACGAATCTACTTATGGCACCAAAGGAGAAAAAGGAGCAGGTCTTGGATTGGTTATAGCTAAAGATTATATTGAAAAAAATAATGGTGAAATGTTTATTAACAGCGACGAAAAATCAGGCTCTGTTTTTTCATTTAATGTTGGCTTTGCCTGAAAATTTTTATAATAGTATTCCTTCGAGAAAGAAATACGCAATAGAAAAATAAATCACAATACCCGTTACATCCACTAAAGTAGCTACAAAAGGTGCAGATGAAACTGCAGGGTCAGCGCCGAGTTTTTTTAGTACGATGGGCAACATAGAACCGGTGAGCGTTCCCCATAATACAACTCCAATTAAAGATATCCCTACACTCACTGCAATTAAAAACCAGTGTTCCTTATACAAATCTTCAATGATGCCGTAATGCATTAAAAAATGCCAGATACAAATTCTTGCAAACCCAATAATCCCCAAAATACTTCCCAGTAAAATTCCGCTCATTATTTCCCTGCGCATCACACGCCACCAATCTGCTAAAGTTATATCACCAACTGCCATTGCCTGAATCACCAACGTTGATGCCTGAGAACCACTGTTGCCTCCACTACTCATGATCAATGGTATAAACATTGCCAGAACAGTTGCTTTAGTGATTTCATCATTGAAATAAGCCATTGCTGTTGCAGTCAATAGTTCACTTAAAAACAACACGATTAACCATCCTGCTCTTTTTCGAACCAACTTGAATAAAGGCGTATCAAGATATGGTTCATCAAGTGCTTCGGTACCACCTATCTTTTGTATGTCTTCGCTGAATTCTTCATTGGCCACCCAAAACATATCATCAATGGTTACAATGCCCAGCAAAATATTGTTGTCATCGGTTACAGGTAATGCCACCCTGTTGTTCATTTTAAATACTTCGCTGGCATGTTCCTGGTCATCATGAACATTGAGGGCTACTATGCGTTCGTCCATCAACTCTTCAATCTTCTTATCGGGTGATGCAAGTATGATGTCACGTATCCTTAAATCATCCAACAACTCTCCTTCCCTGTTCACAACATAAACCACATCAATCGTTTCCCTGTTCTTCCCCACTTTCCTGATGGTATTTAACACCTGTTCTATTGTATTAAAAGGATACACATACACATAATCAGGTGTCATTAACCTGCCCACACTATCTTCAGGATATCCCAACATTGCCAACGTGATTTTTCTTTCTTCGGTGTTGAGCAGTTTGATTAAATCACGAATAACATTTTTGGGGAGTTCTTCTAAGAAATCTGTTCTGTCATCAGGAGGCAATTCATTTAATAACTCGGCTGTTTTATAAGATGGCAATTCATTAATTATATCTTTTTGCCTGCTGACATCTAAAATTTTAAAGACTGCTGCAGCCCTGTTGATACTCATGTTGGCTACAATCTTTGCCTCATGATCCGGATTTTCATAAATCAGATCAGCTATTTCACTGATGTTTTGGTCATCAAGGAACGTACGCATGACATGCAGGTTATTTTCCTGTAACAGATGCTCAAACTGCGCCTGTAAACTCTGCTTTTCAAGTTCCTGGTTCATGTGTGCAAATTAGAAAACAAACTTTAGAGCTAAATATTAATTAAACAAAAAATTTTGAATTAAGTATTCCGCTTTATATTGTGGAATTAATTTACACCCGGTTAAAATGATTGCACCTTATTTAGTAATTGCATTTTCACCCAATCGCGGCCGTGGGGTTTTTACAAAAAAAAATATCAGAAAAGGCACCATAATAGAAATTTCACCTGTGATTGTTTTAAATGAAACAGAGAGAAAAATAGTTGAAAAGACCCTCCTGTTTCATTATATTTTTGAGTGGGGAAAAAATAAAAAGAAAGCTTGTGTAGCCCTTGGCTATGTTTCTATGTATAATCATAGTTATGATGCCAACTGTGAATATGAAATGGATTATACCAAAAAACAAATGACAATAACGACAGTGAGAAATATTAAGAATGGCGAAGAGTTGTTTGTAAATTACAATGCAGCTCCTGACAGTAAAACCAAAGTATGGTTTGATACAAAATGAATATTGTAATTTGTTTTATCATTTTTCTTAAGAGTTGAAATGTGGTTCATCTACATAAAACATTTGAAAAGAATCTATCGCTATCCTGTTTTCGAACATCAATAAATTAAAAGGAAAACATTAAAAACAAAAGCGGCAGAACATAAATTCTGCCGCATTATGTTTCGTCTAAAATTGGAAAATTCAGATACGGATTATATTAGGATATTGGTAACGCACTTTATTTAAAAGCGCAACACAAATATCAATCTTATCGCATATATCATGTATAAGAAAAAGCTTTTGATATGCTCATAGCAGACTGATTTTCCTGTCTGCAATGGATATGCAGCAATTATTTTTCTTAACAAAAACTGATGATTTTTTATCAAAAACTGATATTTAAACCAACCATAAAGTTGATGACTGCAGCAGGATAATATCCATTTTCTACAGTAACAATGCCATCATAAATATATGGATAGGTGTAAGCATTTGGACAATACAGTTTATTAAAAATATTATTGACTCCAACAATAAAATCAACCTGTTTAAAAATCAATTTATCATACAATGAATAGTTTAATCTTACATCTTCTGTAAAATATCCATTCAACATCCTGTCTCTATTTTCTGCATTATCCAGGTATTGCCGGCCCACATATTTGCTCACCAAATTCAACTGTAGGTTTTTCACTGGAATAAAAGTAAAAGTGCCTGCCGCTATAAAGTTTGGCGAAAATGAAATATCAGTATGATGATGTTGTACTGCTTTTTGGCCAACATAATTAAAATCAGCATCATACTCATCCAGGTATTCAGTAAAAGTATTTATTTTATTGCTGCTGACACTTACATTACCACTCATTAAAAACCAATTATTCACTAAAGCGCCAGCCTGTAATTCTAAACCGGCACGGTAACTATTTGGCACATTAATTCTGGTATAACTTCCCACATCATTGATCTGCCCGTTTAACACCAACTGATCTTTATACAACATATAATATAAAGTGGCAGATATATGGTTGTTCTTTCTTTTTCTTTCAAAACCTGCTTCAAAATCATGTAATGTTTCTGCCTTGGGTTGTTGTTGCAAACCTGCTTCAAAATCATCCCTGTTGGGTTCTTTATGTGCTAATGCATAACTGAAATAAATATTCCCTCCATCTTTATTGTAACTGATGCCGACTTTAGGATTGAAGAAATCAAACTTTCTTTTAATAAAGAGTTCGGGGTGATCTTCAAATCCATTCATATCATGCATGACATGCCTGTACTGAATGTCAACAAAACTGTTCCAGTTTGTATTAAAACCATGCATCCATTTTATATAAAAATTCTCGTCATTTTTTGTTGCAGGAAAATTATAGTATTGATAATCTGATGGAATTTTTGCAGCACTCCAGATCAAAGTACCATAATGTTTTCCATCATAACTGCTCCAACTGCCACCAAGTGTAACTTCATCATTCAATGATTTGTATTGCAGTGAAGCAATTTGTCCATAAAAATAATTATCAAGCCATCGCCTTCTTACAATGTCCGCATTTACGGTGTCACTCAGTCCATAATCACCTAAGTTTTCTTCGGCTTTATATTCTTCATAATAGCCTTTGCCCCTTATTAAAAAAAATGCAGTATTTAATTTCCATTTACTATTGAATGTGTGATCAAAAAACAACTGGTAATGTGTTTGAGTATAATTATCTGTTTGATTGTTGTAAGGAGTGCCTGGTTTTTCAGTGCCTGCTGGATTATAAGTTCTGTTTGAAATAAGGCTGTCATAAGGGATACCATACCAGGCCTGATAAGTTTTTTCTTTGCCTGAAAAAATATTCAGTCTCAAAGAATTTTTATTATTGAGATATGCCAATGATGCATAAAAAGATTTCAAATTACTGGTGGCCCGATCAATATAACCATCACTGCTGATGCGGCTTAATCTTGCATCAAAAGTGAAATGATTGGCCAAAAAACCTGTACCAAATTTGATAGTATTTCTCCATGTATTAAATGAACCAAAGCTGTTATCACTTTCAGCATAAGCTTTCTTATTCACTTCATTTGTACTGATATTAATGGTAGCGCCAAAAGCGCCTGAGCCATTAGTAGATGTGCCTACACCTCTTTGTATTTGAATTGAATTAGCTGATGAAATAAAATCAGGCATATCCACAAAATATGTTCCCATGCTTTCAGCATCATTAAACGGTATTCCATTCAATGTTACATTTATACGTGTAGCATCTGTGCCACGGATGCGGATGCCTGTATAACCCACGCCATTGCCTGCATCAGTTGTTGTAATTACAGAAGGAGTTTGATTGAGAACAAATGGCAGGTCCTGGCCAAGATTAACCTGTGCAATTGCTTTCTTGGTGATGTTGGTTTTTGTAAATGGCGCCTTATCTCCGGCACGAACTGAACTAACCTCCAATGGTTCAAGATAAGTATCGGATTCTTTCATCACTATATTCAATGCTACCCTATCTTGCAATTGAATGGCGGTATCAAAGTTGTTCATGCCAATATATTCAACGAGAATTTTGTAGGTAGAATTTATTTTCAAACCATGAAAATTAAATTCCCCCTTCTCCCCTGTCAGTTGCTTTTCTTTATACCCTTTTGTACTAATAGTAATTGTTGCACCTTTTAAAGGCAAATCATTTTTGTTGATGACGACACCACTCATGTTTTGTGCAGTGGCAAAAAATGTAATCCAAAATAAAATAGCTGTTCCCAAAAATCTTTTCATTTTCGCATTTTTAATATTTCACAAATGGGAACAAGGAATAATGCTGGAGAATGTGCGGCTATATTAAAGCTCACCTTCCCTTCGCAGGTATTACCCTGTTCAGGTTCGACGGGTATAATCTCAGCCTTCAGAAAGAAAGCACCCCGGGATTTTTCTGATAGTTTCCGGATACTATCAGAACTATTTGAGCCACAAAAATAATCAGAAGAATTTTAAATCGGCTGTAACCTTTTAATTAATTTATCGTTTCACTCTAAAATTTGATAATGCAAAAAATAATTTTTTCTCTGATAATAAGTTTTGGAGTATTAACACTTAATGCTCAAAATGTTGTTCATGATGCCAATGCTCAGGTAAGAAATGTTAGTGAATTCAATAAAATCAGGGTTTCAAATGCAATTAGTTTATACTTGTCACAAGGCAATGAGCAAGGCGTTGCTGTAAGTTCAGAAAACCCTAATATAACAAACCGTATTATCACACAAGTGAGTAATGGTACATTAAAGATTTATGTAGAAAATGGCGCCTGGAATGGATGGAACTGGAAAAACATACATTTAAAAGCCTATGTAACATTTACTACGCTTGAATCATTGGACGTATCTGGCGCTTGTGCTGTTGAGTTAACAGATCCGATTCACGTTAATAATTTCAAGATGGAGCTTTCTGGTGCCAGCTCAATAAAAGGCCAGATTAAAGCAGATGATATGGATGTTGAATTAACAGGTGCATCCACTGCAAAACTTTCTATAAATGCTAATAGTTTTACTCTATCACAAAGTGGGGCCAGTAATTATAAAGGTGATCTGACCACACCCAGCGCTGATTTTGATATCAGTGGCGCCAGCGTAACAGATGTTAATGGAACTGTTTCAAAATTATCTGTTGATGCCAGTGGCGCCAGCAATTTCAGAGGTGATGATCTTACTTCAGAAAACTGCAAAGTGGAAGCAACCGGTGCATCATCAGCCAACATAAATGTGAGTAAAGATATCCAGGCAACAGCAAGCGGCGCAAGCAATATAAGGTATAGTGGTAGCGCTACTTTATCCAATGTTGATGTGAGTAGTGGCTCAACTGTAAAAAAGAAAAGCTAAATAATCATAATTAAGTTTTGTAATAGAAACACATTGGCTTATCTTCGCCGCCCATTACATTATTAATGTGATGCAAGTTCTGAAATTTAAACTTTTTTATATCGCGAGGTAGAGCAGCGGTAGCTCGTCGGGCTCATAACCCGAAGGTCGGGGGTTCGAACCCCTCCCTCGCAACTTGTAAAGCCTCATAGTGAGGCTTTTTTATTTTAAGGGTATTTATTTTTTTTGACTGACAATATCCATTCCTCCTTTCTAAAAATATTAAAGCCCCATCATGGGGCTTTAATATTTTTTTTTGTAAAGTTTGAATTATCCCAATTAATATTTTTTCAATCAACAGATGAAATAGAATATCAAAAAAGTTTTCATGAAAATATGAGATGTCAATTCATTTCCAATTCATCATTCTTCAGCAAAATATTTATGAAAATATGGGATGGTTTCAATGCCTTTGTAATAATTGGCAAGATCATATTTCTCATTCGGGCTATGCAGGTTATCACTGTCTAAACCAAATCCCATAAATATGATTTTGATACCAAGCTCCTGTTCAAACAATGCACAGATTGGAATGCTGCCGCCACCCCGAACAGGAATGGGTTGTTTGCCAAAAGTTGTTTCAATAGCTTTTGCAGCAGCTTTATAACCCTTGCAATCAATAGGCGTCATATAAGGTTCGCCACCATGATGAATCATTGTTTTAATTTCAACACAAGGTGGTGCAATCTTTTTAAGATGATTAATCAGTAAATCAGTAATCACATCTGTTTTTTGATTGGGCACCAAACGGCAACTGATTTTTGCATGTGCCCTGGATGGCAAAACAGTTTTTGAACCTTCACCCATATAACCACCCCAAATACCATTCAACTCAAGTGTGGGCCGAATACCAGTTCTTTCATTGGTAGAATAACCTTTTTCTCCCCAAAGCTCTTTAATGCCCAAATCTTTTTTGTATTCAGCTTCATCAAAAGGCGCTTCTGCCATGAGTTTTCTTTCTGCAACAGAGCTTTCCACTACATCATCATAAAAACCAGGAATGGTTATGTGATTATTTTCATCATGCAGGCTTGCAATCATCTGCGCAAGAATAGTAATTGGGTTTGCAACTGCTCCACCATAAACACCACTATGCAGGTCCCTGTTCGGTCCGGTCACTTCTATTTCAATATAACTCAATCCACGTACACCCACATCCATACTTGGAGTATCTAAAGATAGCATGGAAGTGTCGCTGATTAAGATCACATCTGCTTTCAATAAATCTTTATGTGTCTTTACAAATGATGCAAGAGATGGGCTTCCGATTTCTTCTTCACCTTCAATGATGAATTTAATGTTGGTGGCAATTGTGTTGGTAGCTGCCATTGTTTCAAAAGCTTTCACATGCATATATACCTGCCCTTTATCGTCAGCAGAACCTCTTGCATATAATTTTCCATCTTTTACAACGGGTTCAAAAGGCCCACTGTGCCAGAGTTCCAAAGGATCAGGAGGTTGCACATCATAATGGCCATAGACTAATACTGTTGGCTTTGAAGCATCAATAATTTTTTCACCATACACAATAGGATGGCCTTCTGTTGCATAAACAGTAGCTGTATCAACGCCGGCATCCAACAACCTTTGCTTTACTGCTTCCGCACAATTCAGCATATCCGCTTTATGTTCACTGCGGGCACTTACGCTGGGAATGCGCAACAATTCAATCAATTCGTCAAGGAAACGTTGTTTGTTTTTTTGTTGGTAATCGTTCCAATCTTTATTCATAAGACAAATTTTGCAATGCAGCGAAGATAAAGAAGCCTGCAATATGATATGATTATTTTATAAACCTGTGGTTTTTTTAAGGATTCCAGATTACTGAAATTAATTTTTGTTATAAGATAAATGCTATACCGTTAATCAATAGACCAGATTTCTTTTTTCATCGAAATTCTATAATTTTTAAAAGTAAAAACTGAGATCATTTTTTTTGCTTCAACAAATAAATCATTCTGTTTTTTTTAACGACCATGTATTGAACTACAACCAACTATTGTCATCAAAAGAAACGAATACATTTTCAACAAAAATCAAATTATATGAGGACAAATCTATCTCTCTTATCAGTCTTATTGTTTGCATTCAGTTTTACAGCCTGCACCAAAAGAGTTGATGTTGTGACACCACCCTTAAACTATTCGTTAAGTGGTTCATGGTATATTAGTGATGTCGCATATTTTGATAACTATGGGTGGAACAGTTATAACACAGGTTTACCGGGCATCTTCACATTTTATAATGATGGCACTGCACAATATTCAGATTATAACGGAACGATGCAGGGTGCATGGTATAGTAATTACATCGCAACAGGTTACTACGATAAATATGGCAACTATAGCACAGACTGTCACAATGATTTTTCTGTGACTGTATCAGGCAATGGTAGTTATATTGATCTGGTTTTTGATGATATCAGTTTTGCAGGCAACAACAGGTTTATTGCTACTTATTATGATGGCAAATCCATACAGCGATATACTTTCAACAGGTATTAAAACAATTCAACCCTCTCCCTTTTTTACGAAAGATCAGGATAAGAATAAATGAAAATAGTCAGCTCAAAATTGATTAAAAAAAAATTCTGAATCAAAATAGTATTGAGTTCAATACTGGTGGATGGTGCATTCGTTTTAGACCGGATCAATATCAATGATTACATCTACACTCCTATATCTCTTATTGAATTTTAGAAAGGCAGTTTGCTGTTCTATTTCTTTTTTGCAACGAGCTACAAGAGATGTGTGCTTGGGCAATTTTAATAATATATCCCACAGATATTTATTGCGCAGGCGGTTTACAACCGGTTGCGCAGGGCCTGTGATATAATTTTCAAAATCTTTTTTTATTGCATTGACAAAAATGTTGGCAGCTTCTTCAGCAATATGGTTTTCTTTATGCCTGAAGCGAATGTGGATCAACCTTGTGAATGGAGGATAAAAATATTGTTTCCTGCTTTGAATATCGAAATCATATAAACCCTTATAATCATGACTCATCACAAACTTTAAAACAGGATGATAAATATTACTCACCTGAATCATGACTTTACCATTATTATCTTTTCTGCCAGCCCTGCCACTCACTTGTTCCATCAATTGAAACGCCCTTTCATTTACCCTGAAATCTGCAAAATATAAAAGACTGTCTGCATCTAAAATGCCAACAAGGTTGACGTGTTCAAAATCGAGTCCCTTTACAATCATTTGTGTACCAACCAATAAATCTATTTTTTGCTGCTCAAACAACTTGATGAGTGTGTCATGATTGTTCTTGCCTCGCATTGTATCATAATCCATACGTGCTATCCTTACATCTTCAAATGTTTCCGCAACCAGTTCTTCAATTTTTTCTGTTCCGAAATTTCTCTGTTTAAAATCATGACTGCCACATTGTGGGCATGAGTACAATACAGGGTACTCAGTACCACAATAATGACAAAGCATTTTATTTTTTGCTTTGTGATATGTTAGCGTTACATCGCAGTTCCTGCACTGAGGTATCCATCCACACACATTGCAAATTAAATAGGGTGTATAACCACGTCTGTTTTGAAAAAGTATGATTTGCTTGCGTTGTGCAAGTGTTGCAGCAATAGCTTCTTTCAACGGCTCCGATATCAATACTTTTTCTTTAGAAGAAATTTTTGAAATATCTATGATGTCAATGGATGGATGTGTTGCATCTCCAAATCTTTCTTTCAATTCAACTAAAGCATATTTATTGATTTGCGTATTGTAATAAGATTCAATAGAAGGTGTAGCGCTGCCTAATAAAATTTTTGCATGAAACAAACCAACATAATACACAGCGGCATCCCTTGCATGATATCGTGGTGCCGGATCCTGTTGTTTATAGGATGCATCGTGCTCTTCATCTGCTATAATTAATCCAAGATTATTAAAGGGAAGAAATAGTGCAGAACGTGCACCCAGCAACACTTTCAACTCACCACTCTTGATACGGTTCCATATTTCCACCCTTTCATTTGCATTGAATTTTGAATGATACACTGCTATGTAACCACCAAAATGTTTTTGCAACCTTCGCACAACCTGTGCAGTCAATGCAATCTCAGGCAACATATACAAAACCTGTTTATCCTGTCTGATGAATTGCTCCATCAGCTTAATATATATCTGTGTTTTACCGCTTGCAGTTATACCATGTAACAGGCAAACATTTTTTTCTTCAAAAGATTTTTGTACAGACTCAAAAGCATTTTGCTGTGCTGAAGAAAGGGTGAAGTCAATAAAAACATTTTTAGGAAGGCTGCGGATGCGGTTGACAGATCTTTTTTCTGCAAACAAAATATTTTTATCCATCAACCCTTTTAATTGTGCTGCACTTGCATTTGATTTTTTTAATAGTGAAGGTTGAGTTACTTCACCTTCTTCTTTTATGAGGTGCAAATATGAAAGCAAAAGCTCCATTTGTTTTGGTGCACGTGTTGAAGAATTTAATAAGTCAGCCAGCTTATCTTCATCATGATATTGAGGATGTAATACGATATAGGTTTCTGTTTTCTCTTTATATTTTTCTTTCAGTTCTTCCCAGACATGACAAACATTTTTTTCAATCAGGCTTTTTATTACAGGATACACATGTGATGCATCCAGTAATTGCTGCACTTCTCCTATCTTTAATTCTTTCCTGATATTTAATGCTTCTGCAATGATATATTCCCTATCATTTAAATCTGAAAAGTCTTCATTATGCACCTCATTCCAAACCAAAATTGTTTCACTCGAAAGTTTAAGATTGGCAGGCATAGCGGCCTGCATTACTTCACCTTCACTGCACATATAATAATCAGCAATCCATTGCCATAACTGTAGTTGTTGTGCATGTAATTGTGGCTCATCATCCAAAATATTTAGTATTGGTTTTGGCTCAAACCCTTCTGGCTTTTGTGTAATGATCTTTTTGATTATGCCTGCATACCTTTTATTTTTCAGCATTACTTCAACACGGGCACCAGGTTTTATTGCATTCCTGAATGAATCAGGAACACTCCAGGTATAATTTTTTGGCAATGCAAACGGAATAATTATTTCAGCATAAACATTATCTGATTCACGCCCGTCTCCCATTACAGGTGGATGAATGTTATTTGATGCATCAGTATTTTCAATCTCTTTTTCTGTCATCTGCAGACAAATATAATTATCGTTTAATGTTATTTTTTGAGAAAGAGAATGCTGTTGATATTTCTTTTTTAAGATACCTGAATATTTTTATGGGAAAGTCATATATCTCCTCAAGCCTTCATCCATTATCTCATGCACATGTTGTTTCAGCAATTGAATATCCTGTTTTGTTTTGTATTGCTCCACATTTATTTCATCTAAATAAACACACCGGCATAAACCAGGTGTCATTGAAAAAATACTTCTCTGGTTGAGCCTTTTATCATTATCTAAAAACAATATTGGTTTGATGGGTGTTTGTGTTTCCACTGCTGTCCTGAATGCGCCATCATAAAAATCTTTTAATGGTTCCTGAGTTGTGTTAAAAGTTCCTTCTGGAAAAATAAATATCGAAATACCTTTTTGTATGGCTGCTTTTAGCGCACGCAAACTTTGAGCCCTGTGTGCAGCATCTCTCCTGTCAACCAGGATAACTGCTGCCCTGTAAATAAAACCAAAGATGGGATAATGCACCATTTCATATTTTCCTAAAACACGAACAGGCTGGTGCATACACATCACTATACAGGGGATATCCATATATGAAGAATGGTTGGCAACAAAAATGTATTGTTTATTTTTGTCATGTGGTGTTTCATAAATTTCCTTATGCCTGATGCCAATCAAAAAATACCAGGCATTGCCCCAGGCATTACAAGCTTTGTAAACAAGGTTACCAGCCCTGATTTTTCCAAACAATAAAAAGAAAAGCAACAACACAAATACAATCAACATTAAAGCAATAAATACAAGTAATGCATAAATAGAATAGATGAATTGTATTATACGAATCAAAATTTTCACAACAGTTAATAAAGAGAAAGCAATGATACTTTACTATTTTCAACAAATTCGAAATATTTTTCTACATACTGTTACTACAGATAATTACAAGAAAAATGAAGTATAGTAACAATGAAATGTGCCGTATTCAATTCATCAACACTTATTATTTTAACAGGAATATTTAAACAAAAAATCCAATATACACTACTCATAAAAACGATGAATAATTTCTCCGTTTCGAATTAATACCTTTGCTGAAAATTTTTAAGATGCAAAAGATTGAATTAACAAGGATCCATGGTGATTTTGGTTTTGAAGTAAAGGATGATAGTGGCAAAACTGTGAATATTGATAACAGCCCTGCACACGGTGGTGAAGGTTTTGGTGTAAGGCCAATGCAAATGTTATTAATGGCATTGGCGGGTTGTAGTGGTATGGATGTAATATCTATTCTTAAAAAACAAAGACAACAGGTAACAGGTTATAAAACTATAGTGAAGGGTGAAAGGGAACCTGGCGTAGAGCCATCTGTCTGGAAACAGGTGGAAGTTGAATTTATTATTACAGGTGAAGTGGATATTGCCAAAGCACAAAGAGCTGTAGATTTATCAATGACAAAATATTGTTCTGTTGCAGAAACACTGAGAAGAGCTGGCGCCACATTAACATGGAGTGTGAAAGTGCTGAAAGAATAACACACTGAAAGTACAAGAATAATCGTTGATTATTAAATTGTACATTGGAAAATGAAACTAATTATTCTGCCAAAATATTTAATAAAAAAGAAATTATAATTATAAAATGAGCAAAGCAAGTAACAAATTGAACCCTACAACCGAAGCAATCAGGATACAGATACCAAGAACAGATGAAGGTGAACATTCAGCGCCATTGTATTTAACCAGTAGTTTTTGTTTTGATGAAGCAGAAACCATGCGGGCTGCTTTCGCAGATGAAATACATGAAAATATTTACAGCAGGTTTACCAATCCGAATGTTGATGAGTTTATCAAAAAGATGTGCGTATTGGAAGGTGCTGAAGCAGGTTACGCCACAGCAACAGGTATGGCAGCAGTTTTCGTATCCGTATTTGCGCTGTTGAAGCAGGGCGACCATTTAATATGCAGCAGGTCAGTTTTTGGAAGCACACATACAATGGTTACAAAATTTTTACCGCGATATGGTATCGAAGCAACCCTGGTGGATGCAGCCGACAGGCAGGCATGGGAAAATGCTGTCAAACCCAATACAAAAATGGTTTACCTCGAAACACCCACCAATCCGCAATTGGAATTAATTGATTTGGAATGGGCTGGAAGTTTTGCCAAAAAACACAACCTTATTTTAAATGTTGATAATTGTTTTGCTACACCTTTATTGCAGCGTCCGATTGATTTTGGTGCGCACATTGTTGTTCATTCTGCTACCAAATGGATAGATGGACAGGGCCGTGTTTTAGGTGGTGTAGTAGTAGGACAAAAAGAGTTGATACATGATATTTATTTATTCAGCAGGAACACAGGTCCATCATTGTCACCATTTAATGCATGGATATTAAGCAAGAGCCTCGAGACACTTGATGTACGTCTTCAACGCCATTGTGAAAATGCAATGAAAGTAGCGCTGGCATTGAAAAAACATAAAAATGTTGAGTGGGTAAAATATCCTTTCCTCGAAGATCACCCACAATTTGAAATAGCTAAAAAACAAATGAAAGCAGGTGGTGGTATAGTATGTGTGGAAGTAAAAGGTGGCATTGAAAAAGGCAGGCAGTTTTTAAATAAACTAAATATGATTTCTATGACTGCCAACTTAGGTGATACAAGAACCATCGCATCACATCCTGCAAGTACTACACATTCTAAACTTACTGAACAGGAAAGATTGAATGTGGGTATTACACCTGGATTGATAAGAATTTCTGTAGGCCTTGAATTTATTGATGATATCATCGCAGACTTAAGCCAGGCATTGGATTAAAATATTTTTAATCAGGTTTTGGATTGGATGCAATCAGCTTTTACTTTCATTCAGCTTTGCCAGCCACAATGATGCGTTGATAAAAAATGCTGAATGGCTGTCACCCTGGCTTGTCCAGCCTTTGTGCAGTTTATCGTTTTTGTTTCCTGTGCCATCATCAGCAGGTGAACTGTCACCAATCACAACAATGCGCCCACTTCCGAATGTGCTATAAGCAGCCATGACACGAATTGTGTTTTGAGGAAAATCTTTCATCCAGCATAAACCTTTTGCTGATGGAGCAGTGAGTGTGATAGTCGCACCATTATTGAATTGTAAAGCATTTACTTTTCCAATCGGGCCTTGCATGATTGGGTTGACAGCATTTGTAATATTTGATGATACCTGGCTGATGTTGGTTAAAAATATTGAAAAACCAAAAGGGTTTTTCTGAATGGAATTATTATTCATCAAATCATTCCAGATAGCAGGAGAATCCCATCCATCATTATTCCTGTCTGAATGATCATGATCAGAAATCATGAAGAGCCCTCCCCCATTTTTTACAAAACTGATGATAGCAGTTTTTTCTGCATCAGTGAATCGGATATTAGGTTCATCAACAACAAACACATTATAATGAGAAAGGTCTTGTGCATTTCCTGCATCACCAAAAGTGATGTGCCCGTTTTCCTGCAAGGTCTCTACATGCTGATGTAGCTTCACTAATGAAATTCCCCATGATGATAATGCGCCAGTCCAGTATGTTTCATTTGTGTTGGGTTGTATATTTTCCTGTGATGGTGTAGGCAAACGTTTTGCCAATCCATTGTCTTCATCAATAACCCAATCTGCATTACCTGCAGTTTCAGCCTTTGTAGCATCAAACAGAAATTTCTTTGTATTTATTTTTTTTTCAGCAGTAGATAACCCGGAAAAATTATTTTGAGTTGATTGATTTGTATTGTTATTGCAGGCAATAAATAATATCAGACCAAAACAAAAAACTAAATTCTTATTCATAATTAATTTATCAGCGCTAAAATAGTTGATTTTATTTGCAGGGTAATGAAGTGATTTTTATCAAATTAATTTCACTTCTAATAAATAAATATTTAACCCGGTGAATCATGTGAAATGATTTGAAGCATTAAACATTAAAAGATTAAATTGGCAATAATTTTATTAGCATTTCATTTTTTTAATAAGAACCCTGCTATTCAACGATTGGATAGTTATTACCGCTGAAAAAATAATATTACCATTCATTCTCTAAAATTCATGTTTACCATTTTAAGAAAGTAGCTTTTATATTTTATTTAAAAAAACTAAACCATGACCGACAGCACTGCTATAAAAAATATATCATCATCAAGGATTACATCCATTGATCTGATAAGAGGTATCATCATGGTCATTATGGCTTTGGATCATACAAGGGATCTTTTGCATCTTGATGCAACAACTAATAACCCACTTGATCTGACCACCACTACTCCTGTTTTGTTTTTCTCAAGATGGATTACACATTTTTGTGCACCTGGTTTTGTATTCCTGGCAGGTGTTTCTGCATTCTTATATGGAATGAAAAAAGACAAGGTGCAACTCAGGAAATTTTTAATATCAAGGGGTGCCTGGTTGATACTGATTGATATTATCCTGATGACATTGTTACTCTCCTTTAACCCGCATTACAACATGATAATCCTTTCTGTGTTGTGGGCAATTGGTATGAGTATGATACTACTTGGTTTCTTATGTGGTTTATCATGGAAGATTATTGCTGCTATTGGCTTTGCTATTATTTTTTTACACGATTTGCTTAACCCTGTTGTCAATAACCCTATCACAACATGGGGTGCAATAAAAGGTTTTCTTTATACTGTTCCCACAGTATTACCGCTTTCAAAAACACATGTACTATTGGTTGCCTATTCATTTTTACCATGGACAGGTATAATGCTCATCGGCTTTGTAACTGGTCGGTTGTTCGCCCCATCCTATTCAAAAAAACAAAGAATAAAAACTTTATACACTGCAGGTGTGGCAACAATAATTATATTTATCATTCTCAGGCTCATCAACATTTATGGTGATTTGATACCCTGGTCATCACAAAAAACATTTTTATATGATGTGTTATCATTTATCAATACCAATAAATATCCACCTTCATTATTATTTGTATGTATGACGCTTGGCCCGATATTACTGTTACTGGATCTTGTTGAAAATGCGCATGGATGGGTATCAAAAACTTTTATTGTTTATGGTAACGTACCGTTTTTTTATTATGTAATTCATTTTTTCACTATCAGGGTAATCAGTGTGATTATTTTTTATGCAATGGGATTTAAATCTTCAGAAATAGCATCAGGCACTTTTTATTTTCATCCTGATAAATATGGTATCTCACTGACAGGTGTTTACATTGTTTGGATTGCAGTAGTCATTTTCATGTATCCATTATGTGCGGCTTATAAAAATTACAAACAAAAGCATAAAGAAAAATGGTGGTTGAGTTATGTTTGATGAATTGAAATAAAAATAAATTCAATCTCTTTCTCCTGTAAGGATTATAATTATTTCCTGATTCGTAATTGATAATTGCTAATGTTTAATTGATAATTCGTAATTAAATTCCGTCCTCAAATCTATCATTCGTTAGACAGGCTCTTCACTGGGGTTAGCTTTTGCTGCAACAATTGTTTTATAAATAATGCAAACAACCGCAACTAAAATTGCAGTAGCGCCGGCAACTAAAAATATCCACCATGACATCTCAGTTCTGTTTGCATATCCCTGCAACCATTTATACATCACCAGGTAAGTAATAGGTGTGGCAATAACAAATGAAATAATTATCAGCCGTAAAAAATCTTTGCTGATTAATACCATTACATCATTTACTGATGCGTCCAACACCTTTCGTATGCCTATCTCTTTTGCACGCTTATGCACCATTAATGCAACAAGGCTAAACAAACCCATGCCCGATAATGCAATAACAAACAAGGTAAAAATATTAAACAGTTTAGTGAGCCTTAATTCAAGGTCATATAAGTGTGCAATATCATCTTCTACAAAAAAACCGAATTGTTCATTTGGAAAGAATTGTTTGTATTTACCGGATATGTAACTTATTGTTGCCTGGGTATTGGTTGCTTTTATTCTTGCATAAGCCTGTCCTGCATTGCGGTTTTGACTGCATCTGATTACAATGAATGGAGTCTTTTCTTTTAAAGAGATGCCATTAAATTCTTTTATAGTTCCGATGATAGTTCCCCGGCATGCGCCCATGTTGATAGTATGGCCGATAGGATTTTTCAGTCCAAGCGCTTTTACCATATCATCAGTAATAATTATCGGTTGCTTTGCAAGGATTAAAAAAGGATTATCTGTCACATCATTTGTTGTCTTGCCGGATTTATTTTTTTGAATTTGTTTCTGAAACAATGAATCGTAATCCAGTAAATCAGACGGATAAGCAGGAGAAAAATCCCTGCCACTGCTTAATGGTATTTGAAATGTTTTCAGAAAATCAAAATCACCATCAATAAAAGCAAAATACATTTGTTTCGTTGAATCATTAGGGTCATCATTAGAACCGGTGGAGCTATATTGCCCTGCAAAATGTACAGTTGAATATGTAAAAAACTGAATATTGGGGTTTGCCAGTAATTCATTCTTAAATGCCTTACCTTGATTTGTACTCCACGGGGTGTACAAATTAACAAGGTTGCTTTTATTAAATCCTAAAGGTCCGTTATTCAGATATTTCAGTTGTGCATGAATAATAATTGTTGCTGCAATTAATGCAATTGATATTGTGAACTGCACCACTACCAATATTTTCCTGAGACCCATGTTTAAATGCATGCCGCTTATGAACCCTCCCTTTAAAGTTTCTGCCGGTTGCAACCTTGAAAGAAAAAATGCAGGATACAAACTTGAAATAATAATTGACAAAAAGCAAACACCAATGAGGTTTAAAATTGCATTGATGTTTAACAAAAAACTTATGCCTGCATTTATATTCAGCAAATGGATAAAGCCGTTCCAACATAGAATGGCAAGCATTAATGCTATAGGTATTGCAATGATAAAATACAATGCAGTTTCACCAATAAACTGAAACACGAGTTGGTTTTTTTGAGCACCCATCACTTTGCGAACACCAACTTCTTTAGTTCTTTCCAGGCTCCTTGCTATCGTTAAATTGATAAAATTTATACAGCCAATAATTAAAATAAGCAATGCAATACAACCATTGATGTAAACATATTTGATATCATAAATATTAAACCCGGTAGAACCATTATTAATTGATGCAGAATTCAGGTGGATGTCCTGCACGGGCTGTAATTGAAATTTAAAATTGGTAATTTTATAACGGTTGCATAATTGTTTCATTTTATCTTCCACGATATTTGGGGAAGCATTTTTTGATAACATAATAAATGAAGGGAAGGAAGAAAAAGCGTTTAAATCATCCAATTCCTTGACTGGTCTTTTCGACATCGTAAATGATTCCGTGCTGAAAAAATATTCTGAGGTATATCTTCAGCTACACCACTTACAATGTATCTTGTTGTATCATTTTCAACCAATATTTTACCAACAATGTTTGTGGTATTAAAAAGCATTAATGCTGCTGAGGCAGTAAGTACAATTTTATTTTTATCATTCAATACATTACCGGCGTTACCATGCAACAGCTTAAAATTAAAAATTGAAAAAAAGTTATCATTAACTCCTGAATTATTAAGGCTCATTATTTCATTGCCATGCTGAACGTATAATAGTCTGTTTGAAATCTGTGTTTCAGATTCCACTTCGGGTATTTCCCGGACCAATGCAGGTGCAAGTGTTCCAGGCGCTTCACCACTTTTGCGGCCATCAAATGAAAATTTCCAGTTGCTTACAATCCTGTAAATCCTGTTGGCATTACTATAGCTTGTATCAAATGAAGTTTCATAACGTATGTATGCTACAATCAGCATTACACATGTTAATCCTGTTATCAATCCTGAAAGACTGATTAAAGTATTTATCTTATCTTTTTTATAACTACGAAGAGCAACTAAAAAATAATTCTTAAACATGTTTAATTAATTACGAATTACGAACCTGCCTACCGGCTGGCAAGTTAAAAATTACGAATCTGTATGCCGGCAGGCAAGTTATCAATTATCTCAGTCTGCCCTCAAATCTACCTGTCGGTAGACAGGCTCTTCACCGGATTCGCCATTGCAGCTTTGATAGTCTGGAAACTCACAGTTATCAATGCAATCAGCATTGCAATTAATCCTGCAACAACAAAAACCCACCAACTTATATTTATCCTGTAAGCAAAACTTTGCAACCATAGTTTCATTGCCCACCATGCAACGGGAAATGCAATGAGCGATGCTATCAATACCAATTTTAAAAATTCTTTTGAAAGCATTTGTGTTACCTGACTTACACTGGCTCCCAATACTTTCCTGATGCCGATTTCTTTGGTACGTTGTTCTGCAGTATAAGTTACCAATCCAAATAATCCAAGACAGGCAACAAGAATAATCAGTATTGAAAAAATATTGAGAATCGTTCCTGTTTTTTGTTCTGCTGAATAGGTTTTATTAAAAAGATCATCCATGAAACTGTAAGTAAATGGTTCGCCTGTGTTGTATGCATCCCAATTTTTTTTCATGGTTTTGAGCAGTCCGGCCACATCGGTTGTTTTTATCCTGAATATCAATCCGCCTTCCGGCATAAGCGTCATATATAAAGGGCTGATGGCTTCATGTAGTGATTTAAAATTGAAATTTTTTACTACGCCGATTACATGAAAAGGGACATTTTTTCCCCTATCACTATTTTGCCTGATTACCGTTTTGCCAATAGCGCTTATATCATTCCATCCAAGAGCATGCGCTGCAGCTTCATTAAGTATGATTGCAAAAGAATCTGTTGGAAAATCTTTTAAAAAATTTCGGCCGCTTACTATTTTCATTTCCATCGTTGGTATGTAATGTTCATCTACATGATAGTCCATGCCATTCACTACCAGTTTGTCATTTCCCATTGGATAAGCCAATGCGTTGTTTATATCACTTGGCCCTACGGGTTTGTACCACGATGCAGTCGCATTTACTATTCTGGAGTCTTGCAGCATTTGTTGTTT
This sequence comes from Bacteroidota bacterium, assembly GCA_018268035.1. Classification (GTDB taxonomy): domain Bacteria; phylum Bacteroidota; class Bacteroidia; order Chitinophagales; family Chitinophagaceae; genus Parafilimonas. The sequence continues at coordinate 19,805 of JAFDXI010000051.1, read as the reverse complement.
GAATACAGTTTCATTTTTTCCCAATACATTCGAATTAGGAATCGTAATCAGTTGTTCTTTGTTATAACCAAGGTCTTTATTTTGCATGAATTTCATTTGCTGATACACTACAATTGTTCCAATAATTAAAACAACTGAAATGAAGAACTGAAATACAACAAGACTACTGCGCAAACCAAAACTTTTATGATTGCCGGTAAGTTTTCCTTTTAATACAGCGATAGGTTTAAAAGACGATAAATAGAATGCAGGGTAAATGCCTGCGATGATACCCACGAACAATCCTAATCCAACAAATGCAAGAACAGGATTTTGATCAAAGATCAATTGTTTTCCTGCAATAGAATTGAATTCCGGCAATAGTATTTTCACTAATATAAAAGCAACTATCAAAGCAAGCAAGGTTATCAATATTGACTCCGATATGAATTGGCTGATGAGTTGAAATCTTCCGGAACCAGCCACTTTTCTTATGCCCACTTCCTTTGCTCTTTTTGAAGCGCTCGCAGTTGACAAATTGATGAAATTGATACAGGCAACGATCAGCATAAAAATAGCCACGCCTCCAAAAATATACACATAAGTAGCGTTGCCACCGGGTTCAAGTTCATTGGTGGTGTGTGAGTATAAATGAATTGCAGTTAATGGTTGGAGAACAAATCCTAAAGTGTTTCCTCTTGTTGTAAATTCATTCAGGTTCAGGCCCATTTGTTGTTGTATCTGAGGGCCCATATATTTGGAAACCATCGCTGGAAACTTTGCTTCCATTTTTTTCAAATCTGTACCGGGATTCAGGAGCAGGTATGTATAATAGGCACTCTTTAACCAGGAGTCAGATGTTGCATCTTTCGTGCTTTTCATAGAAGCAAAAAGATCAAAATGAAAATGCGACCCGGAGGGGATGTTTTTCATTACAGCCGTCACAATATAGTTTGCTGAATCATCAACGAGCCGAAACGTTTTGCCAATAGCATTTTCGTTACCAAAATATTTTTTTGCAGCAGCTTCAGATAAAACGACGCTGTTGGGTTGCATCAAAGCTGTGTTTGGATTGCCTGTTACCAGGGGTAAGGTAAAAATGCTGAAGAAATTTGGGTCAACAAAAGCAAGCCTGTCGTTGTCAAAAGTTTTGTCTTTGTATGAAATCTTTATTGTTCCATAATCCATCAACCGTGTAGCATCCCTTACTTCCGGAAAATCATTTTTCATTGTTTGGGCTACCGGCGGCATCACAGAAGATTCGTTGATAGCGCCTCCGCTGATATTTGCTTTAAAAGCAATTCGCACAATATTATCTGCATTTTTATTAAAGCGGTCATAGCTCAATTCATCCTGAACATACAGCATGATAATAAAGCACGTTGCAATACCAAGCGATAGACCAATAATATTGATGAAAGAAAAAAGTTTATTCTTTCTGATGTTGCGCCAGGCAGTTTTGAAATAATTTTTGACCATGGTAGTGTGTGCTAAAGATTTAGTTTTTGTAAATTTGAAAAGCAATAAAATTTATTATTATGGAAAAAATAATAATTGAATTGGATGATGCCACCAGCAAAAAATGGTCTCTTGCTCCTGACAAATTCAGGAAAGAAATTTCCGAAAGGATTTCTGAAAGCATACGCAAGATATTGGATGATGCCAGAAAAGAAAATTTTCTTGCCTACCTCGATGAAGTTGGTGAAAAAATGAAGCAGCGCGGTCTCACAGAAGAAGCCCTTAATGATATTCTGAAAGAGAATGATTAAATACTTTGTTTTTGATACCAACACTTTAATAAGCGCTTCCTTATTGATTGATTCTGTAAATAGAAAAGCCATAAGAAAAGCAATATTATTAGGAGAAATATCCTTTTCGTCTGAAAGCATTAATGAATTTAAGGAGGTGATATTTCGAAAAAAATTTGATCGGTATTTTATTTCAGATGAAGAAAGACTGGAATTATTTAATGAAATTGAAAATAGTATTACGCAGTTTTTCCCTTCAGAAGCTATCAATGCCTGCCGCGATCCTAAAGACAATAAATTTCTTGAATTAGCAATTGCTGCAAGTGCTTCCTGCATTATCACAGGTGATAAAGACCTACTCATACTAAATCCATTTCGAAATATCCCCATTTTAAATGCCTTTGATTTTTTAAATAATTATCAAACCACTCCATAATTTGTAATTCGTAATTTTTAACCTGCCTGCCGGCAGGCAGGTTCGTAATTGAACATCACTCTGTTCTCAAATCTACCTGTCGGTAGACAGGCTCTTCACCGGATTTGCTATCGCTGCTTTGATCGCCTGGAAACTCACAGTTATCAATGCTATCATTACTGATATGAATGCTGCCAATACAAAAATCCACCAACTGATTTGTATCCTGTATTCATAATTATTCAGCCAGTCTTTCATAAACCACCATGCTAATGGAAAAGCTACTAAGTATGAAAATCCAACGAGTATTAAGAAATCCCTGTTTAATAATTGTGTGATGGAAAATACTGATGCGCCCAACACTTTTCTCACACCTATTTCTTTTGTTCTTTGTTCAGCCATAAATGCTGATAAACCAAACAAACCAAGACAAGAAATAAAAATAGCTAACCCACCAAAAAGCAAAGCAAGTTTCCCGATAAATAAAACATTACTGAACTGGTGATTAAAATCATCATCCAAAAAACTGTAATCAAACGGAAACTGGCTATCTGTATTTTTAAATGCTGTTTTTATAGAAGTAATTTGTTGTGATACATCTTTGCCCGGTTTTAGTTTAATAAACAGTGAAGCAAAAGACACATCAGAAATCGGAAAAAATATAGCAGGTTGAGGATTGCTGAAAATATTATTATAAACAATATTATCAGTGATACCAACAATTGTAACTGCATCACTGCCATCATCACTCCTGTAAATCCTTCCACCAATACGGCCTTCTTTTCCCATTAGTTTTGCCAATGAAGGATTGATGATTACATTGTTGCTGTCAGCTTTTGAATTTTCATAAAAATACCTGCCTGCTTTTAACTTCACTCCCATCAATTGTAAATAATTAGGCGCAATGCCTTCGACTGTTATCAATGCGTCATCTTTTTTAGTGTCATGACCACTCCATTTAAAACCTCCGCCATTGCTATACATCTGAAACATAGATGACCATGACATGGATACATCATTTACCATTCCTGTCGCCAATACATTCTGGCGAAGCACATTAAATTTTTTATTGAGCGCTTCAGTGCTGTGCACTACCATGATATTATCTTTATTAAAACCAAGGTCGCGGTCTTTGGTATAATTGATTTGATGAAAAATTACGATGCTTGCAATGATCAGGATGATGGATGCAGAGAATTGAACCACTACCAGAACCTTACGGGAAATATAAGCCCTGCCTGCCTTCTTTGATGTTTGATTTTTTAATGCACGAACCGGGTTGAATGAAGAAAGATAAAATGCAGGATAACTTCCGGCAACAATGCCACATATTAAACCTAAGAGCAATAATGAAATAAAATGAACAGGTTTAAGAATATCCAGGTGCAAAGGTGTATTGATGAGGTTACCAAATGCAGGTACACATAATGCCAACAGGATTACTGAAAGAACAACAGCAAACATCGCTATCAGAATACTTTCAGTAATAAACTGGAAAATCAGTTGGTGACGGGTGACACCAACAGTTTTTTTCAAACCGATTTCTTTTGCACGTTTTTCACTTCTTGCAGTTGACAGGTTCATAAAATTAATACAGGCAATCAACAGGATGATGGCCGCAATCAGTGAAAACATTTTTATGTATTTAATGTTGCCATCAGAGGAAGTTTCTTTACCGTTTTTAAAACTGTTGTACAATCCTAACTTTGAATAAGGATATAAAAAAACAGATTGGTTTACTGTACTGTCAGATTTGGAATAAATATATCCTTCCAGTTGATTGTTTATTTTATTCACTGAAGCATTATCCTGTAAAGTAACATAAGTTCTTATTCCACAGTTACCCCAGTCGCTCCATTGTTTCCTGAATGAAGAATCAGAAAAATTATAAGCAATTGGTATTACCCAATCCGGTTGCATTGACATATTTATAGAAGGGACATCATAAACAGCAGCTACTATAAAATCCTGTTTCCTGTTGTAACGAATAGATTTTCCAAGCGCATTTTCATTACCGAAAAAAGCCTTAGCCATTTTTTGAGAGATAGCAATATTATATGGATTCGAAAGAAAATCATTTGAAGTTTTTTCAATGATTGGAAATTGAAATACACTGAAGAAATCAGAATCAGCATACATTCCATTTTGTGCTAAAGACTTATCATTTACTGTAAAAACAGGTTGGTCGTTCAATGTTCTCACTGCATTTTCAAACCCAGGTATTTCACGTTGCATATTGTGTGCTAAAGGCCCGCAGGTAGCATCCATTGTATAAATATCATCGCCATACTTCTGGTTATTTTTTACGATATAAACTTTGTCAGAATCTTTAAGCGCCGTGTTATATTCAAAAGAATATTCCACCCATAAAAATATCAGCGCAGCACAAACAATACCTACTGTTAACCCGGCAATATTCAGGATGCCGAATATTTTATTGCGTTTTAAATTACGCCAGGTTGATTTGAGAAATATTTTAATCATGCTATTATTATTGAAATATTAATTTTTAGTTGTTAACCTTTCTAACTCAGGCACGTTCGTAATTTTTAATTCGTAACCTATCTGCGGCAGGCAGGTTCGTAATTGCTAACTCCCTGTTTCCGTCAATGTAAATGCCAGTTTATAAGTAATTGTTTTTAAAGAGCTTGTTTTTTATTTTTCCTATTTAGTGTACGATAACGAACAGTGTTTGTGCGGCTTTGAGGCAGGCAAATCTTTACACCATATTTAATATTTTCTAATTATTCTTCTTGAAATTGTGAACCTATTAGTGCTGAAAAATCCAATCAATTTTAAATACAGGAAATAAAATTCTAATAAAGATTGAAAACATTATCATAGAAACAAAACTTATGCAATCAAAAAATGTAAGATTAAATAAGACAAAAAAAGGTTGCTGGTAAGACTGAAAAACAGGAATTATTATCGCATGATATGTTCAACAAAAATATTATTGGATCAGAAATATTCATCATCAAGAACGTCATTCATCATCACCAGAAATAAAGAATTATTCATCCTGCAACCTTGTCTTCCGAACTGGCATCCATTTCAAAATATTTTCATTTTATATGCAGTTGCTTTTGTGAATAATTTTTATAAATGACATCCATTTTTTGGATTTGTTATTAACAACTTCACAGAATAATTTTTGTAAATTTGATGAATATAAATTTTATAAAAATGGATCGTATAGTGATTGAAGTAGATGATAATGTTGCAAGGGCCTTTCGTAATGTTGATAAATCGAAACAGAAAATAATTAACGATATAATCAATCTGTGGTTGAAGAAAACTACGAATGACCTATCTTATGAAAAGTATTCACAAATGCTGGATGCTTTGTCTGAAGAAGCTGCTAAAAATGGCCTCACCCAAGAGTTGCTCGAAGAACTACTGAAAGAAGATGATTGATAAATTTGTTTTTGATACCAATGCCCTTATCAGTGCACATTTATTACAACACTCTATAAGCAGGCTGGCATTTGATAGAGCACGTACCTTAGGTATAATTGTTAGTTCTGCCGAAACTTTTCTCGAATTTAAAACAACTTTTATCAGGACTAAATTTGACAAATACATTTCTTTGCATGCCAGGCTGGATACCCTTAGAGAATTTGAAGAAGAAACTTTAATGCTGCCAATAAAAACAGCAGTTACTGCATGCCGTGACCCCAATAACAATAAATTCCTTGAACTGGCAGTAGCAGCAAATGCATCCTGCATTATCACTGGTGATAGAGACTTACTCATCTTACACCCATTTCAAAATATTCCCATTCTAAATGCAGCTGATTTTGTGAATAATTTTTATACCTCGTAATTCGTAATTTTTAATTTTTAATTGTTTTCACTCTGTTCTCAAATCTACCTGTTAATAGACATGCTCTTCACCGGATTCGCCACCGCTGCTTTATTTCCCGGAAACTCACTGTGATCAATTCAATCAATACAACCAATACCGCACATGATGCAAACAACCACCAACTGAGTGAAATTCTATATGGTTAATTCTCCAACCACTTGTTGGAAACAAGCCAGGCTGAAGGTATTGCTATAATTAATGAAATAGAAATAAGCTTTAAAAAATCTTTTGAAAGTTGAGTTGAGAATTGTGTTACAGTAGCACCCATTACTTTCCTGATACTGATTTCTTTTGTACGGCTTGTAACAGTTAATATTGTCAAACCAAATAAACCCATACAAGCGAAGAAGATAGATAACCCGGATGCAGATTTTTACAATTGTTGCGCTTTTTTATTCCTGCTCATATCCGCTTGCTAATTTTTCATCAAAGAAATAATATTCAATATCCTGGTTGAGCGCCTGCATTACCAACGTCGCCAACAACAAGGAATTTTCCCTTTGGCTCAATGGCAAAATCAGTTGGCTTTGAAAATTATACGCCGAAACATTAATGCACTTTGCTTTGAGATAGGCGTGAACATATTAAAAAAGGCCTCCCAAACAGGAGACCTTTTCACAGGTTGAAGCAACAGATATTATTTTATTAATTTTTTTGAATACTGTTGATTGTTTACAAGCAACTTTACTATATACATTCCTGCACCTGCATTGCTTAAATTAAGCGGAATGGAATAAGTGCCCGCTGTAAGATTTCCTTTATTTATTGTTTGAATAATGATTCCTCCGATAGAAATAATTTGTAAAGAAACATTCGCTGTTCTGTCTAATTGCAATTGCACCCAACTGTTATTTTCTCCAATATTCCCTAATATCAGCCAGCTAAACTTTGAATAGTCAAGTTTAATAACAGATGAATAATTGAATCTTCCATCATTATCTATTTGTTTTAAACGATAATAATTAGAGCCGCTGATCACTTTTACATCAGTGTAACTATAATTATTTACAGCAGACGAATTGCCGTCACCATTTACAAAACCTATTGGATTAAAGTTTTCGCCATCATAACTTCTCTGTACTTCATAACCTTTATTATTTATTTCATTGACTGTACTCCATGTAAGCAAAGCTTCATCACCATTTATTCTTCCATCAAAGCTGATGAATGTTACGGGCAGAACGCTCATGGTTGTAAATGTGGACGTAACAGAATTTGCACTTGTTACCGTTTGGTTATTGAATGAATCAGATGCTGATACCAGCCATGAATATTTTGTATCCGGCATAAGATTGGTAAGTGTGGTGTTGTTTGCGGAAACTGAAACCGTTGTCCATGTTGATGTACCTGATACTTTATATTGAACAGTGAAATAGTTGGCGCAACTAATGGCATCCCAGCTTAACATGGCAGTTGTTGTTGCAACCATTGAAGTATCAAGACCTGTTGGTGCTATTGGAAGTATTTGCGTGGTATCACTTTTACCATAACTGCCACCGGAACCAGTACCAGTTGATGTTGCATAATAATTGCCCGGCGGAACATTATAGAAAGAAGCTTTATCTGTTACTGATAATGGAGAACCATACATCACTCCATTGCGGTATAATGTTACAGTGTAAGGCGCTGCGCTGTTAGAAGATGTGTATGTTAATGTATCGCTATTGCAATCTCCTCCAAGACCTTTATGGGTAAGCGCAATATGTGCCGTATCAGATAAAGTTATGAATGTAACACTATCAGCAAATGCGCTGGTAAACGTTAAGCCTTTTGTCATTTCAACTGATGCAACCTGCCATGTGTATAAAGTGTAAGGAGATAAGCCGGTTAATTCAAATTTAGTTGTATCGCCGATTGTATTTATAACCGTCCATGTTGTACTGCCAACAGCGCGGTATTGTATTTTGTAATAATTCGCACAATCTAATTTTGTCCAGTTCAATGTCGCGGTATGAACACCAATATCCGATGTGGTTAAGCTTGTTGGTACAGGTGGAAGCACTGTGAACGTTGCGCTCTTACTGTAAGCGCTGTCTGTTGCACCATCGCCATAAACTGTAGCATAATAGTCGCCTGCATCCAGGCCATTAAATGTAACTGTTGATGCATCTGTTATAACACTATCATACAAAACATCATTCTTGTATAATCTAACTGTATAAGGTGAATGACTCGCGCTTACATTATAAGTAATACTATCCATTCCGCAACTTGAGCTGTTTAATGTTGTTCTTGAATTGTTGATACTGATAAGCGCTTTATCAACCTGAACAAATGAATCAAGCAAAGAGTATGCTTCAAAATCGTTTGGATTATACTGCGTAATTTTTATATAGTAATATCCTTCTGATAAGCCTGAGAGATTTACAATATCTGAAGTTTCACTGTGAAATGTTGCCTGATAAATTGATGAAGCAGTCGTGTCTTTATAAACATAGAAATTTAAATAATCAGTAAAGCCATCAATTATATGAGGCAAATGATTCAGTACAAATGAAAGATTACCTGTGCCTGTATAATTTATCTTAAACCAATCAGTAGTATCCCTGAGATTGTTATAATAAAAACCAAAATGCCCGGTTGTACTACGGTCTGATAAAATTGTTTTTGCCTGCGATGCATATTTATTCGGCTCATAAGAACTGTCTTCAGCATATTGATACTCTAATAAACTATCGGCAAGTATATAAGATACATAATCAACATTTGGATTGTGCTGAAACATTTTTATATAATAGGTGCCTGCTGCCAATCCATCAATAGAAAAAGAATTGGTTGTATTAGAACCGATGTAATTTTGATTTATAACAGTTGTTCCATTATTATCATACAAAATATAATTGACATAAGCATTTAAAGTACTTGGTTCTGTTGTAATAGTTAATCTCAACAAACCATCCGCAGTAGTAGTTACTTTATACCAGTCACTGCTGTCTCGATGATTGTTGTAATAATAACCTACATGCCCTGTTGTACTTCCGTTAAGAGGCAATGTTAATGCTTGCGCTCTTGTGCTGTCTGGTTCCTTATCATTCGCTACCGGCGCTGCAAACAAACTATCTGCAAGTATATAAGATACATAATCAACATTTGGATTGTGCTGAAACATTTTTATATAATAGGTGCCTGCTGCCAATCCATCAATGGAAAAAGAATTGGTTGTATTAGAACCGATGTAATTTTGAGTTAAAACAGTTGTTCCATCATTATCATACAATGTATAATTGATATAAGCATTTAAAGTACTTGGTTCCGTTGTAATAGTAAATTTCAATAAACCATCTGCAGTAGTAGTTACTTTATACCAATCGCTGCTGTCTCGATGATTGTTGTAATAATAACCAACATGCCCTGTTGTACTTCCGTTAAGAGGCAATGTTAATGCTTGCGCTCTTGTGCTGTCTGGTTCTTTATCATTCGCTACCGGCGCAGGCGTTAGTGTATTGGTGAATGAATAAGTAGAAGTGTCAACAGAAGTATTATATCCTGTAAACTCAATATAATAAGTTCCTGCAGCCAAACCATCAGTTGAAAAAGTATTGGAAGTATGACTGGTCGTAGTACCACTGTTTAGCAAAGTGGTACCGTTGTTATCATACAAATAAAATTTTGTATAATCATCGCTGTTATCTGTAAGTGTAATATCAAGTTTGCCATCATTCGTTGTTGTAATTTTCCACCAGTCAACATCACCGACAGGGTTTATCTGCCCGTTTCCTGAGCCGTTTAAAACAACTGTATTTGCGGTGGCAGTTGTGTTATTAGGTTCTGTTTCGTTTTGTGCTTTTATGTTTTGAAAGATAAAAATAGAAAAAGCAGCAAATAAAAATTTGGGTAAAGATTTAAGCAACATAAAGTGTAGTTTAGATATTAAAGTATTGCCTGTAAAATTTCACTAACATCTTTTCCTAAACAATAATTAATTTGTATTAGTGATGATGATTTTTAAATAAAACAAGCTGCGTGTTTCCCGGGCGGTTCGATATCTGCAAACATTATTTACGCATAAAACTGCATCTTTTTTTAGCTCAGGACTTCCATCGTAAAATTTCATATTCACAGTGCCATAAACAATACTTAATTTGCATCAGTGATTTTTGATATTTATGAATCCAAAACCATTTTTCTTTATTTCTATTTTTCTTTTTGCATTCTTGTTTTCACCGGCGCAGAAAAAAACGATCCTGAAAAGGTGCCCTGTTAAAACGATTAATTACGAACAGGGACTTTTATACAATGGCACAACTGATATAATAACAGATGTTTCGGGGTTTACATGGGTTTCTACACAAACCGGGATGCAGCGTTATAATGGCTATGTACTTGAAACAATTAAGCCTGTAGTAAACAGGCAGGTGATTAATATAAACGCACCTGTTAATTTTTTTGCGTTGCAAAATAAAATGTTGTGGATTAGCTATCGCTATGGTGTGCTGGAGTATAATCCTTTTACGAATTCGTTCAGAAAAATAATTGCACTTGCAAATGAGGACAGTTTGAACTTTTCATTAATACCTGTTAGAGAAACGGTTGATGGAATCTGGTGCCTTAAAAATAAAACGGGCATCGTATTGTATTCAACCAGTGGAGTATTGCTAAAAAATATTTCCAAAACAACAGACCAATTTGTACAGTATGTTTTTAATGAACAAAATGCCAATGATTATATAAAATTTACAAACAATTCCAACAGCATTTTTCTGTACAATGGAAAAAATATGATTGAAATATTTTCATTTAAAACAAAGCAATCAAAATATTTTTCAGTACCCGTTTTCAACAGTTTTGCATGCAGCAGAAACACATTATACCTGGTTTCTGCAACCGATATCAAACTCCTGAATTTACAAACCTGTGCCATCGAAAAAGATGTGCAAACTGCTTCAATTACCGGAGAAGTAATTAATAACACTACCGCATACTGGTCGCCAAAAAATCAGTTGTATGTTGGATTGAACGGGCGTTTATTTTATTTTGATTCAGCCTGCAATTATCTTGGCGAGTTTACTGACCTTAATCATAACGCAGTTGTTTCAGTTGGTTTTATAAGATTTATTTATTGTGATAATTTCAAAAGAATTTGGTTGCTTACAAATGATGACATTAAGCGCATTGAAGATTTTGATATTCCGTTTGAACACTTAATTTATGCCGGCGAAAAAAATAATTTTGTACGCAGCCTTTATTTTGATGAACAAAAACATGTTTTAATTGCAGGCTGTTACAACGGCGGGTTACAATTGTTTGATAGCGCGGGCAATGCTTTATGGAAGCAGGCAGTAGCAATGCAAAAAATAAAAGATATAAATGCAATAGAAAAGATTGGCAGCGATGAATATCTTGTTGAAACCATTGGCAGTGGCTGGTATATTTTTCATTTCTCATCAAAAACTTTAACGCCCGTTATATTAGATAATAATGAAAAAAATAAAATTAATATTTATGCAATTAATTTTTTAAACAACCTGCAACGTATTAACGACAGCACAGTTTTAATAGCATGCGAGAACAATGTCTTTAATTGTGTTTTTAGAGATGGAAAATTGATAACCGTTAAATCTTTGCTGCCGGTTCACAACAATACATCAGAACAAATAAATTGCTGTTTGTATGATGCAAATAAAAATCTTTGGGCAGGCACAAATACCGGTGTTATATACAGGCTAAGTGCCGATAAAAAACTTACTTCGATTTCTATACCCGGTAATTTTCATTTAAGAAGTTTAGCCGAAGATGTTGACCATAATATTTGGGCAGGCACAGATAAAGGATTATATGTTTATAATAACAGCGGCCGGCTTATTAAAACAATTACTGTTGAAACAGGTTTACTTAATGATTGCATATATGCTTTACTACCTTTGCAAAATAAGCCTGGTGTGTTTGCAAGCAGCAATCTTGGTCTTTCATATATTGCCTTAAATGAAAAAATTGTAAACTACACAAAAGAATCCGGCTTACAGGAAAATGAGTTTAATACAGAAGCCTCTGTTAAAACAAAAAATGGAAAATTATATTTTGGCGGCATTAACGGCACAACTGCTTTTTATCCTTCTGCGCTATCAAGCATAATTGATACGCCAGCTTTAAATGTAGTGAAATTTATTGTAAACGATTCGGTGTATAACAACACATTTTCAGCGCAAAAAAATAATATCATCAAATTAAACTATAAACAAAATCATATACTATTAAGTTTTGCCGCACTTGGTATTTTAAATGCTGATGAATACGAATACATTTACAGGCTCACCGGTTTTGAAAAAAAATGGCAAACAACGCATGAACCAAAAGATATAAAATATGTATTACAGCCAGGTAGCTATTCTTTTGATATAACATGCTCGCCTGTTTTTTCATCCAAAACAATCTTTAAAAAAACAATTGAAATAATTATTTTACCTCCCTGGTGGGAAACGTGGTGGTTTAAAATTCTGGTTGCTGCTTTATTTATTTTCATCATTGTAATTATTCTGCAGCAATACAACAAGCGAAAGTATATCAGGAAAATTAATGCAATGCAGTTGCAGCAGGAGTTACAACATGAACGCGAAAGAATAAGCCGCGATCTGCACGATAATCTTGGAGCGTATGCTGCAGCAATAGCGGCTAATGTTGCATCCATACAAAATAAATCAGAATATTCAGATATAAATATTTTGCACCAGCTAAAAGATAATTCACAATCTATCATTACTCAGTTACATGATACCATTTGGACACTGAACAAAAAAGAAATTTCATTAACTTCTATCAGCGATCACTTTAAGATATTCCTGCAAAAAATTCAACCAAATTACCCGGACATACAAATATTAATTCAGGAAGAAATTTTGAACGATCAAACCTTATCACCTTCAAATGTGCTGCATCTTTTCAGGATAATGCAGGAATGTGTAAGCAATGCTTTACGCCACAGCGGTTGTTCAACTATAAATATTAAGATCAGCAGTAATGAAACGTGGAGCGTTGTTATCAGCGATAACGGCAAAGGTTTTTCAAAAGATAAAATGATAAATGGTAACGGATTAAAAAATATAAAATGGCGCGGTGAAGAAGCGGGCTGGAAAATAACCTGGAATAAAGTTTCGGAAGGAACAACAATTACAATAAGCAATTCACAATAAGCTTATACTACAAATTAATTATTGAGTAATTTATAAGATTGATTAAACTTCGCTTGTTATGTCCGCACAAAACAGCATACGAATCGCATTGGCAGAAGATAATACGGTTAACAGGAATACGTTTCAGCAGAAAATGTTACAGCAAAGTAACATGAGCATTATTTTTTTAGCGGCAAACGGCGAAGAATGTTTGGATGAACTAAAAGGGTTGCCCAATAATAAATTGCCGCAGGTAATTTTTGTTGATATTGAAATGCCAAATTTAAATGGCATTCAAACCATCGCCATGGGAAAAACTTTATACCCGCAAATTCATTTTGTTGTGTTAACCGTTTTTGATGATGATGAAAAAATTTTTGAAGCAATTAAAGCAGGCGCGTCAGGCTATTTATTAAAGCATGAAAGCGGCGATTCATTAAACGATGCGATAACAAATGTATTAGAGTTTGGCGCTGCAACAATGAGCCCTGCAATAGCCAGGAAAGCTTTGCATTTACTCAGTAATTCTGTATCTGAAAAAAAAGAAAATGAACCTTCATTACAGCAAACAATCAGCAACCGCGAGAAAGAAATTTTGCAATTTACTGTAAGCGGCATGGATGCAAAAAGAATTGCAGATATTTTAGGGCTAAGCGTTCATACAGTAAGAAAGCATATTGCCAATATTTATGAAAAATTGCATGTTCAGTCAAAAGCACAGATTATAAAGCTTGCTCATAATAATAAGTGGTTCAAATTATAAATTACAATTGATTTATTGCAAATAAATCTGACCCTTGCAAAAATCCTGTTACAGGAATTTTAATGTTTTTTTTTCAAAACAATGCGATAATTGTTGTTTACATTTTTCTGAAATTGATCAATGATTACTTCTTCTTTTACATAGACAGGTTAGCAAAGCAATAGTTAATGGATAATTGTTAATTGATAACCTATCTGCCTGCAAAGCAGGTTCGTCATTCGTAATTTTTAAATTTTAATTGTATTTCATTCTGTTCTCAAACTCTTTACAGGATTGGCTCTTGCTGCTTTCATTGCCTTTAAGGAAACAGTCAGCAGTGCAATTAAAAATGTGATAAGTGCTGCTAATAAAAATACCCATCCACTCACTGAAGTTTTGTAAGCAAAATTTTGCAACCATTTATTCATCGCCCAATAACCAACAGGCATTGCAATACAGGTAGCGATGATAACAGGTTTTAATAAATCTTTTGACAATAAAATAACGATCTCTCTCACTGATGATCCCAATACCTTTCTCACACCAATTTCCTTAAAACGTTTTGTTGCTGTAAAAGAAGCAAGGCCAAATAATCCCAGGCATGCAACGAAGATGGCTAATGCTGCAAAAACTGACAAGATGGTCTGCTGCCGGATATCTTTCTTATACATTTCATCAAACTGCTGATCCAAAAATTTATATTCCAACGGATAACCCGGGGCAGCTTTTGCATATTCATCTTTCACGAGGTTCAAACCTTCCTGAATATTTCCCGGCCTGAGTTTTATCAAAGCAACACGCCTGTCCATTGTCGGAGAAATCACCAATGCATTAATATTTTCTTTCAATGATTGAAAATTGAAATCAGCAACAACACCTACTACATAACGCTTCGCTGAATCACGAACTGCATTTTGTAACCATTTGCCAATGGCCTGTTCCGGTGACCATCCAAATTTTGTAGCTGCTGTTTTATTTATTAGTACCGCATTCGTACTGTCGGTGGGGAACTGAGAAGAAAAATCTCTTCCGGCAATAATCTTTAATCCCAAAGTCTTTACAAATTCAAAATCTGCAAATTCAGTATTTGCGTTCATCCTTTCATGATGCCCTTCCACATCAAATGTATAAGAATCAAAAAAACCACCTGGCGCTCCTGACATTAATGATACAGATTGTATTTGACTTTCATTTTGCAAGTCTGCTTTAAATACATTTTTATTATTGAAAATATCATTGTTGTCAATCGGTACCAAAACAGTTTGCTCTTTGTTATATCCCAACTGTTTATTTTTTACATAATTCATTTGCCTGGTGATAACGATAGTACCAACAATCAGAAAAACAGAAATGCTGAATTGTATCACAACTAAAACCTGCCTGAAAGTAGAGCCGCCTTTGCCCAAACGTAGCTTACCTTTTAAAGCCTGTACAGGTGGAAACGCCGACAAAACAAATGCAGGATAACTGCCAGCTAAAAAACCTACTAATACTATGGTTCCAATCAAAAACAACCATATCGGCAATGCATTCCATGAGACAGTCAAAGAGTAACCGAGCAACTGGTTATACCACGGCATTACCAGCATGAGTAAACAGACTGATGCCAAACATGAAATGGTAACCAATAAAACCGATTCACCAATGAATTGCCAGATTAGGCTGCTGCGAAATGCACCTAATACTTTTCTCAATCCTACTTCTTTTGAACGATCGGCTGCACGAATGGTAGAAAGATTCATAAAATTGATACAGGCAATCAATAGAATGAGAACAGCAATGGAAAGAAAAATATATACAACAGTTTTATCACCATGTTTTAAGTTGTCGAATGAAGTGTTTTCAAAATAAATATCCTTTAATGGGGTAAGTGTGAGTGAAAAATTAAAACCGAATTTTCGCATATCGCTGCCCATATATTTTTCCATAAATGCAGGTAACTGTTTTTCTAATTGAGCTTGCGTTGTATGATTATCCAATTCAATATAAGTATAAAGCCCATTATTAATCCATGTTGTCATAATACCATCGTCCTTATAATTTTCAATTGGCACAACAATATCAAACACAAGATTTGAATTGGAAGGAACATCTTTGGCAATACCTGCCACTTTTAATGGAAGTTCTTTGTCAAACATGATCATTTTTCCCATCGCATTTTCTTTGCTTCCGAAATATTTTTTTGCAGTCGCTTCAGTTAACACAACATTACCGGGCTCTTTCAAGACAGTAGCTGGGTTGCCATCAATCAATGGAAAAGTAAAGAGGTTAAAAAAATCTGTGTCAACATCCAATACTCTTTTTTCGTGGAAAGAACGATCGCCAACGGTTACGAGATTGTCATTTTGAATTACACGAACTGCTTTTTTTATTTCACCATTAAAATCATTAAGTAAAGCCGGAGCATATTGACCGGATAAATAGGCAACAGCAGAAGATTTTCCATCATGCTTAAAGTTGCGCATGACACGATATATGTTATTGCCATTTTTATGAAAATTATCCATGCTGAATTCATTCATGATAAACAGGTAGATCATCATGCACACCGTAATGCCGATAGTCAATCCAAGAATATTAATGAAAGAAAATACTTTGTTCTTCCTGATATTCCGCCACGCAGTCTTTAAATAATTTCTGAACATCATATTAATGGTTAATGGTTAATTGATAATGGTTAATTGATAATTTTTAATTCATAATTTTTAATTCGTAATTGTATCTCACTCTGTTCTCAAACTCTTTACCGGATTTGCCATTGCCGCTTTTATTGCCTGGAAACTTACTGTTACTAAAGCAATCAACACCACCAATACTGCACCTGATGCAAACAGCCACCAGCTTAATGTTATTCGATATGGATAATTCTCCAGCCACTTCTTGGATACTATCCATGCCGCAGGTATTGCAATGATTAATGAAATAGCAACCAGTTTTAAAAAATCTTTTGAAAGTATCACCACTACCCTGTTTACTGATGCACCTAAAACTTTTCTTATGCCAATTTCTTTGGTGCGTTTTTCTGCTGATAAAACAGATAAGCCAAACAACCCAATGCACGAAATAAATATAGTGAGTATCGCACCGAATAACATTATCTGTTTCCATTTTGCCTCCGCATCATAAGCTTTAATGTTTTTGTCATTCATAAATACATAACTGTACGGACTCAAAGGGAACAACTGTTTGAACTTGCTTTGTATTGTTTTTAATGCGGATGATGCAGTGTTGGGTTTAATTTTTATAAATACCGTACCATAAGAATTATCCGGGTTCATGGTAAATAATTGCGGCCCAATCTCCCTGTTCAATGATTGGTAATGATAGTCTTTTACAACTCCGATTACAGAATAGATTTTATTCCTGTACCAGAAATTAACTGTTTGACCAATTGGATTTTTCCATCCTGCTTTTTTTACAAATGATTCATTCACTAAAACAGAAGTGGCAGAATCAGCAGGAAAGGCAGTAGAAAAATTTCTTCCTTCAACAATTGGAATCTTTAATGTCGGCAAAAAAGATTCATCCACAGTTTCATAATCAAATTGGATAGATGAATCGTTGCTGAGTCTTGCCATTGTGCTCCAGGAGCCATCGTTTCGTGGAGCCACACTTATAATGTTGGAATTTTTCAATAATTCATTTTTAAACAGCCAGGCTTCATTATGCGATTTAAAGTTCTTTTCAACAGTAATGATATCCTGATCATCATAGCCTAAATTTTCTGTAGTTAGAAAATTAAATTGTTTGTAAATAGTAAAAGTGGCAATGATTAAAAAAGATGCCAATGCAAATTGTAAAACCACCAATGATTTTTGCAAATAATTTTTCCCTGCAAGACTGAAACGGCTGTATAAAGTTTTCACCGGGTTATATCCGGACAAAACAAGCGCCGGATAAAAACCGGCAAGCAATGAAGTGAGTATGAATAATGAAATATAACCTGCTATTAGTTTTACATCAAATAAATAAGATAAAGCCAGTGATTTGTTTGAAAGATCATTAAATACCGGCAGCACCAGTTGTACAATTACTATTGCCAAGACAAAAGCGATTGTGCATAACAAAAGCGATTCACCCAGGAATTGAAAGATGAGTTGTTTCCTGCTACCGCCAACTACTTTTCTTATTCCGATTTCTTTGGCACGTTTCACTGAACGGGCAACGGTAAGATTTACAAAATTGATACATGCTATTAATAAAATAAATAAAGCTATACCTGAAAGTATATAAGAATACATCGGGTTGCTGGCTCCTGAAAGTCCATTCTGTGATGGAAGTTCAGTGCTCATGTGCATATCAAGCATTGGCTGCAAGAGATAGATGGCTTTCCAGTTATCTACTTCATCACCAAATTGTTTTTTTAAAGATTCAATGGCATCTTTTGAATCACCAGTATAAAATTTTTGCATTTTTGATTCAACAGCCTGAATATTTGCATGAGGGTTAAGTACAACAAAAGTGTTGAGAAAAAAGTTGAACCAGTTTTCACTGTTGGAAGCATCAGCCTGAGATTCTTTAAATGGCAACAGCATATCAAATTTAATCGATGAGTTTTGAGGGCAATTTTTTGTAACAGCAGTTACTTTATGCGGAACAAAAACACTGTCATCTTTTAGCATCACGATTTTGCCAATTGCATCAGTAGTTCCAAACTGTCTCTTGGCTGCATCTTCAGAAAGCACCACAGAAAGTGGTTCTTTTAAACATGTGGCACGGTTGCCACTCACCAATGGAAAAGAAAAAATATTGAAGAATGAAGAGTCCACATATAATAATTCCTGGTCTTTCACTTCTGTTCCGAGTTTTATATTTTCAGTTCCCTGCTGAATGCGCACAAAACTTTTTATCTCCGGAACATTTTGTGCAAAACGGGGCCCTTGCAAAAAGCCGGTGTTTGGATCTTTTCTTTCACCCTTACCATTTACATCCACATTCTGAGTAACGATTCGGTAAATATTATTTGAATTATTCAGGAAGCGGTCATAACTCACTTCATCTTTTACATACAAAATAATCAGCATGGCACAAGCAAGACCAATACTCAATCCAACAATGTTGATGGCAGAATATATTTTATTTCTGCCAAGGTTCCTGAATGCGGTTTTAAAATAATTTCTAAACATTTGGATCAATTAAAAATTAAAAATTACGAATTAAAAATTACGAATTATCAATTACGAATTACGAAATCCACTGCCCACAGTCAGGTTCGTATTTGTATCTCACTCTGTCCTCAAACTCTTTACCGGGTTGGCCATTGCTGCTTTTACAGATTGATAACCCACTGTAATTACAGCGATAGCAATGCTTATAAAAAATGCGATTATAAAATAACCAGCATGTATTTCAATTCTATTTGCAAATGTTTGCAGCCATGCATTCATTGCCAGGTAGGCCAACGGAGCAGCTATAACAAACGCAATAGCAATCAACCACAAAAATTCTTTGGAAAAAAGATAAACAATACCTCTTGCTGAAGCACCCAATACTTTGCGTACACCAATTTCCTTTTTTCGCTGCAGTGCAAGGAAATCAACAAGGCCATACAATCCCATACAGCCGATGACGATAGAAAGAAATACAAAAATTTTAAAACCCTTATACATAATATCCTGTATCAGGTAAAATGCTTTGTGCTTTATGTAATCGTTCAGTGACATCGCATTAAAAATGTTATCAGGATACAATGACTCCCAGCTTTTCTGAATAGAAGCAATAGTGGCTGCATTAACAGTTGTGTTCATTTCAATACTGGCAATGGCCACCCATGTTGCACAATTAAACATCATTACAGGAGTGCTTTCATCCTGGAGAGACGCATTGTCAAAATCGGCAGTTACACCAACAATGGTTGCATTATTATTATCATCTACCAAAATGGTTTTTCCTAAAGCATCGTATGGATTTTTAAAACCTAAAGCTTTAATTGCTTTATTGTTGACGA
>JAFDXI010000050.1 GCA_018268035.1 Bacteroidota bacterium | reverse complement strand
ATTTTTGGACATTTCGAATTAAAATCAGTTTTAGGGCTTTTTATTCTGAAATTCAATGTGGAAGCGGGTTTCCGGGCTTTTTTTAATTCTCCTTTTTTAGACATTTCGTTTTAATGCCCATAAATGCCACATGGAATTCGCTGATAATATGTATCACCAATAATGATGATTTATATAGCTCATTTCATGTGATTGATTTTAGATTTATTAATTGCCACATGGAATGCACCTGATAATTTTTCTATCAAATACTGAATATTCAAATAGCTCATCACATGTGATATTTTTTAATTGAAAAATATGGCCAGACACATGTAATGAAATTCCGGGTGGCACATAACCATACACAAAAACCCAGCCTAAAATGATTTTTTTAGATTAAGCTTAACAAAAAAAACAGGGCAGAAAGAAAAATCAGCGCATCATTGCTATAAACTCATCAAACAAATAACGGCTGTCATGCGGGCCTGGAGTGCTCTCCGGATGATATTGCACACTGAATGCAGGTTTATTTTTTAACCTTATGCCTTCAATGCTTTCATCGTTCAGGTTGATATGTGTTATTTCAACATCAGGGTTATTTCTTACTGCTTCGGGATCCACACCAAAGCCATGATTTTGAGTAGTAATCTCGCAACGGTTGGTGATTATATTTTTTACAGGATGGTTGAGACCCCTGTGGCCATGATGCATTTTAAATGTCGGAATCCCATTGGCCAGTGCTAATAACTGATGGCCAAGACAAATTCCAAAAAATGGTTTACCGTCTTTCAATAATTCTTTTACAGTGCTTACTGCATAAGGCATTGCTGCCGGATCGCCCGGGCCATTTGAAATAAAATACCCATCAGGATTAATTGCCCTGATTTCATCCACAGAGGTCTTTGCGGGAAAAACTTTTAAGAAGGCGCCGCGCTCTGCCAATGATGTAAGGATATTTTGTTTTACGCCATAATCAACAACCGCAACTTTTATTGGTGCATTCTTATCGCCCACTTCATACACTTTATCAGTACTCACAACAGATGCGAGTTCCAGTCCATCCATGTTGGGTACATTATCCAACTCAGCCAGTAATGAAACCTTATCGGTTATTGATGATGATATAATACAATTCATCGCACCACTGCTCCTGATATGAGCCACTAACGAACGGGTATCAATGCCTTCAATTGCAACAATGCTATTTTTCTCGAGATAAGATTCAAGGCTGTCTGTAGCCTGGTAGCGTGAAAATTTTTCCTCCAGGTTACGGCCTATCAACCCGCGGATCTTTACACTATTACTTTCCTGATCGGCTGGATTGATGCCATAATTTCCAATATGAACATTGTTCATAATCAATATCTGGCCATAATAACTGGGGTCTGTAAAAACTTCCTGATAGCCGGTCATTCCGGTATTAAAACAAATTTCACCGGTGGCTGTTCCAATTTTTCCAAATGCTTTTCCTTCGAAAAAAGTACCATCTTGTAAAAGTAGAAATGCAGGTTGTTGTGAATTCGACATTTTTTTTGAAAGTAGTTTCAAAATGCAAAAGAAAGGCTTGCATTTCAAATTTCATTATAAAGTTTTCCAGAACTTTTCAGCAATTTTTTTAATTAACTGCTGTATGAATGAAATAATAAATCAGAAACCCTTGCATTTTTTATGAATGCATAGCAGGCTATTCAATTTCATCCAACATCTTTTGATAATCATATTGAATATCTTCATGCAAACCTGACAATGCAGCCTTTGCCTTTTTTATTTGCTGGAGGAACATATTTTCAAGCGCTTTATTTTTATATATGTCAATCCCTGTTTGTTTCAATGTTAATGCAAAATGAATACGCAGTTCTGCTTCAGTTTGCTTATTCAATGTAAACCTTGCCTGCTTATTTATTTCTCTTAGAATTTTTCTCAATGTTTTTTTTGCGAGGTAAATATTTTGCCTGTTTACATCTTTAAACAATTCATCAATGTGTTGTTTAGTCTCTTTGATATAAGACGCAGTGTTATGCGCATCAAAAATGAGATAAGACAATAACTCCTTATTCTCTTTTTTAAATCTTGCCAGCCTTAAACATAATTCTGTAATATCCGTTGCTGATAAATGTTGCAATTCCTGTTTTATTTCGTTGAGACTAACCGGTTTCATAGTTATAAAAATAAAAACAGTATTACATGTTGATTCGAAAAAATAAATTGATGATACAGTTTTACGGGCATTGTTTAATTCAATTAATCTTCTTTCAATTGATAAACAGAAGGGATATTTCTACCCAGCCCGTTATAATCCAAGCCATAACCGATGACAAATTTGTTGGGTATTTTAAAACAATTATAATCCAATGGCACCTCATGAACAGTTGCTTCGGGTTTGTGTAGCAGGGCAGCAATCTTTAAAGATTTAGGCTGTTGGTGTTCAATCTGTGGCAGGAAACGGCTCAATGTTCTACCAGTGTCAAGAATATCTTCAAGAATGATAACATGTTTACTTATAACATCTGTGTCGAGGCCGATTGAAGTGATCACATGGCCAGACGATGTCGTTCCTTTATAAGACGCCAGCTTGATAAAACAAATTTCAGAAGATAGTCTGATGTGTTTAAACAATTCGGCAGCAAACATAAAAGAGCCATTAAGAATGGCAATGAATAACGGGCATTCATTGGCATAATCGGAATTGATTTTTTCAGCAACCTTTTTTACGGCAGATTCAATTTCTTCCTGTGTGAGGTAGGGAACAAATATTTTATCATGCACCTGTATTTCATCCTGCATGTGCGGCAAATTTTATTGCTGCAAACTAAATACAGTTTTTATTTTTTGCTCAATAAAATTTTATCACCTGCTTTGAGCAGTGTATTTCCGGGGTAATTGTTGTAAGCTAACAGGCTTTGGAGTTGCACACCTTCTTCCTGAGCTACATCGTGCAGATTTTCATTGGGAGATGCGATATGATAATCTTTTGCACCACGCTTTTGTTTTCTCTCGAGATAAACTAAGCATGATTGACTAAGGATATTTCCATCTTTCATATCATTAAACCCTAAAAGTTTTCCATAAGCCAGGTTATATTTATTGGCAATAGCCAGTAATGAAGTTCCTGCTTTTGCATAAATCACTTTTGTCTGGTTGATTGTAAAAACTCCATCAGGATATTTAGTTAATTTGACAGAAGCATCTTTTTTGTCATCTGCAGGTTTCACTAAAGTAGTGGTATTGACAAAAGCAATTTCGTCTTCCATTTTTACAGGAGCTGCTGCAATAGTGATTTGTTTATTTTGCATCAAACCAGCAGTAGTGATAGATTCAAGGTCATATTTTTCAATAGTGTTGATCAACATGGTAGCATAAGCAGGACTAGTCGCATATCCGGCAGCTTTTAATCCATAAGCCCAGCCTTTGTAATCAGTGACTTCAATATTAAAAAGTGAAGCGTAGTTTGGCCTGTTCCTGAGAAAATCTGAATGATCCCTGTAAGAATCTTCTGCACTGTTATATCTCCTAAAGCATTCACCTTTCAGGTCATCATCATGATACACCACTTCACCAGTCCAGTCTGTTTTACATTTTATGCCAAAATGATTATTGGATTGTTCAGTAAGTTCTGATTTGCCAGCGCCTGATTCCAATATTCCCTGAGCTAAAGTGATAGAGGCCGGCACACCGGTGCGAATCATTTCTTCTATGGCCAGTTGTTTATACTGCTCTATATAGGCATTAACAGCATCAGTGTTTTGCGCAGCAGCGCCTAAACAAACTATAGCAGCAAAGAAGGATACAAGAATTTTCTTCATCAATATTTCTTTTTTATAAGCAGCAAACCATCTCTTACGGTTAAAAATACCTGTTCTGTTCGCTGATCATTCAAAACATGTTGATTGAATTGTGCAATTGCTTTTGCACTCTTATTATCAATTTTTTCTTCCAATACCTGGCCATGAAACAAAACATTATCTGCCAGGATAAAACCACGATTACTTAAACGTTGTAAAGTTTCTTCGTAGTATGTGATATAAGATGTTTTATCAGCATCAATAAAAACCAGGTCCCACTTATACTCCAGCGTTTTTATTAACACTCTTGCATCACCCCTGTGTAAATGAATTTTTTGTTGCATACCCGCAGCAGTAATATTTTTCCATGCGGTATTGGCGTCATCTTCCCGCATTTCTATCGTATGTAATTCGCCATCTTTTTGTAAACCTTTTGCAAGGCATATAGCGCTGAAGCCAACGAATGTCCCAACTTCTAAAATATATTTTGGCTGAAGCAAAGTGCTGATAAATTCAAGGAACTTTCCCTGCACCGGGCTGCTCATCATGTGCGCTTCCGGATGATGGGAGATAGTATCATTATACACTTTCTGCAAAACATTATCGAGGGCAGTAGTATATGTTGATGAATAATCTTCGGCAAGTTTGTCAATCCACTGCATTATTTAAAGCTGGTTTTGATACTACCAAAAGCCCCGCAAAGGTAATCAAACCATTAATAAGAAGCAACTCTAAACCTATAGAATAACCATTGAACCAATGTGCAGAATTTATACTGAGTAAATAAGAAATTGCAGGTGCAGCAAGACAAATCACAACAATCCATTTGTTTTGAGGCAGGCTTCTTTTGGTATAAATACCGAATAAAAATAGACCCAGCAATGGACCATAAGTATAACCTGCTATTGTAAGAATCACCATGATAATGGATTTATCATTGATCCATTTAAAACCCATGATGCACAAGAAAAAAATTATGGCAAAGGATATATGCACAATGATGCGAATCCGCTTTGTTTGTTTTTCAGAAAGATCAGGATTACGTTTTAACCCTAAAATGTCAATACAAAAAGATGATGTGAGCGCTGTTAATGCGCCATCAGCGCTTGGAAACAATGCCGATATCAAACCAATGATAAATATAATCGCCACAAAAGATGGCAGGTAATGTAAAGCTATTGTTGGGAAAAGATCATCGCCCTTTATGTCGAGATGTTGAGATGCGGCAAACAGGTAAAGCAACCCTCCTAAAAACAAAAACAAAAAATTCACACCCACAGATATCAGGCTGAATGTGATCATGTTTTTTTGTGAATCTTTCAATGTTCTAACACTGATATTTTTCTGCATCATTTCCTGGTCAAGACCCGTCATGCCAATTGTTATAAATGCACCGCCGATAATTTGCTTGACAAAAAAGCCATGGCTTTTATAATCAGTGTTGAAAATCTCAGTATAACCTTTTGCGTGCAATGCTGCAATAGCATCACCAAAAGAAAAATCCATCAGGTGTAAAATAAAATATATGCAGACAAGCAAACCCAGCAACATGCAGGTTGTTTGCAGCATATCAGTAAATACAATTGTTTTCACACCGCCTTCAAAAGTGTATAATAAAATCATTAAAAGAATAATAAACGTTGCAAGCCAGAAAGGCACATGCAGGTTGTCGAGGATAAAAATCTGTAGCACATTGATCACAAGGTATAACCTGGCAGTAGCGCCAATGATCCTTGAAATAATAAAAAATACAGCGCCTGTTTTATAAGAAACTTTTCCAAAACGATTGAGCAGGTAGTTATAAATTGATGTTACCTGCATTTTATAATACAATGGCAAAAGTATAAAAGCAATCAGGCAATAACCAATCAGGTTGCCTATCACCACCTGGAAATATTCAAATGCATTACTGCCAACGGTACCCGGCACACTCACAAACGTCACACCACTTAATGATGTGCCAATCATCCCAAACGCCACCAGCATCCAGTTACTGTTACGGTTGCCAATAAAAAACGAATTATTATCCGCATTACGACTGGTGTACCAGGCCACGCCAAGCAACAACAAAAAATATAACAGAACAAAAAGAAAAAGCAGGTAAGGTGACATGTAAATGAATCAGCGGATAATGATGATGGAGGCCATCAACAATTATCAAACGCTTTTGGTTTTGTTTTTATATAATGAAAATAATATTGACCCTGTGATGCAAACAACAATTACACCTAATGAAATCATCACCTGCATATTTTTATCCAGCCATTCATTCACCCAATGCCCACACAACATTTTTAAACCGATAAAAACAAGTACAATCGCAATGCCCTGTTGCAGGTATTCAAATTTGTTGACAGCTCCTTTCAATAAAAAGAATAAACTTCTCAAACCCAATACTGCAAAAATATTAGATGTATAAATCACCAGCTTATCCCTCGATATACCCATGACAGCCGGAATTGAATCCAACGCAAAAACAAGGTCTATGCTTGCAAGCATCATCACTACTACAAATAAGGTTGTGTATTTACGTTTACCTTCTTCTTTCAACACAAACTTTCCATTTCCATCACTCATTGTCAAAGGAAAAATCTTGCGTAGCATTTTATATGGCTTTGAAGTTTCAGGATCAAACTTTTTATCTTCATCGGCAACAAACATTGTATAACCGGTGTATAAAAGAAAAGCACCGAAAATATACAACACCCATTCAAACCTTTGCACCAGCGCCACACCTACTGTTATAAATAATACTCGAAATACCACTGCCATTAAAATACCAATGAGCAACACTCTTGAATAATATTTTTCTTTTACTGAAAATGCAGTAAAGATGAGAATGAAAACAAAAATATTATCAATGCTCAGGCTCCATTCCATCAGGTATGCGCTAATGTATTCCAGTGCAGATTGTTTTCCATCTTCTATCCATAAAAAAACAAAAAAGCCCATTGCAAGCAATACCCAAAACACTGTTTGTATCAATGCTTTTCCAATAGAAATTTCTCTGTTTTTTTTGCTTAATAAGCCAAGATCTAAAATGAGTGCAAACACAAGTACAATTCCAAATACAATATATGTTAATGTTTCTTTAGTCATTTATACAATATTACATTCCAAAATGGCTTTTTCTTCTCCATTGGTAGATAAAACCAAATAAAACAATCAATAATACAGGCACTACAATATTGATCAGTTGCCAGTTGAGTTTTCCTGCTTCTACATTCTTTTTATCAAGCAACCTTAAAGTAAAGTCTTTATTGCGACTTTGGAATATGCCACTATTGCTGGTTAAATAGTCCACACAATTCAAAAGAAATTCCCTGTTGGCAAACCTGTAATTTTCATAAGGCAACTCTCCCATTGGCAACGGGCCTGAAGTCTGGCTCACTTCATTTGTTACAATATCAGCATCACTCATAACAATCTGCTGTGTTGGGTTGGTATTAGCCGGTGCAAAAGGTTTGTTCAATGCTTTTGCTACAGAATCTTTTGTAGCCTGTGTTAAACGATTAGCATAAAGTGAAGTAAATTTTCCTTCGAGCAACACACATACAGGAATATGATGTTCATTATATGAATCAAAATTTTGAGTATTGATATCATCCAGAATTTTTTTCAGGCTCACAATTGCAGGCGAGCTGATGATGCGGCTGGAAGTATCGGTTGCCAGTAGAATAGTTTTCTTAATACCGGGCGCTTTTATTGTGTCCATGCCGGATGGAAAAACAGATAACACTCGGTCAAGGTTTCTTGAGATTACATTATTGTTGGGAGCAGATAAAAAAGGATAATATGGCCAGGGAAAACGTTGCATCCTTGGGCTGCCATCAGCATTGAAACCAGTAACCAAAGGTATCTTGCTACAGTTTAAATCCTGCACCAGGTCGCCATTGATACGGACACCATACCTGAATAAAATATCATCCAGGTTTAAGTTGCGGTCATAAGCTACAAAATCTGCCTGGCTGCGCATCAGGCTGTCTAGTTCCGCATATAATTTGTCAATACACCAGATCACTTTGCCACCATGCATGACATACTGGTCAATTTTTAATTTGTCTTCATCCGAAAATGAAATTGTCGGTTTTACAATTAATAACAGGCTGATGTAGGATGGATCAGGATATCCCTGTTTCAAATCAAACAAAGCCATGTGATAATCATTTCCCAGGCTTTGAAAAAGATCATTCACTTTTTGTGGCCCTGATTCACCATTGCCCAATAAATAAGCAATAGTAGGAACGTCTTTCCGGGTGAGTTTTTCAATTGCGCTGGCAAATTTATATTCAAGCAAAGCCTCAGCAGCATTTAAAGTTGCTTCTTTATCTTCCTTCGGCTCATCGTTCACAACATTATAATTTTTAAACACAGTTCTGCTGCTACGCAAATCAATAGCTACCGGAATATTTTTTCCATACTCAATGATTGCCGATGGTATAATCATTTGCTGTGTGGCTTTTTCGTTTCCTGTGGCCACATCTGTATTTTGTTCAAACACGACTCCCAACCGTTGCAGGCTGTCAAATAAAAGATTCCTGCTGCTATCACTTAACTCAGAACCTGGTTTTTCAAATTTGAAATGAATATGATTGTGGCTGAGGTCACGGAACTCGTATAACAAATCATTGGTGGCCATGCTCAATTTTTTATAATCAGCAGGCAGGTCACCGGTAAGAAAAACAGTAATGTTGATGGTGGAGTCAACATCATTCAATAATTTTTTCGTGGATTCATTTAAGCTAAATCTTTTTTCTGCAGTTAAATCAACCCTGTAGCGCAAAAAAGCAGAAGCATAGATGAGGGTAATCAAACCCAACAACAGGATAATCCATAAATTTTTCCCGGCCTTTATTTTTTTTGTCTTATCCATCATTTATCGGGCTTCAATATTTCTTTTTGTGATGACAATAAAAAACAGGATGATAGCAATGAAATAAATGATATCGCGGATATCAATCACTCCTTTGCTGATACTTTTGTAATGAAAGTTGATGCCCAGCATCTGCACATAATAGTCAGAGCCATTTTGAAAAACAGGCAACTGGCTCACTGCATCAAAACCTGCATATAAAATGAGGCATACAAATGCACCACTGATAAAAGCCACAACTGTATTGTTTGTAAAACTACTGGCACACAAACCAACAGAAGTAAATACGGCACCCAACAAAAACAAACCGATATAGCTACCTATGGCAGCGCCAACATCAATGCCACCTGCTGCGCTTAAATGTTGCAATGAAAATGCATACACTGTTGTTGGAAGCAAAGCGAGTAAAACAATTAAGAGGGCTCCAAAAAATTTGCCCAGCACAATTTGTGTGGAGGTCAATGGCAGTGTTTTCAACAATTCAAAAGTTCCTGCTTTGTATTCATCGGCAATGCTGCGCATGGTAATAGTAGGTATGAGAAACAATAAAACCCACGGTGCAAGAGAAAAAAAACCTTCAAGTGATGCATAGCCAAAATCGAGGAGGCTTGTATTGGGCAAAACAAAAAATATCAACCCGTTCAACAATAAAAAAACTACCAATGCTATATAACCGGTAAGGCTGCTGAAGAACTGGTTCCATTCTTTTTTGCAGATCATCCACATGCGCCAAAACTACTATCTATAATTTTCTAAAGAAGAAAGTTTTTATAAGGTTTGTTTAAAAAATGATTTGGTTATCATCAAAACCACCAGGATTTATAAAGCCTGATTCAAAAAATTTTTCTATCTATAAAAATTTCTATCAGTTTTTTATTTGAACGCAGGATGAAAGCGATTTAAAGTTTCCCTCAAATAATCCCTGTCCAAATGAGTATAAATCTCAGTAGTGGTTATGCTTTCATGGCCAAGCATCTCCTGCACAGCCCGTAAATCAGCGCCACCTTCTACAAGATGAGTTGCAAAAGAATGGCGGAATGTGTGTGGTGAAATATTTTTTGTAATACCTGCTTTTTTTGCGAGGTCTTTAATGATATAAAAAATCATGACCCTGGATAAACTCTTTCCAAACTTGTTCAGGAATAATATGTCTTCAAAGTTTTTCTGAGGTGGTGTATGGATGCGAATGTGCTCTCTATAAATTTTAATATGCTTCACAGCATCGCTTCCAATTGGCACCAACCTTTCTTTATCACCTTTACCAGTAACCCGAATAAAACCAATGTCAAGATATAAACAACTTATTTTCAGATTTACTGTTTCACTCACCCGCAAACCACAACTATACATGGTTTCAAGAATAGCTTTGTTGCGGGCGCCATCATTGGTACTGAGGTCAATTTTTGAAATGATACTTTCTATTTCATCAAAACTCAGCACATCGGGTAAAGCACGTTTCAGTTTTGGCGCTTCCAATAAAACAGATGGGTCTTTTGCAATAATATTTTCAATCAAACAATATTTAAAAAAGCTTTTCACTCCTGAAATCATCCTTGCCTGTGATGAAGCGTTGATGCCCAGTTGTGCAATCGCCTGAACAAATTGCTGTAGGTTTTTTAAATTTATATCAGCGGGCGTTTTCATATCATGGATAGATTGTAAATGCTGAGTCAGTTTTTCAATATCCCTCATATAAGCTCCCACTGAGTTTTCACTCAAAGATTTTTCAAGTTGCAGGTAAGCTTTATATGATTTTTTATACTGTTCCCACATACAATATCCAATTACTTTTTTGCAAAGCCCATCATATTTGTTGGATGAAATGAAATTGGGCTTACATTCGCCTGCGCAAATATTCAGCATCAATTTTTATTAATCAAAAAATGCAACCGGTAAATCTCCATTCTTTCAGGAAAAAGGCAAGCCTTCACAAAAAGCATTTCACAAAATTTTTAAGTAAAGTGGAGAAAACCAAGCCAAAAGGTTTGGATGCCCTGGCACAACAAATAGATACCGAAGTGTGGCAGGAAGTAGATTGTTTAAGTTGTGCTAATTGTTGTAAAAGAATGACTCCCACTTTCACCACAAAAGATATCCGCCGCATAGCATCCCATTTAAAAATGCGCCCTAAAGAATTTAAAGAAAAATGGTTGCAATATGATAAAAAGGATGGTGAATGGACTAACAAAAGTCAGCCCTGCCAGTTCCTCGACCTTACCACCAATATGTGTTCTATTTATGAAGTGAGGCCGGCAGATTGCGCAGGTTTTCCTCATTTAGCGAAAAAGAAATTTGTTGAGTATGTGCATGTACACCAGCAAAACATCACTTATTGCCCTGCTACCTATAAAATGGTAGAAAAGATGATGGAAAAATTAGAGTTGTAGATTTTCATTTTACAATAAAAATAGCTTCACATTTTCTGACATCCCGATTGTCTTCATTGATGATACATTGAATTTTTATCAATTGGATAAATTTCATTACCACTCTTAAAATGAAATTTTGTCATAGTT
This sequence comes from Bacteroidota bacterium, assembly GCA_018268035.1. Classification (GTDB taxonomy): domain Bacteria; phylum Bacteroidota; class Bacteroidia; order Chitinophagales; family Chitinophagaceae; genus Parafilimonas. The sequence goes on along the minus strand of JAFDXI010000050.1, from coordinate 4,867 downwards.
ACAGGAAACCTTTTCTTTGCCGCCTTAATAAAACTGCCATCGTGCAAAGCATTCGTGAAAATTTGGCTTTGACAACAGTGATGGCAAAAAAATTGATGACGGATTGCCTGCCTGTCATTAGGCAGGAAAACTAAAATTAGTTTACAAATAAAAATTCATACAAACTATGGCTAAAACAGACATTAAAGTTACCCCATTACACGACAGGGTAATTGTTGAACCGGCAAAAGCCGAAGAAAAAACTGCAGGTGGTATCATCATTCCCGATACTGCAAAAGAAAAACCACAACGTGGTACTGTGATTGCTGCAGGTCCTGGCAAAAAAGACGAGCCCGTAACAGTAAAAGCAGGTGACACTGTTTTGTACGGCAAATATGCAGGAACAGAAATCAGCATCGAAGGAACAGATTACCTCATCATGAGGGAAAGTGACATCTTAGCGATTGTTTAATTCATCCTTTCCTGTCATAAGCTCAAAAAAAAGTTCTTTAATAAGTTAATTACAAATTAAAAAAACCTGTTGCCCCACAGGGTTATAAGATTCTGTATAAAGGAATTTTGGGGTAATAAATATTATGTCTAAACAACTCTTCTTCGAAATTGAAGCGAGAAATAAAATGAAACGCGGCGTTGATGTATTAGCCAACGCAGTAAAAGTTACTTTGGGTCCAAAAGGCCGTAACGTGGTTATCGAGAAAAAATTTGGCGCACCTACCATCACTAAAGATGGTGTTACAGTTGCCAAAGAAATTGAACTGGAAGATTCTATTGAAAACATGGGCGCACAGATGGTGAAAGAAGTGGCTTCCAAAACTGCAGACATTGCAGGTGATGGTACTACTACCGCTACCGTATTGGCGCAGTCCATCATCAGCGAAGGTTTGAAAAATGTAGCTGCCGGCGCTAACCCGATGGATTTAAAACGTGGTATAGAAAAATCAGTAACTGCCGTAGTGGAGCATCTGAAAACACAGACACAAACTGTGGGTGCTGATGCCAACAAAATTCAGCAGGTTGCCTCTATCTCTGCCAACAATGATGACACTATCGGTAAATTAATTGCTGAAGCTTTTGGTAAAGTAGGCAAAGATGGCGTTATCACTGTGGAAGAAGCAAAAGGCACTGAAACCAATATAGAAATTGTTGAAGGTATGCAGTTTGACCGTGGTTACCTTTCAGCTTACTTCGTTACCAACAGTGAAAAAATGGAAGCTGAGTTGGAAAAACCATATATCCTGATCTATGACAAAAAGATCAGTGCTATGAAAGATATTCTGCACATCCTTGAAAAAATTGCACAACAAGGTGCACCATTGCTGATCATCGCAGAAGACCTCGAAGGTGAAGCACTGGCAACATTAATCGTTAATAAATTACGTGGCACTATTAAAGTGGCTGCTGTAAAAGCTCCTGGCTTCGGCGACCGCAGAAAAGAAATGCTGAACGATATAGCTACACTTACAAAAGGTATTGTAGTAAGTGAAGAACAAGGTTACAAACTGGAAAATGCAGACCTGACATATTTAGGCCGTGCAGACCGTGTGGTAATTGACAAAGACAATACAACCATCGTTGGCGGCTCTGGTAAAAAAGAAGATATTCAGGCTCGCATCAACCAGATAAAAGCACAGATTGAAACGACAACTTCAGATTACGATAAAGAAAAATTGCAGGAACGCCTCGCTAAACTAAGTGGTGGTGTAGCTGTATTGAATGTCGGCGCTGCAACAGAAGTGGAAATGAAAGAAAAGAAAGACCGTGTTGATGATGCTTTACATGCTACCCGTGCAGCAGTGGAAGAAGGTATCGTTCCAGGTGGTGGCACAGCATTTATCCGTGCAATCGAATCATTGGAAAAATTAAAAACAGATAACGAAGACGAAGCAACCGGTGTCAACATTGTTAAACGTGCGTTGGAAGAACCATTGCGCCAGATAGTTGCCAATGCAGGTATCGAAGGTTCAATCGTGGTACAGAAAATCAAAGAAGGCAAAGGTGATTTTGGTTTCAATGCCCGCACTGAGAATTATGAAAAATTATTCTCTGCAGGTATCATTGACCCAACTAAAGTTGCCCGTGTAGCTTTGGAAAATGCAGCTTCTATCGCAGGTATGTTATTAACAACAGAATGTGTAATTGCTGACAAACCTGAACCTAAGGCTGCAGCAGCACCTGCTGGTATGCCTGGTGGCGGTATGGGAATGGATTATTAATCTGAGTTTCATCAAATATTTAAAAAGGCTGTTCATAAGAACGGCCTTTTTATTTTGTTGTAATTATATATTGAATTAGTATCAATTTTGTTCTTCACCTGTTAAGATGTTTAAATCCTTTTTGAAAAATCATGCATCATTGTACATTGCAATAAGAAATTTATTTCATGGGTATCACATCACTCCTATTGATCCTCTTTACTGTTGTTGTTTCTTACCGTGGTTTTAAAGACACCGGCTTTTACAACAAATACAAATTCCGTGTAGATGCAGTATTATGGTATAAAGATTATAAACGGCTGGTTACTTCCGGATTCTTACATGTAAGCTGGATGCACCTCATCTTTAATATGATTGTTTTGGTTTTCTTCAGTGGTTCACTGGAAATGTATCTGGGTCCAGTAAGATTTATAGTTATCTATTTCTCCAGTCTCATCGGTGGCGACCTGTTATCATTACTAATTCATAAAAAAGATTATGACTATGAATCAGTCGGCGCTTCTGCAGCAGTTAACGGTGTGCTATTTGCTGCGATTGCATTGTTTCCCGGAATGGATATAAACTTGCTTTTTATACCAATTGGTATCCCCGGCTGGTTGTTTGGATTTGTGTATGTATTGTTTTCAATGTATGGCATCAAATCAAATAAAAATAATATTGGCCATGATGCACACCTGGGTGGGGCTCTTGTGGGTTTGCTTGTTGCTGTAATCATGCAACCTTCTTCCATCATAAACAATACCTGGGTTATTGCAGTTATAGCCATTCCCTCGATATTGTTTATTTATTTAATTATTACAAGGCCATATCTTCTTTTAATTGATAATTATTTTTTCAATAAACATTCAGATGGGTTAACCATTGATAATAAATACAACATTCAACAAACCAATAAGCAACAGGAACTTGATAAAATTTTAGATAAAATAAATAAGAAAGGAATAAAAAGCCTTACTGCGAGGGAAAAACAGGCATTGGAAGAATATTCAAAATAGTTACAGCATATCGTCAAAGATTGCATAATTAACAGCAACCGGTTTTGAATACTTTGCAGGTTGCTTATTTTTGTATAACAATACGATTTTGCAATGCCTTACTTCAGGAACTTTACTTACTGGATTGATAAAAGGAAATGGAAATATTTTTTCCTTGTTGCATCACTCGAATTGTCGTCTCTCTAAAGTTTGTCTTTTACCAATGATAAACTTTTTCACAATTCAATTAATTTATTATGCCACATTATCACTCACTGGGAAATATTCCGCACAAACGCCATACACAATTCCGTAAATCAGACGGTAGTTTATATTCAGAACAATTATTCAGTACAGAAGGATTCAGCAATGATTATGCTTTATTGTATCATTGTCATCCACCCACACATATTATTCAAACCGATACACCAGTAGATGTAACACCTTATGTTGCAGAAGAAAAAATGCTGAAGCACCGTTGCTTCGAAGGCTTTCATGTAAACCCTGCCAATGATTTTTTGGAAAGCCGCAAACCAATTTTAACCAACAATGATTGTACGATCACTTTAGCAGCACCCACCAGTGGCACCGACAATTATTTTTATAAAAATGCGGATGCTGATGAAGTGCTGTTTGTGCATGAAGGCAATGGCACTGTTCACACTCAATATGGAGATTTGCCATTTGGTTATGGTGATTATATTGTGTTGCCACGCGGTTCTATTTATCAAATAAGTTTTCAAAATGAAAACAACAGGTTGTTTATTGTTGAATCGCATCACCCTATTCGATATCCAAAAAAATATTTAAGTCCTTATGGTCAACTTCTTGAACATTCACCTTATTGTGAACGGGATATTCGTGCACCACAGGATTTAAAAACTTATGATGAAAAAGGTGATTTCATCATCAAAACAAAAAAACAAAATCGCCTTTATGGAATTCATTATGGCCATAATCCATTTGATGTCGTTGGATGGGATGGTTGTTGTTATCCTTTTATTTTTTCTATTCATGATTTCGAGCCAATAACAGGCCGTGTACACCAACCACCACCGGTGCATGAGACATTTGAAACCAGCGCTTTTGTGTTATGCAGTTTTGTACCCCGTCTTTTTGATTATCATCCTCAAAGCATTCCTGCACCGTATAACCACAGCAACATTGACAGTGATGAGGTGATTTATTATGTGGATGGTGATTTTATGAGCCGGAAGAATGTTACAAGGGGTATGATCACTTTACATCCTGCCGGCATACCGCATGGGCCACATCCCGGAGCAGTTGAAAAAAGTATCGGTGCCAAAGAAACAAAAGAGCTTGCAGTGATGGTTGACACGTTCAGGCCACTACAACTCACAGTTACAGCTTTGGAAATAGAAAACCCTAACTATATAATGAGTTGGGCAGAGTAATAAAATTTTCTGAAAGTGTTTCAAAAAAAAATAACAAGCTGTAGTTCATTTGAATCCAATGAATTTCATTTAAATGCAACTGAATACATTCTGTACCGGCAGGGTGTTGGTTATTTTTTCAAATATCAATGGTATTAAAACAATACTGTCCTAAACGTTTTTAATCTAAAATAAAATTATTGATTCTATTGAGTTACAGGCTGCCAAAAACTGATTTAAAATAATAAACCCTGTATAACCGGATTCTGCTCAGGATTAGGAGGTT
>JAFDXI010000004.1 GCA_018268035.1 Bacteroidota bacterium | reverse complement strand
TATCAAACTTTGGAATATGATCTTTGCAGAAGTAATGTAAGGGGTACAAAAACTGAATGCCAAAACAACTTTTTGTATAAATACATATCAGTGAAATGCCCTAAAGAAATAATCGAAGTCGCAGCATACCTGGATACGCTCGGAGAAAATTTAAGTGCTGATGAGCAGGATAAACTGGCGATTCTACTTTGGAAATCGCTCCCTGGTAAGGCTATCTTCTCACAAAACCTTGCACTCCATATTATCAATAACCTGGCCGAAGCAAGAGCATCATTTATAGTGCCTGCATATATCAAAGCAGCCTTTAAACATTTAAGAAATTGATATGGAGTTTCAAGTAACCCCACAGCGACAGGCATACCTAGCGGCAAGAGGCAGGATTATTCTCAATGCCTGCCCGGGCAGTGGAAAAACGACCTGTATTGTACATAAGCTTGCATCGCTTCTAGCGGAATGTCTCCAATTATATGGTAGACATGCCGGTGTTGCCTGTTTGTATTTTACTAATGTGGCAAAACAGGAGATTATCAGCAAGTATAAGAAGTTGTATGGGATGGATTTGGACTACCCTCATCTGGTCTCTACTATTGACAGTTTTTTTAACCAATACATCACTTTGCCTTTCTATAATCTACTGAACAAAGATTTTAAACGTCCAAAGATTGTAGACGAAAACTCTGTTATTGACAATGCTTTTAAGATATACTATCGAAAAAATGGCATATTGAATGAAGGAATTATTTATCCGTTGAATACATTTAAGAACAGGCAAGGGCGAGCTCTATACAGATCATACCCGCCAAGTACAATTTGGGTGGATGTAAATGGTAAATTTAGTTTTGAAGGAAAGACCCCTGATTCGGCGACTGTTGATCCTACAGTATTTCAAGAATATGGTAGTGCGGTGTTAACAGCTAAAATGAGAAAGGGGTTGATCACCAGTCTTGATTCCGCCTTCATTGCTTTGCATCTCGTCAATAAGCACGAGCGTATAGGTCAGTGGTTGGCGAAACGGTTCCCGTATCTGATTGTTGACGAGGCCCAGGACAATTCCGAAATACAGCATGCCATTTTTGACAAGCTAATTTCATTGGGTCTTGCAAATATTGAGATGATCGGAGATCCTTATCAAAGTCTTTACGAATGGCGGGACGCGAAGCCTCAATTATTCCTGCAAAAATATTCAGATGCTACGTGGATTGGCTTGCCGCTAAGCCAGAACCGCCGCTCCGTGCAAAGAATTATTGATTGCTTCAGCATTGTAAGACACCCAAACGATGAGGCAATTACTACTATAGATGTGCATGATTTGGGAATACCGGTTTTTGTATATAAGTACGATGCCTCTAACCCAGCGCTGATAGTTCGCCATTTTGAAGAAAAATGTGCCGAGCATAATTTTACCAAGAATCATATTGTAGTTAGAGGACATGGTCTTAGAAATAAAATGCTCGGTAATACATCTGATGTGAACCCATGGAAAACTATGTATCCTTCCCGGTTGTTAAGAATCCGGCATCATTTTGAGTCTAACGAGGTAAAAGATGCCGTGAATGAATTGCGAAGGTTTATTATTGAACTGCAAAACCCTCTGCTTGACTATACTGCTTTCCAGGACCTGTACAAAAATCTCAAGGACGACTATACGTTTAACGGCCGGCTTTATGCCTTTCTTTATACAATTCCGGGGACCGCGCTTTCGTTTGAGCAATGGACGGCTGATGCGATTACAGCGTTGTGGACTTCTTTCGGTATTGATGCAACTACGACATTTTTGTTTAAGCGGAAAATCGTGGGACAAAAAATGACTTTATTGAAGCAACAAAGCGTAAATGTTTTCTTTAATAAACCTGCCAGCAACCAATATAATATCCCCATCACTACAATTCACCAGGTTAAGGGTGCGACACTTGATGCGATATTGTATTTTTTTGATGAGGATAGTACAGGGCAAAGCGTGTCATTTAAAGACTTTAAGCAATCTACAGGATTTCCGACGGAGAAACAACGCATGATTTATGTTGCTTGTTCCCGGCCTAAACAGCTACTCGCCTTAGCTTTCCCTGAAAAGGTTAGCGATAAAGATATTCAGAAGAAATTCGGGAGCGATGTCAGAATTGAAAACTTAAAGCAAACAAGTTAATTTGAGTATTATATACGAGTCCTAAAAGCGTAAGCTATATTGTGGGCTCAAACTTCTCCACTGCCAGAAGATATTCTTTCAGGTGTTCTACATCAACAAAATCGACTTTGGCATCTCCATAAAAGGCCGCATAATGGATATTGTTCACAATAAACCCTTCCTTAACTTTCCAATTTAATGGATCTTCAATGTCAAAATGTGCAAGAACCACAGATAGATTTTTAGAGATAAATTCTTTTTTTCGAAGTAGTAAGTTGTAATAAGAGTCCTTACTTGTAAAAAAATCCTGGATATTTCTTTTGGCCTGATATAATCCATGTGTCTTTACAAGGTTCTTGCAGTCAAAAACAAAGACAGTTTTTGACATTGGCAATACGCACAATAAGTCAATTTCTCCGCAAGCTTCCCGGCTTTTAAATGCAGTTGAAAGGCGCTTGTAATTATCTATGTTACATTCGACGTACTTCCTGCCAACAGCAGCAACTGCTTTTTCTTCGGACTTTTTTTCCAGCCATTTGGCTTTTCTCCCTTTTATTTCCTTCATGAATTTGTTGAGCTTGGAATTTTGCTCAAGCACCCATGGAAAATTCCCCTGAAATACTTCGTTCCAAATTTTCATTGAGCTATCAACATATTCTCTTCCAAACATGATAGAACCATCAGTCAGTTCGATAAGGGGACATACAGTAATCCGCTCTTTATTCCTTAACATGGCACCGAAATACAAGAACTTGTCATTTGGAAAAACACCCTCTTTTAGCGTAAGAAACGAAACAGTTTTATCAATATCTGAAACGTCAATCTCAATTATGATCTTCGACCGGATCTCCTGAAGAAGAAGTTGTCGTTCCATCACATGTACGGGAAACTCGTTGGCTGGCGGCAATTCCATTTTGGAAAGAATATAGAGCACCAATATGATATTTGAATACTTTATTTCGAATTGTTCAAGAAATAAGTTATCTAAGCCTTTTTCTTTGTTTAAGATTCGTTCATTGTATTCATCCGTTTGCTCTTCTTCGGGAAATTCCGTAATACCGCTGGCCTTTTCAAATTCCTTTATAGCATAAGACATTTTCTTTTCGACATCTTTATGGGAAAAGGATGCAAAGTCCATTTCGAGATCCTTGTCTTCTACCTTAATACCATAATGCTCATCCACAAAAATCTCGATGTCCACTAAGTTATGCTTAATGAACTCATAGTTAGTTGCGACCAAGATCGTTTCCACAGCCAGACCCAATAAGTAACTCCAATCGCAATCTGTAGGAGACCTTCTACCCTTCATTCTCGATTTCAAAGCAGTATGAATCAGTAATCGTATCGCTGAACCTACCCAACTATCTTTATGCATGCCGGCTTTTAATGAATCCAAGGCGCTGTAATCAAGCCTTCGATTTGCACGCATCCCCGCAGTCAACTTACGGTTTTCTATCTTTCCTTCATTTTGTTCAAGTTGCTGGCAGGCAAAAACGATAAAGCCCTCATCATACTTTATGATTTCGGTTTCGAGGAGATTTTGAAGAAAGTCATATACGTCTTTCAGCAGATTTTTGGCCGACTCCATTTTGTATACACCTGCAGCGTATTCTTTTTTGCGGAGGTATTGCGCTACTGTTCGTCGGGCAACCGATTCATCTGTTTTACTAGGTTTGATTGGAGAAGAATACATTTGTATATCCGGATTGTCAACCGATAACCTATCAACAGCATATCCCTTTTTTCCAATCGGGGCAACATCATCCACCATTTTGGTTAATGTTTTCTCTATCTCTGGTAATTTCTGATTTCTGAGAAAAGCGACGCTGTCTAAAAAGTCTATCAAGAGGTTTCTTTCGCCCTGGTTCTCCTGAGTATTGAAAATATTATGACTATGCTGAAAGTCAAAAATAAAGTATGTCCTAACATGACGTTTGCCTACAGGTAAAGTGACAAACTTATATGGCTTAACTTCAGAAATATCACTGAGATGCTCCTGAAGAAAAGGAAAATGTTCTTTATCGCGGATCAAAAAATTAGTCGGTGCTATGAGGATGTCAAATTCTAAAATGTCCTGACTATTCAAAAGCCCGGAAAAAGATTCGCCCAATCGGGCAATGTAGTCTGCGAGCATGGGTCCAAATAAGGCAGCCCCGCTCCAAAATTCATTATAATCTAACGTAATCGGCTCCGTCGGCAGATAGATCCACACAAACCGGTGAGGCAATCTTGAAAGATAGCAGGTTTCAAAATCAATCGGGTCCGTTAGAGTATATACGTTATGGCGGTATTCCTCTACGTGCGAAAATGTGCCCGGAAACTGAGTCTCTACTTCATAGTATACATCGTAAAAAACATGGAGATGCCGGAAGGTTTTTTCAGCATGATTGAGACTCCAGCGATGGGGTGGGAAATGGACTACATCTGTTTCTGTCCCGATGGTAATATAGGAATTATTATTACGCAAGAACCAAACAAATCTGTCATGGAACTCATCGTATTTTGAAACGGTCGCATTTGCCTGGAGATACTTCTCTTCTCCAAGAAATTTCAAAAAATCAATTGGTGAGCTTAAATTCTCCAAGATAACCCTGATATCCATCATTGAAAAGAAGTAGGTTTTATCCCATGCTTTATTCTCTTTCAGGTATAACGCAAAAGACCAGTCAAATGCCTCATAAATCAATATTACATGTATCTGAAGATGTTCAACAATTAAGCCTAACATTCGTTCCTTCCGGGCACGATGAATACCCACCACCTGTTCTTTTCCAATTTTCTGCAGGGCACCTTCGATCTCAAAAATCAGTTGGTTTAGTTGCTTGCCTATGTCCTTTCCTCCAGTAAAATCAACAGCCTTAAATAAGATGAGTTTATTCTTATCAATCCAGAACGTGTGATCTGCTATTCCATGAAGAAAATCTTCCTCGTGCGATTCCGCTAATAATGCGTAGACCTGAGTTTGTTTTTTAAAAACTGCCCTTGTTATTTGTTGGAGACGAACCCGAAAGTTTTCCATGAAAGAATCATGATTCCTTCGGTCAGCCATAATTAATTTCAAAGCTTCTTTCAAAAGAATCTGCAAATGAAGTTGAGGATAAATAGTGTAATGGGTTCCCGCTATAAATATGCTGAATTGATTCAAAAACTTACCCATTTGTGTGGCAGACTTCAAAAGATTTGTTCGCCCGATATTTTTCAACTGTCCCAACTTCAAATCCTGCGAATCTTTAAATTGGTTCTTAAAAAAAGGACAGATTCGATCAATGAAATCCTGACTGGGTATATATAGAGATTCAGAATGTTGTTTGCTTTCCTCCATACCGGTTATTGCAAGAAGAAGCTCCGTTTGCCATTCCAGGCTGCTTATCAGTTGTTTTTTGAATGCGGTAAAGCCAGGAAGTTCGTCAAGGTCTGGCCCGGTCATTGCTTCAGTCAATTCTTTCCAGCTTTCATAGGGGCGCTCATAAAGTGAATAGAAAAAATAGTAGCGGTTACGATTCCAGAAAAAAGGGATTAACTTATTTTGATCAAACCCGACAAAATCTTCCAGATTTGAAAAAGACTTATTTAGATACCCTTTGTGATCATCCATAAAAGACTGGATATCGGACATGGTGGCCGGTTTCGATCCATAACTTCTTTCAGGAATAGCAAACATTTCACCTATCAAATACTCTATCCGATGTATAAATTTTTGGTTGGAAGGGTGGCAGATGATGGTCTGGAAATGTAATAGTAAGCTCTCCGCCGTAAACGACGTGAGAAACTGTCTTATTGAATTAGCTTTATTTTGCTTTATTTTCAATTTAAAGGCTTGTTGTTGTTTTGAAAATCAAAAGAAAGACATAGGAAATTCCCCCAGGCAGGTTGAGAATTCAAAAGGCTGATCTCTATGTTCCCAAGTTGCCAACGCCTGAATTCATGTTGCTCTTCAGCGTGATCATTTTCGGCAAAAGTGTATGATCCCTTACCTTCCAAATCGGGGCCAAACACCTTTAACAGTTTACTAATCAGTAATTCAATTTCCCGATACATAACAAAATTTCCATGGCCTAATCTTTCACAATAGAAAACAACACTTGTGATCTCCCGATCACGGATAATCTGAAACCGGTTAAAGTAATTGAAATAATAATGGGTTGTTTTAAAAGTTGTGATTTGGGAGTCGCTTTTGAACGAATACTTATCCCTGATCATAAAGGCATGTTTCATATCGTATTTCATTGATCCGGTAAACCGGTCCACGGTCTCTTCCTGCCCGGTCAGTTGAGATCTTATATTGATAAAATCTTGGGTGGAAAGAACTTTGGTTGGAATATCGAAAAGTTGATACACAATATGAGACTTTGCCTGTAAGCCTTTGTCATCTGTAACAAGATAGTCACAGAAGGATGCGTAATAGGCATGCATGGCATCGGTATTTAAACTTGAATAGTCAAACTTCTTCAGACCACCGCCGCTCTTTCGTTCCTGCGTTATATTATATACTTCCAGCATTGAATACGCCGTGGTAAACCGTTGATAGAAATTGTCTTTTTGATTTTCTCCAAGCGTTGAATCTACCATTTCAAGAAAGGTCTTTCCAAAACCAGTTTCCTTGAATTTTTCATCAAATGCCATTCCCCATTTTTCAAAGCTATATTTATCCCGATCAACATAGTCTCTGATAAATTTTCTTAATTCAGTTAATTGTTTATCGTCCGTCAATAATCCTGCGCTGAATCCAGACATGCTTTCCATTAATTCTCTCATGCTCATTCCCGGGTGGTAGCCTGGTAAAATCTTGTCCATCCACTCTTTATTCTTTTCATCTAATGATGAAGTATCAATGGGCGGTGCTAATGCCGCTATCGGAAGATCAAAATAGGATTTCAGTAGCTTGTTGAGTGCATTGAGTTCCGGCATATCCGGATCATCAGGAAAGAGGTTATCAAAATTCCACGGATCCTTTTCGAATTTTCTTACTGCCGTATAGTCCTTGCCATTAAAAGCTTCTTTCGGTGTAGCCAGGAAACATTGAAACCTTTTTTTGGATACATGGTCAAAGGAAAAAAAATTATCCTTTACATACTTACCCATGAAATCCAAATCTCGGTCACGATAGTCCGGTAACGATTCACTCAAATCGTCCAAATGAGCATCTGAAAATATAAAGAGGAACTTGTCCTTTAAATCTTCAAAGGCCATGTGCAACTCTGGCTTATGATAAGGGTGATCAGGCTTCAGTATCCTGTACACATTACTGTCGCAATATATCCGGTCCATGCTTTACTCACTTTTTCCTATGGAGTCTATAAAATTGAGATTATTTCCGCAAGAAAACCACCGCTCTTTTCCCCATCGTATGGGAAGTAAAAACAAGATAGTTTCTGCCTTCCGCTTAGGTAAAAGATTTAGATTTAACGTGTTTTATATCAAGCAGTTCTGAAACTTAGCTAATGTCTGCAACGAAAGTTGTTGATTAAAGCAGGGGTTCCCAATAAATAATAAATGTCTGGTTATTCCATTTATGGTTTTGATGCTCCGGCGTGTATTGCCAACTTCTATAAGTCCTTCGGGAAGCAAAGTGCCACAAGAAGATGCATATAGACTTATTCCTATGCAATGAGGAAAGCTCACCAATTGATCCATTATGGAGATGGCAGTATCAGGGACACTCATGCTTAAAAAATATAAAATTGAGACCGGTATATAAACAAACCCTGGACGGTCTGTTGGCAGTTGTTTTATTTCCGCTTCAATCTTACTATTGTCCACCAAACGGGGAGTATCATTGTAGTTAACCTGTAAACCTTCCATACTGTTTCGCTGAATATTCCTTTCTGCACACCATTCATCCAACTTGTGAAGTTGGCGAGGATGAGCAACCGCCATTCTGATAAATTCATCTTCGTAAGCGACGAATTCCTCGCTGTCTGCCGCTTTGTCTTTTATTAACTTAATTTGGTTTATTATCCGTTCCATGTCCTCTCCTTTGAGGGGTTGCAGTTGTTTGCAGGCTTTGGGCAGATCAAAACCATGAAAAAGAAAAGTATTGGATAGTAACCTGTGCTGCTCCTGTATACTTTGCTGATCAGGGCTTTGCCTTAATTGACTTACCTCCACAAGTATAGATTCACCCGATACCGAATCAATCAATTCTATATCTGGATTCTTGCGCTTTTCTATTTCCTTCAGAAATTTTACATTAAATCCCTGTTTTGAAAATGCTCTCAATATGTCGGAAAATGGTATGCCCTCTGCTTGGCATTTCTTCCTTGGTTTTAATTTATCCAGTAAAACTGAATAATTATCAGGATCCATTTTTTTAAGTCTTGCCAAGGTCTCTGTAAATTCAATCAAGTCGTCTATTTGGAAAAGATTAGTAGTAAGTTTGAGGCTGATGGGATGATTATGTCCGCAAGTATCAAAAAATCCTTTACCGAATTCCTTGTATAAAAAATCGACCGCCGCTTTCCATGATTGCTTTCTCTTCGATTCTTCATTGCTGCTTTTTATGCTTTGATAAACTCGCTCCCAAGTGGGTGTTACAGGATAAAGCGGCGCAATTGTGTACATCAAATGATCCATAAATTGATACTATTTATTTAATAGGCCACATTTGTACGAGACTTGCGGCCCTTATAACATCCCGCTGTTTCGCCGGTTGAAATGTCTGTCAGTACATTGTATTTGGCTTATCAGTAAAAAATAAAGTTCAATATTTGCTCGGGTCAGGCATATTGGCATCAATGATTATCACGGCTAATCTCGACTCCCTTTCTACTGGCGTAGATTCAAAGCCGTGAAACTCTGGTTTTATGAGAAATACATTGTTAGGCGTCAATCCTGGCGGTAATAATTTTCTTTGAACATCAAGAATGCATAAAATAGAAAGTTGAGAACCTGTTGCGGTCGAATATGCTATTGGTTGTTTTTTATATTTTTCAATGATTTTATCTCTATCTGTAATGGAATCTTCAATTTTCAATTCTGCTATAATTCCATTATAATTTATTTCAACTCTACCTCCGGCCACGTGAGCCTCTTTTGAAATTGAGGTTATATTGCGGGCAGCGAGATAACGGATAAGTTTATCTCTAAAATCATTTTCAGAAACTGAATCTGAATTTTTGTATTCAGCATACTGAGCGCAGTAGCCCTGATAGTTTAGTATGGCTGAAAAAAGCACCATGAAGTTGTTCATTTCTTCATTGGCTAGACCGAAAACCTGATTTTGTATTTGAATGGCAATGTCGAGTGCTTTCTGATTTAGTTTGTCGTAGCCAGTGAGATAGGGAAATGAACTTAAATCAGCGATTTTCACTTTAAGCTCATCATATCCGATTAATTGAGGGTACATTGGTTTTAGAGTGGCGGACGCAAATTGTGCCAATAGTTTAATGGAAACGGGTGCTTCGAAATTTGCCTGTGCGTATTTAAAAATGATATTTCCTTCTATGTTTACTTCCGAGTTCAATGGTTGGGTTATTTCAGGGAGTGACAGTACAAACCATTCATCATTTGTGGTGGAAGCATAAGTAAGTATTAGTTTGTCATAATTCTCCGGCCACCTGTTAAATTTCAATGTGCCCTTAATGATATACTGGTGATCTTTTTTTAAGGCTTGGGGATTAGCCCATAATTCCTGATCTATATAAAATAGAACAGAAATGACTATTGGTGGTTCTACAATTTCGTTTTCTTTTGTTTCATCCGGTATATTAAGGATGTTGTCAGAACGCTCCTGTTTTGCTGTGTAAAAAACCGGGAATGCAATACTACCCATCTTCCTGACCAGCGGGGTTATCTTGTCTACGTTGGAAACTAATTCTATCTCCTTAGAAAGTGCCGTAAACCCGCTGAGGCTGGGCCTGGTCAGATCCAAATGCGTAGAAAATGATAAAAACATTTTAGCGTTGGCTTTGGATGCGGCGAGTAACTGCTCAGCTTCGGCGTTCCCGTTTAAAACCGCATTAGACCAACGGATAAGAAAGAATATCGCTTTAAGGATATGCTCCATCCCAATATAATAATCTGCTATTTCCTTTTCTGTAACTGTTTGTTTTAATTCTTCGACCCGTTTCAGGATATCAGACTCAATCATGACCGTCTGGTTAGCCTTGTGAGTATCATATACAGTGAAAAACTCATTCAGATATTTCCTGACTCTTAGATGTCCATCTCTCAATTCGTTAATTTGTTTTCTTTGTCTCATTTTCCAATTTTTGAATTACGCTCACCTCAATTCGCCCAGCAGGTATTTGTGATTCGATAGCAGAATATTGCTTTATGCGAGATACAAATTCGAGTAATGACTGCGTGGATTTAGTTGCAGGAACGGTTTCCAGAATTTGATTGCAAAGGTTAATACACAATCCGTGAAGTTCGAAGTGCGATAAAATGAACAAAAAATTGACCGCATCATGAGGACTGCGAGATGCAATTTGTCTCGCTGTTTCGAAAAGTGGCGACTCGTTCTGCACAATTTCTTCATAAGTGTAGGAATATATCTCTTCAAAAATATCAACACGAGGATCAAAACTTGGATTATATCTGTCGGGTTCTGATCTTTTTAGATAAGAAAGGGCGGATTTGAACCACTCTGTCCGATATTGCGAAAAGTCTGATTTTATTCTATTTAAGACGTGTAGAAAGTCTCTCGCAGCATGAAGGTCATCAACGTCGCAGAAACGAATAATATATTGCTTAACTGTAAATTCTACCAACTTGATTACTTTACCTGCAATGGCCAGCATACAATTGACAATTTGCAGGCACGTGTCAAATTCATGTTTACTTTCATAGTGAGGTAAAATAGCGTTAAGTTCCAGATAAAACGCCATTCGCGTTGTTTCGTCAAGATGAGGAGCCAAATCATGACATATCGGAAGTGCTTTCTTGTGTACAAAAATAGTTCTATCAGCAAGTGCTTTGAGTGCGTTATGAATTTGTTGTCTGGATGGATTTTCTCCCGCTGCCTCAATCATTGATTCCAGAACCCCGACTGTTTCTCCCCGAATCTCTGGGTCATCGTCACCTAAAAAAATTTCTACCACATCGTGCAAGGTGCTTGTTATTACTTGGGGAACTGAAGACACAAGATGATCAAGAAATCGGATAGCTTGCACCCGAATCGTTTTATCGTCAGGATCGAATAAGTAATTATAGAGCTTTGGGATAAACCGTGAAAGAAGCAATGGGTCGGTGCAGCTCGATCTAATAAGCGAAATAAATTCTTTTTTGATGTACTCATTATTCTTGGTGTCTAAAGGAAATAATATGTCAAAAATTTGGGGAATATAGACAGGTTGGTTTGTTTTAATAATCTCAATCAGGCATGCTTTTATGTGTTCACGGTAAGAATTTAACTTAAGCTCCAGATGATGAACGTCCATCGCATTTTTTCCCGCAAGTGGATTAAACGTAGAAACCTTTTTTGTCTCGATCTCCTTTACATACCATTTAAAAGCGCTACGCTCTTCAACAAGTTGGCGGAAAGCTGATAGTATCTGAGAAAAATAATTGATACCCAGATCGGCTAGATTTTCTTTTGCATAATACAAAGCATCTATTGCTTCATCCC
>JAFDXI010000049.1 GCA_018268035.1 Bacteroidota bacterium | reverse complement strand
TGATTTGGGCGAATAAAGCTATTTTTGACATAGAGAAAGTTGGTTTTGTTGTGCAACTCAAAGCTATTTGAGATACAGACAACTTTCTCTATTTTTTTTAAAACGTTTAGGACGCTATTGGTTTAAGACATATTTCCTTATCGTTCTGTCAGATGGATCCATAGTTAGTTCTAATCGCGGATCGTTTGGATTAAAAGCATTCAGGAATTTTGTTGTTCCATAATACAATGACTTGCCATAACCTTCAAAAGTGCTGGGGTCATTATCATAAAAACCATAAAAAGCAGAGATAGAACCAACCGCATTATCGAAATCATTTGGCAACCAAATATTATCTACAGCAAAAGCCTGGCTTGCCTGAAATTCAAATAAAGATTCAGCATTATTTTCAGTTGCATAATTAAAGTTGTCTTCAAAATTTGGCACCAGTGAAACACCAGAAATTTTATTAAATGCTGTAATAGCTGCATTATAATCTGAATTTGCATTTGTAGCAGATGCTCTAAACACAAGGCATTTGCCAAGGAAACCATTGGCTGAATTTTTTGTTGCTCTTCCTATGTCTGATGCATCCCAGCTATCCGGTAATAAATTGGCTGCTTCTGAAAAATCACTGATAGCCTGATCAAGTAATTGTGTGCCGGTTGTATTAGATGGATAGAACTGGTTTGTATTGGTAACACGTGCAGTATCTAATGGTGCAGTGCCAAAATAATTCCATAAATAATAATATGCAAAACCTCTTAGAAATAACGCTTCACCCTTATTATAATCTTTCAGATTAGGTGTTATATAAATACCATCAGGGACTTCACTAATTTTTTGCAAAACAGTATTTGCTCTTGCGATAAGTTGGTAACAAACTGAATAAAATTCAGAAACTCTTCCACTGCTTGGTTGCAAAGAACCAAATTGTTCAAACTCATCATTATCATTAATTGTTATATCATCTCCCGGCAAATAAAAGATGGTGTATAAACCACTCCATGGATCACCATGGTACCAGTAAAAGTCTGTGAGTTTGGCATAAATGCCAATTACTGCTTTTGTAAAATCTGATTCCTGCGTAAAATAAGATTCCTCAGTTGGGCCATGTGGTAAAAGGTCAAGATTCTTTTTATTACAGGATAAATTCAAAATCACTAAACCTGCAACAGACATCATTAAAAATGCGAATAAATATTTTTTACGGTTATTCATAATCATCTTTTATTAAATTAAAAACTAAGGTTTGCTCCTACAAGAAATTGCCTTGTTGGTGGTACACCATCTACTTCCGGATCATATCCGGTATATTTCGTTATCGTGAAAAGGTTGACCGCGCTGAAGTATAATCTGAAATTGTTTACAAAGCCTATGCGGTTCGTCAATGATTTTGGTAACGTGTAACCTATTTGTAAGTTCTTTAGTCTTAAATAGCTTGCATTTTCAACAAACCTGCTCGAAAATCTTGTTGCATCAGCAGGATCACCATACACAGCTCTTGGCATAGTGGTTGAATGATTGTTTTCAGTCCATCTGTTTAATGTGCTTGATAATTGATTAGCCAGGCCAGTCATTGTCTCCATGCTTGCACGGAGGTAATTAAACTTCTGTACATCACCCACACCCTGGAAAAACAGGCTTACATCAATGCCTTTCCAATTGGCTCCGAAATTGAACCCATAGAAAAAGCCGGGTATAGTTTTGCCAAGATATGTGCGGTCATTACTATTGATTAAACTATCAGGATTCTTACTGTATCTTTCTTTTGAGTCAGGATCAGGATTTCCATAAACATCCTGGAAATACATATCGCCGGGTTGGTATTGATAACCAACTGATGGATCATTAATATCCTGGCCAATATTTACGTCAGCGTGTGTTTTGCGCCAGTTGTCAATTTCTGCCTGAGACTGGAATATTCCACCAACTTTATACCCCCAGAGATAGAACATTGAATAACCTTCTTCTATTCTTCCTGATTCTCCTCCCATTGGTGTGCCCAGATAAAGTTTTTCAACACGGTTTCTTACTGTGGTAAGATTACCACCTGCATTAAAGTTTACTTTACCGAAGGTTGTATTATAACCAATATTAAATTCAAAACCACTGTTTCTTACTTCACCTATATTAAGATCTGCAGGATCCTGTATGCCGGTATTTGGGGGCAGAGATACTGACTGAATAATTCCAAAAGTTAATTTATCATAATACTCAGCAGTGAAGTTTACATGATTATTAAAAAGTATCGCATCTAAACCAAAACTTGTTGTCTTTACTTTTTCCCAACCCAAAGTTGAATTTGCAAAACCTGGCAAAGCAGCACCTTGCAATTGTGTGCCAATACCGTTGCCATTTCCTGATCCTAATGAATAATCAGGCGACAAAGAAATGGTGGAGAGGTATTCATAATAACCTGCAGATTGGAAGTTGCCTAATTTGCCCCAGCCACCTCTCAATTTCAAGTCGTTGATAAACTGAACTTTTGGAAAGAAATTTTCTGCACTAATACGCCATGCCGCAGCAAAAGAAGGAAATGTACCCCATTTATGTCCCGGCGCCAAACGTGAAGAACCATCATGACGAACGGTGGCATCAAAATAATATTTGCTTTTATAATTATAACTTAAACGGCCCAGGTAACCAATAAGGTCATCTTCCTGCAGGATGTAATAAAATCCCTGAGTATATGGAGGTTGATTATCTATACTTCTAAACTGAGGATCAGTATAATTTACATTACCTACGAGGTCGCTCACTGTCCAACGTGCAAACTGGTCAGATGCATCCAGCAAGATATCTAAGCTGTGATCGCCGGCAAATACATGCGAATAATTTATGCTGATTTCTTTATTCCAGTTAATGGTTGTTCCCCTTCTTTCTCTATAACTGCCCTTTGCATTGCCATCCTGTCCACTATATGGATTGCCGGGTGTTTGTGAGAAACGCCATGAATCAAAATTATTCCAGTCTTTCTTGAGGTTTTGATAATATGTACCACCTAATGAACCTTTAATTTTTAATCCTGTAATAGGTTCAAACTGTACATAAGCATTGCCGATAGCATTATATAATAAGTAAGATAAATTATTCAATGTCTCTAATGCGAATGCATTTGATTTGGATTGAGACCCCCATAAAAGTTGTGGATCACCTGGAGCAAAATTATATGGAGCTCCGGGATCTGCTAAAGAAGGATCATAGTCTGGATTAGGAACAAATGAACCAGATGATACTGGTGCAAAACCAGTAATATCATTTGGGTCTTTAAAAGGTTGGAAAGGAATAACATTTGCCATAGAAGGTAAATCATCCTGGGTGTTTTCTAATGAATTCTGCTGAATCAATCTTAATGTCATACCAGCAG
Organism: Bacteroidota bacterium; assembly: GCA_018268035.1. Classification (GTDB taxonomy): domain Bacteria; phylum Bacteroidota; class Bacteroidia; order Chitinophagales; family Chitinophagaceae; genus Parafilimonas. The sequence goes on along the minus strand of JAFDXI010000049.1, from coordinate 4,735 downwards.
AAAACATTTTAGATATCCGTGCATCTATATTTGATGCAACAGAATAGCGTTCAAGATAATTGCTTTTTAATGGGCTTTCTGTTTTTGAATACCCTGCAGAAATATAATAATTAACACTCTCGCTACCACCTGAAATCCTGACATTATAATCCTGTATAGGTGCATTCTTATTGACAAGTTCATGTTGCCAATCATAAGTAGGGCTATTGCCTGCATACTGAGAACTGGATGGATTATAAAAGTCACCAAACTTATCTCCAATTGAAACCGGCACACCATTATTCATATCCGGGTTTGCATTATATGAATCAGTTATTAGACTAAAGTATTGTTGTGTGTTCAATACATTTAGGAACTTGGGTATTTGCTGAACACCATATTTAATGCTTGCATCAATCTTTGCTTTGCCTCTGCCTTTTTTGGTAGTGATCAGTATTACACCATTTGAAGCTCTTACACCATACACTGCTGCTGCCGATGCATCTTTCAAAACAGATATGGATTCAATATCATCAGGATTAATTAATGAGAAAATATTGATGGGAGAACGTATATCGCCAATAGCACCATCGGTTACACCTGAGCCACCTTCATAAATAGGAATACCATCTACCACATATAAAGGTTCTGCATAACCAAAAGTGTTTACGCCACGTATCCTGACTAAAGGCCTGGATGAAGGATCGCCGCCGCCACTTTCAACAAAAACACCTGGAGCAGTTCCTTGTAAAGCAAGCTCGGGTGTCATTGCTGTGCTTTTCTCTATATCTTTTGCGTCAATTGTTGATATAGCACCAGTTAAATCTTTTTTCTTTCTTGTACCATAACCGATAACAACCACTTCATCTAATTCTGATGAAGCAGGTACCAATGTTATATTCAAAAAAAGGTCGTTACCAGTTTGTACTTCAACCGTTTTATAATTCACAGATTTAATGGTTAATATAGCACCTTTTGAAACAACAATTTTAAAGTTGCCATTCACATCAGATACTGTTCCAATCCTGGTATTATTTTTTAATGCAATGGTCGCTCCTGAAACAGCAGCATTGGATGACGAATCGATGATTTTACCTGTAATCGTCATGTCTTGTGCAATGCCAGTTCCATAAAAGCAAGCGATAATAATAATGGTGGATACAATTCTAAGCAGTTTCTCTTTTTGTCTTAACATAGCAATTAATTTAAAAAATCTTATCAAATTTCGGTTGATAAAACCTGTTTACTATACTGTGGTGTGCTGCTATCTTAATAATAAATTTTAAGCCTTCATGATCACGATAATTCCAATAGGTGAGGGGATAAGTATCATTGCATTTTAGCACAAATATTTAGATGATTTTGGGCAACAAACAGAAAAAATAAATTAGAATATCATACAGTAAGACTGAGTGTTTTTCCCTCGTATATACTTGCTGTAATCGGCTTTAGTTGTGTAGCATTCATGTGATAACAGCTCTTGCAAATTTTTATAATAATGTTGAATTTGCTAAACCATTTGTAAAAAGTTTTGTATTGCAAAATATGTGAAGAGAGAACAATCTATTATATACAAAAAAATGATCAAGGGTTGAATTTATTACAATAGAAGCTTTGATAACTTTATTGCTTTATACACTGTATCAATGATGTCGGGGCCTCTGACTATTTTGAAATAGCCATTAATAAAGATTGAATACTCAAAATATTCGATAATACGCCAAACGATAGTGTCTGACTAATTCAGCAACTCTTTGTAACTTATTATTTGTATATTTTTTTGCTGAATAACTTTCTTTACTTCATCACTTGTAAACAAATCAACAACACCCTGCCTGTCTTCTGCAACATTTTCATAACCTATATGATGAATGGCTTGCAATTCGGGGGAGTTAATAGCCGGATGGTCCACAAATAAATATGTTTTTCCGGGTTGCAACGTATCAAGCATTGCTATAAAGCTTTTTATTTTTTCAGCGCTTGTTGTATGGGGGCCATAATAGCCAACGTCAATAGTATTGTATTCAGATGGCTCTATATCTATCTTGTATTCTTTTGCTAATCTCTTTGCAAGTTTTGTAACTGAATTATCCATGTCAAGGCAACCCATGTGTGATGAAATATGGCTGATGCGGGGAATTTCTTTTATTGCGAGTTCAATTTGTGCCCGCCATTCTTTTTCAATTTCATTAATCTTCCATTGATGCGCTAATAAATTTTGTCCGGGATAATTCTTGTTTGTCCATATCATTGGATAAAAATAACCTCTTGAATCAGTCAGGCTTTTGCAATCTGTCAACGGTCGCCATTTTACAATATCCCATTCGCTGGTTAATGTGAGATGTATGCCCACATCAACACCGGGATTATTTTTCAGCATCTTCACAGCTTCGGGAAACCAGGGTGAAGGCACTAAAACTTCAATGGATCTTTCAATGCCTTTTTGATAACATTCTATCAAACCTAAATTGCCTGAATGAGAAAATCCCATATCATCGCCACGAACAATTAAACGGGTTGGTTTTGTTTGTGCGCTCAGGCTATTGACCAAAAAAATAATTACTAAGAATAATGATGATGATTTCATATTATTTAAAATTTAAAGCTCTTTTTTCATTGTTGGTATTGATGATCTCAATTGAAGATATCATGTCAGACACAGGAATAAATAAAGATGATTGCGAAAGAAATGAATTTCCGTTGTAAACTTCTTCTTTTCTTGTTGCACCATTTTTTAAATGGATATAAATTGTTTTGTCGCTTTTCTTTAGTGGAACAAATTCTTTGAATGCCTTCTTCAATTGATACAACTGCAAAGGGCCGCGGTTTTGTGTAGCGGCAACAAGATAATGTTTGTTGCTACCCCTTAATGTAGCTAATGCTTTCGCATTCCCAGGAATATAAATTTCACTTTGCAATAACGATTGAGGCGCAAAACTTCCTTTGCCATTTCCCAATAAAACAAGCCCATTCATAGCATCATATCTGCCATCCATAACTTCATTGCCAAAATCATTTCCGCAAAGCAATACATCAAGGTCGCCATCATTATTAATATCTTCAGCAACCATTCCATATACTGGCGCCATTTGAGCCAATGCAGGCAATGCATATAATTTAAACTTACCATTGCCAAGATTTTCTATATAAGATGTTTTTAAATAATTTGCCTGGAGATGTAAAGATTTTTTTAATACTGAATCAGGAAAAATATGTTGGATATCTGCAGCACCAAATTCTTTATAAGTTAAAAATATTTTTTTTAAACCCGGCATTTGATCACTAAGGTCATCACGATTAAATGCAGGGAACTCTTTTTTATTGCCTTGTTGGTCTTTGAGATAAACAGTAATGACCGGGTCAATTGTGCCGTTGCCATCAAAATCATTTGCATACATATTCACAGGGTACTGTTTGCTTGCTTTAAAAAAACTATTTTCTCCAAGATTTCCTGCTATGTAATCAATATCACCATCATTATCAAAGTCGCCTGCAATAATGCTATTCCACCATCCGGTTTCATCATCAATGCCTGTCTGATTAGTAACATCTTTTAATTTGCCATGATAATTCTTGAAGAATTTAAGTGGCATCCATTCTCCTGCAAGAATAAGATCAGTCCATCCATCGTTATCAAAGTCTGTCCATATTGCATCGCATATTAAACCAATATTATTCAATTGTGGCGCTATTTCATTGGTAACATTTGTGAATTTTATTTTGCCAGGTTTTGAATCATTGCGGTAAATAAATGAATTCACAGCCAATGGATATTTACCAGGTAATACCCTGCCGCCAATAAACAAATCGAGGTCACCATCGTTGTCTATATCAACAGCTTTGATACAACTTTTGCTGGTATAATTTTTTGGCAATGCCGATGTGTCAATTGTAAAATTTCCTTTTCCATCATTAACAAAAAACTGGTCTTCATAATTTTTTGTTGCTGCAGGCCATTCGTTGCTGCCACTCACACAGTAGAGGTCATCTTCGCCATCATTATCTGCATCAAACAAAAGCAAGCCCATATTTTCCGGTCTGCGTATATTGCCCGATGCAACAAAATCGAGTGACTTCATAATGAATTTTCCATTGGGTTGCTGCATGAAAAATTTTCCGCTATAATCACCTGTGCCGCCAACAAAAAAATCATCAAGTCCATCATTATTTATATCGGCGACAGCAATGCCCGGCCCGTAATCTGATAATTTATGTGGTAACAATCTTTCATTATCAAAATCAACATAATCCACTTCATTATGTTTGTAAAAAATGCCTGCATTATCGGTAATGTTGTTGAATAATGCATTGTGATAAAATATAGTTGTATCTATTGTACTTGGGCCTGCATTATTGAAATTAACTTTTAATAACTGGTTTGTTTTGACATTAAATAAAACTTTCTTTTTATTGTTCAATTTTATAATCAGTGAATCTATTATTTTAATATTCCCCAGACCAAAAAATGCTTTTGTGTCAACTGTTGAAAGATAGCCGCGATAAGGTGTGTTGTCATAAGTTTGCATTTTACCATGATCATAATAAATACTAATCCCTGCACCTAAACCGAAAACATTATTATTGCCTCCTTCGCAGGCAATCGTTAAATAATTTTTATTGATTTTATCTTTTGAATTCACTACCATCCGGACTTTTTTTAAAAACACAGGATAATGTCCATGAAAGTATTGATTTTACTGCATTATTAAATATACTTTTTGGAATAAAAGTCTCCTATCAGAAACTAAAAGATTTC
>JAFDXI010000048.1 GCA_018268035.1 Bacteroidota bacterium | reverse complement strand
GTTTATATTATCTGAAAATATCTGATTCAAAAGGAGGCATTATTGCTGGCGCTAAAGTCGCAATCAATAGATAACATTGCTGTCTATGAGAAAATAAAATCCCGTTGCATTTGTAACGGGATTTTTTATGACCAATAAAAAAATATACTAAACCAATACACTAATGAAAAATCAGGGGTAACAACTGATTGCAGAATGCCAGATGACTATTAAACAGCAATGATTTCAATTACACGGCACCTGTTACTACAGATGTATAATATGAAGTGTTCAGGTTGGGATTTTTTTGTTCTGCTTCTTCTATAATTGAAAAGTCAGATAATATCAATGCTTTATTTTTTTTAACACAAATATCATGTTCAAAATGTGCCGAAGGTTTACCATCCCTTGTATGCACTGTCCATCCGTCATTAGCGGTATAGACTTCCCTTGTTCCCATATTAATCATAGGCTCAATTGCCAGTGTTGCATTTTCTCTTAATCTTGGTCCATTGCCCCTCTTACCATAATTAGGCACTTGCGGATCCTCGTGCAGGCTGCGCCCAAGGCCATGACCTACTAATTCCCTAACAACACCGTATCCGTATTTGCGCTCAGTATGTTCTTGTATAGCAAAAGAAATATCGCCTACCCTGTTGCCTGCAACAGCTTTTTCTATTCCTTTATATAAAGACTCTTTAGTAACACGTAACAACTGCAATACATCTTCACCTGCTTCTCCCAACAAAAATGTATATGCATGGTCACCATGCCAACCGTTTAATATCACACCAAAATCAATTGAAACAACATCTCCAGCTTTCAATGCTACATTGTTGGGGAAACCATGTACCACCACATCATTTACCGATGCGCAAATATTGTAAGGATATCCCATGTAATTTAAAAATGAGGGAATGGCTTTATGATCACGTATAAAATCACCGCAAAGCTTGTCAATCTGGAATGTAGTTACCCCTGGTTTCAACATTTTGGCAACTTCAGTAAGTGTCTTGCTTACCAACCTTGCGCTCTCTTTCATTAGTTCTACTTCAGCATCTGTTTTGTATAATATCATATTGTATCTCCTGCTCAAACTGCAAATTTCACGAAAAATATCCAACCTTACACAATTAACTCTTTAACATAATCAATTCACCACCTTTATTTTGCGCCATGGATTTAATTATAAAAATGGCAAAATTCGGCATTGTCGGCTTCATCGGCATGCTCATTGACTTTTTCATTACATGGCTCTTTAAAGAGAAATTTAAGATTAATAAATACATTGCCAACAGCCTGGGCTTTTCCTGTGCAGTTATCAATAATTTTTATCTCAACCTGAAGTGGACATTCAATACAGGTGGTAGTAATACCAATGTATTTTTTATCAAATTCATCATTATTTCAATCGTCGGCCTGGGCCTGAATAATATGTTTGTGTACCTGTTTCACGACAGATTAAAGCAAAACTTTTATGTCTCAAAAGCACTTGCTGTTGTATGCGTTTTTGTTTGGAACTTCACTACCAACAACTTTTTTAACTTCCAGTAAACTGTTTAATCAATCGAATGAAATCCAGGTATAATAAATCAACACATTATAACTGTAAGTAATTTTCATATTCAGGATTTCAAACCTGTAAATGAAAATCACAAAGCTGCCAAGCATTTCCTTGTTATAACATTAAATTATTTTTCCACTCATCAATTCAATCATTTCATCACCGGTAAAATAATTTTTGATGCATTCAATGCATCATGATATACTTTTATATCACTCTTAATAAAATCACTGTCTTTGGCTTTATAAATATCCAGGAACTGTTGAGGGTTCCTGTCAACTAGTGGAAACCAACTGCTTTGTATCTGTACCATGATGCGATGGCCTTTTTTAAATACATGTGCAATATCAGGCATCGTATATTTTACTTCTGTAACTTTTCCCGGTACAAATGGTTCTGGTTTTTCGAGGCTATTCCTGAATTTTCCACGCACAATTTCACCCCGCACCAGCATCTGATAGCCATTCATTAAATACTTATCATTATGACCGTAAGAAAAATCATCCGGGAAAACATCAATGAGTTTAACTACAAAATCTGCATCTGTTGTAGATAAGGCTACCTGCAAATCTGCTATAACCGGACCGGCAAGGCGCACGTCTTCTGTCAATACATCTGTTTCAAAACTCAACACATCTGGTCTTCTACCAGCAAACCTTTGATCATCGTCCATATATTCTCTTGTCCTGTGGCTTAACTCTCCTTCAGAATACGGAACAGGATGTGCAGGGTCACTAATATATTCAGAGAAGTCAGGTTTGGAAGTTGAAGGTTTATTAAATGACAAACTATTCTCATCATTCAAAAATAAATCAGTCATTTTCACTCCGGCAGGAGGCCAGGAGTTGAAACGGTGCCACTCATTTTCACCACTGAAAAATATGGTTGCTTTGGTGAGGCTGTCAATAGAACCTTCCCCCTTCAGGTAATAATTAAAAAATGGCAACTCCACATTTTCCTGGTACCATTCTGCTGTATTACTCCCAAACTGCACATTGCCAAGGTGCGAACCATCCTGGCTTGCCCACTGCCCATGATACCAGGGACCTTCCACAATTCTTGAGTTGGTTTGTGGGCTTTGTTTTTCCAAAGATTTAAAAACATTCCAGGCACCAAAACAATCTTCCGCATCAAACAATCCACCCACAACCATCATTGCAGGTTTTACGTTATATAAACCTACCCTTGCATTGCGTGCTTTCCAGAATGCATCATAATTAGGATGATTCATCACGGTATCCCAAAACCAGACACTATCCCTGTTCGCAATTGCCGTTAGGTTAGGCAAGGCTCCCATCTTATAATAAAAATCATACTTGTTGGGAGTAAAAGGCTTGTCTGATTCTGGCCAAACTGAAGTAGGTTCCGGTCTTGGTCTGCCAAAACCAAAGCCAATATAAAACTCATACGCATCCATCGCAAACATTGCACCGTTGTGATGAAAGTCATCACCAACAAACCAATCAGTAACCGGCGCCTGCGGGCTCACAGCTTTTAATGCCGGATGGCCACTTAATGCAGCTTCTGTTGAATAAAAACCGGGATATGAAATACCTTTCACACCCACATTACCATTATTCCCCGGAATGTTTTTTACCATCCAGTCAATCGCATCATAAGTATCACTGGCCTCATCAATATCTTTTCCTTTTTTATTGGCATTGAAAGGACGCACATTGGCAAAATCACCTTCACTCATCCAACGGCCACGCACATCCTGTGTTACAATTATGTAGCCTTCTTTTAAATACCGCGTAGCCAGAGGGCTCCTCCACAATTTTGAATAATTATCTTCACCATAAGGCATACAGGAATATGGTGTACGGGTTAAGATAACAGGATGCTTACTCACAGTATCTTTTGGCATATAAATACTCGTAAAAAGTTTTACTCCATCCCGCATTGGAATAAGCACTTCCTTCTTCGTATAATTATTTACAAACCACGTTGAATCTATTGTTTGACCAAAAACTGAAAGACATAAAAATGTAAATGCAATTGCGAAAACTTTTTTCATTATTATAAGTTTTTCAAATTTGAAAATTATGGAACTATTGTTTCAACAACATGAAGTTGTTCATTTAATACTACAAGATTTATTTTTCTTCCCGCCTCAATCAATCCAAGTTTGTCATCCATTTTCATCACCCTCGCAGGATACAAACTGCACATCTTCAGCGCTTCTTCAATTTCTATACCGCAATGTTGATTAAGGTTTTGAAAACATTTAGCCATCGTCAAAGCAGAGCCACTGAGTATGCCATTAGAAATATATTTATCACCATCCATGATATGCTGATAATATCCTGCATTCGTTTCCGTCACAGCATCAGTGATGGCAAATAACCTTTCTCCCATAATTTTTTTTGCGATTCTGATAGCAGGAAAGCTAACATGATAACCATCCGGCACAATGCTGCTATAAACAAATGAATGATCAAACACTGCACCTGCAAAACCCGGCGCCCTGTGTTGCAAAGCACTCATTGCATTATACAAATGTGTTACAGTAGTGATATATTCAAAAGAAGCATAGGCCTGTTCATACGTTGCATTGGAATGGCCTGCTGAAACAATGATATTATATGACTGAATCAATTCAACAATTTCTCTTCCAACCGTTTCAGGGGCAACAGTAATCATTTTAATTACGCCTTTTCCATATTCCAACAAATCTTTTGCCTGTTCAACTGTAGGCGAAAAAATCCAGTCAGGATTATGTGCACCACGCTTGGCCACACTAATCCACGGGCCTTCCACATGCAAGCCCAAAACACCCTGCCCGCCTGCATCCTGGTAATTTTTAACTGCATCAATACATTTAAAAATCACTTCATAAGTATTGGTAGCAACTGTGGGCATGCAATGAGATGCGCCACCTGCTTTACTGTAATCATAAATAGCTTTTACAGTAGTTGTATCCGGATAAACTGAAAGCAATCTTTTATCAGCGCCATATAATTGTATATCTATAAATGCCGGTGCAATAAGAGCGTCTTTATAATTTATAACATTTTTACCAGCACTTATTTCTTCTTCCGGTTGTATTCCGGTAATTAAACCACCTTCTGTTACAATTGCATGATGATGCAACATTTTTTTACCTGTAAAAATCTTTTCTGCAATAAAAATTTTTGAACTACTCATTTGTTTTTGAAATTAACATCCTTGTTTTATTCACTATATATTTAATTGATGCAATCAAAGTGCAATAAAATCATTCGTTTGTTATAATAAATTTATCAGCATCTTTCCAAAATGGAAAACGGCTCCTGATTTCTTCAAGATGATTTTTTGTAAAGGTGATAGTAAAAATATCTTCTTCATCTTTTTTATGATACAATATTTCTCCCAAAGGATTCACCACCATACTATCACCCGCATGATACACTTCATTGCCATCATCACCCACCCTGTTCACACCAATAACATAACATTGGTTTTCGATAGCCCTTGCCATTAACAAAGTTTTCCATGCAAGTGACCTTCGCTCTGGCCAGTTGGCAACATAAATCAAAATATCATATTCAAAATTATTGTTGTCAAATTTTTGCCTTGCCCACACCGGGAAACGCAGATCATAACAAACCTGAAGGTTAATCTTCCATCCATTCACTGAAGCAATAAATCTTTTTTCACCGGCAGTATAATGATTGTGCTCTTCACCATAAGCAAATAAATGCCGTTTATCATAAAAACCATATTGGCCATTTGGAAGCATCCAGATTAAACGATTGAAATAACTGCCATCATCTTCTATCATCAGGCTACCGGTAAGAATAATTTTTTTTGATAAAGCAATTCGCTTCATCCATGCTATGGTTTCACCATCCATTTTTTCAGAACAATTTTCAGGATGCATGCTAAATCCTGTTGAAAACATTTCGGGCAAAATCACAACTTCTGTTTTTTGCTGAATGGAATTGATTTTTTCTTCCAGCATCTGCCTGTTGGCAACTGCATCTTCCCAAAATAATTTTGTTTGGATCAATGTACAGGTGAGTGGCATCACCCTTCCGGCCTTTTCACTATTTGCCATGATGATTTCTTAGACGCTTAAGGCAAAACTTTTACAAAAATATTTTTAAAATAAACAGTGCTGCCGGGATCATGTCCCTGTAATGCAAAAGTACCGTGAACAATAATACGGCCTTTCATATCTTCAGGCCGCTGCACATTTTCAGGCTCAGTATAATCTACTACAACAGTATCATTTATTTTTATGATGACATGTTTACCTTCAACTTTTATATATTCAGTAAACCACACATTATCCGGCACATACACTTTTTTTATATCTTCAATACCATATAAACTCCCAGTCCTTCTCCAGTCTGTATGTGAATTATTCACCTGCACTTCATATCCTTTTTCAGGCCAGCCACCTTGCTGAAACTGTGTATGAAAATAAATACCTGAATTGGAATGTGGCCTTGTCATTACATCTGCTTTAAATTCAAAATTCTTAAAATCATGATCATGCACAGGGCCATCATAAAACAAATGTGCTGTGTTACCATTTACTTTTATCATACCGCTTTCAATACTAAAAGTAGATGCATTGTCGCCCACTTTCCAACCCGTTAATGATTTACCGTCAAACAAAGAGACCCAGGAAGAAGTTTGTGCCTTACAACCAAATTGCAATATTAAAAAAAAGCAACAGGCAGAAGCACATTGAATGATTTGTTTCATTTTTTTATTTTATGAATTTGCAGGAAGAACAGTTGTAGCGCTCAAGGTAGTAAATCTTCCAGTTCTTTAAGTCTAATTTCTTCCAATACTTCTCTTTTCGGAATGTCAGTTTTTGAATGCCATTTTATTAACCGGATACAACCATCTGCCATTTCGATACCGGTTATATCACCATCACTAAAACAACAACATCCACTGTTGAAATAGGAAGGGATTGTTTTGGAAAAATCAGGCTGCGTTGGGTTTACCGGTTCTGCTCTTGCTATTTCTGTTTCTATACTTCTTATTTTTTCTACATCATTATTTTTTTGTGCATTAGCCAGCTTCACATACAAACGTTCCAGGTGTGTCAGTGATAAAAATACAGGTTGATGTGTATGGCCTGTAATCAGTAAAATATTTTTTTCAATGCTGCTCCATTCATACATGATACTATTGTGCAAAGATTTTAATTGATTATTAAATGCTGGTGTATTGGGATTAATATCCAACCAGCCTTGCAAAGGCCCCCAGATATTGGCTACAAAAAATTTACTAAATGCATTGCCATCACTTTGCAGGTCACCCTGGTGGCCATGTGTGAGACAGATTTGAAATAAACGATTATTGAAAAGGGTGCTTAAAATGCAACCTTCATAAACAGGTATTTTCTCTCCGTAAATATTTTGTAATTGTAACCATGCCAAAGGATCATTTGCCCAATATAAATCGTGGTTGCCAAAAATTTTTATGAATTGCTTTTGTTGTACAAACAATTTCTCTTTTTCAAATGAGAGTGTGTTATTTTTCTTAACCTGGAAAATATTATTCTCCCACAACTCTTCTCCATCACCGAGATTAATATATTGAAACCCCTGTGAGAAATAATAGTCAAGTGCAGCAACATAATTTTTTTCACAGATGGCAAAATCATCTGCTTTATTTTTTGCGCCTTTATGCTGGTCGGAAAAAATAATAATTTTTTGTTTAGAAACATCAAAGGGAAGTAGCATTCCTTTCTTTATATCACCACCTTTTATTTTTGAAAACAATTCCGATAGCGAATCAAAGACCCTTTGTTTGTCAGGCCGTGAAGAAAATTTCTCTGCCAGGCGGATTACAGGTTTTTGTAAAAGGTATTGAAGCCATTTTTTCATTCTCAAACAAAGAGCTTTTTAATGGAATACAGGTAAAATATTTTTTTAAATGTCAGTCATACAATTCAAAATGATTTCAAAATCTCCTTACCGGCCTCAATGCATAAGCTGCAGTTTTTACCTGGAGTAATTGTTGCCCGTTTCCAAAATTTTGAAACCAGGCAGTAGATACATCCAGTTCGGAAGAACTCCAGTAAGAGAAAGGCTTAAAGTTTCCAACAATATTTTGTTGTTTATACAATTCATTTAATTCATCTTTTGAAGGGAGGAACCAATCCTGGTAGCCATTCAACATAAACTCCATACATTCCAGCGCTGCATAAGTATCTTCCTCATATTCCGGATAGCCCTGAGTTTTTACTATCCTGTATGAATTGCCGGCACCTGCACCCAATGCAGTACCTTTCGCGTTGTTTAAAGTGTCTTTGCGTGACCAAACTGATGCTTCTTCAATATCTAAAGTAGCTGCTATCAAACCATGCTTGCCTGTTTGATTAAGATAAAAAATAACTCCCCCGCCAAAATGTTCGCCAATATAGTGTTTTACCAAAGCCAGATCAGCCTCACCAGTTGACGTTGATAACACTGCTGCATCTTTTCTGCATGAAACAACAACAATGAAAGATAAAATGATACAGATACAAATATTTTTTTTCATAAGCCAAATATTATTACTGAAATAAAATCCATGCTTTTGATTGATGATTTATATTTTCATTTTCAATTTCACCCGGTTCAATTTTTGAATCCATTATTATCAATGTGATGATATCGCAAATTTTGGTACTACACCTGATGGTTTTATTACCAGCCGCCTCATCATACTCATATCTTCATGCTCCAAAATATGACAATGATAAACAAACTGACCTTCCTGATTGGGATCATTTAACACAAACTGTACAATGATATAATTAATATAGCCCGGCTTGGCCCTCACCACATCCTTCCAACCCATTTCATTAGGCTCTGGCAAATAAAAATTATTAATCCCGGGTAATGGTTTTCCTTTATCATCTACAGCCTGTCTCCCCAAAATACGGAACCTGTTTAGATGCAAATGAATGGGATGTGCATCACCTGTCAGGTTCCAGATTGCCCATATTTCTGTATCATAATTATTCACTGTTTTTTCAAATTGGTCACCGGGCGCAGCAGTTCGTGCTTCCACATTCCATTCGGTCTCGTTGAGAAATGCCATCGGAAATGAAAGGTAATTTTTTAGCATTGGGTTTTTCTCAACAAAATCTTTATACACCTTCGGCAATTCGGTATAGTTAGCTGCTTCACTTATATTAAGTTTGAAAGGTGTAGCATAATCAAACAACCTGGATTCTTTTGGAAAAATGGATGTCAATGCACCAGGGTTTCTGCCCTGCTTTGTTTCATTGTTTTGATTTAATACAGTAGCCAGTGCATTCTTCAAATCAGTTTTAAACCTGTTGGTGTTTTTATAGTAACTATATAAATATTGTGATGCTGTTGCTTTTTTATAAACAGGTGATGCTGCGAAATTTTTTAAAGCCTGGATAAGATCAGCATTATTTATTGTAGATGAAATATTATTGTCGTCACTAATGCGGAACAACATTACATAATTAGTCAGGTCATCAAAAGTCCCGTCTGCATTCATTGGTGTCAATTCATCATCACCAAATGGGCCATCGGGTGCATAATTCAGCAAAACCAAAGAAGTACCCGGCTCAAATGAAGAGAAATTAATCAACACATCAGCCCTTTCTCCCGGTGCGAGTGTTAATGCAGAGTTATCATTACCTATCTGCGGAAATTTTCCATCAGGAAAAAAACCTCCGTCGGTGCCTACCTGTATAAAATTTTTGCTCAGCATCGTATTATTAGTTGTATCAATTTTTCCATTCTTCCACTTAGCAATTGCAAAGCGATAAAAACGGGATGTGGATGCATTGATCAATCTAAACCTGTACAAACTTTTTTCCACATTCATATAAGGCCAGATCTTTCCGTTGACAGTAATAGTATTGGCAAAAAATTCAGGTTGGCCTGATTCTTCAGCAGTATTCAATTTTGGCCCAACAAGAGTGGTTGTTGTATTGTAATATAAATAACCTGATTCTGTAAAAGATTTATCTTCCAGGAGCAATGGTATATCATGGTTATATTTTACATAAGATGAAAACACTTTTTCTTCCACACCTTTTACTATAAAAGGACCTGCTTGTCCGGTATAAACATCAGTAGCTGTACGCATCATGCCATGATCATGATACCACAACGTAGCGCTATGATGACCTTCATATTTTGTATCATCGTTCATTACAAAAGGTATGTTCTCCGTTTTACTTCTCACCATACTAAATTCAGCTTCAGGAAAAACATTTGGATACACATAATGCTGCCCCGTTTTATTATCTTCAAATTTTCCAAATAAGCCCCACGTAATTTTTACCGGAGCAGCGCCAGGTACAGGATAATATTTCGAAGTTGGATATCCGTCATTCTGCCAGGTTACATTGCCTCCATGCAGATGCACTGTGGCACTATAATACGTTGCCATATCCATTACCTTTTCATGCATAGGATCAACACCATTGGGAAACATTTTGAAATCAGGATACAATGATTCTGCAATCATCGGCACATGCATCGGATCATTCATGTTATAAATAATCGGGATGTATGGATTATTTTTTTGAGTATCATAAGATGGATATAATTTATAGCCGGGTTGATTTTGTAAAGTCTCATAAATTTTATTCACCCAAAATATTTTTGTAGGATGATCATATTCACTGACAATAACGGGACCTGGTAATGCCGGCGCCTGATTGCTTTCATCAGCAACATAACCTAAGACCCAAACCGGTTTTAAAACATCAGCGTCATCATAAAATTTTTGCTGAAATGCTTTTATAGTGACAGTATGCTCTTTTTCTCCTGTCAGATAAACTAAAGTGGATGTATCCAATTTTGTTTTAAAAAGATTGGAAGCCCCCCAGCTTTTTATAGTAGCATATTTAATGATTGCAGGTAAATATTTGCTGCCATCCATTCCCATATCCATAGCATGGGTTTCATGCTGCGCAAAACAATTCAACAAAAAGAAGCAATAGATGATGGAGAAAAAATATTTCATCTGAATTGGTTTAAATTTTCAAAACAGTTTCAATAAAATTAACCTTTATTCCAACTGCAAGGCTGGTTTATTTCATATTGATTACTTTTTATTTTATCGCTGTAAACAAAATCGCTGTAACAGAGAATTTCACAACACCACTCTGCCTGGCATTTGCAAGATAATATTTATATATGCTGAAACATTTTTGCGCTTCATATCAAGTTTTAGCACAAGTGCAATTTCCTATTCCCCGGAAAAAAACTTCCATTTATTTATTATGAAAAACCGAAGATTTTATTTTTAAAATTTTCATCTCATAAAATTTTTTCGGGATAAATGATTGCAACATAAATATCATACTTACATTTGCAGCTCATTATGATTTGCAACACACATACACATCATCATCATTTTATCCCACCGGGTAAGCTGTTGTGATGGTATGTAATAATACATTATTTCAAACAAAGGCTTACTACAACGTAAGCCTTTTTTATTTCAAATACATGGAAACAAAACTGAAAATCGCATTGCAGAAATCAGGAAGGCTTTATGAAGATTCTGTAAAAATTTTAAAAGAGTGTGGCATCGAATTTCAAAACGGTATGAACAAGCTGTTGAATGAAGCAGTCAATTTTCCGATGCAGGTATTGTTTTTACGCGACGATGATATTCCTCAATATGTCGAAGATAACATTGCTGACATCGGCATCGTTGGTGAAAACATTGTGTATGAAAGCAATAAAAATGTGGAGTTGGTGGAGAAGCTTGGTTTTGGTAAATGCCGTTTATCAATTGCTGTTCCCCGCAATGAAAATTATACTGATGCGCATTACCTCGCAGGCAAACGTATTGCTACTACCTATCCATTTTTGTTGCAGCAGTTTCTTGACACTAATCAAATAAAGGCAGAAATTCATATCATCAGCGGCTCTGTTGAAATTACGCCGGGCCTTGGTTTAGCCAATGCCATCTGCGACCTTGTGAGCAGTGGCAGCACACTATTTTCAAATGGATTGAAAGAAACCGAAGTCATATTGAATTCCGAAGCTGCGCTCATCAGCAATAAGAACCTGACAGAAGAAAAGAAATTGTTGTTGAAAAAATTATTGTTCCGCATACAGGCAGTAAAAAAAGCAAAGAAGAGCAAATACATTTTATTGAATGCACCGGATGACAAACTGGATATCATTTGCAATTTAATTCCCGGCATGAAAAGCCCCACCATTTTACCATTGGGTATCCCTGGTTGGAGCTCATTACATTCAGTAGTGCAGGAAGATGATTTCTGGAATATCATTGAAAGCCTGAAAGATAATGGCGCAGAAGGCATATTAGTTACACCTATCGAAAAACTGGTTTTATGATGCAGGTAATATTTTATCCTCCACAAAATGAAATGGCCACAATATTGAAACGGCCAACACAGGATTTTACAACAGTAAAAGAAATTGTTCAACAAATTTTGAATGATACACAACAACGTGGTGATGCTGCATTAAAAGAATATACAAAACGCTTTGATAATATTGACCTCAATGATTTTACAGTGACTGATGAAGAATGGCAGGCAGCTTCAACAATTGATGACGATATAAAAAAAGCAATTAAACTTGCTATCAAAAATGTCAGCACATTTCATGCTGCACAAAAACAACCTGTTTCAAAAATTGAAACTATGCCCGGTGTTGTTTGCTGGAGAAAAGCTATAGCAATAGATAAAGTTGGCCTTTATATTCCCGGTGGCACAGCGCCATTATTTTCTACATTAATCATGCTCGGTGTGCCGGCAATGCTTGCAGGTTGCAAGGAAATAATTGTTTGCACACCACCACAAAAAAACGGTTTAGTGCATCCTGCAGTTTTGTACGCAGCACAACAAATTGGTATCACTAAAATATTTAAAGTTGGTGGCGCACAGGCAATTGCCGCAATGGCTTATGGCACCAATAGCATCCCTAAAGTGAATAAGATTTTCGGGCCCGGGAACAACTATATCACTTGTGCTAAAATGTTAGTGAATGCAGGAGGAGTTGCAATAGATATGCCTGCCGGGCCAAGCGAAGTTGCAGTGCTGGCTGATGCTTCGGCTGATGCTGATTTTATAGCGGCAGATTTATTATCACAGGCAGAACATGGAAAAGACTCGCAGGCTATTTTAATCACTGACAGTGAAGCAATAGTTTCAAAGACTATCGAAGCCATCAAACAACAACTTGAGAATTTACCAAGAAAAGAAATTGCTACAGCAGCATTGAAAAACAGTAAAGCTATTGTTGTAAATGATTTGACTGAAGGGATTGATTGGTTGAATGAATATGCGCCAGAACATTTAATTATCCATTGCGAAAACCCGGAAAGTTTTGCTGACAGAATCACCAATGCAGGTTCAGTGTTCCTGGGGAAATATTCACCTGAAAGTGTTGGCGATTATGCTTCCGGTACAAATCACACATTACCTACGCATGGTTTTGCAAAAGCTTACAGTGGGGTTTCATTGGACAGTTTTTATAAGAAGATAACATTTCAGCAATTGTCAAAAGATGGTTTACAAAACATCAGTGATGCAGTTACAACATTAGCTCAGGCAGAAGGATTACAGGCACATGCACGGGCTGTAACAATTCGATTACAACAACACAATCAATAACAATAAATCTAATCACGGTCATTAATCAAAAAATCATGGCAGCATTTACACTGGAAAATATTGTTAGAAATAATATTAAAAAACTGATACCTTATTCTTCTGCAAGATCGGAGTTTGAAGGAGAAGCACAGATTTTCCTTGATGCAAATGAAAATAGTTTGGGCTCTGTACTCAACAATAATTTTCATCGTTATCCTGATCCTTTACAAAAAAAATTAAAAGAAAAACTCAGTGCAGTCAAGCAAGTTGCTGTTGAAAATATTTTTATTGGTAATGGCAGTGATGAAGCCATTGATTTATTAATACGTGCTTTTTGTAATCCAGGGAAAGATAGCATCATCATCTGTCCTCCTACTTATGGCATGTATGAAGTAAGTGCTGAAATCAATGATGTGGCCGTAAAAAAAGTTTTGCTCACTTCAAATTTTCAATTAGATATTGAGGCAATTAATGAAGCGATTGATGATGCCACAAAAGTAATTTTTGTTTGCTCACCCAACAACCCTACAGGAAATTTAATCAACAATGATAGCATTATATGGTTGTTAAAAAATTTCAATGGGATTGTTGTTATTGATGAAGCTTATATTGATTTTACAAACAAACTTTCCTGGTCACACCTATTGAATACATTTCCAAACCTCGTTGTGTTGCAAACACTATCAAAAGCCTGGGGCCTGGCAGGGTTACGCATCGGTTTTGCTTTTGCTTCAAAAGAAATTATACAAATTCTCAACAAAATAAAACCACCCTACAACATCAGTGAATCAGTGCAGCAACTGGCTCAGCAGGCTTTGCAAAATGAAACACTTGCTAAAGAAAAAACCAATATCCTGGTGCAACAAAAAGAAAGACTGATAGATGATTTTAAACAATTTTATTTTATTCAAACCATTTACCCATCAGATGCAAATTTTATTTTAATACAGGTAAATAATGCGGCAACACTATACAAATATTTACTCTCAAAAGCAATTGTGGTCAGGAACCGCAGTAGCCAGCCTTTATGTGAAAACTGTTTGCGCATTACGGTGGGCACACCGGCAGAAAATGATGATTTAATTACAACTTTAAAAAAATATTCGAATGAAAAAAATCTGTGTTGATACCAATGCCATTTTTCAGATGACAATCACAAATGATTTTGTTTTTGAAAAATCAGTTATCATCAATTTATACCGGTTGCAGAAAGCAGGTTATAATCTTGTTTTGATGATTAATGATAATAAGATGGATTTACTACAGGAACAAAAAGCTGTTCAAGTTTTAAAAGGTGAATTGCAGTTTGAAACTGATCATTTAATAAATGACGTTGAAGGATGTGATTACCGTGTACAAAAAAACAATGGTGTTTTCATACTCAACAACAATGAAAAACAAAATGAATTTGAAAGCTGGAGCCTTCTGTCTGATTATATCAAAAACAATTCAAGAAAAATCAAACACTTAAGAAATACACATGAAACAAAGATTGAAATTGAAATGAACCCTGATGGCAATGGCCTATATCAAATTGATACGGGTCTAAATTTTTTCAACCACATGTTAGAGCAATTATCCAAACACAGTTTGATAGATTTAAACATCAAGGTTGATGGCGATTTACAGATTGATGAACATCACACCATTGAAGATACTGCTATCGCATTAGGCGAAACACTGATACAATCATTAGGCAACAAACGAGGCATGGAAAGATATGGCTTTCTGTTACCGATGGATGATTGCCTGGCACAGGTGGCGATAGATTTTGGTGGCAGGCCATGGCTGGTGTGGGATGCAAATTTTCAAAGAGAATATGTTGGCGATATGCCAACAGAAATGTTTTATCATTTTTTCAAATCATTCAGCGATGCAGCCAAATGCAACCTCAATATAATAGCAACAGGCAATAATGAACATCATAAAATAGAATCAATTTTTAAAGCATTTGCAAAGGCAATAAAAATGGCAGTGTCTGTTAATGAAAACAATGACACACTTCCATCAACAAAAGGTGTGTTGTAAAAAACTGTTTCCTTGCAAAATGATTAAATTATGAAACTCGCAATCATACAATACAATGCTGGCAACATCAGTTCTGTAGAATCAGGTTTGAAACGTTTGGGAGCAAGCGCAATCTTTACCAATGACCCCGAAGAGATTATTGCAGCAGATAAAATAATTTTTCCAGGCGTTGGCGCTGCAGGTGTAGCAATGGATTATTTAAAAGAAAGAAAATTAGATGAAGTGATTAAACAGTGCAGACAACCATTCCTCGGCATCTGTCTTGGCATGCAGTTGTTATGTAAATTTTCATCAGAAAACAATACAACTTGTCTTGGCATTTTTAATGAGCAGGTAAAAAAATTCCCAGTCAATTTAAAGGTTCCTCAAATGGGATGGAATAATATTTACAACCTGCAACATCCACTGTTTAAAAATGTGGAAGAAGACGAATATGTGTATTTCGTGCATAGCTATTATGTTGAAAAATCTTTGCACACAATAGCCACTGCAAATTATGGCATTGAATATTCTGTGGCTTTGCAGAAAGATAATTTTTATGCAGTGCAATTCCATCCGGAGAAATCAGGTAAGACAGGTGAAAAAATTTTAAAAAATTTTATTGAATTATGATAAAGATTATTCCGGCAATTGATTTGATTGATGGAAAATGTGTAAGGCTTTCACAGGGAGATTATAATACAAAAAAAATCTATAGCGCATCGCCTGTTGAAACAGCAAAAGCTTTTGAAGATGCAGGCATACAAAGATTGCATATTGTGGATTTAGATGGCGCCCGACTCGGCAAAACTGTAAACATAAAAACACTAAATGAAATTGCAGCAGCTACAAAGCTGATTATTGATTTTGGTGGTGGCATCAAAACAACTGATGATGTGACATCTGTTTTAAATGCAGGTGCAACATATTTTAATATCGGGAGCATTGCTGTAAAACAACCAGGCATAGTAGAAGAATGGATAAAAATTTTTGATGCTGCAAAAATTTTTTTAGGTGCTGATATAAAAGATGAAAACATTATGATACAGGGGTGGCAGGAAAAAGCAAATATCAATATCATCAATTATATAAGCGCTTATATAAATAGAGGTATTGAAAATATTTTCTGTACTGATATTTCAAAAGATGGTTTATTACAAGGAGCATCAACAGCATTGTATAAGAAAATTCTATCAGAGTTTCCAGGGCTCAATTTAATTGCAAGTGGTGGTGTTGCAGATATCAGTGATGTTGAAACATTGAATGATATTGGCTGCTCCGGAGTCATCATTGGCAAAGCTTTATATGAAGGAAAAATCAGTTTATCACAACTAAAAAAATATGTTTAAATGCCATTGACAAAAAGGATAATACCTTGTCTTGATGTAAAAAACGGACGTACAGTAAAAGGCATCAACTTTGAACAAATCAGGGATGCAGGCGATGCAGTGGAACTGGCATCTGTTTATGCTGAGCAAGGCGCTGATGAACTGGTGTTCTTAGATATTTCTGCTACAGATGAAAAGAGAAAAACTTTATTGCAACTGGTAACAAAAGTTGCAGCAGTCATCAACATACCTTTCACTGTGGGTGGTGGTATTTCTTCGGTGGACGATGTGAGGGTTTTATTAAATGCAGGCGCTGATAAAATTTCCATCAACACTGCAGCTATAAAAAACCCTGAGCTCATTTCAGATATTGCAAAAGTTTTTGGGACACAATGCACGGTATTGGCTGTGGATGCAAAATTTGAAAATGATAGCTGGAAAGTATTTGCAAATGGTGGCAGGGTTGCAACATCACTTGATGTATTTGAATGGATAAGACAAGCCATTGACCTCGGTGCTGGCGAGATTTTGTTGACATCCATCAACCATGATGGCACAAAGAGTGGATTTGCCAATGAGTTGATACAACAAGTGGAATCTTTTTCAACAGTTCCTGTGATTGCAAGCGGCGGGGCAGGCAACATGCAGCATTTTGCAGACGTATTTGCTGCAGGCGCTGATGCCGCACTTGCCGCCAGTTTGTTTCACTATAAAGAAATCAACATCCCCGATTTAAAATTATTTTTAAAAAATCAAGGTGTGCAGGTCAGGCTGTAACAATATTTCTACCAACAAATTTTTTTACAATGAATACTCAAAAAGATAAAAATTCATTATCAGTAATTGAAAAACTGAAACCAGCTTTCGAAAAATTTCCTGACTTACTGGCGCCGGTAATTATACAGGATGCTACAACCAATAAAGTATTGATGTTGGGTTATATGAATGAAGCAGCATTTGAAAAAACGATTATTGAAAAAAAAGTAACTTTTTTCAGCCGCAGCAAACAAAGGCTTTGGACAAAAGGTGAGACAAGTGGCAATTTTCTTTTCGTAAAAAATATTTTCAGAGATTGCGATAATGATTGCTTACTCATAAAAGCGCAACCTGCAGGCCCGGTTTGTCACACAGGCGCTGATACCTGTTTTAATGAAAACAATGAAGGCAATTTTTTACTTCAACTGGAAGAAATTATACAGTCAAGAAAAAAAGAAAAAAAAGAAGGCTCTTATGTAAACAGCCTGTTTGAAAAAGGTATCAACAAGATTGCACAAAAAGTGGGCGAAGAAGCTGTGGAGTTGGTGATAGAAGCAAAAGATAACAATGATAACCTTTTTAAAAACGAAGCAGCAGACCTGTTGTTTCATTATCTTGTTTTACTCAATGCCAAAGGCATTCAGTTGAACGATATTGAAGAAGTGTTGAAACAAAGACATGTACAGTGAAATATTGAATGTCATGAATTTGTAAAAAGCTCCCTCGTCCACTATCTTATGTTCAATTCATTACAGGCTATATTTAGTACATTTGCAGCCGTTATGATTCAAACGCTGGACATCTTACAGGCAGCCCACCGCGACACTATAGATTCAAGAATGGATTTATTGGAAATGAAAGAACAGGATATACCGGGTTCAGTTCATTATGTTATCCGCAGGTACAATGCACCTGAATCTTTGAATATGGAAGATAAAGGGATGTTAGTATATCATTATAGCAAGAACCAGCCCGATGAGAATTTCTTTGAAATGCGTTTCTGTATTGCCGGCAATAAATATTGTGCAGGAAATGATTGTTTTGCCTGTAAAGAAAATAGTCAGCCGGTATGCAAAACCCATAATGCCGTTGATGTTTTTTCATTTCATTTTTCTGCCAGTTTTCTTTACCAGTTTGTTCATAATGTAAAACTTTCTAACCGGAAAGATGAGGTGATGGCTTTTACTTACCCGGTTTCATTTAATAAAATTTTTCCACTCTGCAACCGTAAGCGGATGGTGTTGGATGCTTTGCTGAACAACAATTTCACGGGTGCAATGGAAAATGTTTATACCAATGCAAAGGTGCATGAGTTGTTGTTGTATAGCGTGGAATGTTTGATTGAAGAAAAAGATGAAAATGTTGTCTGCAAATTTCTCGAAAACGAAAATGGCCGCGACAGCATCACAAGGGCACGTGAGATTTTATTGGAAAACATTGGCAACCCCATCACAATAAAAGAGCTTAGCCGCAAAGTGGCAATGAATGAATGTTATTTAAAAAAAGGTTTCAAACAAATGTATGGCACCACTATTTTTGATTTCTATCAACAACAAAGAATGGAACATGCCAAATATCTTCTCTACGAAAAGAGTTGCAGTGTAACTGATGTAAGTGATATGCTTGGTTATTCATCTATATCTCATTTCTCAGCAGCATTTAAAAAACATACCGGTCTAAAGCCCTGCGAACTATTAAGGTAATTAAAGAGATAAAAACATTCACAAGTCAGAAATTCATTTTTTCTGTTGTGGCAATGTGGGCATAAAGATTTTCAAATAAAATAAAATTACAAATCACCTTTTATGTTTTGGATAAACACAATGAAAATTAAAATAAAATGGTGCTGACAAAACATAGCATCATATTATATTCTTTCCCTGGCACCTGAAAACTCCTTTACATTATCACGATCACCTGTAAGCAGGAAATTTCGTTCAAAACCTGAAACCTTTTTTCAATAAGCATGCTGTATTATCACTACAAAACCGGCAACTACACCAATAGTATTTTTTTGTTTTTTAATTCAAATGTGGTTGGCCGTAATGGTATTTTTAACTACATCAACACTTATCTACTTCCCGGTTATCAAATCATTTTTCGGAGTAAATAATTTAGAAGCCATTGCAGAATCATGTTTGTAAATATCGCTTCGGAAATTAAGCTTGCCTGCAGAGTCAACAAATGCGGTAAAATAACTTATCATCACAGGAACAGGATTCTTAAGTGTCACCCAGTATTCCTTTGTAAGATTCATCAGGCTGTCCACTTTTTGATTGTTATAATGTAGTGTGTCATCACGCAACAGGTACATGGCTAATCTTTTTGGTTGGCTTAATCTTATACAACCATGACTTAAACTTCTCTTCGACGAATTGAATGCACCACGATTATTAGTATCATGAAAATAAATATTATAGTTATTGGGAAATAAAAACTTCACCCTGCCTAATGCATTATCAGCGCCAGGCAATTGCCGTATTTCTGGAAGACCTCCATCTTTACCATACTTTTCCATGTGATGATTAGCAAGATAATTTGGATTGCGTGCTATTCCGGGCAAAATTTCTTTTTTAATAATGCTTGCAGGAATATTCCAGTATGGGCTAAACACGATATACCTGAGGTTACCGGTAAATATTACAGTACCTGTAGCTGATGCCCCCACCACTACATCCATATCAAACTGTAATACTCCTTTATCATATATATACATTTTGTATTCGGGGATATTTACGATGATAGAAGTTGAACTGTCATTCATTGAAGGCATCCATCGCAACCTTTCAAGATTGACAAGTATTTGTTCAATTCTTTTCGAAGGAGTAACATTCAGTTGACTAATAAAATTTTTACCAATAACACCATCGGGTGCAGAGCCCATTCTTTTTTCAAAATTTTTTACACCTATTTTTAAAGAAGAGTCAAATAAATCAGTAGAATCTAATTCAGTCATATCACCCAAAGCATACAACCGTTGTTTAATGATGGGAATGATAGCATCAACGTCACCAACATGCAATGCTTTTACAGGTATTGCAATCGAATCCCAACTCATTGACTGGTCTAATTTCCTGTAAACAGGGAGATAATCAAGCAACTTTTTGTAAGCAGGGCTTAATGGGATTTCACCATCTTTAACGTCTGCCTTATTTGCAATCAAAGTGTCTAATAAATTGGTAAGGTCAAGTTTTTTTCTTGGTATGAACCAACCTAATTCCTGCACATTGATATCAGAACCACCATAGATTTTTGATGCGTATTTAAAAAACTGCCCCGTAAGCATCAACTCTGTTGAAGCAATATCTGGCGATGACTTCACAGCATTTTTTCCGGTATCAGTTTTAAACGCTTCCACTTCGTCTGCAAGCGCTTTATTGTATAAAGTGCTATCACTATAAGTGCTTACTGCGTTTGAAAGCAGGTTAATAAAATTATAAGCCTGTTCTGCCATACCACTGGTATCAAACCATGCGCACTGGTAATTGCGCAACTTATAAAAATCGCTGTATTGTTTGTCATATTTTTGATACTCCGGGTATTTAGCCAGGAACTTACTGATTGTATTACTATCAATAAATAAATTATTGAATGAAGTAGTTTGGTTGATGCTGGAATCAATAATTATCTCTTCATCTTTATGATTAAAAAGATTTTTACAAGAGCCTAAGGTCATAACCATGCCAACAGTGAAAACAAACAATTTTCTCATATAGTTAATTTAGGTTTTGAAACTTAAACCAATGCAATATCAAAGTTGACAAGCTGAACAAATTGTTGCAGTCTTTCATCAATATCTTCTTTGCTGATTTCTTTTAATCGTTGAACGCCAAATTTCTCTACGCAAAAACTGGCCATTGCCGATCCGACAATGATAGCTGTCTTCATATTTTCAAAAGAAATATCTTCTGTTTTTGCCAGGTATCCAATGAATCCGCCAGCAAAAG
Organism: Bacteroidota bacterium; assembly: GCA_018268035.1. Lineage (GTDB taxonomy): Bacteria > Bacteroidota > Bacteroidia > Chitinophagales > Chitinophagaceae > Parafilimonas. The sequence continues at coordinate 94,224 of JAFDXI010000048.1, read as the reverse complement.
TATCTCCTGCGCCGGTAGGGTCGAATACATCTTCTAACGGTAAGGCAGGTGCGAAGAACACATTATTTTCATGGAATAATAAAGCACCGTGCTCTCCTTTTTTTACAATGAGAAATTTTGGGCCCATAGTCAAAATTTTCTTTGCAGCTTTTACCAATGAAACTTCACCGCTTATCTGCCTCGCCTCACTATCGTTGACCAGCAACACATCCACCATGGTGAAAACGTTTTTCAAATCTTCCCAAGCTGTTTCAATCCAGAAATTCATTGTATCCAACACGATGAGTTTTGGCCTTTTTGTAAACTGCTCTATCACGCTACGCTGTATTGCAGGTACAAGGTTGCCCAACATTAAAAAATCACATCCCTGATAAGACACAGGCACTCTCGGATTGAAGTCTGCCAATACATTTAAGTCTGTAACCAATGTATCACGGGTGTTCATATCGAGATGATATTTGCCACTCCAGAAAAAAGATTTTTTGTCGGCAATAATTTCAACACCTTCAGTAGCTACTCCCCTGCTTTTTAAATCATTCAATTCCTCCAGTGGAAAATCATAACCAACAATTGAAATCTGCTGTACCGGTTTCAAAAAATTTGAAGCAGCATAAGCGACATACGTAGCAGAGCCACCAACAATTTTATCTGTTTTATCAAAGGGTGTTTCAATGGCATCAAAGGCCATTGTTCCGACAACTGTTATACTCATATTTTTTTATTAACGGGCGCAAACGTAATTCAATTATCACTTTTATCAAACATCACCTTAGTGAGCGAATGGATATCATGAATGAAATGTCAATAATTTTTGTTGATAACTTCCAAAATTATATTGCAAGCCATTTTTAATTCCTGAAGAGAGATTATTAATGGTGGTGCAATCCGTAAACGGTCGGGTGCAAAAACAAACCAATCAGTGATTAATCCACTGTTTACACTTTCATGAATGACATGTTGAGCAGTTGGTGCATCTTTAAATTGCAATGAAGCCCACAAACCACAATGATTGATTTGTTGTATTGCAGGATGGTTCAATTTATCTAATATTATTTTTTCTTTTGAAAACACATCGTTAATGAAATTGCCATTCAACAATTCTTCAAATGCCGCTTTGCCTGCTGCACAACAAACGGGATGCCCGCCAAAAGTGGTGATATGACCCAGTACCGGATTAAAACTTAATTGATGCATCATTTCTTTACAGGCAATAAAAGCACCCAAAGGCATACCGCCGCCAAGCGCTTTACCCAACAATAAAATATCTGGCACCACATCAAACTGTTCAAAAGCCCAAAGCGTACCTGTTCTGCCAAAGCCAGCCTGTATTTCATCAAGAATTAAAACTGCGCCTTGTTCAGTACAGGTGGCACGCAACTGTTGCAACCATTTTTTTGAAGGGACAGTGATCCCACTTTCTGCCTGTATTGTTTCAAGTATAACACAGGCTGTTGTTTCATTGATATATTCAAACACTTCATCACTGTTATAATCCACATGAGAAATGCCTGGCAATAATGGACGGAAAGCATTACGAAAATATTCATCACCCATCACACTTAATGCACCTTGTGTGCTGCCATGATAGCTTTTATTGAAAGCAATGATATTAGTCCTGTTAGTTGAGCGTTTTGCAAGCTTTAAGGCTCCTTCTGTAGCTTCTGCACCACTGTTAGTGAAATAAACACAATTCAATGACGCGGGCAAATGACTGATGAGCAGTTTTGCATAAGCTGTCTGTGGAGATTCAATAAATTCACCATACACAATCAGGTGCATATATTTTTCAACCTGCTCTTTTATTGCAGCAATTACTGCAGGATTGGAGTGGCCAATATTTGCCACATTAAAACCGGATATCAGATCAATATATTTTTTACCTGAAGCATCATACTGGTAAATACCTTCTGCTTTTACAATCTCAAGTCCAATAGGCGCATCAGAAGTTTGAGCTATGTGTTTAAAAAAAATATCCCTGTTTGAAATAACAGCCATTATCCTGTAATTTTATTTAAGTTCGATATTCAAACATACTTATTATGGCCGTTATAATTCCCTGTCTTGATAAAACTCCTTTGTTGGGTACTGATTGTTTCGTTGCTCCAAATGCCACTATCATTGGCGACGTGTTGATGGGAAACAATTGCAGTGTTTGGTTTAATGCTGTTGTGAGAGGTGATGTGAACTATATCCGCATGGGTGACAATGTAAATATTCAGGATGGAGCAGTAATTCATTGCACTTATGAAAAAAACGGAACAGATATTGGCAACAATGTTTCCATTGGCCACAACGCCATTGTGCATGGGTGTGTGGTAAGAGATAATGTTTTGATAGGTATGGGAGCCATCGTGATGGACAGGTGTGAGATTAAAAGCAATTCGATCATTGCAGCAGGCGCTGTAGTATTGGAAGGAACGGTGGTGGAAGAGGGTTCAATTTATGCCGGAGTACCTGCAAAAAAAGTCAAAGAAATATCCAAACAAGGCATTCACGGGGAAATTGCCCGCATTGCCGGAAATTATATCAAATATTCTTCCTGGTTCGCACGTTATAATGCAGCGAAATAATTCCAAAATTTGTCTATTCATTTGTTGTTAGAATTGGCCGCAATCACGATTAATGCGATGTGAGAAACAGGTTTTGAGCGCTAACCATCCCACGAAAAATAGACAAGCTTTTTAGTTATGTTATTTAATTGTAATTAAAACTTTTGGCAATGTTTTTCGTATACATTGGAATGAATGTTGTTTGAATGCACTAACCTAATTATATGATTGAAAATGGATACGTTTGAATATAGAAACACTACCGAAATGGTAATTAATGAAAGCGGAACGCTACAGGAGTTTTACCGCATAGCGAATGCGTTGGGAAAAACACGCCACGTGCAATTAATGTCTAAAGAAGACGACCCTATCATGGTTGAATGGCATTATAAATATCGCGGTGATGCCCTTTCCCTTCAATACAGCATTTTTAATGGGGTAACGTTAGTTTATAACGGCAAAGACAAAAAAACAGCTGATAAACTCGCAGTACGTTTACGTGAAATTCAATAATTATTTCCCGGCATAGATTCAAGAATGTTATAATAGCTTATATAACGTTCCGTGTAAATATTTCCTTTTTCCACAGCATCTTTTACTGCACAACCCGGCTCTTCAATGTGCAAACAATTGTTAAACCTGCATGCATGTATCAATGCTCGCATTTCCGGAAAATAATGCGACAGTTCTGAGCGCTCCATATCATCAATAGCAAATTCCCTGATACCAGGTGTATCAATAATTCTTCCTCCTGATGGTAAGTCAAACATTTCTGCAAATGTGGTAGTATGCATGCCTTTACCACTCCAGTTGCTCACTTCTCTTGTACGCAAGCTCAATTGTGGCAGCAGGTAATTAATTAATGTTGATTTGCCAGTGCCACTATGGCCGAAAAATAATGTAATCTTATCTTTAAGTAAACTTTTAATTACACCCAGGTTTTCGTTTGCTTTCATACTGATTGCATACACTGGATATCCCGCTTTGTAATATATTTTTTCAAGCTTTTCATACATCATCATTTCTTTTTCCTTATACAAATCTGTTTTATTAAAAACAATAATTGCAGGAATATGGTAAGCTTCTGCTGAAACAAGACACCTGTCAATAAATCCTTGTGATGTTTTGGGCTCCTTCAAAGTTACCATCAGCATTACCTGGTCTAAATTGGATGCGATAATGTGGTGTTGCATTTTATGGTGAGGTGAACTTCTCGCTATATAATTTTTCCTGTCAAGAATATTAGTAATGACAGCATTGCCGGAATTATCTTTTTCTGGTTCAATTTCTACAATATCTCCAACAGCAATTGGATTGGTTGAATTGATATCATCAATTTTAAACACACCTTTTATACGTGCATTGAATATAGCACCTTCATCTGTTTTTGTGATATACCAACTGCCTGTTGACTTATATACCCTTGAAAGCATTTAACGAAGATAATAGCAGAGTTTTGATAAACAGTAGAAATGGAACGGGCTTTGCAGCAATTTTGATATAAATGCAAACATGGCTGATTTCAAACTCACGGGCAACAGTTTTGAACCAAGAGCAAATAAATTATATGAAAGCTCTACTTTGATAAATGTAGGAAAAGCAGAACGTATCTTGTCATTAGCTTCCGGGGTAATATTGTTTTTATTATCTGCAGGCAAACAGAGTCTATTAAAAAAAACACTTCGCTATGGTGGCATTTATTTATTGTACAGGGGAGTGTCAGGCAATTGTCCGGCAAAAGCATTCTTACAAAAAGGTAAACCAGTAATGCATATACCAGTTGTAAACATCCGTACAAGTTTTATAGTGAGAGCGCCAAGAAAAATGGTGTATGAATCATGGAGAAATTTAGAAGGGCTCACCAGGTTTTTAAAACATATTAAAAAAATTAAAGTCATTGATGAAGGCCATTCGCATTGGGTGTTGAATACACCACGCAGGGCGCCACGAATAGAATGGAATGCGGAAATTATTGACCAGCTTGAAAACCTTGAACTAAGCTGGCGCTCTATGCCAGGCTCAAAAATTGAAACAGCTGGTAAAATTAATTTTACTGATAGCTATAGTGGTACTGAAGTAACAGTTATGATAAGCTATCGCCCACCTGCTGGTTATATTGGATCTTATGTGGCAGGGTGGATAAACCCTTCACTGAAAAAAATGGTTGATCAAGACCTCAGTTATTTCAAAAGATATATCGAAGCAAAAGCCATTCACCTGAGCCACACAACAAATGATTATTATTTCTAAGGATATTTCCTGAAAACGGTATATCGTAAAACCATTTCAATCAAGAGATATATCAAAGCAGCAATTACAAGCGGTTGAAATTTTTCAGTAAACCGGTCATAAGTTGTTACTTCAATTTTTGATTTTTCCAATTGGTTAATGCTGCCATAAATTTTCTGTAAAGCTGCATTGTCTGTTGCTTGAAAATATTGTCCACCTGTTTCATCAGCAAGTTGTTTTAATAAAGCTTCATTAAACTGCAATTTTTTGTGTTGTACAACAGGTCCAAGTGGCGTATCTACTACTTCATCCACATCTCTTTCAGAACCTACACCAATTGTATAAATTTTTATTCCATAATACTTAGCCATCTGTAATGCAATATCAGGTGGTATGGTGCCACCGAAATCAACACCATCAGTCAACAGAATGATAATCTTTGATTTTGTTTTGCTGTTGCGCAACCTGTCAACACTTGTTGCAATACCACTACCAATAGCTGTTCCTTCATCCTGCAAATAACCACTTTCAATTGCATTGATTTGATTGATGACTGTATTGTGATCGGTTGTCAGCGGGCACAGGGTAAAACTAAGATTGCTGAATATCACAACGCCAATTTCATCACCAGGCCGATTGCGTACAAAATCTATGGCTACTTTTTTAGAAGCTTCCAGGCGGTTTGGTGTAAAATCCTTTTCTGTCATACTGCCGCTGATATCAAAGCATAACATGATATCAATACCCTGGCCTTCATTTTGTGTTTCTGTAAATTTTTGCCGTGGCCTTGCTAATGCTATGATTAAACAGGTAACAGCAAGACAACGCAAAACAAAAAGTGTATGTCTAAGAACTACTCTATACCCGGTATTGCCTTTTACAAAATGTGTAGTTGTAACCAACATTCCGGCCTGTTGCTTTTGATTGCGCCGTACATATTCATAAATCAATACAGGCATCAGCAATAATGCACCCAATACCCAGGGGTATGCAAACTCAATATTTCTGTACCAGTCTGTTAGCATGATTTCTTGCTGTGTTTACAATATCATCAATTTGTTGAAGGCTGTTTATAACAGCTTTCAAAGTATTTTTACTTTCCTGAGTTTGCGGTGTGTATTTTGCAAATTTTACTGAAGCGTTTGTTTCAAACACCTGAAGAAAAGAGTTTCGTAATGCGTTATCCTGCAAATACACATGTAACCTCCCGAAAAGTTCAGACGTTGTAAGCTGCAAAGCTTTTACCTGCGTCATCTCTTCAAAATATTTTCTTGTTATCTCATCTATATCCGTATGAAATCTTTTAATGTCAGTTGTTGATGCAAGTTTTGTTTTTTCCAATGCCTGCAATTTTTCAATAGCCCTCTCCAATGGTGTACCTATTAAAATTTCTCCCGGCGCCTCCTTTGGTTTCATCTTCTGTTTCCTGATGATTAAAAAAGCAATCAGTGCAATTAAAATCACGACTAATGCAATCAACACAGGCATCCAGTCAAATGTAACAGGGACATCTATTATCTCTTTCATCGCATGATAATCCGTCATAGCAGAAACATCAACAGGCAATACGGTTATATACAAAGTAGAAGTGGTGAGCTTAATTGTTTCGCCTGATATTTTATCCTTGATAAGAAAAGTAAAAGGGCCTATTTGCCACCGGCCTGAATCAAAACTGGTTAATGTGAAATTTTGCTGGTAAGTATAAGTATCGCTGATAGCAAGTGTATCAATTTTGCTTCGTTTTAAAACTTCTACATGGTTTACAGTATCATTTATTTGTGGCCAACTTGAAACAAAGGCACCGTGTTCATTCAGGTTATTCAAAGTAAAATTAAGTGTAACCTGTTCACCTAATAATATTTTATTCCTGTCAAGAGAAGCAGAAACAGACTGTGAAAAAACATTCAATGACGAAAGCAAAAGAATAAACAAAACAGCAGCATATTTCATTTTTTCAAAATAACAATGCGGCTTTAATCCTGTTGAATATTGATTATAAATAGTTACCTGGTTTCTCATGCTCTCTTCATAAAAAATTCCTGCAGTGCTTTTACATAGTCATCACCAGTTGCCACTTGAATCAGGTCAGCACCTGCCAGTCTGAAATTTTGCCTTGCGTCTTCCTGTATTCTATTAAACTGCCGGTTGTACTCCTGCCTTGCCATTGGATTATTTGAATTTATTAAAACCGATTTTCCGGTTTCTGCATCTTTCAATTGTATCAGGCCAATTTTTGGCAACGCAATATCTCTTTTATCATGCACCTGCACCCCAATGATATCATGCCTGCGTGCCGCTACTCTTAAAGCCTGTTCATAACCGGCATCTGCAAAATCACTCAATATAAAAACAATACTTTTATGCCTGGTCACACTGTTTAAATATCCTATAGCTTTTGTTATGTCTGTATGTGATGAATGTGGTTTCAGGATTAACATTTCACGCAATAGATACAGCACATGGTCTTTCCCTTTTTTTGGCGGAATATATTTTTCTACTTTATCACTGAAAAACATTAATCCTGCTTTATCATTATTTGAAATAGCTGAGAAGGCAATGACAGCAGCCATTTCAGTTATCAGTTCCTGTTTATTTTGTTTGAAAGTGCCAAACAGATTGCTGGCGCTAATATCAAGTAAGAGATATACGCTTAATTCTCTTTCTTCTTCAAAAACTTTGCTATAAGTATGCCCCATGCGTGCAGAAACATTCCAGTCAATAAAACGAACATCATCACCTGGCTGGTATTCACGTACTTCTTTAAATGCCATACCCTGACCACGAAATGCAGTATGATACTCTCCTGTAAAAAGATGGTTGGTTAACCGCTTGCTTTTGATTTCAAGCGCCCTTACTTTTTTTAATAATTCATTTACTTCCACTAAATCGTTTTATTTTTTATATCACCTGTGCAAAATAAACCTGCAAAATGATTATGGCACATTGACTGTTCTCAATATTTCACCTAAGATACTTTCAGTATTGATATTCTCTGCTTCTGCTTCATAAGTTAAACCAATCCGGTGACGCATCACATCCTTGCAAACTGTCTTTATATCATCAGGCACAACAAAGCCGCGTTTATGCATAAAGGCATTTGCTTTTGCAGCAAGCGCCAGGTTAATACTTGCTCTTGGTGAAGCGCCATAACTGATAGAATTTTTCAGCTTAAATAAATTATACTGGTCTGGATATCTCGTTGCAAAAACTATATCAACAATATACTTTTCAATTTTTTCATCAATATACACTTGCCTTGTTAGGTATTTTCCGAGGTTTACTTCATCAATACTTACAACAGGATTGATGACAGGTGGTTGTAATTCCTGAACCTGGCTGCGCATAATAAGTAGTTCTTCATTTTTATCAGGATACCCAACAATAACTTTCATCATAAAACGATCCACCTGTGCTTCGGGTAAAGGATATGTGCCTTCCTGCTCTAAAGGGTTTTGTGTTGCAAGCACCAGAAAAGGTTCCTGTAAAGCAAAAGTATGATCGCCTATTGTAACCTGTTTTTCCTGCATCGCTTCCAACAGTGCACTTTGCACTTTTGCAGGTGCCCGGTTGATTTCGTCGGCTAAAATAAAATTAGCAAAGATGGGGCCTTTGCGAACAACAAACTCATTGCGCTGCTGGTTATAAATCATGGTACCAGTTACATCAGCTGGCAATAAGTCTGGTGTAAATTGTATGCGGCTGAACTTTGCCTGTATTGCCTGCGCCATTGATTTTATCGTTAGCGTTTTAGCAAGGCCTGGCACGCCTTCCAGCAAAATATGGCCATTACTAAGTAACGCAATAACCAACCGGTCTATCATCTCCTGCTGACCAACTATTACTTTTGATAACGTATTTTTTATTGTGTCAATAAATGATGCTGCTTGTTGAATTTTTTCATTCAATATCCTGATATCTTCTCCTGTTTGCATAATGGTTTGTACGATTTGAAAAAAGATTATTATTACAAAGTAAAATGGTGCAGTATGATATAAAAAATTATGTTGATAAATTCCGGAAACATTAACCAACAATTATGCCGTGAAAATAAAACCAAAGGTTATCGCTTTTTCAGGTGAATGACAAGATGGATGAATTACCATTTTTTATCATGAGAAGTGAAAATATTTTTTTGTTACAATCAAAAGATTAGTATCGGGCCTGTAGCTTGTCCGCCGAGGGCAGATAACACCATTGTGCTTTCATTTGTATTATAGTTGCAACCTGCATTTTCAGAAGTTTCCTTTCTTCATTCAACTTTGCACCAAACGAAAAAAATTGCAACTTTACAACACCATCTATCAACATATTGCTTCAATGAGACTATTTATTTTTTTCTTAGTTTTAGTTATTGATTCAACACATCTATTTGCCCAGGAACCATTGTACGATAAAAGTATTGACGACTTTAATGACCGGATTGCCATCAGGAATCAAAGCATAAAAATTGAAAATATTTACCAATACAATCATAAATCCAAAAATAAAGACAGCATTTTAATAGCCACCAGGTGCTTTGATGATTCAGGTAATTGTATCAGGACAGATGAGTATAACAAAGAAAGACAAACTATTTATCTGAAGATGATTATTATACCAACAACAGGCTTGACAGAAAAGTAATTACCCTTTTAAGACTTGTGATAATTAACAACGAGGATTCTTTGAATACAACTGTAACAACGTATGAATATGATAGTGCATGTAATAATATTTCAACAACAGATTATATAAAAAACAGAGACAATTCCAAATACTCAAAAACAAGCTGCACAAAACAGGAATTTGACAAAGAGCATAAATTGATAAAAATATACAGGTTAGCAATGGATAATGATACTGTTAAGATAAATTCATTATTTTATGATAGCAGGAACAGGTTATCAGAATTATTAATTAATACTCCTTCTGGGAAAATCATATCAGATTACTCATACAGGTACAACGATGCTAACAACTCTAAAAAGATTTATGATATGACTTTGCAGGAAACTCTGGATAACGATTGTTATTATAATGAGGGTAATAAACACACTAAAAAAATAATTTACTTCTTCTCAACCGTATCAGGCAAGACTGACATTCAATGTGAATATCAAAATCAATTAATGATATTTAAACAGGTTACAGGTGCAACAGGCAAGAAAACTTATATGCGATATTACTATCGATAAAAAAAAGAAGACAATAGACCCACACCACAATCTCCACTTTCAGGATTATCTTCGCTGCTATGGCTGTGTATGCACATGATAAAATAGTCCCGGATAAACAAAGCAAAACCGGAAAGAAAAACCAGGTGGCTGCAATGTTTGATTCCATAGCCGGTCGCTATGATTTTCTCAATCGTTTTTTAAGTGTTGGAATTGACAAAAGCTGGCGCAGGAAAGCTATTTTGCAACTGCAAAAAATACAACCAAAAATCATTTTAGATGTTGCTACCGGCACCGGCGATTTTGCTATCACGGCTTATACAATTCTGAAGCCTGATAAAATTATTGGTATTGATATTTCCGAAGGAATGTTGGAAGTAGGCAAAAAAAAGATCAGTCAATTAAACCTGGAAAAAGCAATTGAATTGATAGCCGGTGATAGTGAATCGCTGCAATTCCCTGATGCTACATTCGATGCAGTTACGGTAGCTTTTGGTGTAAGAAATTTTGAACAACTTGAAAAGGGTTTGTCTGAAATCTACAGGGTTTTAAAACCTGGCGGAAAAATTTCTATTGCAGAATGCACAGCTCCCAGGTCTGCAGTAATAAGGCCTTTCTACAATTTATATACTTTCAAATTGGTGCCTGCTTTTGGAAAATTGTTTGCCAGCAACAAAAGGGCTTATCAATATTTAAACAACACAATCCAGGCATTCCCCGACAGGGAAAACTTTCTCGCCATCCTGAATAAAGTCGGGTTCAAAGATTCCTATTATAAATCATTAACTTTAGGAACCTGTTGCATTTATTGTGCAGAAAAATAATTGAATATTATATAATTTTGGGTAAACACTTCTTATATGCATACTGAAAACGCCCCGAAACAGGATCTCAAAGTTATTACGGATGAGTTTAAAACTCAGTTCAGCAAAGCACTCTCTTCCAATATAGATTTTGACGAATTTAAAAACATCTTTCAGCACCTGAAAGAATTAAAAAAGAAAATTGTTGACATAAAAAAATTTACAACAGCTTAACGACTTAACAAATTGCTTCCTGCAATTTTTCACCAAGAAGTTATATTGTTATAAGCAAAAAGTATAGTTGAATTTAATGCATAATTCTACCCTTAATAAAATACTGTTTCATTTTACAATTAAGTAGCCTGTTAGTTCGTTAATAGGCAGGTAATTTAAAACAGATTTATTCTTTTGTGCATTATCTTTATTACACTATTCATAAATGAACAATCCAAAAAGCGTATTAAGCCAAAAAACTTTTCTGCTAAGACCGGTTTTGTTTGTCTTGTTGTTACTGCCAGTAATATTTGCAAAAGCACAAAGTGGATTAAACAGGCCCGATCATGATGACCTACCCTATTATTTCGGGCTCACATTTGGTTATGCCAATATGAATCTGCATACAGAAAAGGATCCAAGGTTCTTGCAGTATGACAGCGTTCTTTCAGTGGATCCGCAGGCAAGTGGTGGATTTTTTGCTGGTTTGATGGCCACCCTCAAACTCAGTAACAGGTTTGAATTAAGAACAGCCCCTCAATTAATTGTAGGTGGCGCTAAAACTTTTACCTATTCATTAAAATACCCTAATTCTTTAGAAATGGCAATACAAAAAAAGACACTTACCTCCACTATTTTTTCTTTGCCTTTGCAAGTAAAGTTCAATTCAGACCGCATCCATAATTTCAGGGTATATATGTTAGGGGGTGTATCCTTTGATGCAGATCTTGCCAGCAATTCCAACGAACGAAATGCAGAAGACCTCATCAAGCTCAATAAAAATGATTATGCAGTGGAATGCGGAGTTGGCTTTAATTTCTTCCTTAAGTTTGTAACGCTTTCACCTGAAATACGCTTTCACAATGGGCTTTCCAACATCCATGATCGCGATCCTAATCTTAAATACTCGAATGTTTTAGGAACATTGAATTCAAGGATGATTACTTTTTCAATCAATATTGAGCCTTAGATGATTTCAAACCTCTAAACAGGGAATGTCTATTTTTGATTCCGCTTCCTGCCAAGTAAAGGCTGAATATAGGATGGAATAATATTACGCTTTTTGTTTTTAGCTGCTAACACAGGTTTTTGATATTCGAGGTAATAAATTTTCAGAAGAATAAAAAAATATGAAATCAGTAATGGACCAAATATTAATCCTAAAATACCAAAATACTGCAATCCCAAAATCACTCCTAAAACAGTTATAATTGGATGCACATCTGCCATTTTTTTAGCCAATACAAACCTTACCACATTATCAAGCATCCCCATCACCAATGCGCCATACAGAATAATAAATATCCCCTGCCATGTTTGACCAATGATTAATAAATAAGCGGCCATAGGCACCCAAACAACACCTGTACCCACCACTGGTATAAACGAAGTAAATCCAGTAATAACGCCCCAAAATCCAGGTTCATTCATACCTGCAATCCAATAACCCAAAAAACCAGCAAGGCCCTGAACCAATGCAATAGACGGAATACCCACTGAATTACTAAAAGTTTGTTTCACCAGTTCATTGCCAAACAACTTTATTTTATCTCTTTTGAATGGCAGATATAACAACACTGTTGCTTCCATACGGGTTGAATTGGTAATCATAAAAAATAAAAAGAAATACATCATGAGTATAGTGGAAACAAGATTGAGACTGGTATTTAATATTGTTTTCAAAAGAGTAGAGGCACTGGATTTAATGGATTCAAGTGTTTCACCTGAAATCAAACTAATATGCAACTTTTCCTGAATAGCAGCATCTGCTTGTTTAACAGAATTCACAATAAAATCAGGGCTCACCATGACGGCACTAATCTTGCTATATAGCAGACTGATAAGTGTTGCTATTGGCAATAAGATTAAAAAAAATGAAATAATGATAACTAAAATTGCAGTCATACTTTTGCCCCAACCTTTTTTCATAATGAGCCATTGTGAAAATGACTTGCTCAGGATATAAAACATCAAAGCGCCTAAAAAAGCAGGGAAGAATTGTTTTAAACCGGAAAAAAGGAAAATGGCAAAAACAATGATAATTGCAAGAAAAATATATCGGTTTACTTGTTTACTTTTTAAAGTGTCCATAAAGACGAAAATAGTCAATGAATACAATAATTATCAGATATTTATTCACTAAAATTTAATATTATGACTTCAGGACAAAAATTATTAGGAGGCATTATTCTTGGTGTAGCTGCCGGTATGGCCATTGCTTTGTTTATCAATAGTGATAAAGGCAAAGAACTGATTGCCGATATTTCTGATGCTACCGGTGATGCCACAGAAAAATTGAAAGGAAAAGTTGGTGACATTACAGATAAATTAAAAGACAAGCTATCCGGCATGGAAGATGAATTTGAAGGGTTGATTAAAAAAGGAAAGAAATTTATTTCGGATATTGAAAACAATGCAAAAGATTTAGCCTGAAAAAAACTAATTTACATTGATGAACACAAATCCTGTTAATGACAGCCCCGGCCATTTTGACGAAACAAAAAAAAAGCTGAAGCAATACATTAATCAGCGTATTTTACTCATGCGCATGCAGGCTACAGAAAAAGCTTCCCGACTTGCTTCAGCATTAATTACAATTACAATCATAGTAATTGTTGCCATTTTTATTTTAATATTTGGTAGCATAGCCGCTGGTTACTGGCTTTCCGGCCTTACAGGTAGTTATGCTATTGGCTTTGGCTGTGTTGCACTTTTTTACTTCCTGGCTTTATTATTTATCATATTTTTTCTGAGGAAAATTTTATTGAATTTGTTTGTTGACAGGATCATAAAATATTTCTTTAAACAAGATGAGCATGACAACCAATAGTAATAGATATTCTGGAGGAAATGATTTATCAAAAATTAATTCTTTGAAAGAATTAAGGGAGGAAATTGCTGCCTTAAAAATATCCATTAAAAGAAGAGAAAACGAATTGGGAGAAGACATTAGACATTTGCCTCAACAACTGGTGAAGTCAGCAACTGAAAGTATCCTGCCATCATTTCTAAACAAATTATTAGCAAATGGAACGTGGAAGTTGTTGTTAAGCGCGGCTACAATGTTTATCAACCCATTTTCCGGAAAAAAGGGATTCAAGAAAAGTATCATATCTTCTGCAAAAAAGATGGGATTGCTTGCATTAGTAAAAGGTATTTATATGGCATGGAGCAACAAAAGAAAATCAAATGTGAATCGGCCATTAGATGTGAGTACGCCACACACCTCTTCTTCAAAAACAAAAGACACTAAGAAAAGGTAGCATCGTCCATATCAAACCGTTGTACCTCGTAAATGCCATTGAGTTGTTTTAGCCTGGCAACCAGTTCATCCAGTTCTTCTTTATCATGAACGAAAACCTTGATCATCCCTTCAAACATTCCATCACCGCTTTCAATAGTGAGTGCAGCAATATTGATACGCAATTCACCGCTGATAATGTTAGTGATTTTATTGATCACACCCACATCATCAATTCCAATAATTTTTACTCCCGTAAGGAATGAAATTTCTTTATTCTTTGCCCATTTGGTTTTTACAATGCGTGGTGCATAATTTGCCATTAACTGTGCGGCATTGGGGCAGTTTGTCCTGTGAATAATCAACCCTTTTCCTGTACTTACAAATCCAAAAACATCATCACCCGGAATTGGGCTGCAACATTTGGCAAGGGAATATTTTATTTTATCGCTTCTCTCACCAAAAATTATCAGTTCAGAATCTTTCTTAGGGGTAACAGGCGCTTTTTGTTCCTGGTCTATTTTTATTTCAGTAATTACTTTTACAGGCTTCAGCAATTTTTCGTTGGTTACATGATATTCCTTCAATTCTTTCAGGTCTATCTGTTTCACTGCAATGCTGTAAAATAAATCAAGCTGTGATGCAACTTTAAAATGGCTGACAAGTTCATCAATATTTTGCTGGTTCAGAACGGCATCTATACTTTCCAGTTTTTTCCTGAGCATTTCTTTTCCATCAATTGCAATTTTCCTTTTTTCTTCTTTCAGCGCATCCTTGATTTTTGTTTTAGCTTTTGCTGTAACAACAAATTTCAGCCAGTCTTCAGAAGGTTTTTGTTTATTGCTTGTAATAATTTCTACCTGGTCTCCGCTGCGTAATTTATGACTGATGGGTACTAATTTATGATTGAGCTTTGCCCCGATGCACCTGCTGCCAACAGCAGAGTGAATAGCAAATGCAAAATCAAGCGCTGTGCTATTGACTGGCAACATTTTTACATCACCCTTTGGTGTGAATACATAAATTTCTTCAGCAAGGAAACTGGTCTTAAAATCCTGCAAAAAGTCAACACCATCTGTTTCCTGGCTGCTGATTACTTCACGTATTTGCGCAAACCATTTTTCAAATGGGTCTCCATCACTGTTGCCTTCTTTATATTTATAATGTGCTGCCAGTCCTTTTTCTGCAATTTCATTCATTCGATCAGTTCTTATCTGCACTTCCACCCATTTTCCCTGCGGGCCCATTACTGTTGTGTGCAGAGCTTCATATCCATTACTTTTCGGGCTGCTTATCCAATCACGAAGCCGTTCCGGTGAAGGCAGGTATTCATCTGTTATCATTGAATACACTTTCCAACATTCTTCTTTTTCTTTTTCAGGTGTTGCATGGACAATGATACGGATGGCAAAGAGGTCATATACTTCATCAAAGCTGACACCTTTTTTCTTCATCTTATTCCAGATGGAATGTATGCTTTTGGGCCTGCCGTAAATCTCAAATTTAAAACCTGCTTTTTTGAGTTTTTCTTTTAGAGGTTTGATAAATTCATTGATATAGCGGCTCCTTTCTCTTTTTGTTTCAGATAATTTTTTTGCGATATCTTTATATTCTTCCGGCTCCAGGTACTTCATAGAAAGGTCTTCCATCTCAGTCTTGATGTTGTACAAACCCATCCGGTGTGCGAGTGGAGCATATACCCAGATAGTTTCACTGGCAATCTTTAATTGTTTTTCACGCTTCATATAATCCAGCGTCCGCATATTGTGCAATCGGTCTGCTAGTTTGATAAGAATCACTCTTGGGTCATCAGTCAGTGTCAATAATATCTTTTTAAAATTTTCTGCCTGCTGGCTCAGGTTAGCATCCAGCATATTTACATTGGCAATCTTGGTAAGTCCATCCACGATGCGGGCTATTTCAGGACCAAAATCCCTTTCCACATCCTCCATAGTCATATCTGTGTCTTCAACAGTATCGTGGAGTAAAGAACAAATAGTAGATCTTACACCCAGCCCGATTTCTTCCACACAAATCAGCGCAACTGCAATGGGATGAAGTATATAAGGTTCTCCACTTTTGCGTCGCATGGTTTTATGCATATCGGCGGCTGTTTTAAAAGCACGCCGAACCAATTCTTTATCACCTTTTTTTAGCTTGGGTCTTAAAGCTTTTAATAAAACCCGATAATGTCTTAGTATTAAATTCTTTTCCTGCTCAGGTGTAAGATTATATTTGGGTAATAACACCTCTTGCTCTGTTACTTGCGCTGCGGCCATACAAAACGAATTTACACAAAAACTGAAAAAAGAAAAATCAATGGGGCGTTAATCCTGATTTTTTCTGAAAGCAGCTCTTTTCCTGCCTCCCGTTTTGATAGCAATATATTGTTTTTGATATGAAAATAATAATTGTAAAGAACTTGTTTTCCAAAAATCATAAATAGGTTTTTAAAACAACCACAATAAGAAACATAAAAAATTTCAAAGCAATTCAGATTTTTTGCAGGCAATAAATCTGAATTTGAAAAAATAAGTACAAGAAAGTTACAGGAAATAGCAACTGCTTTTTAGTGATAGCCATGCAAACTTTTTATTTTATAGTATTAACCTGGAATTGATAAAGCCCTGAGCCGACTACTATACTTACATATCGGTTATCCGTATTAATAATTTTCAACACATCTTTTTTATGCAATAAATGACCGTCTTTCATTATCTCAAACTTTTCAGACACTGGCAGGAAAATAGTAGCATAAGTATTTGCAGGGATATTTACTTCCAATTTAAAGCATCGTTCATTTTTTTCCCAACGTGTTGAAATAATTCCATATACTGAATGATAAATTGTTTCTGCATTTGCAACATCACCAACTGGTTCCGGATGGATAAAAATATGTTTGAAGCCAACTGAATTTTCTGTTTGTCTTATACCCCCCAGTCCGCTATAAAACCATTCCATTAAATGACCCAACATTAAATGATTATTGGAAACGAAACGGTAAGCCTGCCATGATTCTGTAAGAGATGTTGCACCGTGAGCTAATTGATATCCATATCCCGGCACATCGGATCGGCTGTTCATATCAAAAATTACATTTGAATAACCATTCTCTTCCAAAACCCTCAATACATAACGATAACCAATATCGCCGGCAGTAAGGCTGTTTTTTCTTTCACGAATATCCTTTACCAGGTTATCAATAACGGCTTTCTTATTTTTTGGTTCTACCAAACCCATATATACTGCCATTGCATTGGCAGTTTGACTGCCTGTTGCATATTGCTTTGTTTGTTTGTTGAAGAATGTTTTATTAAATGCATCTCTTACTTTGGCGGCTGAACTTTCATAGTACGAAACATCATCTTCCTTGCTTAATATTTTTGCTATTTTACTTAAAATGCTGAGGTCATAATAATAGATGGCAGTTGCAGTTACACCTTTAGGAGTCAGTTGTGATTCTCCCGGTTCATCAGGACCGATATCAAACCAATCACCCAGACCATAAGACAAAATATTATCAACAGATTTTTTTTGAAGGTATTGTACATAACGTTGCATCATCGGGTAAGCTTTTGTCAACACCTGTGTATCACCATACCATTTATATAAATACCAGGGAAGGATAATACTGTTACTTCCCCATTCAGGAGAATCCCTGAACCCGGATACGAAATGTACATACTCTGGCGCTATGTCAGGCACAAGGCCATCTTCAGTTTGTGCGCTTATCATATCATTCACTACTTTCCTGCACAATGCAGCAATATTATAATTAAATTTTATTGAAGAGCCCATTAAGTGGTCTTCTTCCAGCCATCCTAATTTTTCACGATGTGGGCAATCTGTAAATACACTTGCCATATTGCTTTTGATAGCCCAATTGATTAAAGTATCTATCCGGTTGAAAAGATTATTTGAACAATTGAAACTACCTGCGCTCAGTGAGGCATTTCGTGTATGCAAACTTTTTATTGATACAATAACAGGCAGGTTATTTGGATTAGGTTCACCATTAGGAACTGCACCTTCCACTTGTATGTAGCGAAACCCATAATAAGTAAACTGAGGTTGCCAGCTCTCTGTTTCAGCTCCATTCAAAGTATAATTAAAATATACAGGCGCACCCACCGCATCCTGAGTAATCAATCCATCACCTGTAATCAGTTCAGCAGGACGGAATGTAACCTTACTATGTTTTTTACCTTTTATTTTTATTGAAAATATGCCTGAAGCATTCTGACCAAAATCATAAACCCAAATTCCAGGTTTAGGTTGTGAAATTTTTTTTATTGAAAATGTGTCCAGGATTTTTAACGGGGGTGCTGTTTGTGAACTAAGCACTGGTGGCCCATCAACTATTACAGCATTCCTCCAGGATTGATCATTGAATGAAGGGGCATCCCATCCTGGCTGTTCTACATTGGCATCAAAATCTTCTCCGCCATATATACTTGAAAAAGTTACAGGGCCGGGAGATGTTTTCCAGGTGGTGTCACTTACAATATTTTCAAATGAACCATCAGAATATTCCACAGCCACCCTGCAGATCATTTCAGGATAACCATAAGCAATTGTAATTTTCCGGTATCGTTCCCGTGGCGTATAATAAAAACCATTGCCAAGCATAACGCCCAGGGCGTTTGCGCCGTTAATGAGTTGACCCGTGATATCAAATGTTACATACAATGCAGTTTTACTATATTCCGTCCATCCGGCATCCAGGAAATGATCGCCCACTTTCCTGCCATTAATGTTTAAATCAAATTGTCCAAGCCCGGCAATATATGCTGTTGCCTTTTTAACCGGCTTCTTTATTAAAAACTCTTTTCGCAACAATGGTAAAATATCTTTTCCTGAACCCAAAGCAGGATCTCCTTTTCCATGAATGCCGGGCAAAATCCGAAGACTGTCGGGCATTTTTTCATAAGCAATCCATTGTGCCCCTTTCCAGTCTTCATGATGAAGCAATCCCATTTGCCATGATGATGTATTGCTCCATTTGGAAGCAATACCATAATTGTCCCACACCATAACTTTCCAATAATATAATTTTCCAGGTAGAAGATTTTTTCCCACAAAAGTTACCTGTATGGATTGATCCGAATTCACTTTTTTTGAATCCCAGATATTACCGGTATTTTGTTGCAATAGTCCTTCATTGTCTGATACTAAAACACGATAAGCTGATTGCATTACGTTTCTTCTGGAAGAGTTAAGTTGCCAGCTCAATCCTGGTGAAGCATCTTCAACCCCTGATGGTGAATCCTGGTATTGACACTGAAGATTGGTTACAACTAATTCCTGTGCTTTAATTTGACAACTATAAATAACAAAAAAGCAAAAAATAAAAACCTTCTGCATATATCAATGATTTATCTGTTCATTGTACTTCCTCACTAAACATGAAAATTTTTAATAGTAATGATGGCAGTGTAACATTTTACAACAGTCATGAAAAAAATTATTGCTGTCCGGCAAAATTAAAATAAGCAGGAATCTGCAGTTATTTGATATGCAAAAAAATTAAATGATATACACAGCTTTTATTATGCAAAAGAAGAATATTATCAGTGAAAACCACAGTTATTATATTAAAAAATATTAAACACCAATAAACTCATCAGGTAAGCAAGGCCGGTCATATAAACAAACTGCACTATCGGCCATTTCCAGGTTTTGGTTTCCCGCTTCACAATGGCAAGTGTGCTCATACATTGCATGGCAAACACATAAAATACCATCAATGATAATGCTGCAGGTAATGTATATACTTTACTGCCATCCTCATGTTTTGCATTCTCCATTTTTTCCTGCAGTGTGGAATTGTCTGAATCTTCTACGCTGTATAAAGTGGACATTGTACCCACAAAAACTTCTCTCGCAGCAAATGAAGTTATTAATGCTATTCCAATTTTCCAGTCATAACCTAATGGCTTGATCGCCGGCTCTATACTTTTCCCTAAAATACCTGCATAAGAGTTTTGCAGCTTTTCTGATTTATATTGTTTCTCCAATGAAGCCTGTTGTGTTGCATCGTGTGATTGCTGTTGCAGAGTTGTATATTTTGCATGCACAGCATCCATCCGTCTGGCAGGTCCATAATTACTCAGGAACCATAATAATAAACTAATCATCAGAATCACCCTTCCCGCATCAGTAACAAATATCTTTGCTTTCTCAACCATTGTAATGCCAACATTTTTCCATCTTGGTGCCCGATAAACCGGTAACTCTAAAATGAAATAACTTTTCTCTTTCAGCTTAATGATGAATTTAAAAATATAGCTAACAACTAAAGCCATCACAGTTCCCAACAGATAAAGGCCCATCATCACGAGACCCTGTAAACTGAGGAAGCCAAAATAAAATTTATTAGGAATAACGAGTGCAATCAGGATAGTATAAACAGGAAGCCTTGCACTGCAACTCATTAATGGTGTTACAAGAATGGTGAGCAACCTTTCCTTTTTATTTTCAATATTCCTTGTTGCCATGATAGCAGGAACAGCGCATGCAAAACCGCTGATCATTGGCATAACACTTTTACCGTTTAAACCCACTTTGCGCATCAGCTTATCACTCAGGAAACTGATTCTAGCCATATAACCTGTATCCTCCAACAAGGTTATTAATCCAAACAGGATCATGATTTGTGGTACAAAAACAAGGATACCATTCATGCCTGCAATCAGTCCATTTATCAACAGGTCGCTCCACCAAGCAGATGGCAATATATTGCTGAGCCAGCCACTGAGTTCGGAAAAACTTAAGTCAATAAAATTCATCGGGTATTGTGCCAGCCAGAATATACTTTGAAACAAAAAAAACAAAACCAGCAATAATATTGAGTAACCCCAAACACGGTGTAATAAAATATTATCAAGATACTCTGTAAAAAGTTTTCGTTGCAGTGGGTCAGGCTCCACCACATTTTGTTGCATCACATGTTTTATCCTTGCATAACGCTGAACAATTTCTTCAGCCTGTGTTTTTGCTGGATTAAATTTTGTATCAATCTCAGTTTGTTCAATGGCATTATTTAATTCATCTGGCAGGCCAAAGTTTTCATGATTGATTAAATAATGAATCCCTTCATATTCACCTACACCCTGCACTACAGTCTTGATTTTATCAATAGCCTGTGGCGCCAGAGAATAATTATTGATAAAATCTCTTTGTGAAATAGTCTGTTGTTTTGCAGCTTTTGCCAGTGTTTTTTTAAGTTCGGATATGCCTTTGTTTTTTCTTGGATTAACTGAAACAACCGGCACACCCAACTCTGTTGAAAGTCCATCAACATCTATTTCAATACCTTTTTTACGAGCTATGTCCATCATTGTCAAAGCCACAACTACAGGATATTTCAGGTCAATCACCTGGCTGCAGAAAAGCAGATTACGCTTTAGGTTGCTGGCATCAACAATTAATAAAATCAATTTTGTTTTGATATGCTTGTCAGCATGCATCAATACTTTATAAGCTACCCATTCATCATCTCGTCTCGGATACAAGGAGTAAGTCCCTGGCAGGTCAATAATCGTGGATGTGATTTCTTGATCTAAATGGCAAACACCCGTTTTTTTATCAACTGTAACCCCTGGAAAATTTCCAACTTTCTGATTAAGTCCGGTCAATGCATTAAAGAGTGAAGACTTTCCACTATTGGGGTTTCCTACCAATGCTATATTAATATTATTTCCTGTCAGTCGTCTGAAATTTAGCGTGCAAAAGTAAGCTCTGAGTCGTAAAACAAATTACGAGATAAGGAGTTTTGCATAAGCTTAATAATAATTATAAGTAGGAAGCAAGAAATGGGTTATAAAACATTAATGCTATCATTTAATGAATGTGACAAAATACAATCACTCCACACCATCAACTCGCACCTCTCGAAACAAAAAAAAGGAAATATAAAAACACAACCAATTGCCCAATTTTTTTAAGTTTAACTCAGAAAGTGTTTATGTCGCCCTTTCAGGATTCATGAAATAATGTTTGTTTATGTTTTTATAATCATTTCACCCTTTCAGGGTTTTTATTTTTTTCAAATAAATTTTTTATAACCACCAGCCATAAAAAGAGATAAATAAAAATCGTCAACCACCAGCCAATTTTACCAAGTGAGGTTGCCATTGACCAAATACGGACGATTGACAGGCTAAGAATTGTTAAACGCATTGAATATATGACCGACAAGGAAATTGAGAAAATAATAACTGTAATTCAAGAAACGTTTGTGGATTAAAACCACCAACAGAAATAAAGGTTTCGTTGATTTTGCTATACCATCAATGAATCCGGTGTTGAACAACCTTCCCCGTTAATTCGGGAAAACCTGCGGTTGTCGGTATTGCATTATGTGATTACCGTTGAAAGATTTTAAGGCATACAGAAAACTGTGAGGTTTGTTTTTTATGCATAGGGCTGTTTACAATATCACTATCTCTACTCATTTCAATTTTAGAAAAATTGTAAACCAGAGAAGTCAATCTTTACAATAGATTTATTCTAAACCTTTTTAATGGTTCATTACATCTATGGCCTTTAAAGCTTCAGATAATTTCAAATTTATTTTTTCACCTTAGCAGCTTTGGCTCTGCGTTTTAATTCACTTTTGATGAGTAATACTTCGCGGCTTGTCTGCCCATTGATACTTGAATTTTCCTGAGCCCTGCGCATGAGGTATGGTATGACATCCCTGATAGGGCCAAACGGCAAATATTTACTTACCGAATAACCGTTTTTTGCAAGGTTAAAAGTGATGTTATCACTCATGCCATATAATTGTGAGAAATGAATATGCGGATGGTTATGAGCTATGCCTTTTTCATTCAGCAGTTCTGCTGCCTTCAAATTGCTGTATTCATTATGTGTTGCAATAATTGTAGCAATGTCTTTGATGTTATCAATACAAAATTTAACTGCTGTATTAAAATCCCCGTCAGTAAAAGATTTATCCTGTTGAATAGGTGAAGGATATCCCATCAATGCAGCACGTTCCCTTTCTTTTTCCATATAAGCGCCACGTACAATTTTAATCCCGAGAATAAAGCCACGCTGCTGAGCTATGTTGTGATACATCTTTAAAAAATTCAACCTGTCATGCCTATAAAGTTGTATGGTATTATACACGATACATTTTTCGCCCCGGTTAAATATTTCCATCATTTCAACAGATAGTCTGTCAATAGGGTCCTGTATCCAGCTTTCTTCTGCATCTATTAAAACACCGATATTTTTTTGGGCAGCTTTTTCACAAATATCATACATGCGGCCCCAGACTTTTTTCCACTCTACGGCTTCCACTTCATTGTCGTGTATGCCACTGCGCAAACGGGGCGCTGAATTTAAAGTCTCCAACAAACCAAACCTTGCTATACCCGTAACTTTCACGCTGATAAATGGGATATTGGGTTGAGTAGCT
This sequence comes from Bacteroidota bacterium, assembly GCA_018268035.1. Taxonomy (GTDB): domain Bacteria; phylum Bacteroidota; class Bacteroidia; order Chitinophagales; family Chitinophagaceae; genus Parafilimonas. The sequence continues at coordinate 70,609 of JAFDXI010000048.1, read as the reverse complement.
GCATATTCTATCACCTGGATAAATACATCCCTTGCATGGTCAAAATTCTCCTCTCCTTCTTTTGCTTCCACACCATAATCCAAAATCACCTGAACTCCATATTCACCTAATTTTTTGGCAACAACAGCCGTCTGTTCAAGGGATTCACCTCCTACAAATTGTTTAAAAATAGTTGCCCTGATTATACCATGTATAGGCAAACCTGTCTTCATAAGAAATGGTGTAATCCTAACACCGAGGGCAGCAAACCAGGAATAATTCATAGTACCAAACAGGAAACGGGCTGACTTTAATTCTCCATTGGTTTTATAGGCGAATGCTGTTTCTGTATCATTAAAAGTGAGGCGCATAATTAGCTTTTATTCTATTGTGCGAATATCGGCAAGTAAATATTAAGTAAAAAATAAAGCGTGGTTTATCTGCATTTTTCCCCTTATAATACCTACATTGTCTGATTAATATTGGTTACACTTTCCGTTACAAGACCTCACCCTCAACAGTGTTTCCAAAAGCTAGAAGCCTGAAAACCTTACCGGTTAAGGGTTTCAGATATTAAATAAAATTTTAGATTGACAACAGTTTTATTAAAGCTATTCCCTTGGTTTTTTATCGTCGAGACATGATAGTGAAAATGTGTATAAAACCAGGATAAAAATTATTTACACTGGGCTATTATTTTATGATATAACCCGAAAATAATCGAATGAAAATGTTAATACAACTTCTATGGAGGATTGCTATTTTGTAATGCATGTTTCAACCAACACTATCCTTACTGCATCAGCTTTTCTTTAATTTCTTTCCAGGTGATCAAACGGATATGATTTTTTTCCAGGGTTTGTTTACAGGCACTACTTGCAAAAAAATCATAATCAGCCTGTCGCCATGCAGCGCCATAATCAGGATGCTCAACAGTGATTGCCTGCATTTCATCATCATCAAAAGCAGCATGTAATAAAATACAATTCAGGCCGGGTTCCAATGAATTTAATATATGTGTATAATAGGCAGCCCTGTCTTGCAGAGGTGCAGGTGACAAGGCCATAAAGACTTTATCTGTTACAACATCTTTATCTGAAATCAAATCACTGATGTCGAGATGAAACATCAGCTTAAATGCATCCACATTTAAAAGGCAGGGAAGTTTGTATTCATGTGCCAGATCAAGATAGGCTTTAAAAAAATCTCTGTTGATAAAACAACAACCCATGTGTGCATCTAAATGTGTCGGTTGGATGCCTGCATGAATTGCTTTTTCAATCTGCGCTTTCAATTCAGCTTTTACTGCAGAAGGTCTCGCCATCATTCCAAGGCTATCCACATCATTATAAAAAAATCCATTACTACCTAATAAACCGGAAGTGTAATCTGTAGTTGAAACAGCGCCCCATTTATAATATTTCCATTCACTGGTTAAAGTGAGATGAATGCCAAGGTCTGCACCAGGGTGTGCTGATGCATAATGTGCTATTTCAGAAAACCAGGGACAAGTCACCTGAATGCTTCCTGAACTCACATCGCCATTTTCAAATAAATTAATACTTGCTGAGTCCTCCGAATGTGATAAGCCGAGATCATCTGCATGAAGGATTAATAGTTTTGTACCCTTTGAATATCCTAATCTTTCCTGGATGGTATTTTGAGCTTGCAACTTAACCTGAAGCAACAGTATGAATAACAGGAAACAATATTTCATATTACAGCCATTTAGTTTCAAATTTAAGCATACGCTTTCATCAATTACGAATTATCAATTAGCTATTACCATACAGTAGATTAGAATTAAAATATCAAGAAAGAAAAAACGTTTATAAACATTCACAACACAAAACAAATGACATAGTTATTTTCAGGCGGATGCTTACATTTGTTGTACTTACATCACCAAACTGACCTATTACTGTAATGAGTCAAACCCGTAAAGACCGGCTGTATTTTATAAGTTTTTTAATACTCTGTAATATTTTCGCAGGGATTAAATCTTTTGCACAACCTGTTATCAACAGTATTAACCCAACAACTGTTTGCCAGGGTGATTCAGTAACAATTACAGGGACAGGATTTACCGAAGTAACAGCAGTTACATTAGGAACAAAAGATTCTCTGAATTTCAAAGTAATTGACAATAAGACTATTGTTGCCTATATAGATGATAATGCAAAATCAGGTGGAATAGCAGTAATTACATCAAAAGGAACCAGCAATAATATTAATATAACTGTGAATGAAATTCCAGATCCGGATTTAGAAGATTTAAACAAAAGCGAAGAAGTTCCATTCACCAATTGTGATAGTAGTACAACATATCAATTAAATGTGAAAAACATTACCACTAACTCTCAATCCAACTGCATTTATAATATAGATTGGGGTGATGGAAGCACTACTTTTAACCAGACGGATTGGCCAGTAAATTCTACAATTTCCCATAATTATCTAAGCCAGGGTTATTTTAAAATTATTTTTACGATCACTACATCCAAAGGATGTTTCAAAAGTAAATTGATAAATTTTTACAATGGTAATAACCCATTGGCCAGCTTCTCCACTACAGCACCAACAACAGGTTTATGTGTCCCGGCTACTGTTAATTTTATTATAGGTAACTGGTTTTCAAATTCAGCGGGTACAACTTATCAAATTGATTTTGGTGATGGCAGCCCTTTTGTCAACTTGAAACATCCATTAAACAATAACAATACAGATGAAATTGTTTCGCATATTTATACAAAATCCTCCTGCCCGAATTATACAGATTATACTGCTTATCTAAGAGCCATCAATGGTTGTTTTACTACAACGTATACTTTAAACCAAATTATTGTCAGGGAAAAACCAAAAGCAGATTTTAAATGGTTACCAGACACTGGTTGTGTAACAGAACCAGTATGTTTTACCAATGAAACCACTGATGGATATAGTGGCAATTCTACGTGTAACACTAATGCAAATTATGTTTGGGATTTTGGTGATGGTAAAACTTCAACAGACCAGTATCCAGGTTGTCATCAATATTCTAAAGCAGGCACATATACTGTAAAACTAACTGCTTCCAATAATTCCTGCGGAAGTGATGCAATAACAAAAAAAGTTGTGGTTCAACCCACTTCTGAAAAACCAACAGCAGACCCGGTAAATTATTGTGTGGGTGAAACACCGGCGCCTCTTACTGCCAAAGGCAGTCATTTACTCTGGTACACTTCTGCCACTGATGATAATGGTTCAGCAGCTGCGCCAATACCAAGTACGTTATCACCTGGCACAACAACTTATTATGTTAGTCAGACAATTGACGGCCAATGTGAAAGTCAAAGGATACCTGTTACTGTTACCGTTTATGCTTTACCCTCAGCGCCCGGAGTAACAACACCTGTGAAGCTTTGTAAAGGAAAAACTACCGGGCAATTAACTGCAACAGGTACTAATTTATTATGGTACACTTCAGCTACAGGTGGAACAGGTTCAACTACTGCGCCAACGCCAAATACGAAAAATGTTGGTACAGTGTTTTATTATGTAAGCCAGACCACAAATGGTTGTGAAGGCCCGAGAGCAGCCATTGAAGTAGATGTAAGCGATATACCCGCAATCCCTACAGCAACAACTCCCGTAACTTATTGCCAGAACCAGCAGGCATATCCATTAACCGCTGATGGCTCAGGAATGTTATGGTACACTTCTGCAACAGGCGGAACGGGCTCTACAGTTGCGCCAACACCCGTTACATCCATTCCCGGCACTACTTATTATTATGTGAGTGCTTCCAATTATTGTGGTGAAAGCGACAGAGCAAAAATTGAAGTTGATGTTTTGGCAGGACCTTCTGCAACGATAGGATATAATAAAAATGTTTTGTGCAATTCAATTGATGGCTCACCAGATCCTAATCCTCCTTTACCTGTAATAATATCCGGAAGTAAAGGTGGTACATTTTCAATAAGCCCTTCCGGCTTACCTATTGATCCAACAACAGGAACGATTTCTCCTTCCGGTGCTGTAGCAGGTACCTATACTATCAAATATTATATAAAAAGCAGCGGTGGTTGTTCAGACTTTACTACTACCACGAATGTAACAGTTACCAATAGCCCTTCTGCAAAAATCAGTTATACTGCGATATGCAATTCTGATGACAAAGCAACAGTAAACCTTACAGGCACACCGGGTGGCATATTTACATCTACTACAGGATTGAATATTGACGCAACAACAGGCACAATCTATCCCAATACCAGCACTCCTGGTGATTATATTGTTACATATACCATTGCAGCAGCATCACCTTGCCCTGGTTTTAAAACAACAACAAATATTACCATCACCAAGGCGCCAAACGCAACTATCAGTTATGATATCACTAATCTTTGCAATGTCATCAATAGTGATACAACTCCTAACCCTCCAGTTAAGATTAAACTCAAAGGCACACCGGGTGGCACATTCAGCATTTCGCCTAAAACAGGTTTAACTATGGATGATGATGGCACGCTCCATCCTTCCGGAGCCAGTGCAGGAAATTATACAATCACATATACTGTAGCTGCATCAGGTGGCTGTGGCATTTTTACTACATCAACAACAGTCGCAGTCAGCAGTTCACCATCTGCAACTATTCAATATCAACCTATCTGTTCTTCCGATGCACCTGTAAGTGTTGTATTCAGCGGCACACAAGGTGGCACATTCAGCTCAACAACAGGGCTCGACATTAATGAAACCACAGGAGTCATTACACCGGCCAGCAGCAAAACAGGAACATATAATGTTACTTATACCATTGCACCTTCTGCGCCTTGTCCTGGTTTCTCAGTCAACACAACTGTGGTAATAACAGCAGCGCCTCAGGCAACTATCAGTTATGGCAAAACCAATTTATGCAACGTTATCAACACCGATAATTCAAATCCTGATGTAGCAGTAATTTTTTCAGGCACCAAAGGTGGAAAGTATAGCATCAATCCTTCACAAGGATTAACCATCAATAGTAATACCGGTACTATCGCACCATCCGGTGCAACACCCGGAACTTATACAATTACCTACACTGTGAAAGCCAGTGGTGGTTGTGCTGAATATTCTACAAGCACAACAATTGTAATTGACAAAACACCCGATGCAACAATACACTATGATGCTCCATTCTGCACCGGCACAAACAGCCTACAAAGTGTTGTCATCAATGGAACAACGGGTGGCACATTTAGTTCAACTGCAGGCTTGTCGCTTGATGCCAATACAGGTGATATTAATCCATCAATGAGCAAACCCGATGATTATACAATAACATACACAATTGCGCCTTCATCACCATGCCCGGGCTTTAAAACATCAACAGACATCACCATCATCGAAAGCCCAACCATATCATTTGATGTGTCGTCACAATCTGTTTGTTCTGCCACACCAGCCATTTTCAAACCTACATCATCAGTAACAACAACAATTTATAACTGGTCTGTAAAAGGAACTTTACCTCCAAATATTTCAGGTGCAACATCAGGATCCATTACAGGTGAAGGTGCTGCAATCAGTTTATTATTCACCAATAGTGGTACAACAAGTGAGACTATCAACGTGGAAGTAACGCCGATGAACTCAACAGGCAGCCAATGTGCAGGAGCGCCTTATGAACTGAGTGTAACAGTGAACCCGATTCCATTAAAATTAAAAAGCGATACCACTGAATTTTGCATGCATGCACCTCCAATGGCATTGAGTGCTGACGCAGATGCAGGTAATACAGTGAAATGGTATGATGAGAACAAAGTCTTATTAAATGCTGCCCCTGTCATCAATACACAGACCCCTGCACAGTTTATTTATTATGCAACACAAACCAATATTTACGGATGTGAAAGCCCTTCATCAAAATTTGTGGCAATCGTTCATCCTGTTGCAAAAATTATCAGCTCATCTTATCTCAATCCTTCATCATGTGGAATACCATCAGGTTCAGTTACGCTCAACATAGTTGACCTGAATGGAAATGCAATGCCCAACATGCCGACAATAGTTCATTTTACAAAATTCCAGGTTGAGTATGTTGTAAAAGACAGCACTGATGCAACCGGTAAAATATTCATTCCACTAACTGCAGGGACATATTCGGATTTTTATGTTGAAACTTTCAGTTGTCTTTCACAGAAAATACCTGATGTGTTTGTGTTGAAAGATCCTACGCCACCGGAACAGCCGGTTGCAGGATACAATGCACCTTTATGCAGTGAATCTGTTTTAAACTTGTCAGCATCATCACCTACCAGCTCACAAACAGGCATCATCAATTATGTTTGGGTAGGCCCTGCTTTTGGCAATGAACCGGATACATCACAAAATACGGTTGTCACTTTTCCTTCAGCAAAAACATCTTACAATGGTTTGTATATAGTATATGCTATCCAGAACAATTGTATTTCTACTGCAACCAGTTTTACTGTTGCAATAAAACAATCACCAACCAAACCTGTGATTGCCACAAAGACACCATTGTGTGTCGGAGATAATCTTACACTTACAGCCACGAGCTCCATCATTGGCAATAATACTTTGAATTATGTATGGAATGGTCCAGGCACAGGCTTCCCTGTCAATAGCGCTTATGCAGGCATCACACCTGTAAAAATTGAAGATGGCGGAGTGTATTCAATTACAGTTACTTCACCACAAACCGGGTGCAGCGCAACTGCCGATACGTTAATTGCTGTGGGCGGCTATCCTATAGTCAAATTCAGTAAAGATTCTTTCAATGTACCAACAGGTTATATCATGAAGCTGGCTCCATCTATTGTCAATGCTTCAGATAAAAATATTTTGCCAATTTCAAAATATGAATGGACACCAACAGACAACATTCAATGCAACGATGCGCCCTGTTCTTTGCCTACAATCAACGTAAAAAAAGATATTTGTTATACGGTGAAAGCTACCAGTGTTTATGGATGCAGCGGCAGCGATACACTTTGCATATCTACATTCTGTACTAACGCACAGGTATTTGTGCCGAATGCGTTTACTCCAAGGGGTTTGTCGGTCAATTCAAAATTTATGGTGCGGGCATCAGGAATTGCTTCAGTAAAATCATTCAGGGTATTTAACCGTTGGGGCAGGATCGTATTTGAAAAAAATAATTTTCCTCCCAATGACCCAAATTACGGTTGGGATGGTTATGTGAATGGCAAACTCGCAGATATGGGTGTTTATGTTTATTCGATAGAAGTAGTTTGTGAAAACGGGACGCCATATACATATAAAGGGAATGTAACTTTATTACAATAATGCAGGTATGGAAATAAAAAGTATGCTGATAAAAAGTTGTGGACAATGTTTGCTGCTGACCATTATGCTTACAATTTGCCATGAAAAAATCAATGCACAGGATATTGGTTTTTCACAGTTTTATGACCAGCCGCTTTTACGCAACCCTGCACTCTCCGGAATTTTTAATGGTGATATGCGGTTCACTGCTTCATATCGCAACCAATGGCAAAGTGTTACGATACCTTATCGCACTTTTGGTATCAGCTCAGAGATAAAATTTCCAATGCGCGTGATGAACACAGATGTGACCAGCACATTAGGCCTTGAAATATTCAGGGATGTTGCAGGCACTTCATCATTCAGCACCACACAAATTTTACCCGCAGCAAACATCAGTATCAAAACAGGAGAAAATTCTTTTTTATCAGGTGGATTTATGGCAGGGCTGATGCAACAAAGATTTGACCCAAGCAAGCTTGTTTTAAATGATCAGTTTGTTTCCAATAGTGATGGAAGTTTTAGCATTCTCCCATATACCAACCAGGTCTTCAACAATACCAGTGTCAACTATTTTGATTTGTCTGCAGGCATTTCTTATAAAAGCTCCCTGAATGAAAATATGGATTATTATGTTGGTGCAGGTTTGTTCCATATCACAAATCCTGCTGTTGGTTTTTTTGATGGAAGTAAAATACAGTTGAATAAAAAATTAGCATTTAATGCAGGTATTTCAAACGCCATTAGCGATTTAGATGAACTGATTCTTTACGGAGATTTTTTTGATCAATATACCAGCAGTTTCAAACGGGTTGGTATCAGCACCACACAGGTTGGCGTGATGTATAACCATGCATTTTTTGAATCGGATGGTGATGCTTCCATTACCGGCGGTTTATTATATCGTTGGGATGATGCCATCATCCCAGTGATACAATTGGAGATCTCAAAATTTACTATCGGTGCCAGTTATGATGTGAATATTAGTAAACTTACTGTGGCATCGCAGGCACGAGGTGGCTTTGAGCTCACGCTCTCTTATAAATCTTTTATCAATTCAAGAAACCCTGATCTCATCAGTACCAAGTGCCCTGGTTTTGGCAAAAGAAAAATCAATCCCTATTACAGGTAAGGTGTAATATTTTTTTTAATTCGGCATATCGGCAGAAGGGCCATACATACCTGGTATTGGAATATCGAGCAAACGTAAATACACACTTAACTGCCCGCGGTGATGATAGAGATGATTAAATGCAATATTTCTCAATGCTACTTTTTTAGGCAGTTGTGCAATTACCTGTCCGCCACGTTTGATAGTCCAGGGTTCATTTAATTTTTCATCTGTTGCTGCTTCTAAAATTTCAATCGCTGCATCCTGTTTTTCTGTAAATATTTTCAAAAGCGCTTCATTGCTTTCAGCAACATTTGGGGTAAACTTTCCTCCAAAATCAAAACCATCCGCATTCACAATTCTTTCAACCCAAATCGGTATTTCGGCAATATGTGTTGCAAGCCTGCCAAGCTTCATTGATTTTTCGTGAGGCGCCCAGTCAGATTTTTCTGCAGGTACTATTTCAAGTAATTTTTTTGTACTGGTTGATTCGATTTTTAATTCTGCAATAAGCGCTTTATTTAATGACATTATTCTATGATTTTATTTTTTATTAATAGTGTGCAAAATCATTTTCATAAACTCCATGAATTCTTTCTGCCGGAGGGTTATAATAACCAAATTTCAGATTTGGAAATTCTTCTTTTAATAACTGCATCAATTGTTTCATCCCCAGCATCTCTCCTGTTTCTGTTACGCCAATTTTCCCCAAATACCAGTCAGGGTCAATATTGAAATTGCGCCATTGTATCATACACAAATCAGTTTCACGAATTAGATTTCTTAATGCTTCATATTCTTCAACACTATCCGTCATACCAGGAAAAACAAAATAGTTGATACTTGTCCAGCCATTGAAGCTTCTCATTGTCTTCAGGCTTTCAATCAAATCTTCAAACACATAATTATTCGGCCTGTAATAAGCTGTATAAATATGGCTTCTTGCACTGTTCATACTCACCCTCATGCTGTTCAGCCCAGCTTCGCATAAAACCCTTACTGCATCAGGCTTTGAGCCGTTTGTATTGATGTTGATACTGCCTTTGTCTGTATGTTTCCTGATTTCTATTATAGCATCTTTGATTGTTTCCCACATCAGTAAAGGTTCTCCTTCGCAACCCTGACCAAAACTCACAATAGGGTAAGGAGCATTGAGTAAATGCGGCACAGTGAATTCTGCAATTTCTTCAGCGGTTGGTTTAAATGTCAGCCGGTCCTGCGTGGAAACGATCTTTTCATCTTCAGGCTGAAATGAAATACAACCAATGCAATTAGCATTGCAGGCAGGTGATGTTGGCACAGGACATTCCCATCTGCCCAATGATAAATTTCTTGCAGCAGGACAATGATATGTTGAGCAACAAGTATTCATCAGGTGCTTGACTAACCTGTTGTGCGGATAATGCTGCAAGAGGTATTCAGCACCGGTTTGTATTTTATTATCATCATAACCAGCACATTCCTGGCGGATATCATCTTCAATCCTGACAGCAGTCACATAAAATTTATTGTTGAGCCAACCTGCTGCTGTATAACAAAACAATGGAAGCGTTGGTGCATCTGACATGGTTTCATAAGCAGCAATATACAAACCCGTATGTGCAGGTGGAATAAACGCAGCTACTGCCCAACCCTTTTCACACAAACGCATCTCTCCTGTTTTCACATCTATACCAATGCCGCGACGCCCAGGCAATTCATACAGGTTGCCACCATCAGGTAATTCTATCCAGTCTTCAACATCAACAGGCATTGCATCCCAACCTGCACGGCCAACAGCATACAGGCTTGTATCTTCAAAGATGTTGCCCTTGCCATCGGAAAATAATATGTAAGGCGATTGTGTCATCAGGAAACAAAATTATTTTGTGTATGCAGGTTATTCAATTGCCTGTTGCAAAATTCATTGAATTCATTTTCTTCTTCAGTTAATTCTGCCGGCTCAATTTCACGTTGTATGATTTTATTGTTGGTGAAATCAATGGTGATGATATCATCTTTTAAAACCACATTTCTTACATCGTCCCAATTGTAATGCTTAAAAGGGAAAGTATTAAATGTTATACCATCATTACTGAAACCTATTTCCTGCGGAAATTTAATTTGTCTTTCCAACAAAGCTGCTACAATAAAAAATATCCCAATAACCGGAATATGCAATGGATACATCAACCATAAAAATGCTGCAGCATATAAAGACCATTTAAAGCTAATTACAGATTCCCCATCTGATCTGCCAGTTAGCAGTGCAGTGAAATTATAGATGATATAAACCATCATTAAGATATTGACCCAGTAGTATGTTGCAAAAGGTGTTTGCACGATGCCATAAGCTTCTGCCGCCAATGTAATCATGCAGGTCAATACACTAATTAAATTGTATATTTTATAATTAGGGTGTTTTAAAGTTACTATATAATCATATTCTTTTTTTCTGTTCATACAGTGCAATTACTTTTCACCAGGAGATTACAAAGTTTCCATAACAGCTTGGCAGCAACTACTGCATCATAATTATTTTCACCTACACCTACTTCAACTAAATCAAAGCCGATTAATTTTTTTCCACTATCTACTATTCTTTTTATCAGGTATAATATTTCATCAGATTGAAATCCGCCCGGAACAGGCATGCCTGTATGTGGGCAAAGTTTAGGATCAAGGCCATCAATATCAAAAGTGAAATAAATATTTTCAGGTAAGAACTGCAACATTTCATCCACAATCATTTTCCAGTTTTCACCGCTAAACAACCGCTCTTTTATCTGCTGGTCAAAATAAGTAATCACTTTAAAGTCACTGTTGCATATATAATCCCATTCGGCTTCTGAATAATCCCGCACACCAGCCTGTATCAATCTTTCAACCGCCGGCACTTCAGTGAGTGCATTGTACATGATGCTTGTATGGGAATAATTAAAATTGCCATAAGCTTTTCGAAGGTCGCAATGTGCGTCCACCTGTAAAATGCCAAAGCCGGGATATTTTTCTGCAAGTGCTTTTAAATAACCCAACGATACACTATGGTCACCACCAATCAAACCAACAAGTTTATCACGGCTTAAAAGATCTTTTGTTTGTTCATAAACCCAGTTGTTCAGCATTTCACTGCCTTCATTGATTTCTTTCAGGCTCTTCACCATAAACTTATTGCAGTTCACATCCTGGCCATGTGCAATAAAATCAATATAGAGCTCTGCTTCCTTGCGCAGGTAATCGCTTTTCATCAGGATTTTTTTATCAATATTCCGCATAAAAAAACCCTGTTTCCAGCCATGGCGCATATTCATATCAAACAAATCTATCTGTGTACTTGTTTTAAAAATATGCTCTATAGCCCTTGCTGTGCCTGCATTGCAGCTCACTGTAACTTCCCAGGGAACGGGCAGGAGAACCACTTTTGCTTCTTCTTCGGTAAAAGGCAAACCGAATATATTATTATTGCGGTTTGCAATTGCATTGACATCAAATTTCGAAAGATCCACCATAACATAAACAAAAAAGGGAGTGCAAGATAATGGGTATTTTTAAAATGATTTTTTTTAAGCCATCCCCCACTCCATTAAAGAATAAAGTGCAATTGCTTAATAGGAAATAATTTCATCATGCAAGTGTAACTGCAACTCATTTTTATCAGCAGCTTCTACCCTGCCAATTATTTTTGCCTGCAAATCAAATTTTGCAGCTTCACTGATGAATGAATCTGCTGTTGTTTCATCAGTAAAAATCTCAAGCCGGTGCCCCATATTAAATACCTGGTACATCTCCCGGCTATCAGCATGAGCATTTTCCTGGATGAGCTTAAAAATCTCTGGCGCTTCAAACAAATTATTTTTTATGATGCGCAATGGTTGTGGCAGGTATTTCATACATTTAGTTTGCCCACCACCGCTGCAATGAATAACGCCATCAATTTTATCAAAATAATTTTCGAGTAATACTTTCATCAATGGTGCATAAGTGCGTGTTGGCGACAATAACAGTTGACTGACTTTATGATTATTGTTTTTTGTTTCATTCGAAAAATTTCCTGTATCCTCATTCAACATTTGATTCCCTATATAAACCACGTCATTGTTTAATGAAGGCTCAAAAGTTTCCGGATATTTTTCAGCATAATATTTATGCAACACATCATGCCTTGCACTCGTTAAGCCATTGCTGGCAATGCCGCTGTTATAACTGGTTTCATAATTGGTTTGTCCAAAGCTGGCAAAACCAACTATCACATTACCTGGTTTAATTTTTTCATTGGTAATGATTTTATTTTTTGGCCACCTCGCCATCATGGTACCGTTAACGGCAATGGTGCGTACCACATCTCCCACATCAGCGGTCTCTCCGCCCAGGAAATGAATGTTGACACCAAAAGTTTTGAGTGTATCAAAAAATTCCTGGGTGCCATTGATCACCTGTTCTAACACAGCACCGGGTATCAATAATTTGTTTCTGTCAATGGTAGAAGAAAAAAGGATGTTATCACAAATGCCGGCACACAGCAGGTCATCAAGGTTCATCACGATGGCATCCTGTGCAATGCCTTTCCAGACAGAGACATCACCTGTTTCTTTCCAATAGAGGTAAGCCAAAATACTTTTAGTGCCTGCACCATCGGCATGCATTACGTTTACAAAAGCATCATCATTGCTGATATAATCAGGATAGATTTTGCAAAATGCATGTTCATACAAACCTTTATCCAGTTTTTGAATGGCGGCATGCACTTCTTCTTTTTGTGCAGATACACCCCGTTGAGCATATAATCCCCCTTCATTTGCAGAAGGAGAAAATTTCATGAGCGAAAGAAAATTCATTGCCGCAAAAATAAGTTCCCGATGTTAATACAAAACAACTTTATTTACGCATTAGGGTGGCGGCTGAAGGCTTATTATATTTGCAGCGCATGCAGGTCCATCGTTCTATCAACAATTTACCGCCTTTTAAAAATGCAGTTGTCACCATCGGCACCTTCGACGGCGTACACCTCGGACACCAGAAAATAATTAATCAACTCAAAGAAGAAGCTGCCAGGATTGACGGCGAAACAGTGATCATCACTTTTCATCCACATCCGCGATCTGTGGTGGCTGTGGGCAAACCGGTGTATTTGTTGACTACACTAAATGAAAAAATCATTTTGCTTGATTCATTTGGTATAGATCACCTGGTAGTAGTACCCTTTGATGAAAAATTTTCCAATCAAACACCAGAAGAATATGTGCAGCATTTTTTGTTTGAAAAATTTCATCCCCACACCATTATAATCGGCTATGACCATCGCTATGGTAAGAACCGTGCAGGTGATTATCATTTGCTGGAAAGCCTCGGCAAACAGCTTGATTTTTTGGTAAAAGAAATTTCAGAACAGGTCATCAATGAAGTAATCGTCAGCTCAACCCGCATCCGTGAAGCATTACTTGAAAATGATATTGATACTGCTAATAATTATTTAGGTTATAAATATTTCTTTGAAGGCATAGTGGTTGATGGTAATAAATTGGGCAGGACGCTCGGTTACCCAACAGCCAATATCATTATCCAGAACGAACACAAACTGGTGCCGGCTAATGGAATTTATGTTGCGGAAGCAGAGCTAATACCACAATCAGAAAAAAACCGGGATTATTCATTGATAAAAAATAAAAGCCCTGAAATTTTACCAGGCATGATGAGCATAGGTGTGCGACCCACTGTTGATGGTAAGGATCGCACCATCGAAATGAATATTTTTAATTTCAATGCAGATATTTATGGCAGGAGTATAAAAATATTTATGTGCAAATATCTGCGGCCTGAATTAAAGTTTGACACATTGGAAGCATTAAAAGACCAGATTGATAAAGATAAAGAAGACAGCCTGCATTATTTTTCACTTCAATCATAATACAAACGGCTAACCTGCAGTTTGCTTCACTCTGCATTACCACCTTTTAATCTTCAGCCAAAAGAATATCTGCAATCTTTTCAAGCGTTGAAATATTTTCCTGCACAAATGTGAGGCCTGCCTGGTATAAATTATTAATGTTTTCCGGCGTTGCTAAATCCATTTCAGATGCTGCTTCTTTCAAACCAGGTTCCAGCCTGATGTAATTTTTTTGAAATTTTTGTTCAAGCGTAAGATACATTTGAGTCAATTGATAAGCTACTGTTTCAGAGTTGCCCGACATCAAAATATCTATCACTGGTTCCAGCCATTTTATCTGACCGGCATGTTCAAACTCTTCATAGTTATATCTTTTCTTCACTGAGCCCGTACCCAAAGAAACGATAATCATATCCTTGGCTGATGGTTTATCTTTTTTCTCAGGATCTTTTAAAGCCTTAGAAAATTCTGTTTTTCTCGCTTCAGCATAAGCACATAAAGCAGGGTTGTTGGCAAACATTCCACCATCCACCAACACAAATTCCTGGTCGTTTAAAGACTTAATAAAAGCAGGAGGAAAATATGTAGGTGCTGCAGAAGTAGCTCTGGCCACATCTCTCACTTTAAAATTATATATGGCATCCTGGCCAGCATTGGCACTGGTGAAGAAAACAGATTTCCTGTCGGTGATTTCATAAGCTGTGATCAGGCTTGGTTTGATAAAATTGCTCAACAGTTCATCACCAAAATATTGAGTCAGTAAATTGTAAATTGGTTCATCAGAATATTTTTCATGAATAATACCGCCGCCACTTACAATTTTTTCAAAAAATGTTCTGTCAAAAATTATATGTCCCTGTTTGAGATATAAATTCAATGCTTCTTCTGCGGAATATTTTGCCTTGCAATTTTCATCCGGCATTAAATACAGGCAGGCAAGGATGCCACCGGTACTGGTGCCAGCAATCATATCAAAAAAATCTCCCAGTTTACGATTACTGTCGTTGCTCTTTTTTTGCAGTATCCTTTCTAACTGCATTAGTATGGTACCGGGGATGATGCCACGGATACCGCCGCCATCAACAGATAAAATCCTGATCTTTTTCATTGTTTATGTTTTTATAGGTTTTAAAATGTAATGTTTTAAAATTTCAATAAACTTAGAAAGGTATTTTTAATATAAAAGTTAATAAATATGATTATAGAAACTTATTTGAAAATAAAAATACACACATCCCTCAAATATTTGTACCGGTTTATCGTTTTATAAAAGACTTTTATTTTTGCAGGCATTACATGAAGAAAGTATCATTGATCAATATTCAAGCCGGCAAAGCGCTTTAAAATTTTCAGATGAAAAGAATTTGTACCATATTATTGGTCTTTACAGGGGTTTGTCTTTTTTCCTGCCAGAAAGAAATCAATGATTATTTAGCCAATGAAAATAATCCGGGTGATAGCTCTGGCACTGGAAGTAAAGATTCTCCAAATGTATTAAAAGGCACCTGGGTTTTTGATTCGCTGAGCAACCAGTCTCAAAACAGTTCTGAAGTTTCAATCAACAGTGTTGATTATCTCACTATTTCAAATTTAAATTATATTACACTTGGCAATTTTGGCAACCTTGATATAGATGATTCATTATTCAACCTGGTAGGTTGCACTTATAGCGCAACTGGAAATACATTTGTTGATCAATATCAGAATGGAGTATTGACAAGTAGCGATACAACACAATATGCATTATATCTGCCCCCATCCACCAATTTGTCTGACTATCAAATAATCAGTTCAGACTCTGTGTATTTACCTCATGGTGGTTTCCTGTCAACAGATTCAACATACCAGCCTTATGGTATGCACTTTAAAATTGATGGCAACACGCTGGTATTTACGAAATACACCAATACAGATACGAGCATTGTAAAAAATGATGGTTATACCTATCTGGAAAAAACAAATGGCATCAACAACTATTATTTCCATAAAAACTAAAATGAGCCTCGGTTAAATTTTCTTTCTATGGGTTTTTAATTTTCAAGGTTTCACACTTAATTTTAGCTGTTGCAGATTACAATCAATACTTGCAATAAGGAATTTTTTAAAGCTATTGGTCTTAAACTATAAATTTTTTATTTATTTCCAAGAGCTTCACCAATTAAAAACTCGCATTATCATTTAATTTGCATCCATGCAGATTATACCTCTAAGCGAAGGTGCTTTTACCATTGATAAAACAAAAGTTTTTATACCATTTGAAGTTGGAAAAGATGAATTACAACAACGTCATAGTGGTAGTTTACTGGTAGAAGTGCAACCATTTTTAATTATCACCAGCAAAGATATTTTACTGCTTGACACCGGCCTTGGTTTTATGCAGGGCAATGAAATGCAATTGCATAAAAATCTGAAAGCACACAATATTCAGCCCGGCGATGTTACTAAAGTTTTATTATCTCATTTACACAAAGACCATGCAGGTGGTGTAAGTTATAAAGACAGGCTTGGGCGTTATCATCTTTCAATGCCTAATGCAATTTATTATGTTCAGCAATCAGAATACGACTTTGCAATAGATACCGGATTCCCTTCATTTATGACAGAAGAAATTTCAGTGCTTGAAAGTAATACTCAGGTTGTTTTTTTAGAAGATACAGAAGGTACTATTGATGGTTATATCCATTATAAAATTACCGGGGCACACAGCCCTCATCACCAGGTTTTCTGGATAAAGGAAAATAATGAAACTATATTATTTGGTGCTGATGATGCGCCGCAATTACATCAAATGAAACACAAGTTTGTTGCCAAATATGATTTTAATGGAAAACTGGCAATGGAGCTCAGGCAACAATGGTGGCAAGAAGGCAGGCAGGAAGGCTGGACATTTCTTTTCTTCCATGACATAAAAACACCTTTCGCAAAAAACACTGCCCCCGCATCCTGAAACAATGAAACAGGAAAATATTTTTCGAAAACTGCTGATGGCCTGGCATAAGGATGAAAACACGAGAGCTATGCCCTGGAAAGGTGTGAAAGACCCATATAAAGTGTGGCTCAGTGAAATAATTTTACAACAAACAAGAGTGGATCAGGGATGGAGTTATTATGAGAAATTTATACAACATTATCCTACCATAAATCATTTAGCAAAAGCAGATGATGAAGATGTTTTTAAAATATGGGAAGGGCTTGGCTATTATACCCGTTGTAAAAATTTGATGCAGACAGCAAGAAATATTTCCCATAATTACCACGGTATTTTTCCATCTGATTACGATTCCATTTTAAATTTAAAAGGTGTTGGTGCATATACTGCAAGCGCTATTGCTTCATTTTGTTTCAATCTGCCTTATGCAGTGTTGGATGGTAATGTACAGCGTGTCTTATCCAGGTTTTTTGGTGTAAGTATCCCTGTTGATAGCAATGAAGGGAAAAAATATTTTATCAAGCTTGCTCAACTTTGCCTTGATAAAAAACAACCAGGCGACTACAATCAATCCATCATGGATTTTGGAGCCACAGTGTGTAAACCAATTCCGCTTTGTTCACATTGTCCGCTCAACAAACACTGCACAGCATATATTTCCAACAAGGCGGCTTTTTATCCTGTAAAAGAGAAAGCGATTATTAAAAGAGAAAGATGGTTCAGTTATTTTATTTTCACCTTCAACAAAAAAATCTATGTGCAACAACGAAGAGGTAAAGACATTTGGCAACATT
Organism: Bacteroidota bacterium; assembly: GCA_018268035.1. Lineage (GTDB taxonomy): Bacteria > Bacteroidota > Bacteroidia > Chitinophagales > Chitinophagaceae > Parafilimonas. The sequence continues at coordinate 52,658 of JAFDXI010000048.1, read as the reverse complement.
TGTATGAATTTTACCTGGAAGAGACAAGTTCTGACCCTGCATGGAACGAAAAAAAAATAAAACAATGGCTGCAACAAAAAATAAACATCAGTGAATACAAAAAACTCAGCCTTACTATAGCACAAAAACAGGTGTTAACGCATCGAATCATTCATGGATATTTTATCAAAGTTGATTTGAAAAAAAAGCCTTTATCACTCAACAATACATCCGGAGCATGGCTGGGCCCGATTGAAATAAAAACAAAAGCCTTCCCAAGGTTAATCCATCAATTTTTAAGCGCTGCAAATCTTAAACATTGAGATTTTATAATTTTATCTGCATTTCGATAAAATCTTTTATATAACTTTAGTTGCGGTATGTTATAATTTTTAGCTCGAATTAATATAAATAATATGAGAGGCGTAAACAAAGTCATGCTAATCGGTAACCTTGGAAAAGACCCAGAAGTACAATACCTCGATAAAAATATAGGTGTTGCCAAATTCCCGCTTGCCACCACCGAAACGCATAAAGACAAAAATGGCAAGTTGTTGTCCCAAACTGAATGGCATACTATTGTTTTATGGAGGGGCCTTGCAGAACTGGCTCAAAAATACCTCCACAAAGGGAGCCTGATATATGTGGAAGGCCGTTTGCGTACCCGCAGTTGGGAAGACAGAGAAGGCAATAAAAAGTTTGCTACCGAGATTGTAGCTGACAACCTGATTATGCTGGATAAACGAAATGATGGCAGCGCTCCGGGCCTTAATTCATCTATGCCTCAGGCAGACGAAAGCCTTGATGATTTTGGTAATGAAGTACCGCCTCCTGAGGATGATTCTTCCGGCCCATTACCGTACTAAGATTTTTTGAGTGCCTGCTATCAAAATTTTTACGTTGATTTGCAGCGTGTCCTAATCAAAAATGTTTAATTTGGAAGATCCCCTGTTGTATTTTTCTTTTTTACAGGTTCATAGCTCGATTGATACACAAGCTACCACTGTGCTTGTATTTTTACTATTGGCGCTGATGATGATTTCGTTCATCGTATCTGGTGCTGAAGTAGCATTCTTTTCACTGACATTTAAAGAAATCAACCTGCTGAAAACAAAAGACCAGCCTTATTATAAAAGGATTATTGACCTGCTGCAGGACCCAAAAGGCCTGCTTTCTTCTTTGTTAATAGCCAACATCTTTGCCAATATAGCCATCATTATTGTATCTAATCTTTTACTCGATATTCTCCTGCACTTCAAACAGCCACCTGCTTTTTGGCTGATACTCATCATCAAAGCTATCATAGTTGCTGTGGTGATGATATTGTTTTGCGAAGTGATACCAAAAATATATGCAGGTCAAAACAACATTCGCTTTCTCAAGAGTTTTGGTGTGATTGCAGAAGGTACTTATTATATCTTTCATGGCATCGGCAACCTGCTGGTAAAATATTCTGATATAATTGAAAAAAAATTATCTAAAAAAACGAAGAGTGGTTATAATTATGAAGAGTTAGATCACGCTATAGATATCTCCACCAATAATGCAGCCTCTGAAAAAGAAAAAAATATTTTAAAAGGTATTGTAAATTTTGGCAACATCACAGTTAAACAAATCATGCGAACACGGCTTGATGTGTGTGGCATCAGGTATGATACATCTTTCAGGGAATTATTGCATAAAATTGAAGACCTCCATTACAGCAGGATACCTGTTTATAAAAATGATCTTGACGAGATCACAGGCATTCTCAATACGAAAGACCTTTTGCCTTATATACATGAAGCAGATGATTTTGACTGGCATCAATTATTGAGACCTGTAAATTTTATTCATCAACATAAACTGATTGATGACCTGTTGCATGAGTTCCAGGCAAAGCGTATTCATTTCGCTGTAGTAGTAGATGAATTTGGTGGCACCAGCGGCATTGTTACTTTGGAAGACATTATGGAAGAAGTGATTGGTGAAATCAATGATGAATTTGATGTGGACGACACAGAATTCAAAAAACTGGATGAGAACAATTTTATTTTTGAAGGTAGTATCATGATTAATGATGTGTGCAGGCTGATGCAGTTGCCTTCTGACACTTTTGACCAGGTAAAAGGCGAAAGCGATTCACTCGCCGGGCTGGTACTTGAAATAGCCGGTGAAATGCCACAGCAAAACCAGGTGATTACCAGTGGAGATTTTGAGTTCATCGTTTTGGAAATGCAGAAAAACAGGTTGCAGAAAATTAAAATCACTATTAAGCCCCGTAATGAATAAAAAGCGTAGTTGTAACAGGCAAATTTCAACAATACATACATTGTCTTTTTTAAAGTGTATTATCATATTGGTTTTGTTGGTTACCTGCAGTTGTAATTCTGCATATACGCCTAAACCATCTGGTTATTTTAAAATTGATTTTCCAAAAAAGAGTTATCAGTCTTTTAATGAAGCAGGCTACCCATATTCATTTGAATATCCAACGTATGCAAAAGTGATAAAGGATAGTACATTCTTTGACAGTGCAGCAGAAAACCCCTGGTGGATCAATGTGGAGTTCCCTCAGTTTTCTGCCCGCATTTTTTTGAGTTATAAAATAATCGGTCAAAAATATAAACTCGATAAATTGCTGAATGATGCTTTTGACCTCACCAATAAACATACGGTAAAAGCAAATTTTATTGATGACTCATTAATGAATGTGTCGCCCAATGTACATGGCATCTATTTTCATCTGGAAGGAAATGTGGCTACTGCAAGCCAGTTTTTTCTGACAGATTCAACAAAGAATTTTATCCGCGGCGCCTTATATTTTTATACCACACCTAATGAAGATTCATTAAGGCCTGTAAACAAATTTTTAGAGCAGGATATGAAGCATATTATCTCTACGTTCAGGTGGAAATAAAAGATATGCCAACCAAACCATCCCCCACTAACAATTTTATATTTTGAACATTTAGTTTTTACATTTGTTGTATGATAGCGATAGATAATAAATTAATCAGTGATAAAATTATTGAAGCACAGTTTGTATGCGACTTATCGAAATGTAAAGGTGGTTGTTGTGATGATGGCGATGCCGGCGCACCATTACAATTAGATGAACTGGATGAACTGATTCAAAATTATGAAGCCATAAAACCCTATTTAACTGAAGCCGGTATAAAAGAAATTGAACAACAGGGAAAATATTTATACAATGCAGATTTCGGTTGGGTAACACCCACTATTAAAGGCGCCATGTGTGCTTATGGCTTTAGGGATGATAAAGGGATAATAAAATGTGGTATTGAAAAAGCATATAATGAAGGAAAGGTCACCTGGAAAAAACCGATCAGTTGTCATTTATTCCCGATACGCATCAGCAAGAGTAAAGAAGATGAGGACCTTGAATACCTGAACTACGAACCCCGTCCTGATTTATGCAAGGCTGCCTGCAAATTAGGAAAACAGTTGAAAGTACCTGTGTATGTTTTTTTAAAGGAATCCATCATTCGTAAATACGGCGAAGCGTTTTATGAAGCATTAGAAGCAGCTGCAAAATATGCTGAATCAAAATGATAATACAAGAAAATGTTCTGACAGGAAATTAAAAGGGTTGATTATTGTATTATAAAAGATATTTTTATTCATTGTTGTCCGATTAAAATTGTTTAAAATAGCTGAAACCCTTTTCCAGTAATGGTTCAAAGTCAGCCATAGGCGTATGTGGTCTTGAAAAGCAAAGGGTTATCATATTTAGTCGGATAACTATGGTTTTTATTAATGCGTTAGCGATTACATGTTACTACTTTCCCATAGTATCATAGATTTTCAACTATCATATTAAATTATTATCACAAAACATGAATGTGCATTAGCTTCTTATATTTTGATATTCGTCAATACACAAACGTTATAAACAATAAAAACTAACCACTAATTATGTTCGACATCTTAGGAGATATACATGGTCACGCAGATGAACTTGAAGCATTGCTCCGAAAATTAGGGTATATAAAAAACGATGGGATTTATTCACATTCCGAACGGAAAGTTTTGTTTGTGGGCGACTTAATTGACAGGGGGCCAAAAATCAGGGAGACACTTGAAATAGTTAAAGCAATGGTTGACAATTATAATGCAATTGCATTAATGGGCAACCATGAATACAATGCACTTTGTTTTCATTTCCCGGAAACTGAAGGTGGGCACCTCAGGAAACACCTGATAAAAAATATTATTCAGCATTATGAAACACTCAAACAATTTCAAAACCGTCAGAAAGAATATGAAGATTATTTAGAATGGTTCAAAACTTTCCCGCTTTATTTTGAAACAGATACTTTCAGGGCTGTCCATGCCTGTTGGGGTTTCAACAACATTAATTTTTTAAGAAACACTTTGGTGAATGACCGGTTGACTGATGAACTAATTTATCAATCAGTAAAAAAAGGAACGACATTATATGATGCGATTGATCAAACATTAAAGGGCAAAGAAATAAAAGTACCTCAGGGCTTTTTCTTTCATGATAAAGATGGGAACAAAAGAAATGACATCAGGATAAAGTGGTGGGAAAATCCTTCTGAAATGAATTATCAATCTATAAGCGTTGAACATATTGAAAGCTTACCTGTACTGCCAATAAATATATCAGAATTAAATTCTGCTGAATACTATCGGAGTGATGATAAAATAGTATTCTTTGGTCACTATTGGCTCAGGGGTAAACCATCATTTTACAGGAGCAATATTTGTTGCCTGGATTATAGTGTTGCCAAAGGCGGAAAACTTGTAGCTTATCGGCACAACGGTGAAAAAAAGCTGGACAACAGAAACCTGTTTTATGTTTGAATGAATAGCAGTACATTTAAAACCATCAGTACAATACATTTGCACCACTACATAAACAAACAGGCCATAATGAAATAATACATTTCATTAAGAAAATATCTAAATAAGAAATGATAAACATAGTGTGAAAACATGAATAGTAACGCAGCCACTTTTAAAGCAAAGAGTACCATCAGGGCGTCCGATATGGAGCACCGCAGGAAAATCAATTTCAACATAAAGAAATACAATGATGCTGTGCCAAAAGGCAAAGCACAGTTTGTAAATATCATGGCAGTGCGTGAACATGCAAAGAATACCAAATGGAATGCAATAGAACACCTGGATGTCATGCTCGAACGATTTGAAAAAAATATAACTGCCCGTGGCGCAAAAGTGATTTGGGCAGAAACAACACAGGAAGCCCTTGATGCTATCGGTCAGATTTGCAAAACAAAAAACTGCAAAACACTGGTGAAGAGCAAGAGCATGGTAACTGAAGAAATACACTTGAATAATTATCTCGAAAAACAGGGCATTGAGAGTATTGAAACAGACCTTGGCGAATACATTCAACAACTGGATGGTGAGCCGCCTTATCATATCGTAACGCCTGCCATGCATAAAAGCAAAGAAGACATTGCTAAACTTTTTACTGAAAAACTCGGAGTACAGGAAGGGTTATCACCTCAACAACTGACATTGGTAGCAAGGGAAAAATTACGCAAAAAATATGTAGAAGCAGAAGTGGGTGTTACCGGCGCTAACTTTTTAATTGCAGAAACAGGTTCTATTTCTGTTACAGAAAATGAAGGTAACGGCAGGCTGAGCGCATCATTTCCAAAAACACATATCGTTGTAGCAGGCATTGAAAAAATAATTCCATCAATAACAGATCTCAGTTTGTTTTTACCCCTGCTTTCTACTTTCGGAACCGGTCAGCAATTAACAGTTTATAACACGATTATTTCCGGCCCAAGGCAATCCAATGAAATTGATGGCCCTGAAGAAATGTACGTGATATTATTAGACAATGGCCGAACTAACATTTTAGCTGATACCAAAGTGCGGGAAGCCTTGTATTGCATCAGGTGTGGTGCTTGTTTAAATGCCTGTCCTGTTTATAAAAATATTGGCGGACATAGTTATGATACCACATACAGTGGCCCTATCGGAAGTATCATTACACCCCACCTGAAAAACATGAAGTCATGGAACCACTTAAGTTATGCTTCTTCTTTATGTGGTAACTGCACAGAAGTGTGCCCGGTAAGGATTAACCTGCACGTCTTACTATTGGAAAACAGGTATGAGTCAGTAGCAGAAGGTGATAGTGCTGTTGCTGAACGCGTAGCCTGGAAAATGTGGAAAGCAGCAAGCCTTAGCCGCCGCATGATGAATATGGCCAATGGAAATTTGAAAAACAAAGTAGTCAACAACATGTTTAAAGGATGGACGAAACATAGAGCAGGATTGGATTTCAGCCCAAAGACATTTAATCAAATGTGGAAGGAAAGAGAAAAACAAAACTGAGGCTAACTACCATAAACGAAGTGCAATATAACTTTTTTTTATTCATACTTATCAATTCACAAGAACTCTTTCCCCTGCCTCAATGAAAGCACCGGAATATGATTAATATAGGATAAACCTTTGGTTTGTTGTTGGGAAAGGCGATACCATAAACCATGTCGGGATGGTATCACAAACATGAGGTCAATATTTTCAGATGCAGTAAACGCATCAATATCTTCAAATAAATTTTCAAAAGAGGGTTTAAAATAAACTGGTGAAAATTCTGTCAGGCCTTCTTTGAAACTTCTTTGGTTGGCGAGCGCAACTTCATCGACGACTTCTGCAGGGCCCATTACCTGGATAATAAATAACTGAGCTTTTGTATAAGACAGAATCCTGCTGATTGTAGCAGCAGGTAATTGCAGGTTTTTGCGATAAAAATTGACAGCGAATGCAATTTTTTTTATAGGTCGGTAAGACATTTCCTGCGGGATAATCAAAACAGGAATAGTAAGATCAATAAATGCATCAACAATATTTACATCCCATGATAGCAGTTCACTGTATGATCCACTTGCACCCATCACCACAAGTTTTGTTTCTTCTTCAGCAATTTTGTAACGTAACTCATCTAAAAAAACACCAGTGACCATTTCCTTCCTGATATTGATTTCAGGATAATTCTTTTTTACCCACTCATATTCAAGTTGCAATTTTCTTTCATCACCTGATATCACTTCACTCATGGCTGCAATGGTAATTGCATCGTTGTTGAAGGTGGCAGGAAAACTGAAAATATTTAATAATAAAACACTCGTTGTAGGATTGTGTAAAAACCTGCAGGCATAATCCAATGCATTCCGCGATGAAGCTGAAAAATTTGTAACAACAATAATTTTTGCCATAATTACTAACTTAAAAAACAAGCTTGCTGCCTTGATAAATTGCATCAACAAATAAAGTAATCGTCAATGAGCCAACATGAATAACATCACCTGATCATTATTTACTGAAACTGTTTTGCAGCAAATTACTTTGTTCACAAAATTATTCTTAATGCGCTGCATCTGACATGCTTATTTTACCGTTTGACTTTTTAATAAATATCAGGACTATAGGAACAAAAACAAGAAACATTGCACCAACATACAGGAACACATCCATGTAAGAAAGAATTGTAGCCTGAATAGAAGTGCTTCCATCAATTAATTGATAAGCAGTATTCAAAGCTACATTTGGCGCCATACCTTTTGCATGCATGCCTGCAGCAATACCATTCACCCTTGCCTGAACAGCAGGGTCATATATGTCAAGATTTCTGACAAGGTCACTCCTGTGATAAATAATATCTCTCGTTAAAAAAGTAGATATCATTGCTACACCAAACGAACCGCCTAACTGCCGCATCATCCCGGAAAAAGCCGCCCCCTGCCCTATTTCTGCACCTTTCAATGTAGATAAAGCCATTGTTGAAATTGGCACAGATAAAAGTCCAAGGCCAAGACCACGCACCATCAAAGCCCAGAAGAAATCTTCACCACTTGTTTGAGGAGTCATTATTTTATAGGTCATCAAACTATAAATAAAAAATATTCCCATCCCCATTGCAATGAGGTATTTCTGTGACACACCTCTTTGAATAAGTTGTCCCACAATGGGCATCATAAATGCTACCATCAATGTGCTTGGTATCATCAGCAATCCAGATTGAGTGGCATCCCAACCTAAAATACTTTGGGTGTATAAAGGGATAATAAAAGTGGAGCCAAACAAACCAAACCCCTGTACAAAAGAAAGAATAACGCCCATCCGGAGGTTACCATTGCGCAAAACACGCAATTCTACAATCGGATATTTATACACCAACTGTCTCCAGATAAAACAATAAAATCCAAAAAATGCAACTACACTCAGTGTAATAATCAGTTTGCTGTTAAACCAATCATCTTCCTGTCCTTTTTCCAAAATATATTGTAAAGAACCAACAGCCACTGCAAGCAAGGCAATACCCAACCAGTCCACTTCATTGGCTGGGCGTTTACCTCCATATTTTGGGCTGCGGACAAATTGCAAAGTGAGCAGGGCTGCAATAATACCAACGGGTATGTTTATATAAAAAATATAAGGCCATGCAAAATGGTCAACAATATAACCACCAAGCGGAGGGCCCAATGTTGGGCCGGCAATGATACCCAAAACATAAATAGCCTGGGCCATAGCTCTTTTTTCCGGAGGATAAATTTCTGTGATGATGGTTTGCGAAGTAACCAGCAATGCACCACCGCCCAATCCCTGTATAAACCTGAAAATGATTAATTCGACAATTCCGGAAGCGTTACCACACAAAAAAGAGGCTGAAGTAAAAATAATAATGGATGCTGCAAAATAATTACGCCGCCCAAACTGCTGGGACAACCAACTTGTCATAGGTACGACGATTACATTTGCAATGGAGTAAGCAGTGATGACCCAGCTCACTTCGTTTAATGTGGCGCCAAGGCTGCCCCGCATATCATTCAATGCAACATTGACAATGGTGGTATCAATGATCTCGAGCAATGCACAAAACACTGCTGTGATGGTGATGATAGTACGCCGTGATCCATATTCTACTAATGATTCCTGTAGTTCCATTCTTTATATATTAGCTATCGGTCACGCACTTTGAAATGCGCACTGAAGCTGATTAATATTCTTGAGTACAAGGGAGTGACACAACCCGGATGCCATGAAAAGCACAAGCCGGTAACCAAAAAAATAAATACCTTTTTGTTGTTTCATACATTAATTCAAGTGCACATCTACATCCACGTTCATGCCTGCCTTTAATTGATTGACAAGTGAATCCTTTGTATCTGTAAATTCAATTTTAACCGGAAGGCGTTGCACTGTTTTTACAAAATTGCCACTGGCATTATCCGGGGGCAACAATGCAAAACGGGAACCTGTAGCAGGAGAAAAAGAGGTGAGTCTTGCCTCAAATTCATGGCCTGGAAATGCATCCACTTCTACGATTACTTTTTGTCCGATGCGCAACTCATCAAACTGAGTTTCTTTGAAATTGGCAACCACCCAAACACCCTGGTCCTGCACCACACTGAAAGTGGCTTGCCCCGCCTGCAAAAACTGACCGGGTTGCACATTAACTTTTGAGATAACGCCATCAGCCGGTGAAGTGATTACTGTATAGGATAAATTCAGTTTTGCATTTTCCACATCCACCTGCCTTAGTTTAATGTTGGCTTCAGCAGTGCCCACTTGTGTTGACGTAGCACGGCTTTGCGAAGTAACAGTATTGGTTTGTTGTGCAGCCTGAGCTTTTTGCTGTTGCAACACCTGCAATTGTTTTTCAGCAGTTTCTTTTGCAGCTTTTGCTTGTTCAAACTGTTGTTGTGTGATGGAGTGGTCATTGAATAGATTGGCATAACGGTTATAGTCCTGAGTTGTCCGCCAAACATTCACTTGTGCTGCATCTATTTGTGCATCCACAGTTTTGATTGCAGCTTCTGAAGTACCGATTCCAACTTTTGATGCCTGAGCTGTAGCCTGTGCTGTAACAAGACTACTTTCCGCAGCACTTAATGCAGCTTCAGCCTGCTCGAGCCTGATCTTAAAATCACGGTCGTCGAGTATCATCAAAGTATCACCTTTTTTTACAACCTGATTGTCATTGACCCTTACTTCAGTTACAAAACCAGGCACCTTTGGAATGATTGGGTTGATATTTGCTTCAACCTGTGCATCATCTGTTGTTTCATGATGCAGCGAATAGATATATTTACTGATACCAAATGACCCACCTAAAATCACCAGTAATATGAGAATCACAAGGAATGCTTTGCTTCTTTTCTTAGGTGTTGTTTCTTCTGATTGTTGTGTTGTTGCCATAAATATTTTATGATGATTTTTTATTGTTGTAGTAAACCTGCTGTTTGTTGTAAAGTATAATATGCCAATACAACATCTGCCCTTGCAGCAGAGAGATTCAGCTTTGCCTGCAATGCCTGCACATCAGCATCGAGTAAATCAGTAAGTAATAATAAATTGTTGTCGTATTTATTTTTACTGATGCGGTAGTTCTCATTAGCCTGCACAACTGCTTTATCACTCACTTCTGTTTTTTTGATAGCAGCAGTATAATTTCTATAAGCCTTGTTGATAGAGAGATGGATATTATCATTCAACATTTCCTGATTGACCAGCAATTGTTGTTGTACTGCTTCAGCCTTTTCTATTTTTGATTTGGTTTTCCACAAAGAAGCCAGGTTATATTTCAGGCCAACACCTCCAGTAATGGCATTAGTAATAGAAAGGACACCCGGAACATCTGCTGCCACATAACCTCCGGTCAATGCAACACTTGGATAGTAATCACCTTTGGCAATCTTCACTGCAGCATCTGCAGCTTTTTCACGATAAGATAACGACTGCACATCGGAACGGTTTTGTGTTGCAAGTTGTTCATATTCTTCAATAGACTTTACTTCACCGGTGTGCATGAACCCAACTGTATCAACCTGTAATATTGTTGTTTCAGGAAGACCCAGTAATAAATCCATGTTTACTGTTGAAATATCAATTGCATTTTGTGCATCCACCAGGTTTAATTCCAAACCTGATGTTTCCAGTTGAGCACGCAATAAATCATTTCTTGCCAGCAAACCATTTTTCTCAAGGTTGATAAAATCAGTATCTCTTTTTCTTGATTGTTCCAGGTTGTCTTCCACTAATTTTTTTGTAATGGTTGCTTTATATAAATTAATATATGCTGCAATTGTATTTAAGATGACAGCTTGTTTATCATTTTCAGCATCCAGCCTTACCGCCTGTTCAAGATACTTTGCTGATTCAATCCCATATTTAATTTTCATGCCGGCAAATAATGGTACTGATACATTTGCAGAACCATAAATAGCCTGATTGACAGAAGGAAAAGCCAGACCATGAGAGGCAGTATCACCACCGCCTGAATTTTTTAAATTTAGTTTCGCTTTTGTTAAGCGCAGATAAGAAGCAGAAACAGATGCATCAGGTAACTGGTTATCTTTTGCTTCACGTGTAGTAGCAATAGCTTCATCAATTTTAGCTTTACTTAGTTTTAATTGCTTGCTGTTTTGTACACTCAGCGTAACAGCTTCCTGCATTGTCAATGTTTTTACATCCTGGGCATCCAGTTGTTGCTGAGGCAAAAGATATAAAAACAGCAATAAGAGTAATAAGCGGTTTTGATTCATATCATCATTTAATTAATCAAAAAATCAGTTGCAGCCGGTGAATAAATATTCAGTTATAATATTTTTATCTTAAGCTTTTATGCCATCCCAGCATATTTGAAAATTAATATCCAGTGTTTCCATTGTCAGTTTTTTCTTGTGATAGGTAATGCGTTTGGCTATTTCATTTGCATAGCCAATCATAAAAGATACTAACCAAAAGGTATCAATATCTTTAATGAGCTCTTCCATTTTACCTCTTTCCAGCAATTCGCGTAACGGCAAAAGTAATTTCTTCGCTTCTGCCCTGGTGTTGTCATCAATAAAAGGAGAGTGAAAACATTGTTCTAAAAATATCGTTTGATCAAAGTGGGATACTTTGTGTTTCAATACATTCAGCCAGATTGTGCGAAAGCCTACTTTAAAAGGAGCAGACATTTCATAATCTTTAAACACAACAGCAGCAGATTCTTTTATACATTCATTAAAGAGGCTTATGACCAGTGATTCCTTATTTTCAAAATAAATATATAAAGTACCGGTTGCTATTTTTGCTTCTTTAGCCACAGCCTGCATGGTGGTACCGGCGAGGCCATTTTGTTTAACCAGTGTCAGTGTTGCTTTATAAATCCGGTTGATTTTATTTTCATCCCTTAATTTCACGCCGCAAAGTTAAATGAATTTTTATTCATTTATAAAATGAATTTTTTTTTCTTAACATGTTTTTGGAGAAAGGAACTTTCTTCACTGCTAACAATTGTTAGCAGTGTTCAATATTTTGTAGCATTATTGTCCGACTAAAGATGATAACTCTTTGCTTTACAAAACCTCATACGTTCATGGCTGACTTTGAACCCTTACTGGCAAAGGGTTTCAGCTATTTTGAAGAATTTTAATTGGACAACAATGATTTTGCAGCAAAAAAAATTGGTTAAACAGGAAGGAAATTATTTAAAGCATGACAGCTTCAAACCTTTTACTTTCAGTTGAATTTTACTGATATGCCAGCGGCCAAGATTAGCAATAAATAATTCATCAAGATTCTTTCCACCAAAAGCAAGATTGGTTGGATTGGAAATGGTATGCGATTCCCAATCATCCACTAATATTTCAGCTTTACCATATTTATCTATTTTATAAATCCTGCCGGGAGCATAACAACCAACATACAGGTTTTCTTCTTCATCAAATGCAATACCATCAGGGCAAGTCTGGGGCAATACGCAAAACACTTCCCTTTTACCGGCGCTACCATCTGAATGGATAGCAATACGCTCCACCCCAGGCAGCCAGGTGCAAACCACATACAGGTGTTTTTCATCCTTATCTAACGCTAACCCATTTGCGAAGTTGAATGGGCCGTGGTGCCAAACTGAACCATTACCTTTCTCATCAAAACAATATATCTTTCCACACACTTCCCTGAATGCGCCACTTTCACTGACAAACAGTTTACCATTCCGGGTAAATGATATGTAATTTGGGATATTAAATTGCAAACCATCTGCACCGGTAGCAAATTTGGTAAGCTCATTCGTAGCCAGTTCAAGTTTCCACACACATTTATTTTTTAAATCACAGGCTGCCAGCCAGGAAGCATCCGGAGAAAAAGCAATCCCGAGAATAAACCCATTGGTGTTATGTACAATCTCAATATTCATTCCACCATCTGTTATTTTATAAATCTGTCCTGCTTCACCACCAGCCCATACAGAACCATCAGGATGCACAGCTATACATTCAGAATGATCTAACCCGTCAGCGAAAATTGAAATATCATTTATAGTTAAAGCCATTGTGTGAAAATTATTTATGAGTAAAATATTTTTTTCATAAAATCAATTCTGCATTACAACAAATTTTTCCTGGTCTTATTTCCTGTTAACCTGCGCCCAGTTTTTTTCAGGCAATACACTAAACCAATCAGGACGTTTCGGGTCACGGTCATACATGTACCCTCCTGTTTCTTTATAATATGCAGAATACTTTTCCAGTTTATCCCTGTCCAATTCCACACCCAAACCGGGCGATGATGGAACAGTGATACAACCATTTTCATATTTCTTTTTTCCGCCTTTAATGATATCATCAGTCAAGTGGTGATAATGTGCATCTGCAGCAAAAGATAGATTAGGCACAGCTGCACCCAAATGCAGCATGGTAGCGAGTTGTATGCCCAACTCACCAGAGCTGTGCACTGCCACACCCAGTTGAAATTTTTCACACACCACACTTCCTTTCCATGCCTGTCGCAAACCACCCCAAAAAGTAGTATCCAGTAAGATGACATCAATTGCATCATTGCGGATACAGCTTGCCAGTTGATCAAAATTCACAACAACAGTATTGGTGGCTGTTGGTATATTAATCCGGCTTTTTACACGGCGCATACCTTCCAATCCCCAGGTTGGGTCTTCAAAATAATCATTGTTCAAATCTTCAATTGACTGACCAATACGGATTGACTCTTCAACACTCCATGCAGCATTTGGATCAATGCGCAGTTTATGTTTTGGAAAAGCTTTTGCCAAAGCCCGGAACACTTCAATTTCATGATCAGGATGAAAAACTCCTGCTTTCAATTTATGTGTTGTGAACCCATGTTTATTCACCAGGTCTTTTGCATGCTGCACCATTTCATCGGCAGTTTCTTCACCACCCAGGCCAGTCTTGTCATTTTTATATCTGAAGAATAAATAAGAAGCAAAAGGAATTTTCTCTCTTAATGCCCCGCCCAATAAATCACAGGCACGCATACCGGTTTTTTTGCCGATGATATCCATACAGGCAAACTCTAACGCAGCATGTATTTGCGAACGGTTGTTGTACAGGGAAGCCGTGGGGTTACATATTTTCCAATACATTGCTTCCATTTGAAACGGATCATGACCAATCAGGTATTTTTTCATGCCATTGAACGCCTGCTCTGCTGATTCACCTCCCCCACCAATCTCGCCTAAACCTGTTATGCCTTCATCAGTTTCCACTTCAATAATTGTCCTGATAAACCTGCCCCAGTGCGCTCCATTCGCATGGCGGATAGGCGCTTCCAAAGGCACTGCAACTGTAGTTGCTTTTATATCTGTTATTTTCATTAGTAATAAAATATTTTATTGTATAAATCATCGCTTGCTTCCTTGAATTGTAATGCCTAACCCACCGTCAATTCTTATCGCCTGCCCGGTAATGAATGCTGCTTTATCATCGCATAAATAAAAAATAAGGCTGGCAACTTCATCAGGTGTACCGATACGTTTTGTCAAATGCATATCAACACATTCCTGCATCACTTCATCGGGATCAGGCGACAGTGCAATTGAATCACGCAACATAGGCGTATCAATAGTACCAGGACACACAGCCACGCAACGGATACCAGGTGCATAATCAACAGCTATACTTCTTGTCAAACCCAGGATGGCAGACTTTGCTGTAGTATAAGCTGCTACATTTTGCTGGCTTAAGAATGCCTGTACGCTGGCAACATTGATAATAACGCCGACATTTTTTTTCTGCATCAAAGGCAATGCATATTTGGAACAGAGAAAAAAACTTTTCAGATTAACATTCATCACCAAATCCCATTCATCAATTGTGGTTGCAGTCACCGTTCCATACCGTTGTATGCCTGCATTGTTTACCAGGTAATCAGCAAATTGAAACTGCTGCTCAATATGCTGAAATGCAGACTGTACCTGACTTTCATCCGATACATCACAATGTATCACCAACCACCTGTTGTCTTTAATGTCCGATGTGTCAGGCGCCACATCAAGTATGACAACATTAGCGCCTGAATCAAAAAATAATTTTGCAGTAGCTGCACCAATCCCCTTAGCGCCGCCGGTTATCACAATTGTTTTATTTTGGTAATCCATCGGGTAAATTCATTGTTGTAACAAGATTAAATATTTTTTCACCAAGGCCTTTTATCTGAATTGTACTTCCGGCAACAGATATATTTTCTGTTTCAGAAAAATCAGGGCCGGTATCAATTAAAAAAGAAATATAGCTCTTACTTACACATTCGTCGGCATCAATATAAGCCAAAGTTTTTTCACCAAACAGTTTCGTAGCAGTATTTAATATTTCTTCAAATGGTTGATGTATGCCTGCAGTACCAAATTCAATTCCACGATAACTAATTGTATCCTCATTCCAATGCTGCCAAAGATGTATCCAGGGATAGTCACTTCGTTTCCATACATAACCCAGCAACAATTTATATTTTGGTGAAAATGCAGTGATCCAGCCAAACTCATCCTGATGATTCACGAGGAAAGAAAAAACCGAATTATATTTTGTCTGTGGTTTTTTTAGATTGAATTGATTGTTTTTATCATCAATCACATCTGGGAAAAAAATGCTTTTTTCTTCTGCGTTATTATAATGTGCCTGGTCAAAACCGATTGTAGCATTACAATTGATGATGACGCGTTCATCTAAAAAAGGTGCAGCAAGTGTTGGATGTTGTACCACGTTCCATAATCTTCCCAATGAATTTATATTCATAAATTTTTCGGTTACAACAAATATTGATGATTGCTGATCTAATTCAATTTTCCTTTCAATTTGCAAGCCCTCTTTTTTGCAAACTGCCTGCATCAGGATACTGTTATTTATTTCACTTGCCTGCCAATCTATATTGGCAGCTTCGCCATGATTGGGAATGCCACATTTTATCTCTTTATCTGAAGGTTGCCCCCATCTTCCTGCACATAAAAAGTGTCCACGATAAGGTGCGCCTTGTTTATTATTCACAGGCATTTGATCATTGGTGAATGCAAAACTTAACGGGTTAACCCCAGGATTATTTTTCAAATGAAAATCAATGATGGCACCACCAAAAGATTCGACAGATAAATAACAGGCATCGTTTTCAAGTACAACTTTCATCTAACGAATTATCAATTACGAATTAAAAATTACGAATTACGAACCTGCCTACGGCAGGCAGGTTACGAATTATTAATTAACCATTAAAAATTAATCATTCACAATTAACAATTAAACAATAAAACTCCTACACATTTCAAATATCATTCAAAAAATAAACAGAATAAAAACAGATTGCTATATATTTCCCTTAGAAGAAAAAAAATGGCAGGGTTCTATTCTCCTGGCACCATGAAAAATAAATCATCACATTCAATTCATATTGATATAACAAGTCCTTCAAAACTCATAAATTTCAAATCAGATGAACTGCTTTTCATAGATCAAAAAAACTTTTGCTTAATTTGAAACATGAAGCATACATACAGGATTATTTTTTTCACCATCATTTTTATTGGAATTACGACAGTTCAAGCCAATGTGCATTTGCCTGTTTTGTTTCAAAGTAATATGGTATTGCAGCGGGATAAACCCTGCAACATTTGGGGCACTGCAGATGATGGTGAAACAGTTACAATTATTTTCAACCATGCAATTTATAAAACAAATCCTGTAAACGGGAAATGGAAAATTATTTTACCGGCGCAAAAAGCCGGTGGCCCTTATCAAATTATTATTAGTGGAAAAAACACAATTGGATTAAACAATGTTTTATTTGGGGATGTTTGGATTTGCGGAGGACAAAGCAATATGCAGTTTGCAATTAAAGACGCTTATCCTTTACCAGACACATCTACATTCAATAATAATAACATCAGGTTATTTTCTGTTGCTGTAGGTGCAGACTTTGTGCCACAGGATACATTGAAATATGGCGCCTGGAAAATTGCAAATACAAACGACGTGAGAAATTTTACTGCTGTTGGTTTTTTCTTCGGTAGTTACCTGCAACAACACTTAAATATTCCAATTGGTTTAATCAGTGATAACCTCGGTGCAACATCTATCGAAGAATGGATGAGTAATGAAGCGCTACATCAATTTCCTCAGTTTGATCAATTCTATAATACATACCTGGCACCGCATAAAAGCATCAAACAGATGAATGAAGATTTTGAAAAAATCAAACCATTGTGGGATAAAAAATATTATTTAAAAGATGATCCGGGACTGGAACAACAATGGTATTTACCGGGCGCCAATGACAGTGACTGGAAAACAATGTACCAGCCATCACATTGGGAAGATAATGAGTTAAAAGACTATGATGGTTCGGTTTGGTTCAGGAAACGCTATGATTCATTTCCAAAAAATTTCTTTGGACAAACAACCATCAGTTTAGGCCAGGTAGATGATTATAATATTTGTTGGGTGAACGGAGTAAAAGTTGGTGAAGGTTATGGCAACATGAACCTCAACACTTATGTTATTCCTGACAGCATCATTCAACCAAAAAATAATATTGTAACAGTAAGGGTTTTTGATGCAGGTGGCAAAGGTGGCATGTACAATATGTTCTGGGATCCATATTGGGCTGGTGAATGGAAGTATAAAAAAGGTGTGCAGATTGATGCAAAAAAATTCAAGAGACCATTAGTAGCTAATGCTTATATTTTTGGAACGCCATCCATCCTGTACAACGCAAATATCGCACCGTTAGTACAGCTGAGCATCACAGGTTTTGCCTGGTATCAGGGCGAAGCCAATACGGGCAGGGCTGAAGAATATAAACAGTTGTTACCTGCAATGATAACAGACTGGAGACAACAGTTTAACCAGGGCAACCTGCCTTTTTTAATTGTGCAACTACCCAACTTCGGCAAAGAGCCATTGCAGCCTGAAAACAGTGACTGGGCTGAATTACGTGAAGCACAAACAGCAGCTTTATCATTACCCAATACAGGCATGGCAACAACAATTGATATTGGCGAAGCTGATAATTTACACCCGGATAATAAACTGGCCGTTGGCAACAGGCTTGCCATGACTGCTTTAAAAATTGTCTATCATGATGACAGTATTGAGTTATCACCCCGATATAAAAACATGCATATTTCCGGTGACAGTTTTATTATCAGTTTTGACAATAAAGTTGCATGCAATGACAAGTACGGTTATGTTCGTGGATTTGCTATTGCCGGCAAAGACAGCATTTTTCATTGGGCAAGAGCTTATATAAAAAATGATACTACAGTCGTAGTATTTAATAAAATGATACAAAGCCCTGTTGCTGTAAGGTATTTGTGGAGTGGGCAACCAGGTGAAGTGGATTTGTATAATAAAGACGGTTTACCTGCTGCACCTTTCAGAACAGATCAGTTCAGGCTGACAACATCAGGAAATAAATATCTGAATAGTGAGTAAAAAATTTTTAAGCAGAAAATCCTGATAACAGTTTATGATTTTTCAATCCTGCTTTTAAAGGATAAAACAAGCATTATATTTTTTCAATCAACAACATCACAACCATCTCCTGACTTTTGATTTGTACTCTGCATATTCTTGTCCAAATCTCCGTCCGAGGTATTTTTCTTCCTTCTTTATTACATACTCCTGGACGATAAAAATTAATACAGGCAACAGGATCAAATTCCACCAATTACCAATGATAAATGACAACCCTGTGTAAATAAGCAGCAGGCTAATGTACATGGGATTGCGGCTGACAGAGTAAATGCCACTCGTTTGCAAAGTATTAGCAGGTTTAACAGTGATCAAAGTATTCTTTGATTTCAAAAACTGTAATAAAGCAGGAAAATTAAAAAACAGGCTTACAAGTATAAATACTGTACCGATAATATCTGATGTTGTTGTGTAAAAAAATTCCTTGCTAAGCGGGAGTACTTTTTGCATTAAAATAGCCAGGATAAAAATTGCAGCATAAAGCAACGGCGGTGGTATATAAACACCCGGGTTATCTTTTTTATTTTCCATAAGTTAATCTTTATTGTATTTATAAATATAGAAAATAAATAAGAGCAATATGTTGTCAATATTTAAAGCCATTTTTGATTAATGAAAATGGAGTGAAATTATCAACACAACTAAATAACTCCATCCCAAAGTTTATTATTTTTTATTACAGTTGTCCGACTAAAGATAATAACCCTTTGCTTTACAAGACCTCATCCGCCTATGGCGGACTTAGAACCCTTACTGGCAAAGAATTTCAGCTATTTTGAAGAATTTTATTCGGACAACAATTATTTTTTATTATTCCATCAAGAAATCATCCATGCAAATTTTACATGAAATATTAAATTTGCATGGTTTGAATTTCAGCATTTTTCCAATTCTTTGAACCTGGTTTTAACAGGACATCACCTGCATGCAATTGTTTTTCTGAGAATAAATAAATTTTAAACCCAAAAATTTTCATTGATCGTATTAATTCTATAATACCATTGAAAATAGTCAATCATGAATGAAGACAGCATTAGCACAGAGATAATTCTTAAATCATAATACCACTCACTATTTTCAAAAAAAATACTTTATCATTTTAGATATTTCATCACCGCAGTAAAAATTTCACGTCGTAAAGGATTGGAGTTATAATAAAATCCTGATTTTAATAGTCCCATATTCTGGCGATTGATAAAAAGAATAATAGACAGATGGTATTGAGGCACTACTGCAATACTTGTCCCTGTAAAACCTGTGTGGCCAAACGTTCCAGGTGGTGCATCTTTCATAAATGAGTTGGAACTATCCATCATCCATCCGAGGCCATTATGAAAACGGTCTTCTACCAGGAAAGAATCAATGATTGATGAAGAGATAAATTGTTTATTGCCAACCTTACCTTTGTGCATGATCATATCCACCAGTTTTTGCACATCATCCACAGTAGAAAATAATCCTGCATGACCGGCAATGCCACCACAGGCATACCAGGCATTGCCATCATTCACTTCACCTATCACAACATATTTTCGCCAGCCATTCCAGGAATCAGGATCAAGCCCCCCCACCCCAAAGCCAAGAGATGAATCATACAACATTCTAGTTTCATAAGGATTACCAAGTGATGTGGCGGCAATATTATCTACCCTTCCATTTTTCAACGGATTATACATCGTATGCACCATGCCGAGTGGGATGAAAATATTTTTTCTTTCAAATTCATCCAGTGAAAGACCTGAAATTTTTTCAACGATCTCACCAAGCAATATAAACCCAAGATCGCTATAAGCACGGCGTTGACCCACTGCATATTTCAACGGCAACGAATGAATAATCTTATATGTTGATTCCCTGTTTGAAGAACGATAAAACAAAGGATACCATTCAATCAATCCCGCAGTATGAGTAAGCAGGTGTCGTATAGTGATCGCACTTTTTGGAAATACATCAAAGCCCGTTATATACTTACTCACAGGGTCGTCAATATGTATCTTTCCCCTGTCTGCCAGCAACATGATTGATGTTGTAGTGCCAATCACTTTTGTGAGGGAAGCAATATCAAACAAAGTCGCAGTATCCATCATAGGTGGCTGCTGCAAAAGATGATGGTCAAAATCATATTCCTGAGAAAATCCAAACGCCTTTTTATAAATGACATTTTCATTTTGCATTATCTCAATTACAGCACCTGGAATTTCCTTAAGATTTACAGCACCGTTGAGCAAACTATCAATGGTTGCAATTAAAAAACTTTTATTATTGGTAACATACTGTGCTTTGATGGAAACCGGAGAAACATTAAAAGAGACAAACAACAATAATAGCAGGCCTGAAAAATGAAATCGGATTTTCTTAGATGATATTATTTTTTTCTTCATTAATTACAAGATGATTGATTTAATTGTTCTGAATATTTATTGCGGATAAATTGCAAATTGCTGTTCTTCCAGTTCAAACATTGCTTCTATTTCAACCGGTATATTTCCAGGCAGGGAACCCATGCCAACAGCACTGCGTACACCAACACCGTTATCATTGCCCCAAACCTGTGCAAATAACTCGCTGCAGCCATTGATCACCTGGGTATGTTGTTCAAAATCGGGTGTGCATGCTACCATCCCTAATACTTTTATGACCCGTTTAATCTTATTCAGTGAACCCAGTTTTTGCTGAAGTGTGGAAAGTATTGCAAGTCCCACCTGCTTTGCAGCCAGTTTACCTTCTTCAACATTTAATGTGTCACCCACCCGGCCATGAATCAATGAAGCATCAGGCAATAAAGGCCCGTGCCCTGATATATAAGCAAAATTGTTTACAATCAAACATGGTTTGTAAACCCCCATCGGTACAGGTGCAGGAGGTAATTGCAATTCCAGTTTTTTAAAATTTTCATCAGGAGTCATATAAAATAAATTTTATTGATTATGCTATAAAATAATTCAGGATAAACACACCGATTAAACCGATAACAGAAACCATTGTTTCCATTACACTCCAGGTTTTGAATGTATCTTTTAAACTCAAATTGAAATATTCTTTGAAAAGCCAGAAACCACCATCATTCACATGGCCAAATATTAAACTACCTGCACCTGTTGCCAGCACCATCAAACATGGATTGACACCGCTTGTGACAATGATGGGCGCAATGATGCCCGCAGTCGTCAATCCGGCAACCGTTGCAGACCCCAATGCAATACGGATAACAGCGCTGATGGTCCAAGCAGCCAGTAATGGATGCACATGAAAGCTGTTCAGCATGGAAGCAATTTGAACATTAACGCCTGTCTCAGTTAAGATTTCTTTCATCGCACCTGCACCTGCGAGAATGAGTAAAATTGGAGATATGTCTTTGATAGCATCCACTAAATGGTTCATCAATTCAGTCATTGGCCTTCCTCTTTTTAAACCGAGGCTGTACAATGCATAAAAAACAGCGATGATCATGGCAACAGGAGGGTTGCCAATGCCGATAAAAAAATTAGTAACAAAATTTTTATGCGAAATAAATTGTTCACAAACAGTAGCAACAGCAATTAGTAAAACAGGAAGAAAGGTTGTAAATAAACTATTAAAAAAAGAAGGCAGTTCATTTTCAGGTAAGTCTTTGGAAGCAAAAGTATCAGGTGGTTTGTTGTTGTATTTTTTTAAACGTGTTGCAAACATTGGACCGGCAATAATAACAGCAGGAATGGCAATACATAAGCCATACAACATGGTAAGTCCGAGGTCAGCATTGTATGCAGCCACTAAAGCAGTAGGCGCAGGATGTGGTGGCAGGTAACCATGCGTTACAGAAACGGCTGCGACAACAGGCAATCCGATATAAACAACAGGAATATTATACCGTTTTGAAACTGTAATTATCAACGGCACCATCATCACAAAGCTCACATCAAAAAACAAGGGTATGCCCACGATAAAAGCAGTTAATACCATTGCCCATAAAATATGTTTTACACCGAAGGCTTTTGCAAGGCTTTCAGAAATTTTTTGAGCTGCTCCACTTTCTGCAATCAGTTTCCCCAGCATGGCACCCATACAAAGTATAATGCTCAGAGTGCCGAGGATATCCCCAATCCCTTTTTCCATTGCTTTCACCATGGTCGTTACAGGCATGGCATTGCATAAACCAATTAAAATGGAAACTACCAAAAATGAAAGGAAGGCATTCAGTTTGGCCCAGGCAATTAAAACTATGAGTAAAATAATTCCGGCAAGTAAAATAATCAGTGTCATGGTATAATAGATGCTAAAGTTAATCACCCTTGCTCCTTCTGCAAAAGTTTAAATATGGTAAGGTTTTTGCTATTATTAAAAAAATTGATTTCCCTTACTGATTGTGTATAACTAATGTGATAGTAAATGAAACATTATCCCAAATATTTTATAACATCGTACGTAGATCAAAATGCTGCTAACCAAACGTACCTATTAAACGTAACTCTATGAGCGATTTTGAATTTTATCAATGTATAGACAACATCAAGGATGGTAGCATCCTGCAAATGCTAATAACAGAAGCTGATTTTTGCAAAGAAAAACAACTTGCCATCTGTAATAATATACAAGTGGCACAAACCAACATACAACTCACAACCGAACCCACAAAAAGTACAACAACAATAAAGGGTAAAGAATAATTTTTCCTTTTTAAACATATTTTATAATTGTTCCTGCAACCTGTCTGTAAAATTATGTTCAGGCTAAACTGTTATCTTTATAACACAAGTTTAAAAATATGAACAGGAGAAAATTTATTCAGCAAACATCTGCTGCAGCAGCAGGAGTAACTATTTTAAACTTCCCCGTTTTTGGAAAAAATGCACCAGGTAATAAAGTTGTTCTGGCAGTGATGGGTGTAAACAGCAGGGGCAGTTATCTTGCACAATCATTCGCATCATTACAAAATGTTGAAGTAGCATACATCTGTGATGTGGAAGAGAAAGCCATTCAAAACGGCCTAGATGCCTTAAAAGATGCACCCCGCAAACCAACAGTAATTAAAGATGTAAGGGAGTTGGTTAAGAAAAAAGATTTTGATGCTTTAGTGATAGCAACGCCTGACCACTGGCATACACCTGCAGCTATTTTAGGAGTTCAAAACGGGAAGCATGTTTATGTTGAAAAGCCCTGCGGGAAAAACCCTTATGAAGGTGAACTGATATCACAGGCTTACAAAAAATATGGCAGGCTTATACAAATGGGTAACCAGCGCCGGTCGATGCCCACATTGATTGAAGCTGCACGATTGGTGAAAGAAGGCATTATCGGGAAAGCTTATTTTGGAAAAAGCTGGTATGCCAATAACCGCACTTCAATAGGCATAGGGAAAGTGGTGCCTGTTCCTTCCACTCTGGATTGGGATTTATGGCAGGGTCCTGCTCCCCGTAAGGAATATAAAAACAATATCGTGCACTACAACTGGCATTGGTTCTGGCATTGGGGCACAGGTGAAAGCTGTAACAATGGTACACATGAAATTGATTGCTGTCGGTGGATGCTTGGTGCTGAATACCCAACAAAAGTCACTTCTGCAGGTGGACGTTATGCTTTTAAAGATGACTGGCAAACAACAGATACACAGGTAGCAAGTTTTGAATTTGGACCTGATAAATCTATCTCATGGGAAAGCAGGAGTTGTAATAATTATCCGGTAGAAGGACAAAGCCGGGGCTTCATCATTTATGGCGATGGCGGCACATTGGTCAATGATGGTGGTGGCGGATATAAAATTTTTGATACAAAAAATAAAATGATAAAAGAAGGCAAGACTGATGTGGCTGCAGAAGCTAACAACCTTGTCAGTTCAACAGGCAACCTTGATATATATCATTTTCAAAACTTTATTGATGCAGTGCGGGGGGAAGCCTCTATCAATTCACCTGTTGATGAAGGAAGCAAATCAGTTTTGCTTTGCCACCTGGCCAATATCGCACAACGTACAGGCGGTGTTTTACATTGCAATCCATCCAATGGCCATATCATTAACAATGATGCAGCGATGCAATTATGGCAAAGGGAATATGAAAAAGGATGGGCACCTGAAGTATAGGAAAAATTTGCAGTCAACATCATTTAAACAGGTAAAGAAAAAAACAGTTTGCAATGCTGGCGAATAAGTTGAATTTTTGCAGCTATGAACTCATTTGGAAGATTATTCAGGGTACACATTTTTGGTGAATCACATGGCGAAAGTGTTGGCGTTTGCATGGATGGTGTACCAGCAGGATTATCATTATCAACAGAAGATTTTTTGGAAGATATTGAGCGCAGGAAAGGCGGCACACAAAAAGGCACAACACCAAGGCAGGAAAGTGATTTGCCGATATTTAAAAGCGGCTTGTTTAATAACAAAACTACAGGGGCGCCACTTACAATCATTTTTGATAATAATAATACCCGCTCTGGTGATTATGCCAAACAAAGGTCTGTGCCGCGTCCCGGTCATGCTGATTTTGTAGCGAGCAAAAAGTTTGGCGGATTTGAAGATTATCGTGGTGGTGGCCATTTCAGCGGAAGACTAACTGTATGTCTTGTGGCAGTTGGAGTTGTAGCAAAAAAATTATTGGCACAAATAACAGGCGAACAAAATACAAGTGTTGCCGGCATTACAGTTAAATCTTCTATTCTTGAAATTGGCGGTGAACAGGATCTGGAAAAAGGCCTTCAAAAAGCTATTGATGCAAAAGATTCTATTGGCGGTATCGTTGAATGCAGGGTGAATAATTTACCACTTGGTTTAGGCGAACCATTTTTTGATAGCGCTGAATCATTATTGGCACATGCCGTATTTGCCATACCTGCTGTAAAAGGTGTTGAATTTGGTGCAGGTTTTAATGCTGCAAAAATGTTTGGCACAGAACACAACGATGCCATCATTGATGCTTCGGGCAAAACCAAAACCAATCATGCTGGTGGTATTGTTGGCGGTATCACAAACGGAAACGAACTTGTTTTCCGAATTGTTGTCAAACCCACTTCATCCACACCAAAAGAACAACAAACTCTTAACTGGGAAACCAATCAGATAGAAAGTTTTTCTGTAAAAGGCCGACATGATTTATGTATTGCATTAAGGGTGCCTGTAGTGCTGGAAGCAGTAACCGCAATGGTGCTGGCAGATTTAATGTTGCTGGAACAACACACCCCACGTATTCTTTCTTAGCTTTTACTTAGGTTTGCAGCCATTGTAAAATTTTATTTTACAGTAATGTTATTTTTTTAAAAGAGCAACAATAACAATAACACAAGAGTTTATCAGGAATAAAAATTGTAATTATATAAGTGCTTATATATTGATCAGGTTTAAGAATTAATGAAGTTATTTTTTTCCATTATGAATTGACCTGTGAATAATAATAGAAGCATTTAAAAAATTTTAAACTTTTATGGAGTATCAGTTCAGGGAAATAGAAAGGAAGTGGCAAGACTGGTGGGTTAAAAACGAAACGTATAAAGTTAGCAACCACTCATCAAAACCTAAATATTATGTATTGGACATGTTTCCATATCCAAGTGGTGCAGGATTGCATGTGGGCCATCCATTAGGATATATTGCCAGTGATATTTATGCACGGTATAAAAGATTAAAAGGGTTCAATGTATTGCATCCGATGGGATATGATGCATTTGGATTGCCTGCAGAACAATATGCTATTGAACATGGCATACATCCTGCTATTTCAACAACGCAGAACATTCAGAATTTCCGGAAGCAGCTGGATAAGATTGGATTTAGTTTCGACTGGAGCCGTGAAGTAAATACCAGCGACCCTTCCTATTATAAATGGACTCAATGGATTTTTTTACAACTATTCAAATCATTTTTTAACAGGCAAACACAAAAAGCTGACAGTATAGATTTCCTGATAAGTGAATTTGAAAAAGATGGTAATCTTTATCATCCCTTTCCTGATTCCAATTTTAAATTACCATCATCTGACAACCGGTTTACAGCAGAAGAATGGAAAAATTTTTCTGAAAAACAACAACAGGAAATACTGATGGAATACAGGCTCTCTTATTGTGGTTATGGTGAAGTAAACTGGTGTGAAGCGTTGGGTACTGTGCTGGCAAATGATGAGGTTATAAATGGTGTAAGTGAACGTGGTGGCTTTCCTGTAGTAAAAAAGAAATTACGCCAGTGGTATTTACGCATAACAGAATATGCTGACCGTTTGCTCGAAGGTCTCGACACTGTTGATTTCAGTGATGCGATGAAGGAAATGCAGACAAACTGGATTGGTAAAAGTTATGGCGCTGAGATCAATTTTGCTATTGATGATTCTGATAAAAAACTAAAAGTATTTACAACAAGACCTGACACCATTTTTGGTGTTGACTTTATGGTATTGGCGCCCGAACATGAATTGGTTGAAGAAATCACAACGCATAAACATAAAAAAGAAGTTGAAGAATATATTGCATGGGTAAAGAGCCGCAGCGAGCGTGAACGTATGGCAGAGAAAACTATCAGTGGTGCATTCACCGGTGCTTATGCCATCAACCCGTTTGATAAGAGAGAGGTACCTGTTTATATCAGCGAATATGTTTTGGCTGGTTATGGTACAGGCGCTATAATGGCGGTACCTTGTGGTGATGAAAGAGACTTCAGGTTTGCAAAACATTTTAATATTCCTATCACTAATATTTTGGGTGATAAGTTTAATGGAGAAGAAGCCAACCCTACTAAAGATGCTGAACTGGTGAACAGTAATTTTCTTACCGGCATGCTGATGAAAGATGCTATGGTAGAAATACTGAATGATATTGAAGGCATAGGTTATGGTAAAGCAAAAGTGAATTATAAAATGCGTGATGCTGCATTTAGCAGGCAGCGTTATTGGGGCGAACCATTTCCAATTGTTTGGAAAGATGGTATTGCTTATCCGTTGAAAGAAGAAGAGTTGCCATTACAATTACCAGATGTGGAGCATTATAAACCGGGGCCGGAAGGTGAAGGGCCTTTGGCGAATATAAAGGATTGGGTGGAAGTGGATGGAATTACAATCGTTGACCTCACCCCCGGCCCCTCTCCAAAGGAGAGGGGGGCGTCACCATCAACACCCGGTTATTTTACAAGCACTCCTGAGCAATGGAAAATTTTATCAGTCTTTGCAAAAGAAAACAGGAGAAACAAGACAGAAGCAGAAGATAAAATATGGCAGGTTTTGCGAAACAGGCAGATCAATAATGATAAGTTCAGAAGGCAGCATCCGATAGCAGGGTATATACCCGATTTTGTGTGCCTGGAAAAAAAATTAATCATAGAAATAGATGGGGGGTATCACAATGCAGCAGAACAAAAAAGGTTTGATACAGCAAGGTCTGAATGGTTGAATGAATATCAATACAAATTATTAAGATTTACCAATGATGAAGTCTTGCAACATATTGATGCCGTAAGGGACAGGATACTCAATGAATTATTGTCAATGGGAAAAGATGATGTTGTTGGTTCTCCCTCTCCAAAGGAGAAGGAGTCAGAGGGTGAGGTCTTCCTTCGCGAAACCAATACTATGCCCGGTTATGCAGGTTCATCCTGGTATTTTTTGCGGTATATGGATCCGCATAACAATGAAACTTTCTGCGATAAAAATGCAAGTGATTACTGGAACCAGGTGGACGTGTATGTGGGTGGAACCGAACATGCAGTAGGACATTTATTGTACAGCCGCATGTGGACAAAATTTTTATATGACCTCGGCTTCATAAATTTTGATGAGCCATATAAAAAATTATTGAACCAGGGAATGATACAGGGTAGCTCAAGATTTGTTTACCGGGATAAAAATAATACCAACACATTTGTCTCTTTCAATAAAATCAATAATTACGATGTGGATGCAATCCGTGTAGATGTCAACATTGTTGATGGCGTTGAATTAGATATTGAAGCATTTAAAAAATCAAAACCTGAATATGCAAATGCGGAATTTATTTTAGATGAAGGAAAATATATCTGTGGTGTAGAAACAGAAAAAATGTCAAAATCAAAATTCAATACTGTTGACCCTTCTGATTTGGTTGATAAATATGGCGCTGATACTTTCCGGATGTATGAAATGTTTTTAGGCCCGGTGGAACAAAGCAAACCCTGGGATACAAAAGGCATTGAAGGCGTACATCGTTTCCTGAGAAAATTCTGGCGCTTATTTTACAAGGAAAGTGCAACGGCACCCTCTTCTTTGGAGATGGCGATGGGTGAGGTCATTGTCACCAACGACAATGCAACAGATGCCGAATTAAAAATATTGCACAGAGCCATCAAAAAGATTGAAGAAGACACTGAACGTTTTTCTTATAATACAGCAGTGTCAGCTTTCATGGTTTGCACCAATGAACTGACTGATATAAAATGCCACAAGAAATCTATTTTGGAACCAGTGGTAATTATGCTCTCTTCTTATGCTCCACATATTGCAGAAGAGTTATATCATGCATTGGGTAATGAAGGCAGTGTGCTGGATGCAACATATCCTGCATTTGATGCAAAGTTGCTTGTTGAATCATCCAAACAATACCCGATAAGTATTAATGGAAAATTGCGTACAACCATGAACATCTCTTTGGATGCTCATGAAAACGAAATAAAAAAGATGGTGTTGCAAAATGAAGTTGTTCAGAAATGGTTAGATGGTAAAGAGCCAAAGAAAATTATCTTTATCAAAAACAAAATGGTGAATGTGGTTGTATAGATCATTGGGTGATTCCATTTTTTTAACCATATCCGAACTTCGCAAATCCGGTAGCGGAAATTAATAATCCCTCTGGATTAAAAAGCCGGCAATTTCTATCAAAGGTTTTTTCCTTGCTGATAACACAGCTACTTCTTCCAGATGAAACAAGGCTTTATCAAAATAATGTTGCTTTAACTGGCGCGCCCAGTCATCTACATTGCAATCACGGAATATTTGTAAAACACGTTCTACTTTATTCTCCGGGTTAGTTTGCAATAGCTGTCCAAGCTCATCCTTTTGTTGTGCATTTGCAGTCTCCATTGCATGAATCAACAAAAAAGTTTTCTTATTTTGCCTGATGTCCCCACCAACTGTTTTGCCCACTTTATCAGGATCGCCAAACGCATCTAAATAATCATCCTGCACCTGGAAAGCAATACCAAGGTTTTTTCCAAATTGATATAAATTTTCCTGGTTGCCTTCGCCGGCGCCACCAATGATTGCGCCCATCTTCAAACTGGCAGCAAGCAATACTGATGTTTTCAGTTCAATCATTTTTAAATAATCATCCAATACTACATTCTGCATTTTTTCAAAATCCATATCAAGTTGTTGCCCTTCACAAACCTCTTTTGCTGTCTTACTGAAAATATTGATAATGGATTTCAAATATGATGTATTGATTTTATTCAGGTATTCATACGCCACCACCAGCATCACATCACCAGCCAACAAAGCAGTGTTTGAGCCGTATTTAAAATGCACTGTTTCCAAACCACGACGCAGGGCTGCTGCATCCATGATATCATCGTGTATGAGGGTAAAATTGTGAAAGAGTTCAATAGCTGTTGCTACCTGCCAGGCATCATCATGAATTTCATCAAACAATTCATTACCCATCAAACACATTACCGGCCTGATACGTTTGCCGCCAAGCCCCAAAAAATAATCATCCGCTGCATATAAACTCTGTGGTTCTTTTGGAAAATGGGCAGTATTGAAATGTTTAGTAAACTGTGCTGTCAATTCTTTAAATGAAAACATGCAGCGAATTAAGAATTAAAAATCCAAAATGAAAAATTTGAATTTATTACTACCCTGTAAAAAGATGATTTCACCCATCTGAATTATTAAATCCTGTTTATTATAACTTCTATTTATGGATGATTAATTTGTGCATTCTAAAGATATTAAACATATACAATGTAAAAAGAATTTTCATCTCCCACATTAATCTTTTGATTGCATGGATTACAATTTTTCTTGCTTCGGTTTTTTATTGGATTTGACTTTTTGCTTTGATGTCGGTTTTGTTTTTCCCTTGCTGTCCTTCACCCATTCATAATCCAACTGTCTTTTATCGAGATTGGCAGATACAACTTTAATACGCACATTATCACCCATACGGAATTTTCTTCCACTTCGCCTGCCCACCAGACTGTAATCACTTTCGATTAACCTGAACTCATCATACTCATTCAAATCGTTTATGCTGACAAGGCCCTCACATTTATGTTCAACTGTCTCTGCCCAAAAACCAAACCTTGCAACACCACTGATTACTGCATCAAATTCTTCACCCAGGTATTGCAACATAAACTCAACCTGTTTGTATTTATTAGCTGCACGCTCTGCATCCATCGCTGCACGTTCTCTTTCGCTGCAATGACTGCATTTCTCATCCATTTTTTTATCTATCAAAGGTTTTGCTTTCAAACAACTTTCAACAATACGATGCACCATAATATCAGGGTACCTGCGAATGGGCGAAGTGAAATGACAATAGTTTTCAAAACCTAAACCATAATGACCGATATTGTTGGTAGTGTATGCTGCTTTAGCCATAGTACGGATGCCCAATTGCTCCAAAACATGTTGTTCTGGTTTTCCTTCTGCATCTTTCAAAAGCCGGTTAAAACTTGCTGCGATTTTTTCCGGCGAACCCATATCGAATTTATGCCCAAACTTGCGTGAAAACTCAACAAATGGTATGAGCTTTTCTTGATCAGGCTCATCATGTGTACGATAGGGAAAAGGGATATTTTTATTGCTCACCTGGATATTACTAACATACTCTGCGATTTTTTTGTTGGCAAGCAACATAAACTCTTCAATTAATTGATGCGATTCTTTACTTTCTTTCACAACAATACCAATTGGCTTACCTTTTTCATCCAGTTTAAATCGAACTTCCTGTGATGAAAAATTAATGGCACCATGCCTGAACCTTTCCTTTCGCATTTTTTGTGCAATACTATTCAACAACAAAATTTCTTCTGCATATTTTCCTTTTCCAACTTCAATGATTGACTGCACATCTTCATAAGTGAACCGATGGTCAGAATGGATAAGTGTCTTTCCAATCCATGTTTTTTTTACATCACCTTTTGTATCCATTTCAAACACCGCAGAAAAAGTACACTTGTCTTCCCCAGGTCTCAATGAACACAAAACATTTGATATATTTTCCGGCAACATCGGATTTACCCGATCAGGCAAATACACTGATGTGGCACGGTTATATGCTTCAGTATCTAAAGCTGTTCCCACTTCCACAAAATGACTGACATCTGCGATATGTACTCCAATTTCATACAGCCCTTTTTTAATTGCCTTGATTGAAATTGCATCGTCAAAATCTTTGGCATCAACAGGATCAATAGTAAAAGTGAGCACATCCCCGAAATCTTTTCTGCGCTTTATTTCTTTTTCACTCAATTGATCATTCACTCTTTCACTTTCTTTCAGCACTTCGCCAGGGAATGATAAAGGGAATCCGCTTTCACTGAGTATCACCTGCATTGCAGAATCATTTTGATCTTCATCATCCAACACTTTCACTACTTCACCGACAGGTTTTTTATCTTCCTGGTTCCATTGCACCAACCGGGCAACAACCCTTTCTTTATGCTGCGCCCCATTGATTTTATCCAGTGGAATATATAAGTCAGGCATGGGCTTATCTGTATCAGGAATAAAGAATGCATAGTTGGTTGACAATTGTATAGTGCCAATAAATTCTGTCCGCAGCCTGGCAACCACTTCTGTAATTTTACCTTCTTTTTTACCGGTTGCAACATTTTCTTTAAATACTTTCACACGCACAGTATCACCGTGCAACGCATTGTTGAAGTTCCCTGGCCGCACTAATACATCACCGCTACCATCTTTAATCACAACATAGCCTAATCCGCTGCGGGCAATATCTAAAGTGCCCTTTAAACTAAATGCCTGTGATGATTGGTGTTTTGATTTTTTATGTTTCATCTGTATTTTCTTTATTAAAACTTTTTATAAAATCCAAAACCAGTTGATTAAATTCATTGGCCTGGTTAAATAAAAAGTGGTGCCTTACCGGCAAAACATATAAGGGTATATTTAATAATTGGTCTGAATATTTCATTAACCTCACTGCATCTTTTTCAGTGGTGAGAATGATTTTCTCTGTTGAAGAAATTTTTGCAAATTTTTTGTTGATGTCTTTTAAATCATCAATTGAAAAAATTTGATGATCGCTGTAACTGATTTCTTCATAAGCAGATGAATGATCGGCCACATATTTTTTTAATTGACCAGGGTTGGCGATGCCATACACTAATAATATTTCATCTTTCCCGGAAAGCTTTTTTGTTTCTTTTGTTATGATTTGATATGGATCGCCATATTCTATACATGTAAAAAACAAATGCTGCGCCTTTTCAATTTTTAATTCTTCTTTGATTTCCTTTTTTTCTTCCTCACTTAAATCTTTAGGGCATTTAGTAACAACAATTATTTCTGCCCTCGATGCAGAACTTTTCTGATCTCTTAAATCACCTGTGGGCAAAAAGAAATCATCTACATATAAATCTTTATAAACAGTCAGCAGGATATTTAAACCCGCTTTAATAGCCCTATGTTGAAAAGCATCATCCAAAATGATAACTTCAGTATCAGGCCTGTCATGCAACAGTTGAGGTATCGCTACAATTCTTTCTTCACCAACAGCTACTGCAACCTTGGGAAACTTGATATGAAACTGCATTGGTTCATCCCCTATCTCTAAAGCATTTGTATTTTCATTGGCCAAAGCATACCCTTTGGTTTGTCTTTTATATCCGCGGCTGATGGTAGCAGTTGAAAAAGTATGTTGCAATAAATTTAACAGGTACTCTACCATAGGTGATTTCCCTGAACCACCAGCTACTAAATTGCCTACACATATCACAGGAAGATTAAACTCTGCCGAAAGATAAATTTTTTTATTATAAAGCCAATTACGAATAATTACTATCAATCCATACAATAAAGAAAAAGGGAATAATAATATCCTGAAGGAGCGTAAAAAAAAAGAATTAAAATTCATAATACCTGCTGTAATGCAAAAATCAAATATACGGTTTCAATGCTGAAGCAAACAGGTTGAAAGTTTTAAAAATGTATTTCAATCTTTTATTTGTTGTTATGGCATCAGCCTGTCAGGTTTATTTTCACTTTTTAAATCAAAGACTGAAATGTTTATCAGGTGCAAAAATAAATATGTGCAGTTATAACATCTCAATTGATTTTTTTAATACTGCAGCCTGTGCTGCAACAAAATCTTTGTCAACATTTTGAACTGCAGGGATAGAAGCTAATTTACCGTACCCGCTCCATTGCGCGATTTCATCTTCGTAATGCAGGTATTGGTCATTAAAAACCCAACCCAACACATCAAGGTTTTGTGATCTGCAAACCTCTGCTGTCAACAATGAATGATTGATGCTGCCCAGGTAATTCCTGCTTACCAATACAACTTTTGCATTGATTTTCTTGATGACATCAATTATAAAAGTTTTGTTGTTTAATGGAACAATCAATCCGCCTGCCCCTTCAATAATAAGGTATTTATTGCTGCGATCCTCATCTTGTGATTGCTGATATTTTTGAATGGATAAATAATCCTTATAA
This sequence comes from Bacteroidota bacterium, assembly GCA_018268035.1. GTDB lineage: Bacteria > Bacteroidota > Bacteroidia > Chitinophagales > Chitinophagaceae > Parafilimonas. Next base: position 18,289 of record JAFDXI010000048.1, on the reverse strand, counting down.
ATAGTTTCAATCTCTATTTCTATTCCTTCTTCTCTTGCTGCAATGTGCGGCGATGCAGGCATTTTTAATTTATATGTTTCCGGATAAATGGTTGATTGATTGTTGCTGATCAAAGAACGGATACGCCCCGCATCAGTTCCGTCTTCAAATCCTGCCTGCACAGGCTTCCAGTAATCTGCCTGCAATGCTTCTGCCAAAATAGCCGAAACAACTGTTTTCCCTATATCAGTTCCTATGCCCGTTACAAAAATTGATTGCATAAATTTTTATTCCATGTTGGTGTCTTTTTTATTCCATTTTTTCACCTGTTCAAAAAATGAAAAGACAGTTGTGCCATAATTTCTTTTAAAACTAAAACCATGAAATTTTTCATAATCATTTCGGGGTGTATGTTCCAAAACAAAATATCCATCTGTTGCAATCATATTCTTTCCAACTATGATTTTTGGCAATTCATCAATCGTGTTGAGTGCATAAGGTGGCCCGGCAAAAATAAAATCATATTGCGATGAGCAGGTTTCAAGAAAGTGAAAGACATCAGAACGAATTACAACAGCATTTTCAATCTTAAAATCCTGGATATTTTTTTTGATGAATGAATTCATGGTGGCATCTTTTTCAACAATTGTCAAAGTGCCTGCACCTCTTGAAGCCAGCTCATAACTGATACAACCGGTGCCACCAAAAAGATCTAATGTGTTGGCACCATCAAAATCAATACGTGTCTGTAAAATATTAAAAAGCCCTTCTTTAGCAATATCGGTAGTGGGCCTTGTATAAGGCATTTTCGCAGGTGGATGGATTTTCCTTCCACCGAGTGAGCCTGAAATAATCCTCATACATCATAATTTATATACGGCGCAAAATAATGTGGCGCATAATCGTTGAACACTTTCGACCCAAACCTGTTTTTGTCAACAATTACTAATTGCATTCCTTCGAGATACTGATATAAAGTTTCGTACAACTTTGATTGTGCATCAATAAAGCCACCACAATAAACCTGTGTGTTTTTTTCAATATTATATTGTTCACAGGTATTCAAAATATGATACAAAACATCTTCCGGAGTATTGTATTTTTTTGTTTGAGCGAATAACAATTTACCATCTCTGAAAGCAAACAATGTAAAATAAAATGGATAAAAGAATATATGAAGTCCATCTGTTTTATCACTTAATGCAGCGCCTAATAAAGGGACATATTGATGTGTGAATGATGCACCCCTGAAATTTTCACTGGCAATTTGCTGAAGGTTTTCTTCCATACGCCATGCCACTAAATATCCATTAATGGCAAGAGATTGTATTTTTTTATCATCAGCATCACCAAACAACAATTGGAAATTTGATTGCAGAAAACTTTCATTGTTTATTGAACCAGGAAGACACAATGACTCATTCGTATTCCAGAAAAAATATGTTTTGCTTACAGGCATAGTAAGCAGGCGTGAATGTAACCTTACATTATCAATCAGCCTTTCAAAATCTCCTGCCTTATAATTTCCGCTTTGAAAAAATTCAAATGCCTTCAGCTTTCCATTATTGTTACTCCTGCACCAGCATGCGATATGGTTTTTGCCAGCCTCAATCAATAACTGCACATCGCTTAAATCTTCGGAGTAAATACTGTAATTCTTTTGAAGCATGCTGCAATGTTACGGAAGAATTTTTTGTATTGAAACAGCTTGTTTAATCTTAACGAAAATGGCAGGTTGCAAATAATACCGGCTCTCTTTACAAGTCGAAATTTCTATCAACGCTGTGGCATGTCATATTCAAATCTAAATGCCTGAGTTATCAATTTATCAATTTACTTTGCCAAATGTTTGGCGTAACAATACTTGGCAATAATTCAGCGCTGCCTGCATACAACCGTCACCCGGCCGCTCAGGTCATCACTCTCAACGACCATCTTTTATTATTGGACTGCGGCGAGGGCACACAGATGCAGATGAATCTTTACAGGATTAGAAGGAGCCGTATCAATCATATTTTTATTTCACACCTGCATGGTGATCATTATTTCGGTTTGCCAGGTTTGATTACAAGTTATGGATTATTGCATCGTTCTCAACCGCTGCACATTTATGCCCCTGCATCATTAAAAAACATTATCGAAATACAGTTGAAAGTGTCAGATACAAAAATGCCTTATCCCCTGCATTTTCATACACTGGAAGGCGAATCTTTGCTGGTGGATGAAGATAATTTTTCTGTTGAAAGTTTTAAAGTCTATCACAGGATTGACTGCTGGGGTTTTATTTTCAGGGAAAAAAGAAAACCCAGGAAAATAAATATAGAAGCAGTGAATAGAAATAAAGTCCCTGTTGAATTTTATGAAAAGTTGCAACAGGGTGAAAATTATATCAGCAATGGCATTACCATTCCAAATGAAGTATTAACATTTCCCAATAAGCCTCCAAAAAGTTATGCTTATTCGGCTGATACAATGTTTAAAGAAGAACTGGCTGAAAAAGTCAAGAATGTTGATATGCTGTTTCATGAAGCCACCTACCTGGAAGACAAGATGGATAAAGCTGTCAGCCGGTATCATTCTACTGCAGGACAGGCTGCAATGCTTGCAAAACTAGCCGAAGTGAAGAAACTTATTATCGGGCATTTCAGCAGCAATTATGAAAAACTGGACGACTTTCTCCTCGAAGCAAAAGCTGTCTTCCCTAACGTGGAACTGGCTTTGGAAGGAGAGACATTTATCATCACATAACAACAAATTATTTTTATTGTATCAATTTTATTTGATTGAAACATCACATTTTTGAAAGACAATAATTCAATACAACTTCATTCAATCATTACCTGTCCCAACTGCGGGTACAGTAAATCAGAAATAATGCCTGAAGATGCATGCAGGTTTTTCTACCAATGTGTAAATTGTAAAACCGTTTTAAAGCCAAAACAAGGTGACTGTTGCGTGTTTTGCAGCTATGGCACTTTGAAATGCCCGCCACAACAAAAAGGGCAGTGTTGCTGTTGAACCTCCGAAACATTTATTCATTATTCGTAAATCCCATAAACGTTAGAGGCAATATAACTTATTTGTCACCTGAAAACTTTTATTCTATATCAAATTCTTCTTTCAACCTGATATCTTCAGAAGAAGCGCCCACCATTGCTTCAAAAGTCCCAGGTTCAACAACAAAATGCATATCACGGTTCCAAAGCCCAAGATCTTCAGGAGTTAATGTAAGATGAACAGTTTTTGTTTCACCAGGTTTTAAGTTCACTCTTTCAAAACCACGCAGTTGTTTTTCATAAGTTGTAACAGTAGTTACTTTTTCATGAATATACAATTGAGCCACTTCATCACCTTCACGGCTGCCGGTGTTGGTTATATCAAAACTCACTTCCACATTGCCTTGTGAATTTTGTTTTGCAGGATTGATTTTTAAATTGCTGTACGAAAACGTTGTGTAGCTTAATCCATATCCGAAAGGATAAAGTTTTCCTTTCAACCTTGCAGTTTCACCTACATCAGTTTGTGCTCCTGGTTTTGAGGGGAAATTCATCGGCAACTGCCCTACTGATCTTGGGAATGTGAGTGTTAATTTTCCACCAGGATTATAATCGCCAAACAATACATCAGCTATTGCAGTGCCACCATAGGTACCAGGATACCATGCTTCCAAAATACCATCAATATTTTCATTTATCCAGTTAATACCGATAGGTTGTGAATTGATCAATACAATTACTACAGGTTTACCAGTTGCTTTAACTGCTTTAATCAGATCAAGCTGAAACCCAGGCAGGGCAATGGTTGTACGTGATTTACTCTCACCCGCAGTAATGGTATTGCCACCCATTACCATCACTACTGCATCTGCTTTTTTTGCAATTGCAACAGCCGAATCCATTTGTGATCGTTCATATTTTCCGGGTGGTTGTGGCAACACTTCACTTTCGGGCCAGTGTTTATCTACTATCTCACAACCTTTGGCGTAACTTACTTTAACACCACTTCCTAATTTTTCTTTAATACCATCCAGCACTGTTATTCCTTTTGTGCCATGAGGGCCATAATGTGTATCTGCATAATCAGCATTATCTGCATTAGGGCCTATCACTGCTATGGATTTGATTTTTTTATTCAATGGTAAAATCTGGTTATCATTTTTCAACAACACAATGCATTCCCTTGATGCCTGCAATGAAACTTGTTTATGTTCAGGGTTATTGACAGTTGATTCTGATTTTGCAGCATCTTCAATATAAGGATGATCAAACAAACCAAGCCAGAACTTTACTCTCAACACATCACGCACCCTGTTGTTTAATGTCTCCATTGATACTTTTCCTTCTTCAATATTTTTTCTCAGTGGAAGGATCATTGTTTCAGGTGGTGTAAAATTGGTGCGCACATTCAATCCTGCATTCACAGCCTGTGCTACTGCATCCTGCCTGTCCCGTGCCACACCATGTTTTTCAAAAAGATATTCCAATGCTTCACTATCAGAAACCACATAACCTTTAAAACCTAATTCTTCTCTGAGTTTTTTGGTGAGCCAATAATAACTCCCAATAATTGGAATGCCATCATAATCATTGTATGAAGCCATCACACCAAGAATGTCTGCGTCTTTAATTACTTTTCTGAAAGGGTAAACCAATAAAGTCTCTGCTTCACGCATCGGTATCTGCGGGTCAGTACGTGCATCACCTTCCCTGGCTCCAAAGTTGGCACTATTCAATGCATAATGTTTTGAAGTAGCAACGATAGTATGATCTTTCTGCATGCCAAGCGCCATCTGCGTTCCAAGGCTCCCGACTAAATATGGAGATTCACCATAACTTTCTTCCAACCTGCCCCAGCGTTGATCCCTTGCCACATCAAGGATGGGTGCATACACATTGGTATAACCCATAGCACGCGCTTCAACACCTGTGATACGCCCGATTTTATAAACAAGATCTTTGTCCCATGTAGCACCCAATGCCAATTGAGTAGGGAAACCAGTGGTGCCATACGCTTCTACTCCACGGATACCTTCATCAGTAAAATCTGCAGGAATGCCAAGCCTGGTATCTTCAATAAAAAATGCCTGCGTGGTATTCATCGCCCACACATGTTTTTTAATGTCTTTGATAATTTCTATCGAAGATGTTGCCACATTCCATTCAATAAAACCGTTGAGGTGTTCGTCAATATTGGCAATACCGTCTTTCCAGATTTCATTCTTCCATTCAGGTGTGGGCAAAGAATCTTTTAATACACGATGATATCCATACAGGGTTGCCATCTGGCATGTTTTTTCATTAATGTTCATTTGTGATAACAGGTCTTCTACCCTTTCATCAATAGGCTTTGAAGTATCTTCATAAATATCTTTTTTACCATTTTTATTAAGGTCAATCCAACCATCATGATAAATGCTTTTAATTTTAGGCTGAAAAGTTTGAGCTTGTACAAATGGATAAATTGCAAATAATAATAGGATAAGAAAAGCGCTTTTAATTGTATTCATCATAAATGCATTAATGAAATGTAATAATACAAACTAAACATAAATTATCGGTTGAAGCACTCCGAATTTATCTTATCTGAAAAAAAAAATCACTCTGTAAAAAATTAAATCAAAACAATGCCAAAAACAGTGCTTCAATTCAATTGTGATTTTATGTAAGCGAAACAATTATTTTTAAACAAAGACAAGAAATTGTTCATTAAATTCCTGATAAGATTTGACTTTGAAAAACATAAAACATTCAAGAGGAGAAAAAATGCTTTCTCACGCTTCTGGCCATTTAATAAAAATGTCATAGCCTACTTTAATAAAAAAAAATTTCAAAATAAATTTTGCGAAACCAAAAAGTTGCATATATATTTGCAACTGTTTAGTTGCGTTTAAAAAGGATAATATGAGAAGAGATATTTTTCAGGCAATAGCCGATCCTACCAGGCGTGCCATCATAGCATTGATAGCGTTACAGGCAATGACGCCTAATGCCATTGCTGAAAACTTTCACTCTACAAGACAGGCAGTTTCAAAACATCTCCGCATTCTCACAGAATGTCAATTGGTAAAACAGGAACAGCAAGGCAGGGAAATTTATTATTCACTTGAAATTGAGAAAATGAAAGAGATTGATAAATGGCTGGAACAATACAGGAAGATATGGGAAACAAGATTTAATCAATTAGACAATGTTTTATCAAAAATGAAATCTTCAAAAACAAAAAAGAAATGAGGCAAAAACCATTTACAATAGAACGGACATTCAATGCTCCTGTTGAAGATGATTGGCAGGCAATAACACAAAAAGAGTTAATGAAAGAATGGTATTTTGATTTGCCTGATTTCAGGCCTGAAGTTGGATTTAAATTTGAATTCAAAGGCGGCCATTCACCCGAAAAACAATATCACCATCTATGCCAGGTAACAGAAGTTGTACATGAAAAAAAACTAAAATACAGTTGGAGATATGATGGCTTTGAAGGCAACTCGTTCGTAACTTTTGAATTATTCGACGAAGGCGATAAAACAAAACTTATTTTGACACATGAAGGATTAGAAACATTCCCTGCAAGCAATCCTGATTTTGCGTTCAGCAATTTTGTGGAAGGCTGGACTTATTTTATCAATATTTCTTTACCAAATATATTTTCCAAAAATTTAAAAAAATAAAAAAAATGAAGAACACACAATTATTCGATTTTACAGTTGACAAAGCAGCAAAAACAGTTTATATCACCCGCGAATTTGATGCACCGTTATCGCTTGTATGGGACGCCTTCACAAAGGCAGAATTGATTGATCAATGGATTGCACCAAAACCTATGATTGCAAAAACAAAATACCAGGATTTTAAAGTGGGTGGCAAAAGGTTTTATGCCATGATAAGCCCGGAAGGCCATGAACGTTGGGCAATACAGGAATACACTTCAATTACCCCCAAGACCAACTTCAAAATGTATAATGCGTTTGCTGATAAAGATGAAAATCCTGAATTACCAGGTTCGGAATGGGATCATAATTTCAGCGAACAAAACGGAGCTACTAAAGTTTATATCGTTATCTATAATGAATCACTGGAACGCTTAGAAAGAATTCTTGATGGCTTTACACAAGGAATGAAAATGTCATTGAGTAACCTGGAAGAACTATTGGAAAAATTATCTCAGAAATGATCTACGTTTTAAAACATCAGTCAAATCCAAAATGCAGGCAAAAAAGCTTTGTCCGCATATTATTAATATGCTTCCCAATACCTGTTGGAATTTTGATCTGGAAGATTGTGATAAAATTTTGTGGATCGAAAGTGAAAAAGATATCATTGTTCCGGTAAAAGCACTTCTACATCATCATCATTTCATTTGCGAAGAATTGGAATAAAAATATTCATCAATAAAAAATTTTTTTTATTGCATGACATCAAAACTTTCATGAGGACTAAATGATATGTTGAAATTTCTTAAACTGTGTTCATATCATTTTTTTGATATCGGCAAAACCTTCAACTTATAACTATAGCTATATGAATATAAAAACACAAATCAAATCATATCTTGAAAGCCAGCCCAAGCCAAAACAGGAAGAAATGCAAATTTTGCACCGGCATATCATTCAAATAAATCCTTCCTGTAAAATATGGTTTCTTGATGGCAAAGATGAAAAAGGAAAAATTGTTTCTAACCCAAATATTGGCTATGGTTCACGTACCATAAAATATGCCGACGGTAAAACGAAGGAGTTTTATCAAATTGGATTAAGCGCAAACAGCACAGGTATCTCTGTTTACATCATGGGCATTGAGGATAAAACTTTTTTATCAAAAACTTTTGGAAAAAATTTAGGCAAGGCTTCAGTGACCGGGTATTGTATCAGATTCAAAAAATTAATTGATATAAATATGGATGTGCTTGAAAGTGTCATACGTTTTGGATTTGAAAATAAATAAAATTGCAGCTATTCGAATTCATCATACAGAAAAAATTAGTTTTTTCAATATCATGGATGGAAAAATCTAAGAATAAAATAGTTGAAAAGTAGATTCAATAGACATATCTTTTATCAAACGAACAAAGGGCATTTTGTCAGTACAATAAATCAAAATTCTGAATTGATAATATGTATGTAATTTCGTCAATACATACACGTTATTTTTGTTCCAATTGACTTTACATGCTGAAAAAAATCAACAGACAGGAAGCATTATCAAAATACCCGGTTTTTCCATTACGCAGCTATGATAAGGCAAGCGATGAGGAAACCATTACTTATCCTAAAATTTATAAAAGTTATGTATTGACTCTGGCATCCAAATCTTTCAGAGGGCATTGTAAAAATTTGGGAAAGGAAATTTCCGGTTTAGCAAAACAACTTGATTGCAAGAGTCTGATATTTCTTGGCGATACAACATTAAGCTGGCTATATCAACACAATGATTACAACCCTGCGCAAAGAGCCCGGCAATATTTCACAGATAATAAAATCGGGATACACTTCAACGGGGCATTACAACCTGGCAATGATGAATTACCCATTTTCATTGTTCATCTTTCCTGGATGATCAGATGCAATGCCGCTCTCCCTTATATTTATTTTATTGATGAAGGACAGAATATACTTGGCAACATTTGTAAATATGGCAATCTGCATATTGACACATTAAATCCTGTAACAGATAAAGCATTTACCAAAGCAGTCAGGCAATTAAATTTCCAATATTTAAACAGTAATCATTGTTTTAATCAATTTAGTAAAACAAGTATAATAACAGGTAGAAGTTTATTATAAAAGTTTTTTGAAAGCTATTGAAAATACTTTATTCATTTACTGTAAATGCATATTTTTCGTTAGCATCCATCATCATCAAAGTAATAAAAAATGCAGTTTTGATTTTCAATCAAGCATTGGCCGATCATGTAGAATTAATTTTCCCTATATTTACCTAATTCATTTATTTCAAATCTTAAAACTTTTTTATGCCAATTGTAAAAGTGATTGAAGTGATAGCATCATCCGATAAAAGTATTGACGATGCTATCCGTACAGCAGTTGCCGAAGCATCAAAAACCGTTCGTAATATTGATTCTGTTTTTGTAAAAGACATTAAAGCACATGTACAAGGCGACCAGGTAACCACCTTTGGTGTGATATGTAAGATTTCTTTCAGGGTGGATGATTGATTTTAATAAATACCGGGATAAAATTTGAATCAATTATACCCCGGTATTAAAAATTAAAGAAATTATTGAACCTGATTATCCTGATTTCTTATTAACCAGATTTTTACTGCTGTGTTTCTTTTTCACTCATCAGGTAAGCTTTTATAAAACCATCCAACTCACCATCCATCACAGGCTGCACATTCCCCACTTCATAATCTGTGCGGTGGTCTTTTATCATTTTATACGGATGAAAAACATAGCTTCTTATTTGGCTGCCCCATTCAATTTTTTTCTTACCTGCATTTGTTGCATTTTTTGCTTCTTCTCTTTTCCGCAACTCTTCTTCATACAACCGGCTTTTTAACATCTTCAATGCCAGTTCACGGTTTTCTCCCTGTGTCCTGCTTTGCTGACATTCAACAATAATTCCTGAAGGGCCATGTTTTAAACGCACAGCCGTTTCCACCTTATTTACATTTTGACCACCTTTACCACCGCTACGATAAAACTCCCATTCAAGATCTGCAGGGTTCACATTAATTTCAATTGTATCATCAATCAATGGATAAACAAACACACTTGCAAAACTCGTATGCCTTCTTGCATTACTATCAAATGGCGAAATACGCACCAACCGATGTACACCACTTTCTGCCTTTAAAAATCCATAAGCAAAAGTGCCATCAAACTGAAGTGTCGCTGTTTTAATACCTGCGCCATCACCTTCCTGGTAGTCAAGCTCACTCACTTTCCATCCTTGTTTATCACCATACATCCTGTACATACGCAACAACATTTCAGCCCAGTCCTGGCTCTCTGTTCCACCAGCACCCGGATTGATTTGTAATACTGCCGGTAATTCATCTTCAGGTTGATTCAAAGTGCTTTTAAATTCAGCATCGTCCAACACTTTTAATGAATGGTTATATGCTTCTGATGCTTCTTCTTCAGTAGCATCGCCTTCTTTCCAGAAATCAAACAACACTGCAAAATCTTCAACTGCAGTTTCAGATTGCTTGTACAGTTTCAGCCAATATTCATTTGTCTTGATTTCTTTCATGATGCCGGTTGCTCTTTCATTATCATTCCAAAATCCAGGCGATAAAGAAAGCAGTCGGTCATTTTCTATTTTTTGTATTCGGTTCTCAACGTCAAAGAAACCTCCTTATCCCGGATAAGCGGGACCGCAAATCATTAAGTTTTTCCTGTGTCATAAGCCGCAAAAATAGTGGAAGAATTTTTATGGCAATTGCTATGTTTTCATAACTGCGGCAATGCACTGTTTTTTTCATTTTACCAATCACATAATTTATTAAAAGAAAAAATTCATGATTTTATACATTCGTCAAAAATATACAACCATGATAAGCAACCATGAAATTGATTATAAAATTTTCGGTGAAGAATTGCAGTATGTAGAAGTAGAACTTGACCCGGGTGAGACAGCAGTAGCAGAGCCGGGCGCTTTTATGATGATGGATGACGGTATTTCTAAGCAAACCATTTTTGGCGATGGCAGCCAGCAACAAAACACCAGCCTGATGGGCAAATTATTCAGTGCGGGAAAACGCATGCTGGTAGGTGAAAATTTATTTATGACTGCATTTACTAATACTGCATCTACTAAAAAACATGTAAGCTTTGCTGCACCCTATACAGGCAAAGTTGTTGCACTCAATCTTTTAAATTTAGGTGGAAAAATCATTGCGCAAAAAGATGCATTCCTGTGTGCAGCCAAAGGTGTAAGTATAGGCATAGAATTTCAACGCAAATTAGGAACAGGCCTCTTTGGTGGTGAAGGTTTTATCATGGAAAAACTGGAAGGCGATGGAATGGCTTTTTTACATGCCGGTGGTTTTGTACAGGAAAAAGATCTGATGCCAGGCGAGCTATTGAAAATAGATACAGGATGTATTGTTGGCTTCACCGGTACTGTTGATTATAATATTGAATTTATCGGTGGCATCAAAAATTCAATATTTGGAGGTGAAGGATTATTTTTTGCGACACTCAGAGGTCCTGGCAAAGTGTGGATACAATCTTTACCCATCAGCAGACTAGCATCACGCATACTTTCTTTTGCAACATATAACCGAAAGGAAGAAGGCAGCATACTTGGTAAACTTGGCAACCTGCTGGATGGTGATGGATATTAATAAAAATTAATTGTAGCTGTTCAATAATTTTGATACAGCGAGGCATGGAAATAAGTACAAAACATATCACTATCAAAGGAATTGTTCAAGGTGTTTTTTTTAGAAAATATACCAAACAAAAAGCTGACGAATTACATATTTCAGGATGGGTTAGAAATATTGATAATGGTGATGTAGAAATAATGGCACAGGCAATTGATGAATCATTAGACCAATTCATTCAATGGTGCTGGAAGGGTTCACCTAAATCTTTAGTGAAAGATGTAATTGTGAAAAACACAGTCTCCAACCAATTGTTACAGGGTTTTATTATTGACCATTAATAAAATTTTATGGAGCTTCCAAAAGAAAAGCTAACTCAATGCTCCGCTCGGCTCGAAGCATTGAGTGATGACATTTTTTTTATAACTATGACTAAATTTATCATTTTTATTGCCACACCAGTTTTATATCTCCTTCCCAACAAACTTGACAGATATTTATCCTGACGTTGCCTTTATTTTTCCCGGCGTACACAAATAAAATATTTGTTTAAAATACTTATGCTCTATCTTGGCAGCCAAACAAATACCAACTATTTGCTTTTTCCAACAAACATTTTATTCAATAAACAAACATCATGAAAACTAAATTACTCTTCCTGTGCCTGGTGTCATTTTCGCTATCTGCTTTTTCACAAAAAAGCTATTGGCATGCCGTTAATCAAAACGATGCTTTAAAAATGAATAATGGCAGCAGCTTTTTTAAAGATGGTTTTGAACCAGCATCATTCAAATTATTCTCATTAAATGAAAATGATCTTGCAAGTGCATTAACTCAAACATCACTGGCAAAAAATAATAATTCCATAATTATTTCAGTGCCTGTTGCCAACGGTAATGTTGAAAGGTTTTCTATTAAAGAAACAACAGTAATGGAACCGGGATTGCAGGCAAGATATAATACTATCCATACTTATACTGGTGTGGGTGTTGACGATGATACAAAATCTATCACCTGCAGTTATAACAAACTTGGTTTTTTTGCCAGCATAAGAAGTGTTGACGAAAACACAATGTATCTCAACCCTGTTAATCATACCTCCAAACTATATGCTGTTTTTGCAAGAAACAAAAACGATAAAAGCCCTAACAAACTACAATGCGAAACAGCGGGGATTATCGCTTCACAAAAATTAGCTGCAAATAAAACTGCCCCTGTTGGAAATATTGATGATGGCACTTTACGCACATACCGCCTTGCACTTTGCACTACCGGTGAATGGTCTTTATCATTTATGACAGGAACAGAAATAACACATCAGGATAGTATCAATACAGTTTTAGCTGCTTTGGCTGTTGACCTTGCGAGGGCCAACCAGGTGTATGAAACAGATCTCGGCATTCACATGAATCTGGTGGACAATGAGGATGCCATCATTTTTTTAAACCCCGCAACAGATCCTTTTACATTAAATAATTTGAATTCAAAATGCCAGCAAACCTGTGATAACAACATTGGTAATGACAATTATGATATTGGCCATGTGTTAGCAAAAGGTAGTGATAACGGTAACGCAGGCTGTATTGGTTGCGTTTGCAAAACCGGTTCAAAAGGTAGTGGCATGAGCACATATTCAAAACCTTTGTTGACAGATTATTTTGTGATTGATTACTGGTCACACGAAATGGGCCATCAATATGGAGCAAACCATACTTTCACTTTTTCAAATGAACAAACCAACGCTCAAATAGAACCAGGCAGTGGTTCAACAATTATGGGTTATGCAGGCATTACCGGCAACACAGATGTTCAGAGCCATAGTGATGATCTTTTTGGCACAGCAAGTATAGCACAGATCAGCACTTACATCAAACCTGGTGGCGGAGGCAATGTTTGTGCAGTAAGCACTATTACCGGCAACCATGCCCCCTCTGCAAACGCAGGTAAAGACAGAATTATTCCTATCTCTACTCCATTTATTTTACGTGGTTCAGGTGGTGATGCCGATAACGGTGATCATCCAACATACATTTGGGAACAAATAGATCCTTTTGAAAGCGGAGCCAATACATATCCAAAAACAACAACTACAAAAGGCCCTGAATTCAGGACATACAACTATAGCAGCAATAAGTTCAGGATGTTCCCATCTGATACTACAATTTTAAGAGGCGCTCTATCAAATAAATGGGAATCACTTTCTGCTGTAAGCAGGGATTTGAATTTCAGGTTTACCGTTCGTGATAACCATACAGGTGGAGGCAACAACAAAAGTGATGATATGAAAATAACTGTTGTCAATACAGCGGGACCATTTGTTGTAACTTCTCCCAATACAGCTACAACATGGGTAGGCGGTACAACTCAGACAATTACCTGGGATGTTGCTAATACAACTGCAGCCCCTGTGAATTGCAGTAAAGTAAAAATCATGTATTCAGTAAATGGCGGTAAAACTTTCAAAGTATTAAAAGCATCTACACCAAATGATGGCAGTGAGCAAATAACAGTGCCCAATGTAAACACTACAAAAGCAAGAATTGCTGTATTTGCAGTAGGTAATATTTTCTTTGATATTTCAGATACTGATTTCACAATCTCATCTTCTGCATTAGCAGCATCATCGGCAACAGTAGCTGATAATGCTTCAGCCAAAAAAATATTCAACTATATTGTTACCCCAAACCCTGCTAAAGATTTCTTTACAGTTGTATTCAAAACTGCATCCAGCAATGTAGCAGTTACGCTCACTGACGCAAATGGTAAAACAATGTTTTCAAAAGCATTGCCTTCAGTTACAGAAGGGCAGACAGAGAAAATTGGTGTACAGGGTTTTGCCAAAGGAAATTATTTCTTAAAAATTAAAACAGATAATGACTCACAGTCTGCAATGGTAATGGTTAATTAAAAAAAATCTTTAATAAAAAACCTTGCATCAGCAGGGTTTTTTATTATTTATAATTGATTAGAATATATTTTCATTATCCTCAATTTATACACGCAATTCAGAGTTAACGGTTTTAAATAAACCAAAAAAAAATGAATGTTATAAATTTGCTTAACCAGTTTATTTACAAAAATGCAAATACCAACAGGAAAACTAATTGCAATCGGCGGTGCAGAAGACAAAGGAACAGAAGTAAATAAAGATGATCTCCTTAAGAACCTGAATTTTTTTGAACTTGGTATCCTTCGCCGTATTGTTGATGAAGCAGGGGGTGTGAAAAAAAGGATTGAAGTAATAACAACTGCTTCAACTATTCCATTCCAGGTAGGAGAAAATTATCTGGATGCTTTTGGAAAAATTGGATGTGTGAATGTTGACCTGATGCATATTCGCAATCGCGAAGATTTACAACAACCTGACTACCTGCAACGACTGAAAAATTGCGACTGCATTATGTTTAGCGGTGGCAACCAGATGCGACTGACAGCTACGCTTGGCGGCACATCTTTTCATAAAACATTGCGTGAGAGGTATTGGAATGACAATATTGTTATAGCCGGTACTTCTGCCGGCGCCATGGCCATGAGCAGCACCATGATTTATGAAGGCAATGCATTCAGGGCGCATTTAAAAGGTGAAGTGAAAATAACAACAGGATTAAGTTTGATTGATGATGTTATCATTGATTCACATTTTGAAAAACGTGGCCGTTTTGTCCGGCTCGCTCAGGCAGTAGCAGGCAACCCGCAATGCATAGGTATTGGACTCGGAGAAGATACAGGTATGATCATAACAGGCGGAAACAAAATGGAAGCTATCGGTAGCGGTCTCATCATTATCATTGACGGGCACGATGTCATGCATACCAATATCGCAGATATACCTGAAGGCAACCCCATAAGCATTGAAAACCTGCACGTACACTTTTGTGCAAGAGGTAATGGCTATTTACTGGATGAAAGAAAGTTTGTTGAGAAAATGGGCAAAGAGACTACACCATTTATGACTGATATCGCATAATCACAATCAGTGGTCACCAAAGGATTGATATGGATATTTCTATTAACTGCAATCGTATTGTTTATTTCTGTTTTAATCAATAAAAAAACAAAGACAAAAAAGGTTTTATTTTTTGGAGACTCACTTACAGAGATTGGTTTACAACCTGCAGGCTATATTTCTGTGATGAAACAGATGCTGCAGCATCAAAACATTGAATATTTCGAATTGACAGGGGCAGGCATCAGCGGCAATACAATTGTTGACCTTTATGAACGGATGCATAATGATGTTATTAGTAAAGACCCTGACATTGTGGTATTGTGGATAGGTGTAAATGATGTGTGGCAGGCCGGTTTGTATGATGATGGTAACAGCTTAATAAAATTTGAAACCCTGTATCGTACAGTGGTTAATGAATTGTTGAAACATCATTACCGTATCATGCTGGTGACACCTGCAGCTATTGGTGAAAAAAGAAACAATGAAAATCCACTTGATGAAAATATTAATGCATATTGCTCAATCATTAGAAATATTGCAGAAGTATTAAAACTTCCCTTATGTGATTTGCGTGCATTTTTTATGCTCTATGCAAATGCACACAATAAAATAAATGCAAGCAAAGGCTTACTTACAATTGATGGCATACATCTCAACGATACAGGTAACAGGCTGGCAGCAGCAGAAATTCTAAGGGTGCTAAAAGAGATGTAGCTCTTAACAAATACAACCTTTTTTATTACAATTGTTATATCCTCGTTTAACATGAATTTAGTATCCCCTCATTAAATCTTTTTCTACATCAACTATCCTATATACATATTGTTTCACATTAAAATTTGAGGATATGAAAAATATTGTAAAAGCATTGAAATCATTCTTCAGTATCAAAGATGGATATGTAATGTTACCAAGTAATTGCTAATATATTCTTTCAAAGAATGACAGCATCGTTTTCAGCGATGCTTTTTGTGCATATATGAAACAGCTTTCAATACACTAAATCCTCATAAGCCGCCTGCAGTTCATTATAAGTATGTTGTTCATTAGCCTTTTTTGATTCCTCCATCCCCTTTTCATAACAGGCAATTGCATTTTGTGTTTCACCCATTCTTTCCAATAATTTTCCAAGATGGTAATATGAACCGGTATAACCTGGTGTGTCGTTTAAAATAGCTTCAAACAAAACCTTTGCTTCATCATCTTTACCAATCTTAATATATTCCAGCGCTAAAGCATGTCGCAAAAAATTATCACCAGGCATCTTTTGCAAAAGTTCATGAATTTTTTCAATGCGGTCCATGCATCAAAAATAAATGGATAAACAACATTGAATTCAAAAAAGGTAAAAGAGTGTAGCAGAATATTAAAAACAATGTATCAACTTTCATATAGAAAATAATATCTCATTAAAAAAGGGCCACTCGTTTTTTTAATCGAGTCAGCCCTTTTCCAATCTGGCACCTTTAAACCATTATATTTTCATTTTCTCATCTATTCAATTCTCAGGCTTTGTGAAATAACTTTTCCTGAATCAGTAGTAATACTTAAAATATAATTCCCAGATGGCAATTGCATGCTTTCGACCCAGGTATTGGAGCCAGCATTAACTGTTCTTGTATTTGAGTACATGAGGTTACCCATTATACCTGTAACATGAATAGATATCCTTTCTGATTTTACTGAATTATAATTTATGTTGATTCTACCATTAGAAGGGTTTGGCGAAAAACTCATTCTATATCCTTCAACAGATTTTATATCGCTAAAGTTTTCACTTTGCGCAGTACCATATTTTACCTGGTAAATAAAACCTTTTGCTGCATTACAAACATAGAGTTCATGGTTCATGTCTTCACCAAAAGAAGTATATGCATTATTATCACCGTCATACACTATCCTTGCTTTTGACTCACCACCTTGTTTGTATAATAACCTGAATAAACCACTGCAATAATCAGTAAAAACATATTTGCCATACAAATGCGGAAATTTACTGCCCCTGTAAACGAAACCGCCAATGACAGAGCAGTCTCCTCCAACAGAATCGTTGTGTGCATAGACATAGCGTGGTGCTACATAATTATTCTTTGGCATGCACCCGCTAGTATCATAAGGTTGCTTTCCTTCATAACAACGCCATCCATAATTATGACCACCTGATCCAGCTAACTCTACATCTATTTCTTCCCAATCTTTTTTGCCTTCATCACCAATATACATTTGACCATTCAATGCATCGAAGCTAAAGCGCCTGGGATTATGCAAACCCAATGACCATATTTCATTTCGATAATTTGGCGAATCAATAAATGGGTTATCAGAAGGAAGTCTGTAAGGCCTGCTGCCACTATGTACATCTATACGCAACATCTTTCCTAAAATACTGTTTGGTTTCTGTGCATTGTTCTTCGGGTCACCATTACCACCACCATCACCTGAAGCAATATATAAAAAACCATCAGGGCCAAAACGGATGCAACCTCCTTTATCTTTTGCGAAAGGTTGTTTGATAGTAAGTATTAATTTTTCAGAACCCCTGGCTGCAACATTAGGGCTATCTGATTTTACTTTAAACCTTGAGACCTGGGAATTCCCGTCTTTTTTAATATAGAAAACATAAAAAAAACTGTTTTTTGAAAATTTAGGATCAAAAGCAAGCCCTAACAAACCGCGGTCTTCATCAAATAAGACCCTATCGGTAATATCTAAAAAAGGTGCCGGGTTCCTTATCCCTGCTGAATCACAAATAAATATTTTACCCTCTTGTTCTACTATAAACAATCGGGAATCGCCACAGTTTTCAATACCTACGGGATTAGAATATCCAACCGAAAACCGGGCAAGCCTGAATTTCTGAGCATGTACCAGAAAAGTACTCAACAGAAGGGCGAATAAAAGTGTACATTGTTTTTTCATGTGGTTGATTTTTTTGATTTTAAATGTATAAACGCCATTTCCAAATGTCCATTTTTTCATTTCCAAATGTCCATTTTTTAAAAATTTAATGATGTTTTAAAACAGCTTTAAATCTTATAATTTGCCGTCAAAACCTCCACCTTTTTCTTAG